>CAMYVY010000015.1 GCA_947302715.1 uncultured Clostridia bacterium
GCTTCCTCGTTTTCTGAAGTCACTTGGACTTAGTCCTATTATGACGTTATCACCGGAAACAAAGATGTTGTACCCGGCTTTAACCAAGTCGGAGAGCAAGCTTGCTGCATCAACAGTTATTTCTCCTGTCTCAATCATTTCATCAAGTGTAATCTTTTTATGACGGAACTTTCTTACCGTTAAAACAGGTCCATCAAGCGCTACGTTCTTAAGAACAGCATTTACTCTTGATCCGTCCTTTAGCCTCGCATCAAGAATAGGTGTCATCTCATTGATCTCCCTTCTGACCGATGCTGCTATCCTTCGAATCACTTGTTCAAGTTCTACCTGTGAGTCGAACTCATCATCGATTACTTCGATACGTCCGTTTCTTTCAACAAAGATGCTCCTTGGTCCATTTACCATTATTTCATTAATCTCGCCATCATCCAGTAGATAGCTAATCGGCCCAAGCTGTCCCCTGAGCTTTCCGTAGATTCTGTCAATCACATATATCATTTCTGAAATCGATAGCGACTCCTTATATCTCATCGTCGATTTCTCAATTACCGATAATGCTTCTTCATCACTGTTGATATCGTTATCGATAATTCCTTCAGTGGATATTTCCACAATTTCCGTTATTAATCCAAGATCAATACCCATACCTATACCTCTAAAAGCTTGTCGATCAAGATGTATACTTTGCTACCAAAAAGAGAATCCAGACTTTTCTCACTCATGTCTTCAACATAAGGTATTTCCACGTCATACAGATCTTCCGAAGACTTTCTCCCGTTAAAATCCTGTTCCTTATCATTCCAGGAGTTATTGACTATGTTGACAGTTTTTTGAGGACCCATGCTCGAAACAGCTTGAATGAGCACACTCTCAGCTTCTCCTTTTATTGTACGCGGGAATACGCATACACCCTTACTCATATTTTTCAAAATAGATATATTATGTTCATACAAGTGATTCCCTATATCGAAAACTATCGCTTCAAATCCCGACGCTACTGCTGATTTTCTGAGATAGTTAAACATCCCCAAATCAAATACGTTCACATTCCTTTCCACCATACTTCTTCTGATGCAATAAACACCACTTTCCTTATCTGCGTACTCCTCAAGCTTAACGGTTCTTCCTCGCTTAATGTTGTATAGAAGCTCCGTTGTTTCCGCCTTTAATCCGTCAAGATTGCTTGCACTTATGGTAACGGGCGTCAGATCCATAAAAAGGACCTTGTAACCCCTTCTGTAAAGCAATCTGCTGATTGCCTTCGCAATAGTACTTGCCCCAACTCTTCCTGCTAAAGAATAAACGCCTATCGTAAAGCAATCCTCCATATTCCCAAGCTGCTGATTTAAAGGGATTTCAAAATTAAGCCCCAGCAACTTATTCACCTCAATCAGCAACTCGGAAAACGGGGTATATTTAGATACTTTAAGGAGTGATAGGCTGCTAATATTATCATCGCTATTATCGATATCATTTTCTTGTAAAGAATCAAGCTCGTTTTTCACGCATTCATCTTCATCGGAGAAGAGCACTGTTTGAGGGAAATCACCAAAACAATCAATTATGTTTTCATTCGTTTCTTTTTTGATAACATTAAAGCGGCCGGAATAGCCAAGCATAGCCTCTAAGGTTCTTTCAAAGAATTGATCTTTAAATTCACAAAAGCAATTAATTATTTTCATGCAGTGCTCTCTCCTTATTTGCAAGAGATAATACTTACTTCCCCATAGACCGTCAAGACCCATTTTGGTGTGATTCTATCCCCTAATAAAACGCTATTTTTCAACCTTCTCGCAGCATCACTTCCGATAATTTTTATCCCCTTACAAGTTTTTGTCAAAAAAACAAAATGGCCTCCTTCTTGATTTTTCAACAAGCGGAGGCCATTTCTTTAATATTCGATTTTTCCTTTTACCTTACAATCCCCTTTCGGCAAGTTCCTCATTTATTTTTAAAAGTTCCTCGCCTCGTTTTGTCTTCATAGTTGTGGTCTTGACTGTTGGCTTATTTGATAAGAAGAATTTCTTCACCATCTTATAGGATGGCATCGTATCATTGATTTTCTGAAGGTCCTTCTCAAATATATCGTTCAGTTGTTCAACCGTTATTCCTTCATCCTTTAGGTATTCCTCGTCATATACGACCTTTAACCAAAGTACCACATCGTTGGCTTTGTTCCTGGAAAAGAGCATGCTCTCGGAAACGTAAGGAAGAAGGTTTACCAGCGTTTCTATTTCCTCCGGGAAAACATTCTTTCCGTTTTTCATTACAATGACGTTCTTCTTCCTTCCTGTTATGAAGAGGTAACCTTCGTCATCGTAATAAGCCAGATCACCGGTATGGAACCATCCATCCTTTAATACTGCGTCTGTAGATTCTTGGTCGTTGTAATAACCAAGCATCACATTTTCGCCCCTCACAACGAGTTCACCAATTCCGTCCTCATCGGGATTATCAATTCTCGTTTCGACATGCGGCATGGTTTTTCCGACCGAGCCGGGTTTTAAATATCTATAGGTCTCGCTCGCTATTGTAGGCGATGTCTCTGTGAGGCCGTATCCGCTTACCGTCAAAATCCCGAAGTCGTTAAGACCCTTGGCAACTACCGGATCCAATGCTGCCGCTCCGTTTATAAAGAAGCGCATCTTACCTCCGAGCTGATCAATTATTGATTTAAAGAGTTTTCGTCTCAGGTAAATTCCAAACTTCTCGGACGTCTCGCAAATCTTCATGGCCTTTTCAACCGTTGCTCTCTTGCCTTGTTTGTCTATCCCCTTCCAGATTTTACGATACACGTTTTCAAGTAGAAGCGGAACAGTCATCATGACTGACACACCGTATTCCTGGAAGTTTGCCGATATATATTTAAGCCCGTCGCAAAATACATTCTTGATGCCCTGTGTGATAAATACGAGCAAGCCTCCCATTCCAAATACATGGTGAAGTGGCAAAAATAACATGCTCACATCATCCGGGAAGAAAAGTTCTTCCATGTCCATATAGTAGGTAATGCTGCAGAGATTTCTATGGCAGAGCATTACCGCCTTTGATGCTTGCGTGGTTCCCGATGTGAACAGCAGGAAATTCATCGCATCTCTATCTATCGGTGCATCCAGATAGCTTCTGTCACCGCTTTCGACCAATGCCTTTCCACGACCAAGAAGCTCAGAGAGGGACTTTCCATCCTCCGGAATAAAGTCCAAACCGAATATTTCGTTTATCTGTAGTTCCTTGAATATAGGGAAGGTTTTTTTATCGCAGAATACTGCACTTATTTCTCCACGCTCAATCAGGCTCGCTAACTCTTCCTTCTGAAGGAGTTTATCCAGTGGCACGACCACGCCCAGTCCGCATGCTGCAGCAAAATACGCAAGGATCCAATTGTAGCTGTTCTCCCCGATTACGCCAATCCTCTTTCCCGCATATCCAAGCTCCCAGAGCGCAGTCCCCAAATAGCCAATTTGATCGTAGAATTCCTTGTATGTAGTATTGATATAACTGGTTTCCTTTTCACCTTTGGTATTTTTGGATTTAACCTTCGTTACAAAGGCAACCTTGTCGGAATACTTCTCAGCAGAATAGGCCACCATCTCTCTCAAATCGGAAAACTCGTGAAACTTCTTTTCCAAATGATAATTTTTTCGATAACCGTTCGTCATTTCATCTCCTCAATCACTTAATAACAACTTAATTAACCAAAAACATTTTGCAAAGCCGTTTATGTTTAATTTGGCAGTCATTCGTCACCTATATTATACTTTAGTTGTCAATGATTTTAGAAAGCTCGATAGATGCGAAGCAAAGACATGTATTGTATTTCTATACATTAAGTGTTAGACTTTACTACGAAGTATGCCCAAACACGGTTCACTACAAATGGTTGTGCACCACGCCTACGGACTATAGCGAATTACGGCAAAATGTATCACGAATAACAATGAAAAATGAGGAGCAAAAATGTCAGATATAGAACGCAGAAAAAGAGTTTTTTCAGGGGTTCAGCCCACCGGAAACATTCACATCGGTAATTACCTTGGGGCTTTAAAGCAGTTTGTTGACCTTCAGGACGATCACGACTGCATTTATTGTATTGTGGACGAACATGCAATCACGGTCCCACAAGACCCAAAGGAGCTTAGGAAACACATCCTCGATGTTGCTTCCCTATATTTGGCAATTGGAATCAACCCCAAGGAATCAATTGTATTTGTGCAATCCGATGTTCCGGCTCATGCAGAGCTTTCCTGGATATTGACATGCAACGCATACACGGGCGAGCTCTTTAGAATGACTCAGTTTAAATCAAAAAGTCAAAATAAGGAATCCGCTCCTGCGGGGCTTCTAATGTACCCGGTTCTGATGGCTGCGGATATTTTGCTGTATGATACTGACGTGGTTCCTGTTGGAAACGATCAAAAGCAACACATCGAACTCGCTCGCGACATCGCAACTCGCGTAAACAATACGAGAAAGAAAACATTTGTGGTTCCTGAGGGCCGCTTCATGAAGGAAGGCGCTCGCATAATGGCGCTTGACGATCCAACCCAGAAGATGAGTAAATCAGCAGAAAATATACACAGCAGGATTTCGCTTCTCGATGACGAGAACAAGATTAAAAAATCCATCATGAAATCAACAACCGACTCCGACGGTGTGATTAAATTTGACGTTGAAAACAAACCCGGAGTTAGCAATCTACTTAATATTTACAGCGTTTTATCGGGTAAGTCCATAGATAGCTTAGTTACAGAATACGAAGGAAAGGGATATGGCGACTTCAAAAAAGACTTGGTCGATGTGACTATAGAAGCCCTCGCGCCAATAAAGGCTCGCTTCGAAGAAATCAGATATTCCGACGAACTAATAGATACATTAAAGGATGGTGCAGAAAGAGCAAATGTCATAGCCAAAAGAACTCTTCAGCGCGTAAAGGACGTTTACGGACTTGGTCTTTAATCGTAAAGGAACATCATTTATAATCAAAAGGAATAGGTCGCACCTATTCTTTTTTTATGCTGTGAACCAAAATTCAACACCCTTCAGCTTTTCACCGTTCCAGTCTATACCGATATTGTGACTCCCGTATTTGTATTTATGGAATTCGAGGATTCTCCCTGCCAAAGGCAGGCCCATGCCACCACCGTCTCCGGCTAAATCTCCTTCAAGTCGCTTGGCGGTTCTTGATTTATCGAGTTTATACATCATATCCCAGGCTTTGGCCATTTCATCGCCGGCTATTTCCTCGCAAGTATTAAATACCGAGAATCTTCTTTTGCTCCCCACCCTCGTTACACTTACTCTTACCTTGGGTTTATCTGGAGAAGTGGCGTATTTGGCAGCGTTAGAAAGAAAATTGTCGATAACCATTGCGACGAGTTCTCGGTCACCTTTTATCGCCGCACCTTTGACCAAGTCAACATCCAAATCGATTCCCCTCATATCAAAGGTGCTTTGATACTTGGCCAACTCCTCGGAAACCAAATCCGAAAGATCAAAATCCGTCTTTTCCAGCGTCTCCATATTGGAAAGCCTATCGTATCTCTGCATGGTTAGAATAATCCCCTTCATACGTTCAGCCTCCTCATAGATGGAAGCAACATATTCCTTGTTTTTCTCCGGATTTATATCCTCCAAAATCATTTCAGCCTGATTCTGAATTACCGAAAGAGGTGTTTTTAGTTCGTGGGCCGATGCGCTGACAAAGGTCCTTTTGGCTTCCTCCACATCCATAGTGGTTCGCCCGGCATAGTATACCGCAATTCCCGCATAGATGACCGCAACTGCCGCCAAGAGAATGGCAATCGTCCTTCTAAAGTCCGAGTCCATAAGCACACTTTTAATTAAGTCAACCTTTGATGTTATGTAAAAAAAGCAAGGAGTCAACTCACCATCAATATTTAGTTCTACCTCCCCAGTGCAATACTTGCTGTAGAAATACCTTCCTACTCTGTCCACAAATCCAACACCAAATTCGGATGTCGTTTTCACTCCGTCAGGAGGCGTAATCATTGCTATTTCTCTGCTGTCAGTAATTTCTGAATAGAGTTCCTGATATATTTTATAGTTTGGGCTTTTCGGACCATCATCTATAAAATATGGCACCGCATTTATGTCCCTTAGCACTTTAAGAGATTCATAATCCGATTCACTAAGACCATTGGTATCCCTAAAATCAACTACGCATCCCGAGCTTACGGTATGGTAGCCGTTATTCTCATCATAGGGAACAAACTCACCCAAATCCATGGATACCGGAATGTATTCAACTCGCCCCTCAGATTCTATATACCGCTCAACATACTGCATTTCATGTATGGCCGGATCCGAATAATTCTTGTCAAACCACTCCTGCATTTCACGTTTTTTTTCATCGTTTAAATATTTCTCCATATCAACCCAGATGTCTTGCCCATTCTGGAATGTATTAATCATTCCCCCACTTTTCCAAATGAGATTACCATCCAAATCGTAAATTCCAATAGCAGTTGGCATAGTACGCTCTCTGTCATAATAGCAATGAGCATCATTAAGCAAAAACATTATTGCCATTCTAAAATCGGAATCCTTGTAATCATCCAATTCCACCATTGTCCATATTTGGTTGGACGATATATGCGGATAATCGGCATCAGCCTGATATTTAATCTCCCACAAAAACAGTATTAAGAAAAGCACTATAATATATGGAATCAGTCTTAGCATGAGCTTATTTCTTTTTTTGGTTGCCGTGCTCCCCGCACCTTTTTTGTATCTCATAAACATGGCTGAACCTCCGCTCCGATTTGTTCCAATGCAATCACCGAACATCATCTCTAAAAAGATAACCCGCCCCGATTACTGTCTCGATTGCCTGTCCCTTTTCACCCAAGGCTTTCCGCAGATTCTTTATATGCGTGTCAACCACTCTCTCCTCACCATCAAAGCCATAGCCCCAGACCTTGGCCAGAATCTGCTCTCTTCCAAGGACGATATTCTTGTTCTCCATCAAGTACGCCAAGAGTGCAAAGTCCTTTCCTGTGACATTTACAGCATCTTTGCCATCGACAGTTACCGTCCTTGATGCATAATCCAGAACTATTCCGGCTGCCTCCAAAGTTTCATCCTGAGATAGCCCCTTGCTCCTCTTTATCATCATGCGGCATTTCTGCTCCAAAACTGATAGCGGAAATGGCTTTACAATATAATCGTCTGCCCCCGCGTTAAACGCTGCCAGCATATCGCCCTCCTCACCAAGTGCAGAAAGGAACAAAACCGGAGTATCGCTGAATTCTCTGATCTCCCGGCAGGCCTCAATCCCATTCATAACCGGCATCATTACATCCATAATCACAAGGTCAAAAGCCTCGTCTGCCGCCCTTTGTACCGCTTCCTCTCCTTCCGCCGCCATAACTGTATCAAAGCCCTTTGCTGTGAGATACTCGGATATAGTTTCTCTTATTTTTCTTTCGTCATCCACCACCAAAACCCTATACATCTTTTGTACCTCCATATTATCCAGGACGTTATTCTGTCGATGAATTGCTTGAAACAGTTCATCAAGCATTTAACTCATATAAAAATGGTGTAATTTATACCTTATCGTATATTTTACACCATCATAAATACGCCGTGTGTTATCCATGTGTCGCTTGATATATTCTTGATAGTTTTTATTCTATATTCAAAACCGCATCCAAGCAAAGCCTTAGCGCATATTCCATGGAATCATTTCCCCAGTTACGCTCATCGTAGTTCTCCGCATCCGCCAATGTATCCGCAGTATAAAGAATCTGTCCCCATACGGCGCCGCGCATTTTCGCACAGGCAGCAAGTCCTGCGCATTCCATCTCAACAACCGAGCACCCCTCCGACCTTCTATAGTCAACCTTTTCCTTAGTTTCTCTATAAAAGCCATCTGTAGACCAGGTGATTACTTCACGATACTTGAGATTATGCTCAATTAAGGTCTTTTCAATTGCCTTTAGCGCCCTCTTGTCTACATCCATAAATCTCGATGGTGGAGCATAATGATAGGACGCGCCTTCATCTCTTAATGCTCGCCACGGAACCAGAAACTCATTCTCTTCCATATCGACCAAGACGCCGCATGATCCGGAGCTTATCACCTCGGTGCATCCATATGCTATCATCCAATCGAGAAACTGAACTGCCGCGGATGAACCTACAGGCGCCTGAATCATGCACACATCGGTTCCCTTATAGTTCATCACAAAAAGCGGAAACTTCTTTGTTATGGAATCAAAATTCGCCACCTGAACAAGATTATGCTCCGCAGCATATTTCTCTATCGTACTACCAAGAAAAGCGAGCACTCCCTTTTTGGGAAGCTTCAAGTCCAGCCCCTCATGGTCGGGAGGTATCACCGCTTTTTGATCGGTATCAAATTCAAGAATCGGTATTTCGTTTTTCAGTATACCCATAATACATCCTCTTTTTGTACAATAAAGCCGTGAATCAATTTCCTACCTAACGATATCTTTCGGTGCAGGAATTCCATGTGAGCTTTCCGCAGAATATACGGCTCTTATTATGGCTTCGCTAACCACCTCTGCAGCAAGTATTCCAACGAGGTCCTGATCCGCATCAACATCTCCAACGGAAAGAGCATATGTAATATCTCCGTCGGCCGATGTGTGAACAGGGCGAATTGAACGAGCAAGACCGTCATGCGCCATACCAGCGATTTTGCAGAGCTTGGTCTTCCCAAATTTTGCGTTGGTTATTATAACTCCGAGGGTAGTGTTTCCCACAAACTTATCATTTCCATCCAAGCCACCCATATCTTCTTTAATGTCTTCTTCATTAGTCGGTTCATCCAGGAACTTATTATCATAGTCTCCTACAATTGACCTCATACCTTCTGATGTATTGGAAAAGCCCTTCTTATCCTCGCTTAGAAGACCCGCTATTTGCTCTCCCGTCTTCCAATCAAAAACATCTCCGTAGGCATTAACTACCACGACTGCACCAATCTTTAATTCACCAATTTGGACAGCATAGCTTCCGATTCCGGATTTGGTGCACCTGTCCATTCCCTTGAATTTACCCACGGTAGCGCCACAGCCGGCTCCAAAGCATCCATCGCGATAATTGGGAACATCAAGAGCGATAGTAGCCGCTTCAAACCCCATCTCGGGACCCGGTCTCGTAAAGGTATCTCCAATCTTTAAATCGAATATATCGGATTGGACAACAAGCGGAACCTTGGTTGGACCTACGTCGTATCCGATTCCTCGCTTTTCCAAGCACTCCATCACACCATTGGCTACTCCGAGACCAAAAGCGCTTCCGCCGGACAGCACAACGCCGTGAATATCATGTTCCACCGTAAGCGGATTAAGGAGCTGACTTTCTCTCGATGCGGGACCACCGCCTCTTACATCCATCCCGGCATACATCCCCTTTTCGGAAATAAAAACCGTACAGCCCGTTGCAGCCTCTACGTTTTCCACCTGGCCGATTTTGATGTTTTCAATTTCACTAATAAGTATTTCTTTCATTTCTGTCCAGCAGCTCCTTCTAAAAAACTATATATAATTCACGATTCTATATTACCGTCTTTCATCTTTTTGAGTTCCGAATATGCAAAGGGCACAGAAATCAGCATCGCGAATACATCTGCAATCGCCTGACTTATCTCTACCCCAAATAGTCCGAAGAGTTTGGGAAGTATCAGTATCAGCGGTATGAAGAAAAGACCGCTTCTTGCGGATGCCGTAATAGAGGCCTTGACTCCCTTGCCGATGGATTGAAGCATCATATTGGTTAGTACCGTGCAGGCAAGAAGCGGAAGAGCAATCGCCTGACATCTCAGCGCTACCTTTCCGACTTCGATTACTTCAGGGTCATTTCTGAAAAACCCTATTATCTGAGGAGCGAAGATTAAACAAAAGGCCGCCATAAAGGTAAGGAATATTGTTCCGTATTTAAGGCAGAAGAAATAACCTTCTCTCACGCGCTCCTTTTTCTCAGCACCATAATTGAACGAACAGACCGGTTGATAGCCTTGGCCGAATCCGATTAAAGCGCTGACTACAAACATCATCGTTCTTGTTGTTACACTCATTCCCGCTATCGCGGCATCTCCATATAAACCGGCGGCTCGATTTAAAAGAACGGTCCCGATTGCGGTAAGCCCTTGCCTAAAGAGAGCGGGGCTTCCCCCATTTATTATCTCACCCAAATAGTGTGAATTTAGCTTCACGTTTTCCGGCTTAAGCCTGATGTTTGCCCCCCTGGTCGTCCCATATACCAAGACGAAGAAGCTTATTATCTGTCCCGTAATCGTGGCCAGCGCAGCGCCCGACACTCCAAGTCCCAAGCCGAATATCAAAATCGGGTCCAGTACGATATTTAATATTGCTCCCGACATGAGTCCCAGCATGGCGTAGGTTGCACTGCCCTGATATCTGAGCTGGTTGTTAATCACGAACTGCGCCATAGTAAACGGCGCGCCAATTGCAATGATTCTAAGATAATTGGTGGTGTCCGAAACCGTGCTTTCCGAAGCACCGAGGAACCTCGCGAGTATTCCCACATTGAAAATTATAAGACAGGCAGTTACTACTCCTATGATGAAAGAAAGCGCCAGGCCAGTTGCAGCCATTTCTTCAGCTTCCTTGTCTTTCTTTGCACCAAGCATTCTGGAAAGGTAATTCCCCGATCCTTGTCCGCAGAAAAAACCAAAGGCCTGTATCATAGCCATGACGGAAAAAGAAAGCCCAACAGCAGCCGTAGCCTCCGTTGATATTCTTCCTACAAAAAAGGTATCGGCCGCATTGTAAATAGCTGTTACCAACATACTTATAATCGTTGGAACAGCTAATCTTGGAATGAGCTTCGGAATTGGAGTTTCCGTAAGTTTTTTATATCTCGCTTCTGCTGCAGAATGGGCCTTGGCACTCATAATTATTATCTACAGATTGCTCTTTTCATAAACATATACCTTGGTGCCTCGGTTCTGATCTTGATATTCATTTATCACTTTGTATCCCGCTTCAATCCACAGTTCATGACTTGTAGGACTGGTATAAATAATGTATATGGTACGCGGTCTTTCATCAAGACTCTTGTCGATTGCTGCTATAACATCCTTAAATATTTCCGCCGTAAATGGATTATAGAAATAGAAAACATCGTAATCGGCGTATTTATCAAAATAAACAGCGTTGCATTCAAAGACTTCTGCAGGTAACTTCAGTATCTTCATGTTGTTTTTTGCTATGGCAGCAATATCAGACATAAACTCTATACCTGAAACCTTTTTGAAGCCATATTCACATGCTGCTTTTAGGCAGATTCCCTTTCCGCAACCGACATCGAGAAAGCTCTTCTCCGAAGGATTAATCGGCACTCTTTTTAAACCTTCTCTAAGCGTTTCCTCTGTAGTCATGAAATAACCATAATACTTTGATTCCTTGTTTCTTGGATAATGATCATCATTCAATTTCATCATCGAAAAATCCAAGCCCTTGCTTTTTTCTACAATTGATTCCTTGATAACTCTAAGATGTCGCTTGATTCTTCTAAAATCCATTTTCACTTCGATTGTCTCCCTTCGTTTGCAATTAAGTTATTATCGTTCTTACGGCTTAATTAATATAATATATTGGCTGTTCGATTTAACACTATACACTTCAAAATACTTGTTTTCAAGTGGAATCCATTTCGAAAAAAACAGCTCCTGCTGTTCCCCTTTATTTCTCCTTTTTATCCTCTCTCGCTGCAGGTCCGGATCAATATCCAAATAAACCAGCATATCAAAATAATCTCTTAGCTCCGGATGATGGCTATAGGCACCTTCCACGATTATTAGCTTACCCGGATGAATTATTTCCCCCTGAGATATTGTAAAAGTACTGCAATCCAAGGGACGATACAGTATCTCCTTCTTGCCCTTTGATAATGGAAGGAGAACCTCTTCCAGAAACCTTTCTCTATCCACGTTTCCGCCGGGCTCGTCATATCTTTCCTCCGTCCTCTGTTCGGGCCTAAGAAAAAAATCATCCATGTGAAGAACGGTGGTTTTAACTTTCTCGGAGAAGGCTGCTTCAAGTTCTTCCGCCATTGTCGATTTTCCGGAAGCACTTCCCCCATCAAGAGCAACAAAAAATTTTCTATCTTCATCAATCCTTGATAGCTCTTCGTCTATAATCGCCATCAGTTCATCTAAGTCAATTATCTTTGCATCATTCATCCCATTGTCGCCGATTTATTATTATCAAAAGCTTGCAAAAAATAGACGTAGCTGTCTCCGACTACGCCATCAATATCAAATACATTAACGATGTTCCGTTCGTCATCTCACGATTATTCGACAAGTGAATCTCCATAAATACAAATCAATTGGTGCGCCAGGCGGGGATCGAACCCGCGGCCTTTTCATTCGGAGTGAAACACTCTATCCACTGAGCTACTGGCGCACGTTTAAAGACAGAAAATCATTCATTGAGAAAGCCAACTACTGCCGAGGTATTACCACTCTTATCAATGTACCCTTTCCGACTTCCGTTGTGACATCCAAAGTAGCGTTACAGATTTCTTTTAATCTAAGCATGATGTTCTTCATTCCGGTGGATTCATGAACCTCTGAACCATTACCGGTCAAGTTCATGCCATCACTATCGAATCGATTATCACTTGCAGGAGCATGTTCGGAAACAGCGTATCTTGCCTTCTTCGGGAAGAGATAATCCAGGCGCTCTTGAGGGATTCCGACACCATTATCTTCAACCTCGATAATATAATTATCACCCTCAATAAAGCTTCTAAGCCAAACGGTACCACCCTCCGGTCTCTGGCAAACACCATGCTTGATTGCATTCTCAACAAGAGGCTGAATCGAAAGCGGAGGTACGATAAAGCCGGATTCCTGAATGTCGTATTCGAATTTCAATCTGTCTCCAAATCTGACTTCTTCTATTCCTACATAGCTTTCTATATGTTTAACCTCCGCGGAGAATTTGATTCCGTCCAAATTGGTTATGTTGTCTACATTGGCCCTCAAATAATTCGAGAAATTGTATGTCATATTATATGCGAGGTCCGGATCGATTTTTATCAAGGTTCTTATAGAGGAAAGCGTATTAAACATGAAGTGAGGCTGAATCTGGCTCATCATGAGCTGAAGCTGACTGTCATGAAGCTGCTTCTGGATATTTTCGGTTTCCAAGACTCCATAATATCCTTGATAGAGAAGAACAACCAGGTGGAAGAACGCAAATACTATTACCGCCACCATTTGAAGGACTCCTATGCCGGACCAGTCTCTCTGAGAAGAACTCCAATTGTTCGTTGATATCGCGTCATATACAATGCTCAGAATCGACAGGATAATGGTAATTATCGCGGAGAGTAGCTCCATTTTGACGGAATTATGCGCAACCCGTCCAATCCCTTGTTTCCCCTTTCCGTAGGCATAGTAAACCATTAAATATACTATATAGACTATTGATATCGCCGCAGCGAGGTATACATACTGAACTATCGAATGGACCGGTATTCCCTTTGTTCCTACCAAGGTGAATAATCCCAGCATCAGCACAAGGTCCAATATACTCAGGATGTTTGCAACAGTTTGGTTATGCATGAAGAATCGTTCTCCTGCATAGAACGAAAGTAGAATAGGAACAAAGATGAATCCGGAAAACGCCAAGAAGAATTTGACGTTGCTTCCAATCGCGAAGATAGGCATTCTGGACCTGTCGGCGAACCACATTCCCACGGCCAGGAATATGAAGCCGAGAAGGAGATGGCTCTTGTCGGCAAAATTCTTGGTAAATACTGAGTCAACCAAAATCAAGAGAAGTCCGAGCGTGATTATTATGATTGAAAGAACATAGGGAAGTATGTTCTTCGATCTGACGAATGCAAACATTGCATTGTCTTCGCCATAATAAATCGGATTTATATAACCGATATATCCGGCATTACCTGCTATGAATTCAATACTGACTTCCGATCCCTGTACGTCATTTGGAACAGAAATCATATTCCAGTCATCAGTAATAACGGTTCCTGTAAAGCTCTGAGACTTAGAAGGAAATTCGTATATCCGCTCCCCATTCATCTGCGCCTGGATCTCGTTGTGATAGTTTCTCGTTAAAAAGGCGTCGCCGGCCTCAAATGGCTTTTCAATGGTTCTCGTGAATACTGCTTTTTGATGAGGTTCAATCTCCACCCACAGTGGGAGGTTGCCACTAACTGCTTCACCATTCACCGTGACATCCCAACCTTCATCAAGAGTTTCAAATCTATATTGATAGCCTACGTTGCTTTTCTCAATGTTCAGATTGCTTATAAGATACATGGTCCCGAAGAGCACAACACCAAAAATCCCCACGACAATCGCCATGTCACGGATTCTATACGGTTTTCGCTTTAGTGTAAAATAGTCTCTCCAGTTCATACCTTTCCCCTAATCACCGTAGTGGAAAATCACAGGTATCTTTTCTTTATCGAGTCTTTCTGCGGATATGTTTACTGCAAGTTCACTGTTATCCGCCATAATAAAGCTTCGTCCAAGCCTCGCGGCTACCACACCAAAGGTTCCGCTTCCGCAGAAAAAGTCTGCAACCAGATCCCCCTTCTTGCTGGCGGATAGAATGATTCGTTCCATCAGCTTCTCAGGTTTCTGCGTGGCATAGCCATTTCTCTCCCCGGAGGTTCTTCCAACCATGTCGATATTCCAGACATCTTTCATATTCACCATCGTATACCAGCCGATGTCGTCCTGGAATTCTTCGACGCCCTTGAATCTGTATGGCTTAAGACCTCGGTTATATGACTTCTCCTTTTGGGGATAAAAACTATATTTTGCACTTTTGGAATAAACTAAGATGTTATCATGCTTTCTGGCAAAATGCTTCTTGGTGCTGCCTCCGGATTTATATTGCCATATTATTTCGTTGACAAATCTCTCGGCTCCGAAGATATCGTCCATCATGAGTCTGACGTAGTGCGCAGCATGCCAATCGACATGAACAAAAATCAATCCATCCTCGGAAAGAACGTCCCTCATGAGCATAAGCCTCAAGCCCAACATGGTAAGATATTCTCCCATGTCATCCCAGCGGTCCCTGTAGGCAACTGTCTTTCGTTTTTGTTCCCCCTCCGTAATCACGGCTTCCCTGTCGGATTTCGTATAGAAGGGTGGATCTATGTAAATGAGAGACAGCTTGTCCGGTTCCTTCTGGCTTCTCATGATATTTAGAAGTTCTTTGTTGTCCCCATAGTAAATCGTATTTACATTCGCAAAGCGCTTTACTTGGGAAGGAGCAAAATTCATGGCGACATATTCGTTTCCGGCTCTGTTCATCGCCTTTACAAGGTGCTCCATATTCGATAATCTATACGCTGATTTTTTTGGCACTTTACCTACCGTCCTATTATACTATATCTATTAATTGTAGCATAGCATTATATCTCATTTAATATGCTATATGCGTTATATTCTCGGATTATATCCAAGTTCTGTCTTGACACTGTCACCCTGGCACTACACTATGGTGCCACCACCGACCACTACATCGTTATCATAAAACACAGCTGCCTGGCCGGGAGTCGGCGCCCTCTGAGGCTCCGTAAATTCAATTTCAGCGGTATTATCCGAGAGCGGAATGAGCCTCGCTTCTGCAGCATTCTGGCTATATCTTATCTTAGCTGTAACCTTTATGTCAGACTCCGCACTCGGAATCGCAATCCAGTTGATTCCCTCGACTCTTACGCGTTTCGCGAAGAGTTCATCGTTTCGGGCCAGCACCACCTTGTTCCCTTCTATATCCTTTTCCTTGACATATAGAGGCTCGGGAAGAGCAAGCCCAAGTCCTTTTCTCTGACCTATCGTATAGTTTATTAGTCCCTTATGCCTTCCAAGAACATTGCCACCCGTATCCACGAAGTCTCCATCGGGATAATCTCTTCCGGTATAGTTTCTTATGAAGGCGCTATAGTCTCTATCTGGAACAAAGCAGATATCCTGGCTGTCTCTCTTTTTGGCATTTATGAAGCCCTGAGATTCCGCTATCTCTCTCGTCTCCTCTTTGGTCATTTCACCTAATGGAAACATCGCGTGAGCAAGCTGCTCCTGGGTCATCGAATAAAGAACATAACTTTGATCCTTCTTTTTATCCAGGGATTTTGTTAGAAGAAATCTTCCGCTCGCATTGTCGTATTTAACGGAAGCATAGTGCCCGGTTACTACATAGTCCTGCTCAAGCTCAATTGCGCGCTTAAACAGCCTCTTGAATTTTATATACCTATTGCAGTCGATACAAGGATTCGGAGTAAGCCCCTTCTCGTAGGAATCCACAAATCTTTTTATTACTTCATTCTCAAAATCATCTTCAAAATTGAATACATAGTATTTGATTCCAAGCCTGTTTGCGACGCTTCTTGCGTCTTCTACGTCGTCCAATGAGCAACACATATTGTCTCTCGGAATGCAGGCAGTGTCATTGTCGAAAAGCTTCATGGTCACTCCAATCGTATCAAAGCCTTTTTCCTTAACAAGATAAGCAGCGACGCTGCTGTCGACGCCGCCACTCATTGCAACCATCGCTTTTTTCTCGAAAACTCCACTAATCATACTTCGATTATCTTATCTATAGCCCTCCGAAATCTCGGAAATCTGATCCATGATATGTCTTACTAAACCACCGGTTATTCCCCAAACTATTCGGTGGACACCGTTAATATCGTTTACGTTGTAAATAACGGTATCCCACTTTCCCATGCTCCATGGATAATCTTCACTGATTCCGGCAAGCTCATAAGGAAAGTCGCTTCTATCTGCTATCACGTCGGACTCATAAATATAGGGACCCTTTTCCAGAAATTCGGAGACTTTGACCAAAAACGCCTCCGCAACCTCCGTAGGCTCCAGCGACATGTTTAAATAGTCCTCGTACTTTATCTCTCCGATTGTAGTATAAAGAGTGTAGCCCGAAAACCCCTTTAGCGTATCTCCCCGACCTACGAATCTAATTTTCTCCCTAGGAATTCCCATCTCTTCCTCGGTTTCTCTTAAAGCACAGTGGCCTGGAGATTCACCCGGCTCCATATGACCTCCCGGAAAGCATATTTCCCCAGAGCTCATGATATTCCCCGTCGCCCTCTGCTGAAAGAGAAGGCATAGCTCTCCGTCCACTTCCACAAATGGTGCCAAAACTGAAAAATAGCGATGTCTCCCAATTGGAAGTCGCTCTCTATCTTTATAATATGCACAAATCGCCTTCATATCCAGTTTACTGTTCATACACAATATTGTAACACATTTTTCCCTCCATGTGTTACAATATAGTCTGTGTACAATTATAATAGTTCTTGTTAGGCGATAACTGCATAGATGTTTGTGACCGAGACATCCGCAGCGTCGGTTCTTAGTGAGAACGAGGGCAATCATTTATGATTGAACGACGTTCGAGCTTAGAACCGCTACGCGAGGACTTAAGCGAGAGCGGTTGAGGGCGCAAATGTCTATGCAGTTAATAATAAGGGGTTTATCCATGAGGAAAAAAATTATTGCAATAATTGTTATTTTAGCTTTGGTGCTTAGTCTTGCTGGGTGCTCCAAGAAGGAGAATACTAACGATACTTCAGGTGAGGCAGAGACGGAGGCCGAAGGCGAATCGTCTACTTCTACTGACATTGAGCTTCCTGTAGAGGATGACTCCAATTATGTGGAAGACGAAGCTGTAGTGAAGGAATTCGCTGAATTCGTGGATGCCCAATATAAAGAATCCATAGAAAGCAGCTATATAACCATGCACATGTTCTATCTTGATCCTGAAGCAGCCGGATTAAATATGGACAATGTCGCTATTGAATTCGGAGAGGCCTCCACACCGGAAAAGAATGCGGAGGACAGAGCCTATTATCAGGATTTAAAGGCCAAGCTTGAGAGTTTTGATAGAAGCAAGCTAACCAGGGAGCAGAGAGACGAATACGATGCCCTCGATTGGGAAATCAATATCGTCCTGCAGCTGCTCGATGAGAAATTCGATTATTACGAACAGCTCTTCGCTCCTCCTAATAGCTTGGACCAGAACATTATCACATATTTGACTACATTTGAACTGCGAAGCGAGAGGGAAGTTCAGGAAATAATCACCCTCATTAATTCCTTACCGAAATATGTTGATTCTGCCATCGAGTATGCTAAGATTCAGCAGGAAAAAGAGCTTTTCATGACCGATTTCGATACTGTGATTGCCGCTTGCGACGATGTCCTGAATCTTGGTATGAATAGCTCCGTATTAACAAAACTTCACGAAAAAATAGATGAGCGCGAGGAAATTTCCCAGGAGAACAGAGAATCATATAAGGCACAAATATCTGAAGCCTTTGAAAAATCGTATCTACCGGTCTTCCAGAGCATCAAGGATGCGATGAACGAAATGAAGGATGGTTACAACAATACGGAGGGCTACTCTGCATTCCCAAACGGAGCGGATTACTTCGAAGTCATGATGAATTATTCTCTCGGACTAAAGGACGTTTCCGTGAAGGAAATGAAGTCTTTCCTGGAGGAACGCCAAGAATTACATATGGACGATTTCTATGATTATCTTACCTCACATCCGGAAGCTCTTGCAATTGCAACAGGCTTGGAGGACGGAATCGCAGAATCAACCGGTTATACCGACTATCTTGAGATTCTTGAAGAGGTAAAGAGTGTAATGTATAAGGATCATCCGGAGGTTAAGAATCTGGAATACAATGTTGAACCTGCCGATCCCGAAGAGAAGCTCGACGAAAAGCATGTGGCTGCATACTTCCTGGTACCGCCTCTTGATGGAGACCACAAACAGCAGATGAGAATCAATCCAAGCAACGATGATGTCGGAACAATCGATTCCTATATAACCATCACACACGAAGGCTTCCCCGGTCATATGTATCAGTATGCCTATATGTACGACAATCTTCATTCCGACTACATGAAGACCTTAAGCGTTGACGGAAATGTGGAGGGCTATGCTGTATACGCCGAGTTTGGAGCCTTGGACTATCTGAACTCAGTACAGGAAGCATCAAAGAAAATATCAATTTTAGATACACAGCTTGGTTACATCACCTATATCTTGGTTGATATCGGTATCAATTACGAAGGATGGAGCAAAGACGATGCCCTCGATTTCTTCACAGATGCGGGATATGCTTTGGATGAATCAAGCATCAGTGAAATCTATGATTACCTGAGATGTACTCCCACTTCATATGCACCTTATGGATACGGATACGAATTAATAGCTGTGCTTCGCGAAAAAGCGGAAGAGGAATTGGGCGACAAATTCAACGCCAAGGAATTCAACACTGCTCTACTAAATGCCGGACCTTCCCCCTACTCTATCGTACAGCATCACATAAGCGAATACATAAACAACGCAAAATAAAGAGAGGCGGCTCACAAGAGCCGCCTCAAATTTTAATCAATTAGTTTACGATTTCATATTCACTGAAGTCTACGCCGATCATTTCTTCCTGTTCTGCAGAAAGGCTTACGACAAAGTCCATTCCGTAGTTCTTGGAGATATTCTTCAATCTCGTCAGGAATTCAGGAAGGTCCCCCAGCGTCACATCAGCATGCTTTAAGATACTGTCAATGTATATGGTCTCAATATCGTGGTCGGAACTGATAATACCATAGATGAATCCGATATACTCATCGCTGTTTGTAATGTGCTCAAAGTCCTCCATGCAGACAACTCTGATTCTATATTTCAGATCGTACATGAGGCGGGAGTTCTTGTTGATAAATATTACACTGCCATTACTTCTTTCGATTTCATCATTAGCCATCTCAATCATAAGCTTGGTCTTTCCCGTACCCTTATGTCCGATCAATAATTTCACCATGGCGAATTTCCTCCGTTTTCTTTTTCAGATTATGATTTTAAATATTGTATCACATAGAAGGATTTGCTTCAATGTGAATTTGCGATTATTTTCACTAAAAATAGATACCTATCTATGCTTAAGGCGAAGCTGACCGCAAGCCGCATCAATATCGGATCCAAGCTCGCGTCTTACCGTTGCGGGGATATGATAGCCATCAAGGAGCTTGGCGAATTCCGTCGCTCTCTTTCTGCTGACCGTATCGAACCCCGTTCCGTTTACCTTGTTAAGCGGTATGATATTCACATGACAGAGCATCCCCTTTAAAAGCTTTGATAGCCTGATTGCATCATCATCGCTGTCGTTAACACCATTAACCATCGTATATTCGAATGTTATGCGTCTACCCGTTTTATCTGTGTATTTCTTTGCCGCATTTATCAACTCATCCAACGGGTATCTGTTGTTTATGGGCATCATGGAAGAACGCATCTCGTCCGTCGTCGCATGAAGCGATATGGCCAGATTGGTCTGCGGAAAATCCTCTGCAAAACGTTCGATCCCCGGGATAACGCCGCATGTCGAAACAGTTATATTTCTCATGCTTATATTAAGTCCTGCAGGATCATGAGCTATACTTAGGAACTTTGCGAGATTATCGTAATTATCAAAGGGCTCACCCGTCCCCATGACGACAATGTGTCCTATGCGCCCGTCGTTTCGTATGCTTTGTTCCACCTTTAGGATTTGACCGATCATCTCCCCCGCAGTCAAATTCCGAGTTAGTCCGTTCATGGTCGAAGCGCAGAATTTGCAGCCCATACGGCAGCCCGCCTGGGAAGATATGCAGATGGAATTACCATATTTATACTTCATAAAGACGGACTCAATGGCTTCACCGCCAGAATTATCATCCTTCACATCTACGTTCTTGTTATTTGACCGCATTCCGAAAAGGAATTTCCTCGTTCCATCGGTCTTTGAAACTTGCATGTCAAGGACCTCCGGAAGCGCTATTTCAACAGTTTCCGAAAGCTTCGTTCTGAGCGCCTTCGGAAGATTCGCCATCTCATCGAAGGTGCTCACGCCCTTATAAACCCATTCAAAAACCTGGCGCGCCCTGAATTTGGGCTCACCAAGTTCCTGCATCAAAGCCTCCAGTTCTGAAATTGTGCAATCCAACAGATTAATCATATCAAGTTAAACAGACAAACGGATATCATCAAATATAATCAAAGGGCGGTTTCCTCTCGGAACCGCCCGGTTTCTACTATTTGCGCTGTACCTCGATTCCGGTCTTGTGGCCGTTCAGATCAAAGGCCTCGAGGCCCGAACCGTCTCCAGCATGCTCACCCGGAGTATCAAAGATATTGTCAGCCAATGTCTCGTCCTTGATATAGTCCTCGTGGATTGAGATTGCATTCATCACAGCTTCATCCGCATCGACATAGATATCGATTCTATCCATCATCTCGAAATCCGCCTGCTTACGGAGCTGCTGAACCTTGGAAATAAGCTCTCTTGCAAGTCCCTCGTTCACAAGCTCGTCCGTAAGGGTCGTATCCAGAATTGTGAATACGTTGTTCTCCATGGCGACAGCAAAGCCTTCCTTTGCGCTGATGCGAACATCGACCAGATTCTTGGTGATTTCCGTATCTTCGCCATCCAGATTGAGAACAGCCTTCTCATTCGCTTCGAGTTCTGCGACAAAGGCCTTCGGATCAGCCTTTGACAGAGCTTGACCAAATGCTTTGATCTTACCTCCGAGTACAGGTCCGGCCTCCTTGAAATTAGGCTTCAGGCTGAAGTCCATATATGTATCGAGGTCGTCAGCAAAGACGACATTCTTTACGTTCAGCTCTTCCTTGATTAGCGGTACAAGGTCCTCAATTGTATCCTTGTATTTTCCGTCAACCAGGATTTCCGTGAGCGGCTGTCTAACCTTGATTCTCTCCTTCTCACGAGTTCCTCTGCCCAGGGTAACCATGGTCCTGACAAGGTCCATTCTCTCCTCTACCTGCTCGTCTATCAGGGATAGATCAGCCTCAGGCAGATATGCCGTATGAACGCTGTACTCTCCGGTCAGCTTGGTGTAAATCTCGTCCGAGAGGAATGGTGCGAGCGGTGCCATGAGTTCGGAAACTCCGACCAGCACCTCGTAGGTCGTAGAATATACCGCCTGCTTGTCCAGGGTCATATCGGAGCCATAATAACGACGACGCGCACGACGGATATACCAGTTCGAGAGGTCCTCGCTCACGAATTCGGTTAACGCCCTTACCGTCTTCATGTGATCGTACTGATCCATGTATTCACGAACGTCTCTTATCAGCTTGTTGTATTTGGAAATGATCCATCTGTCAAGTTCAGGTCTCTCTGCATAAGGAACGTCCAAAGCTTTGATGTTCTCGATTCCGATGTTATCCTGCTCGGAATAGAGAACGAAGAAATTATATACGTTCTTCAGTGTAACAAAGAATTTGCTTACAACATCCTTTAGTCCCTCTTCGTCGAACTTGGTCGGAGTCCACGCAGGAGATACCGAAAGGAGATACCAGCGTGTAGCGTCTGCTCCGTATTTATCAAAGAGAGCAAACGGGTCTACGGTATTTCCCCTGGACTTACTCATCTTCTTTCCATCCTTGTCGAGGATGAGGTCATTCACCAAGACATTCTTGTATGGCGATTGGCCCTTGATGAATGTGGATATGGCCATGAGCGAATAGAACCAACCTCTGGTCTGGTCGATGCCCTCACAGATGAAGTCTGCAGGGAAGAGCTCTCCGCTATCTACGGCCTCTTTGTTCTCAAACGGATAATGCCACTGAGCAAAAGGCATAGCACCAGAGTCGAACCAGCAGTCCATTACCTCGGTGATTCTGGTCATCGGCTTTCCGCATTTCGGACATTTGAGATGAACATCATCCACATAAGGTCTGTGGAGTTCGATGCTCTCGTCTATCGGCTCTATAGCCTTTTCTACGAGCTCCGCCCTGCTTCCGATGCACTCCTGCTCGCCGCATTCGCAGCGCCAAATAGGAATTGGCGTACCCCAGTAACGAGATCTTGAAATCGCCCAATCCTTGACTTCCTCGAGCCAGTTTCCGAAGCGCTTTTCTCCTACGAATTCAGGATACCAGTTTACGCTGTTATTGTTTTCTACGAGTTGATCCTTTAGGTCGCTCATCTTGATGTACCAGCTCTTGCGAGCATAGTAAACGAGCGGTGTTCCGCAGCGCCAGCAGTGAGGATAATTGTGCTCCATCTTTTGCTTGGCAAAGACCTTGTCGCCGAGCCATTTGATGATCTCTACATCAAGACCGTCTTCCATGATGAATCGACCTGCCCATGGAGTTACGGTATATTTTCCGGTTTCGTCTACCGGCTGGAATACCGGCAGATCATATTTAACTCCGCAGTTATAGTCGTCTTCACCGAAGGCCGGTGCAGTATGAACGATTCCCGTACCATCCTCAGCTCCTACATAGTCCATGCACGTTACGAAGAAGGCCTTCACATCGTTACCGAGCGACTCATTCAGGAACGGCATTATCGGTTCATATTCCATGTATTCGAGATCGCGTCCCTTCATCTCTTCGACGACCTCATAATTACCCTCGCCCAAAACCTTGTCTGCAAGGTTCTTTGCCAGGTAGAAATAATTGCCCTCATCGTCGCCAGTTAGCATCTTGACCTTGACGTAGTCCATGTCAGGACCAACGGTAAGCGCCGTATTGGATGCCAGCGTCCAGGCGGTTGTCGTCCATGCGAGGAAGTATTCGTTATCCGTCCCCTTCTTCTTGAATTTAACGGTCAGAGTTATTACCTTTACTTCCTTATAGCCCTGGGCAACCTCATGCGAAGCGAGACCCGTTCCGCAGCGCGGGCAATATGGAAGAATCTTATGACCTTCGTAGATTAGACCGGCATTGTGGAATTCCTTTAGTATCCACCAGCCGGATTCGATATAGTTGTTGTCGAGAGTGATATATGGATTATCCAGGTCGACCAAATACGCCATACGCTCGGACATTTCACGCCATTTACTCGTATACTTAAATACGGATTCACGGCATCTTTCGTTGAATTCCTTGATTCCGTATTTCTCGATGTCCTGCTTGCCGTTCATTCCAAGTGTCTTTTCGACTTCAATTTCTACAGGAAGTCCATGTGTATCCCATCCGGCCTTTCTATTGACCTGATAGCCCTTCATGGTCCAATAACGACATACGGAATCCTTTAGCGTACGCGCCATGACATGATGAATGCCGGGCATTCCATTTGCTGTTGGTGGACCTTCATAGAAAATCCAAGGAGTCCTCCCCTCCCTTGTCTCTACGCACTTTTTTAGCAGGTCTTCTTCCTTCCATTTTTGCGCCTGCTTGTTTTGGACTTCCGCTACCGGAAGATCAGATAATCTCTCGAACATAATTTCTCCGTATTTTTAATAATATAAAACTATATCTTAACAAAAACATAAATGACCAAATATTAGTTTAAGCAGTAATTATTACTACTCAACCTATAGATTTTATCACTTGTACAAGTATTTTTCAATGATTTAAGGCTCATTTATTATTCAAAATATCGCAAAACTCCGAAACAGTCACTATCAAATCATCCTTCGGGTAATGTCTGCTGTTTCCAGTTATAAGCGGACAATTCATAAACTTAGCCACTTCATAAAAGGGTCTATCGTCTTCATCCGGCAGCTTTACATTTAGAATTGGTAATGGAACAACTGACAACCCACCCCCAATCAGGGAAACAAGGAAGTCCTCAACTAGTTCAATATCGAATTTAAATTTTTCTCTGCACAAAACCTCTTGGTATTCATCTATAATTCTCTGGTCGTAGGCCACCTGAATTGTATTGGATATTATTTGATTTATTATGGTGTGGGGCTTGCTATCTTTACTCCAAAAGCCTGATACAATAACATTGGTATCAATAACCGCTATCATTTGGTATCCGCCCCTTTCTTCAACGGTCTCTCTTTTGCCTGCTCATTCCCTCTTTCTTTTTTTAGGTACTCCCTGCGCTCCATCCTCGCCGCTTTGATTTCGGCATCAATTTCTTCATCTGTCATATAACCTTCTGCAGCGGCAATTGCACGCATTTTGTTAACTGCCATCATTGTCTTCGCTTGAATAAATGCTTTCATAAACTCTTCGGGATCTTTATCCGTCACATCGAAAAGCAGTAATGATGGTTTTCCGTTATTGGTGACCATTGCATTTCCATAAGTTTTGACCTCTTCACATACCATTTTGGTGTCATTGCTCAATTCTCGCATAGAATAATACTTCATATCATCTTTGATCGAATGATTACCTCGACTCTCCTCCTACAATCGATTATACAATTATATATACAATTGTCAATACAATCATCAATACAACTATATATAATTGCGAGTATAGATGCAGTATAGGTGCAGTATATATGCAAGTATATATACCATATATTATTTAGTAAAGACGAGAAACAAAAAAACGATAATAATTATCATTTTTATGTTTACAATTCTTTTTCCTGTGGTAAAATATTTTTAGTGCAAATGAAATAATCTTCACCAATTCATTTGGGTGATGATTATTTGCAAGATAATTAAAAGTTATTAATTAAATGCAAAATGAAATAGGAGGAAACGAATTATGAAATGGGTATGTCAAGTATGCGGTCATGTACACGAAGGCGATGAACCACCAGCAGAGTGTCCGGTTTGCAAGGCTCCTGCAGAGAAATTCACAAAGCAGGAAGGCGAAAAAGTTTGGGCTGCTGAGCACGTTCTTGGAGTAGCAAGCGACGCTCCGGAAGATATCAAGGCTGGTCTTCGCGAGATGTTCATGGGCGAATGCACAGAAGTAGGTATGTATCTCGCTATGGGTAGAGTTGCAATAAGAGAAGGATATCCTGAAATCGGAGCATTCTTCAAGGAAGCAGCTTGGGAAGAAGCTGAGCATGCTGCTCACTTCGCAGAGCTTCTCGGAGAAGTTCTGACAGACAGCACCAAGAAAAACCTCGAGCTCAGAGCTGATGCTGAATACGGCGCAACTCAGGGAAGAGTTGACCTGGCCAAGAAGGCAAAGGAACTCAACCTCGATGCCATTCATGACATCGTTCATGAAATCGGCCGCGACGAAGCTCGCCACGGAAAGGGCTTCGCAGGACTACTAAAAAGATATTTTGGCTAATAATAGCTTAATTAAGGGGATGTCCCATGCGACATCCCCTTTTCTATCTGCATTTTGGATTATAACCCGCTTTTTAGAATGCTAAATCACTTAGAGGCAGAGCTAATTCCATCAGAGCTTTTTTCGAAGAGTCAAGCAATTGCATCCATCACGATATTCATACTCTAACTTGTCCACCATGGTCTTTACCATATAGATTCCAAGACCGCCAATCCTACGTTCTTCCCCTGAAAGCATAATGTCAGGATCCGGTTTTTCCAGTGGATCAAAGGGTGTCCCACCGTCTATAAGCCTAAATGTAGCCACGTCACCATCTACACTTCCCCTTATTTCCACCCATCCCTCTCCTGAGGGATATGCGTAGTGAGCCACATTAACATACAGTTCTTCCATGGCCATGCGAAGCTGTGTACGGGCATGGTCTGTACAGCCATACTCATCTAGGATGGAACTAACAAAGGCAAGAACTTCGTCCATACCTTCTATGGTTGCCTGAATCTTAAGTATTTGTTCTAAAGCCATAAGGTCTAGTCCTTTTTAAATAGATAATTTCTACTTCATATCGAAGACAGCGTCAAGACCTGTATTCTTAAGTACATCCATGAAGTTTTCGCCTACATTTGCAAGGCACATTGCGCCCTTGGCCGCCTTCATTTGCTTAAATGTAGCCAGAAGCACTCGGATGCCCGCAGATGATACGTAGTCACATTCCGTAAAATCCAAAGTTAAATCATCCACATCCTTTAGCTCATTGTCCAACAAAGCAGACAGTTCCGGGGCTGTCAATGTATTGAGTTCTCCCGATAACAGAACTGTGAGACTGCTTCCATCTCTTTTTGTATTTAGCGTCATTTTGAATCTCCTATTCCTTGATTGTTAAAACTACCATTGTAATATCGTCAAACTGGGGAACACCAGTAGAAAAAACACTAACGTCATCAAGGATACTCTCTAGCACCTGCTCTCCCGAAGAAGATCTGGTCCTTTCCAGGACATTCTCGAGACGGTCCGTTCCATAAAGATTACCCTTCTTATCATGAGCCTCTGTCACTCCGTCAGTATATAGAAGCAGCCTATCTCCCGGTTCAAGCTGTATTTCATCATGCAGGTAGACAGTAAAATCAAATCCTGCAAGGAAAACTCCATGCACCTTCTCCATGAGCGCGCAGGGATCGTCGCGGCGCTGGATAATCGGATAATTATGTCCGGCATTTGTATATTGGAGCGTCATCGTCCGGGTATCCAAAATTCCAATCCAAGCGGTAGCAAACATACCTTCGTCGTTGTTCTCGCAGAGACGTTCGTTAACAGCGTTAAAGATATCTGACGTACTATCATGGGTCAACGCATAGTCCTTGATCATCGTTTTGGTCGTCATCATAAATAGTGCCGCAGGCGTTCCTTTGCCGGATACGTCGGCAATCAAGAAGCATATGCGATTGTCATCAATTTGGAAGTAATCGTAGAAATCACCACCTACTTCCTTGGCGGTATCCATACTGCATCTTAGGCTAATATTAGGATGGTTGGCAAACTCAGGGGCTGCAGGAGGCAGTGCCCCCATCTGAATCTTGGATGCAATTCCTAAATCCGTCTGTGTGGATAGGAGCTCCCTATTCTTCACATTGAATATTACGCAATACATAATAATCAAAGACATCAGTACCATTCCGTACTGGCCGGAATTGCCGAATCCTCCAAACAGAAGATTTTCGATGAGAGGTAGAAGTATAAAGGTAAGGGCCGCAATCTTTTGATTGCGAAGATTGTTGCTTCTGATAATCAGTATCGTGGTTAAAATAGCTGCTACAAAAAAGAAAACATCTTCTAATCTAATAAGATTAGTTTCCTGATACATCCCCGTTTCATCCATGAAAAAGGTCACGGGGTAGAAGATGTTTGATAACTGGAAGAGGGTTTGAAGAACAAACAAAACGGGAATGACTATTTCTACCCATTTTGCAAACTTGCCCTCATATTTCAAGGTTTCCTGCGTATATTTGTAGAAATAAATGATTATTATAAGATCAATCAGCTTACTGAGAAGGCAGAATGTGAAACAGAGCGAACTTTGCTCCGGCAAAAGTAGCGTGATAATAACCAGTTCATTGACTAAAAAGCAGGCACTGACAAGTACAATCAGCTTTCTAAAATTACCGGTTCCATCCCCACTATCCCTCATGGTGCCGTAAAACAGGCCGGCACAGGCAAGTGCCCCCATGGCATCTATGCCTAAATAATACGTAAAGGGCTGAACTCTCTCTTGCGTACCAAATGGAAAACTTAAAGCAACAATGAGCAACGCCGATACGATGGTAAAACTCAAGCCAGCTATTAAACTGTAGTCAACATGTTTTTTCTTCATTTCCCGTATCTGTCCTATGCTATATTCCGCAATCTCAGGTTATTCCGGACTTTATTCCGCAATCTCCGGTTATTCCGGACTTTACTCTGCAATCTCAGGTTATACTGTGCTGTCCGGCTTTATGATAAATGCACTTCGGTTAAAGCTCATAGTTGTTAGATGATGTCTATCCTCACCAAGCTTTTCCATGTATGCTGAGACAGCAAAGGATGCAATTGACGTTACGCTGACATCTTCCTGGGATATATCGAATAGTATCCCATTGTCTTTGGTTATTATCTTTATATTATCAGGATGAATGAAAATTGTAAATTCACTAAGCACATGCTTCTCTTCGTTTTTTTCACGAATTAGCATGTACAATTCCTCAACCAGCAATTTAATTTTTCCGATTGTCCTACGGTCAACTTTTTCTTCAATAAGGAGAGCTTCCACCTCCTTTTGAAGAGCAATAATTTGCTCCGGCTCAACTTCGATATTGAAGTTATAGGCGGAATCATCTCCGGGAACCTTTGAAAGAAGCAGAGGACAATCGTCCTTCCCATAACGCATTCGAAGAAAAACGATAAACAATACGTATGCGATGATGGGTGCGATGCCTAAACCGATAAACATACCGGTAATCCCGAAGGCTTTTCCCATGATCACTCCAAGTGCAATACTCAGCACCGCATCTCGCAGGGCACAAGCTACTACACCAATCATAATCTGGTCAACAACCATATAGTAGGATGTAAGCAAGTATAGAATGCTTATGAAAATAGATCCTATCGATATCAATCGTACACCCAGGATTACCCAGTTTGCAAGTTCCGGATCGGTTACATCAAGAATGCGAGGAATAAAGGGCGCAACAATAAGCATAACCAAGGTAACAATAACCCCCTCCACAATGGCTGTTTTGTTTGCCAAAGAAAAACTGGTGCGTAGACCGTCGTGATTTTCCTCACCTACATAGACACTGAAAATAGGTCCTACCGCCTCTCCTATTCCATCGAATAACAAATGGAACTCACGACAAAGAGTAATAGCCGAAGCCAGAATCAGGTATTCTGGACCAAACTCCGAACTTACAAAAGCATTGAAGACAGAGGTCAGTATGGCTATAAACAGATAAGAACTTGAATCGATGATACTGTACTTAACAACTTTCTTTGCAATATCAAAAGAGAAAAACAAGTTCCAGTGAAGCGTATTGCTCTTTTTAAAGAAATGGAGGAGGAGAACCAAAATAGAGATAGCCAGGAATAAAAATGACGCAAAGCCTATACCACTGACTCCCATTATTCTGCTTAAAATAATGGAAAAAATGATATTACCAAGCCCCTGCACCACATGGGCAGCTGTTTCTATAGTCTCATCACCATCACCGTAAACCGTGGCAGCGAAGAACATCTGTAGAGGCATAAGAGCGATGGTAAAACGCATCCAGAACAGATAATCCCTGGCCTGAGCAAGGGCCTCTTCTGAAACGGAGTAGCTTCGGAGATACATATCTCCCAGAAGCCATGTTAAGGCAAACATTGCAATAGCAACGACAACGGACATTAATAGGCCGAAGCCGAATACCCGGTCTGCGCCGTCTTTGTTGAACTTTCCCATCTCTGCCGAATATAGAATTGGAACTCCCAAGGAAATAACAGAACCAAAGAAAGAGCCGAGTGAAAACAGTGGGGTCACTAAGGTTATTCCTTGAACTGCATCGGAGCCAAGAAAGGCACCGGCAATTATTGAATCCGACATCAAAAGAAAGGATGTCATCACCATGGTCAGAGTCCCACCAAGAAGCATTGAGTAGTATTTTTTCGACATCAATGTCTGTTGACGTGCGGTCCTAACTTTCATTTGCAAATACCCCCTTTTCGCAAAAAGGTATATACCCTGTCACTCAAACAATGTCAATTTAGATGCATATTCGAATAGTCGAATAGTTTTTCTTTTTTTACGAAACGTACGTATAAGTACATTAATGCTATAGCTGCAAATGGTCCCAATGACATACCTACTGCGATTCCTTTTATCGATATTTGTCCTAAGACTAATGTAAAGACGGAAGGCAGGGCCGCTATAGCCATACCAAATAACAAAATCGTTCTCGGTATTCTTTTAGTATATTGATAGAAAATTGCAGTTACTCTTGTCAGGCAGATAAATATTGCTGTCGGTGCGAGTATGTATAACATGGACGTCGCAAGACTGGCAGTTTCCGGATTGTCTATATCAAAGGCTTCCGGTAATACATTTGCCCCAAGTACTACAAGTGCAATTAGAACTGCACCCTCAATAAATGCTGACCTCTTGGTAGTTTTGATAGCTCGATCCATGCTCTTGCTGCTTAGTTTTCCTATGCTGTCATTCACGGACACAATTACATATTCGCTCAGACCTTCGCTCAAATAGAAGACAAACTCAAAGATATTTATAAGCACCGCAACAGCAGCAACTCCGGCAGCGCCATAGCTCCTAAGAGTAAAGCGGTTAACGATGAGTTCCATTATGACTATGAACATGGAGAGTGCACTCTCCGGAAAACCCAGCCATGCGATTGAAAGAGCTTCCCGGAGATTGAAATACAATTTGAACTCAAGCCCGTGTTTTTTCGAAAACAGGAATGTCATCTTGATCAGCACAGCCACCAAGAGCGAGATAATGGACGCCAGGCCAATACCTGCGAGTCCCATCACTGAACCGAGCTGCCACGAAAGAAATGCGTTTAATCCTATACGGGTAACGATTGCAATATAGAAGTGGACATAGCCACCACGATAAAGCACGTATGTGAAGAAAAACGTATCAAAGATATCTACCAGTGGATAGAATCTCATGTAGGTGAAATAGTCGAAAGCATCCTGGTATACGTCAGGGTCATCCGCTACGAACTGAACCAGCTGAGGCGTAAAAACAACATATATCGCTGTTAGCCCTATTCCGAACACTGCGCACAGAATCATCGTCTGACTGAACAGATTGTTCATTTTCTCATAGTCGCCCGCGCCTCGTGCTCTTACTATGAGCGCCGCTCCGCCAACGCTGATCAGATACGCCAAAAACGTCTCAAAATATGTGTATGGTTCTATAAGATTTACCGACGCAAAAGAATCATCGGTAAAAAGATTGCCAACAACTATCTCATCTACAAGGATGGCGATGATTTCCAGTACTACGCCCAGCGTTGCCGCTATGAATATCGGAAAAAATCGCACATCCTTTTTTTCCTGTTGAATTTCTTCTTTCATGATTTATCGCCCACTATATCGCTTACGTAAGAAGATTTATGGTTTGCATTTATACTACAGATCTGCGCGTAGCAAGTTGATTCTGTTCTGATTGTCGATTTCCGCAACCTTGACTTCGACTACGTCTCCGACCTTCATAACGTCTTCTACCTTCTCTACTCTGGTCTTTGCCATCTTGGATATATGGAGCAGACCTTCCTTGCCCGGTAGAATCTCTATGAAGGCACCAAAGTTCATGATTCTGGTTACCTTGCCCATATATACTTCGCCGACTTCAACGTCCTTTGTAAGGAGTTCGATTTCGAGCTTGGCAGCATTTGCGCTTTCCATATCAACGCTATAGATTGTAACAAGGCCGCTGTCATCGATATCGATCTTGGCCCCGGTTTCTGCTATGATGCGGTTGATTGTCTCGCCGCCCTTTCCGATGACCACGCGAATCTTCTCAGGATCGATATTCATGGAGATGCTTCTCGGAGCATACTTGGAAAGCTCAGCTCTCGGTTCAGCAAGTTCCTCGAGCATGATGCCCATGATATGCATACGACCTTCCTTAGCCTGAGTAAGTGCCTGCTGAAGAATTTCTCTGGAGAGACCGTGAACCTTGATGTCCATCTGAAGTGCTGTTACGCCGACCTCTGTTCCGGTTACCTTGAAGTCCATGTCGCCCAGGAAGTCTTCCATTCCCTGGATGTCGGAGAGAACTACCATGTCACTGGTTCCGTCCTCATTAACTCTCTCGATAAGTCCCATTGCGATACCGGCAACCGGGCGCTTGATTGGAACACCTGCATCCATGAGTGCAAGAGTGGATCCGCATGTTGAAGCCATGGAGCTGGAACCGTTGGATGACATGATTTCCGATACCACACGGATTGCGTATGGGAATTCTTCTTCTGATGGAAGAACCGGCAGAAGCGCTCTTTCAGCAAGCGCACCATGTCCGATTTCTCTGCGGCTGGCGCTTCTCGGAGCCTTAGCTTCACCCGTTGAATATCCCGGGAAATTATAGTGGTGCATATACCTCTTTTCGGTCTGCTCAGTGATGCCGTCGATTGTCTGGGTCTCGCTCAGTGGAGCCAATGTGCAGCAAGAGAGAGCCTGTGTCTGTCCACGCTTAAAGAGTCCTGTTCCGTGTACTCTCGGGAGCACACTTGTCTCGCACCAAACCGGTCTGATCTCATCAACCTTACGATTGTCAGGACGAATTCCTTCATCCAAAATCATCTTGCGGACATTTTCCTTTTTGATTGTATACATGATGCCTGAAATGTCTGGGATATTATCGGGATATTCTTCAGCAAAATGCTCTTTGACATCCTTTTCAACTGCATCCATATTGGCGAGGCGCTCTTGCTTCTCTACCGTATGAATTGCATCTATCATTTTCTGTTCGCCATAGGCCTTTACAGCCTCTTCCAATCCCTCCGGGAGTTCCTTCTCAACGAGTTCCTGTTTAGGCTTTCCGACTTCTGCAACAACCTCGTCGATGAATTCAACGATCTTCTTGATTTCTTCATGACCAAAGAAGATTGCGTCGAGCATTACGTCTTCAGGAACTTCCTGAGCACCTGCTTCTACCATCATGATGGCTTCCTTGGTTCCTGCTACGGTCAGGTTGATGTCGGACTTTTCTCTCTGTGCCAATGTCGGGTTGATAACAAAGTTACCATCAACGCGACCTACTCTTACCGAACCTGTCGGGCCATCCCACGGAATATCCGATGTTGCAAGCGCTACCGAGGAACCAATCATTGCCATGATGTCGGTTTCACAATCGAGGTCAACGCTGAGAACGGTTGCAACTACAACGATGTCGTTGTGGTATGTCTTTGGGAAAAGAGGTCTTAGAGGTCTGTCCATCAAACGAGAGCTCAGTGTAGCCTTTTCGCTTGGACGGCCTTCCCTCTTGATAAAACCACCCGGAATCTTTCCGAATGCGTACATTTTCTCTTCGTACTCACAAGAAAGCGGCAGGAAGTCAATGTCTGCTCTCGCTTCCTTTGATGCACAAGCTGTGACGTTTACTACCGAATCACCATATTTGACCCAGCACTGTCCGTTTGCCTGTTCTGCGACGTTTCCGATTTGCAATTCGAGGAGTCTTCCTCCTACTGCTGTCTTGAATGTTCTATAATCTGTAAATCTTGCCATTTAATAAACAACTCCTTCCTGTTTATTCATTACTCTTCCAATGGCTATAACAATTTGTCTATCATGCAAAATAGCGAGGACATCGCCTCGCTATTTCTTGATACTATTTTCTCAATCCCAAACGAGCAATGAGAGTTCTATATCTTTCAATGTCCTTTTCTCTCAAATAGTTAAGAAGGTTACGTCTCTTACCTACCATCTTGAGAAGACCTCTTCTGGAATGGTGGTCCTTCTTGTGAACCTTCAGATGCTCGTTAAGGTCATTGATGCGAGCGGTCAGTACTGCTACCTGAACTTCAGGGGAACCTGTGTCTCCCGACTTGGTCGCATATTCGCTGATAATTGCTTCTTTTGCTTCTTTCGTAATCATTTTATTCTCCTTTTCTTTAATCCGCTTTCACCGAGTTTCCGTCGGAGTATCGTAAAACTAAGTGAAAGTATAATTACAACCAAATAAATATAACACAGCAAGCAAGTAATTGCAAGCATTTGAGCACATTATTTTCGGTTTTTCCGGTCAATCGTTCTAAGGTACGCTATCAAAACAATTATGCTCGATACTATGACGCAAAGGTAGAAGGACATCATTCTCGAGAGCAAGGCCAGTCTATAGACTCTTTCGGGCGACATAAGGTCATGATATCCGTCTATCATCAGGTAGTCATATGCGCCCATTGCGCCCGGAATTGGAATGCAATTAACCCCTACCGCAACATAGCATTGAACAGCCCAAACGGTAAATGGCCGACCGGTGGAGTTCACTATTGCCATATCCATAAATACCGGAACGAGTATCAAAGATATTCTCTGGAGCATATTGTAGATTCCGGATTTTAGAAGGACCAAAGGTTTCCCTTCCATCAGCCTCTCCGCTTCACCGTAGTCCTCTTCCAAGCTTTCAATTCGTTCTAATAACTTATCCGGATTTTTAATGATGCCGATTTTATAAAGGATATTTACAAGCCCTCTCAAAACACCGGCCATCCATTCTCCCTTTTTCAGGAGCAGGATAAGCGCTATCGCCAAACATGTTATGACAAGTCCACCAACGACTATTATCGTTCTTGATAGATAATTGAAGGATAGAAAGATTTCGGGATGCGTAATCACAACGAGAAGACCCAAAACGACCGTGGAAACATTGTAAAGTATGAGGTTTATGACCAAGATTGCGATAGCAGTCGCGACAGGCACTCCATACGTAACCATGAAGTATACCACTGCCGGCTGTCCTCCTGTGGACGATGGGGTTATGGCTGAGAAATAGGCATCTGCCGCTCCATATACAAAGCCCTGTCTCAGATTTGTCTTAAGCCCCGAGGCCTTTAAAAGTTGATTTAGAGAGAACCCCTCAAAAGCCATATACCCAAGCATGCAAAAAAAAGCCAGTATGAGGTAGCCCGGGTGGCCGTCCCAAAACAAATCGTGGAGTTCCTCCACAGTCATTGTTTCACTTCTGGAAAAAACAGCAGCTATTGTGATACCGGCTATAACAAGGGTGATTACAACCCAAAGAAAGTGATTTTTTTTATTAATCTCCTTAGTTCTGCCCATGCGGCTTTACAAATGGTGTTTTCGATTAGCAGTTTAGTTGTAATACCTGAATACTCCTCTTACAAGTCCCAGCACCTTTGCGTCCTGAACGATGATAGGACTCATTGTGCGGTTCTCAGGTTGAAGCCTTATATGACCATCTTCCTTATAGAAGGTCTTTACCGTCGCTTCGCTTTCAAATCCGTCAACCATGGCAACAACTATGTCTCCATTCTTGGCTGTGTCTTTCTGTTCAACCAAGATAAGGTCTCCGTCAAAGATTCCGGCTTCAATCATGCTTTCGCCTCGAACCTTGAGCATGAATGTAGTTCCATCGACATAGCGTGAAGGCATCTGGAATGTGTCTTCAATATTTTCCTCTGCAAGAATCGGAGTTCCCGCAGCGATATTCCCTATTATCGGAACTTCGACTGTGTTTTCGTAAATCGGTGATACATTGGCAAAGCCGGCTGTGTTCTTAGACCTGTCGTCTCCAAGTCCCTTCTCAGTCAGAACAAGAGCTCTCGGCTTGGCAGGATCCTTTCTGATGAACCCCTGATTTGCCAAACTTTCGATGTCCTTATGAACTGTGGATGTCGACTTGATGCCAAGTGCGCCTCCTATTTCTCTTACAGTTGGCGCATATCCGCGCCTCCTCACTTCGTCTCTCATAAATGCGAGAATCTTTTGTTCCCTGGCCTGAGCCTTTTCCTTAGCCTTTGACATTTTTCGTCTCCTTTTGTATAGATGGATTATTGAAATATGGGGATTCTATTCATATGCGTTTACATTATAACACAGGACGAACAAAATGTAAACAAGAGTTCGTAAATTTTGTTCGCGGATTAATTCTATAAAAATAAGGCCTTGCGGCCTTTGATTCAAACTTCGTAGATATTCACATGGAGTCCCTTGTTTACATCATCGAATTCAACAACTACTGTTTCGACCTTGGATGTCGGTACGTTCTTTCCAACATAGTCTGCGCGTATCGGAAGTTCTCTATGTCCCCTGTCCACTAAAGCAGCGAGCTGAATCGTCCCAGCTCGGCCATAATCGGAAAGAGCATCAAAGGCTGCTCTCGCAGTCCTTCCGGTATAGAAGACATCATCAACCAAGATGACATCTTTGCCCGTTATATCACAAGGTATCGCCGTTTCTGATTCCTCATTGATATATATCTTCGTTCCATCCTCATTGGTGTCCAAATCGTCTCTATAATGACCTATATCCAAAATCCCACATGGGACCTCCACTCCCTCGATTGCGGAAAGAAAGCCCGAAAGTTGCTTTGCTATCGGAACTCCACCCTTATGGACTCCCAAAATAACCACGTTCTCCGCGCCCTTGTTCCTCTCTGCAATCTGATGTGCAATTCGCTTAAGAGCTCTAAGTACATCATCGGTTGTCATAAGTTCAGCTTTTTTTCTCATAGGAATTATATTTACCAGCAAGGCGAGATTAAACTAGAGCAGCAATAGCACATAATCAGGTCCGAACACATGCTGGAATTATTGTATCCGCGCCTGTTGCTCGTCGTCTGATAAATCGCACCTGTTCCCCTAACCTGCTGATAAACACTTCTATACTCGGCATTATTCGGCTGCATATTGATCGCATAGCTCAGCTTGCCGAGGGCATCATCGATATATCCCTTTTTATACGACAAAACTCCCGCAAGGAAATACCATTCGGCATCTCGATTTGCGCTGCCCGCCAGGAGCTGCTCGGCGAGTGACAGCTGGTTTCTGTCCAGAGCCTCCCTGACGTTATAGTGACTGGAATTCTGGGCGTTTGAATAGGTACTGTATCCGCCACCGCCCTGACCATGGTCATAGCCATATCCGGAATTATAATTTCCATATGTATATGAACCCTGGTTATATGTGCTTCCCCCATATGAGGAATTTTGCGAACCTGAATATGAGCTTCCTCCATAGCCGGATGAAGTCGTAGTAGTCGGCTTCATCAGAAGGTCATAGGCCTCATTCACCTCTCTCAGCTTCTCCTCGGCCAGATCTGCCAAAGGATTGTTTTGATACTTGTCCGGATGATATTTCTTGACAAGCTTATGGTATGCAGCCTTGATTTCTTCTTCCGTCGCAGTTCTCTTTAATCCCAATACTTTATACGGGTCCATGCTGTTTCCCTTCTATAACAAAGTTTACTCCTTCATCTTCACCAGGCACCTCGCCACCGTTCAGCATGACTACGGTTCTGGCTCTAAGTCCGTTCCAGACTATATTGTCTATTATACCTTTATTCTTCCTTATTTCCAATAGGTCAATTGCACTCGATACGTCACCCAGATAATTATACAAGAGATCATTGAGTCCATCGGCTCCCCTGTCCCTGTATATCAAAGGATTATAGCTTCCGGATTTCTTGTCCTTTTCCAAGTCATCCAAGGCATCCATCAGATAGATCCATTTCCCGAGGCTACGTCCGAGCCCTTCCAAAATGCGGTATCTCGGGCTCGTCTCATCACCTGAAATGACGTCACCACTTTGATAGAGCTCCCATCCGGAAAAGACCGCACCCAGCACATCACCAAAAGCCGCACAGGTCATGTCCAGGCTCCCGGACTTTGCTCTTTCGAGTTCCGAGAGTTTGGAGAGATTGCTCTCAATAGCCTTAACTATATCGGGATATGTCTTCTTTAGCTTGGCATAGGAACCGCTAAGCATTCCGCTTCCGAGTGAGCCCCTAATCTTGTGCTCATCATTCTTGTCATCCAGGAAATTATAGTACGCCAAGATAAGGAGCATGTCCGCAGCATAATCAACGGCAACATCGTTTTTGATCGTTGGTTTCTTCTCTATAGGATGAATGATGCAATGTTCTCTTTCGATTATGTCTTCTTCCGAATTGAGCGACGATAATATTAAAGCAAGGAATACTATGTCATACGACAATGCAAGCCTTGGAAACTGGCCATGCCTTGCTCCTATCGACTTACAGACACCACAGTAGTATCCGTTATATGTATCATATTCCTCTTCGCTAAGAGCGCTTTTAATAATATTAACGTAGCCCAGCATACAAGGTCCGCCTTCAACTATCCTTTATCAACTATCAATAAAGGTGCCCTATCTATTCCGCCTTGAACTCCTTCCAATACTTACTATACATGTCATCGTTTTCGGAGCCGAGGCTTTTTAGTGTCTCGCATTTTGAAAGGACGCTTTCATCAGGGAACAGATAACTCATAATCTTTTCGTCCGACGACACTTCGTCAATAACTGCCTTGTTCGGGATGGAATATGTCAAATACTCATAGTTCTTAAGAGCGGCTTCCTCGCTCAGCATAAAGTTGATCCAAGCCTTTGCATTCTCTACGTTTTCCGCATATTGAGGAACAGCCCAAAGGTCCATGAATTCTTCCGTACCTTCCTCAGGAATAACAAATTCCAGGTTCTCGTTTTCCTCTTGTGAATACAGAATCTCGCCATTCCAAACCACGACTACATCTGCAGAGTTTCCGATTGCAAGGTCTCTCGCCGAGTCGTTCGCATAAGTATAAACCAGCGATTTTTGTTCTTCGAGGTATTTGGTCGCCTCTTGGATTTCCGCTTCGTTGGTGGTATTGATAGAATAACCCTTTGCCTTTAGCGCGATTGCAAAGGTATCTCTCATGCTGTCCGGCATAACTATCTGCTGAGAATACTTCTCGTTCCAAAGATCATTCCAGGATGTGATTTCACCCTCTGCCACGTTCTCAGTATTATACATAATTCCGAGAGTACCATAGGTATGCGGAACTGCGAATTTATTTCCCGGGTCACATACTTCAGCTATTGCCAGATACTTTTCATCCAAATTGCCGTAGTTTTCCATATCGTTTAGAGGGCCCACAGAACCGGCGGAGAAGTCATAAAGGAGTCCCTCGGAGATTAGCTTTTCAATCATGTAGTCGGAGCAGCAAATCACGTCATATTCAACACTTTTGTTCGCTATCACAGGATACATTTCTTCATTGGTATCAAAGGTATCCATGATGACCTTGATTCCCGTTTGCGCTTCAAACTCACCAATCAAATCGGGATCGATGTAATCCCCAAAGCAGTAAACTCTGACCTCGCCGTTTTCACTGCTCTTTCCACCGCAAGCTGTAAGCGCAAGCACAAAGACCATCAAAACCGCGAGCACCAAAACCAATTTACCGGTTCTTTTCATTCCCTTCATTCTACTTTCTCCTTTTTCGACTACAGATATCATCTATTTGAATTACTTTATTAAATGGTTTCCTTAGCAATTTTCCTATTGGATATAATGTTGGCTACGATAAGCACTATCAAAACCACAATGAAGATTATTGTTGACAATGCGAAGAGCGTTGGCCTTATTCCAACCTTAACCTGGCTGTAGATTAGAGTTGAAATCGTGTTTATTCCGGCGCCCCTGGTAAAGTGTGTTATTACAAAGTCATCTACAGACATGGTAAACGCCAGAAGAAAACCGGAAACTATTCCGGGTCCAATATCCGGAAGCACAATCTTCCTGAATGCATAGCTTGGAGTTGCCCCAAGATCGAGCGCAGCCTCATATGCGTTGGGAGTCAGCTGCTTGAACTTTGGCAGTACCGAAAGAAGCACATACGGAATTCCAAACGTCACATGGGAAAGAAGCACCGTTCCCCAGGATAGTGAAATTCCAAAGACAAGGAAGGTCATCATGAGGGAAATACCGATTACTATATCAGCGTTTAGAAGCGGGATATTGTTTACTCCCAGAAGCACGTTTTTGCTCCTCTTTCCCATTGCCATAATTCCCATGCAGGCAAGAGTCCCTACTATAGTTGCAATTATCGCAGAAGAAATCGCGATGGAAAACGTATTCCAGATTGCCTCCATTATCTGCGAGTTTCTGAACATGTCGCTGTACCAGCTTGTTGTGAATCCGGTCCATACCGACATGGATTTGCTCTTGTTGAAGGACAGAACTATCAATGTTCCTATGGGAAGATAAAGAAAGAGCAAAATCAAAACGAGGTACATGTTCTTTATAATTTTAACCATTACATCAGAACCCCCTCTCCGTTTTTATCAAGCTTTGAAAGTAGGGCCATGCTGACCAAGATAAAAATCATCATGACGAGAGAAAGTCCGGAGCCAAGGTTCCAGTTACCCATCGTTGTGAATTCTTGCTCAATGATATTTCCTATGAGATTGATTTTTCCTCCGCCCAACATATTTGAAATTGCGAAGGTTGTAAGCGACGGCACAAATACCATGGTTATTCCGCTTGCGATTCCGGGAACCGAAAGCGGGAGTATTACGCTCGTAAAGACCTTTGATTTCTTTGCTCCCAAATCGTAGGCGGCCTCAATCACATCCTTATCTATTTTTAGCATGGCATTGTAAATGGGAAGAACCATGAACGGTAGGAAGTCGTAGACCATGCCGAGAACAATGGCAGCCGGCGTATTGATTATCTGAAGCGAAGGAAGATGCAGAACCGAGAGGATATCGTTAATAAGTCCTCCTCTTTCAAGAAGCACCCTCCAGGCCATGGTCCTTAGAAGGAAGTTCATCCACATCGGAAGAACGAAGATGAATACCATGAAGCCCTTCTTGCCGAGCTTGCTGTCCTTTAAAATGAGAGCAAGAGGAAGCGCGAGGATTAGGCAAATGAGCGTACTCACAAAGGCAAGAAGAAGCGAAAGCCAAAGCGCCTTCGCGTGTTCCGAGCCACCTATCGCTATGATGTTATCTATTGTAAAAGCACCGCTTCTATCGGTGAGACCGTAGAATGCAATGACAAACAGCGGGATAATCGTTCCCGCTATTACGAATACTATGAATGGTATGGAAAAGGATTTTTTATACATCTACCTCGATTGCCTCCTCTTCCTTGGTCTTTGGTTTATGCATTATCTGAATGTTGAACGGAATGACGTCTATGCTGACCTCGGTTCCAACAGGATAGCTGGTTGTATTCTGAGCGAGCCAAGTGAATCCGCCGGCCTCGATTTCCATCTCGTAATAGACACCTATGAAAATATTATGCGTGACGACGCCGTCTACTCTTCCCTTTCCCGGTTCCCTTATTATTATGTCCTCGGGGCGAATCATGACGTCGACCGGTCTGTTTGTTCCGAAGCCGGTGTCTACGCATTCAAAGACGGTTTCTCCAATCCTAACTACCTTGTCCTCTACCATAACGGCATCAAGGATATTGCTGTCACCAATAAAGTCGGCAACAAAAGCGTTTTCCGGTTCGTTATATATTTCCTCCGGTGTTCCCATCTGCTGAATATAACCACCGTTCATTACGACGACCTTGTCGCTCATCGTGAGCGCCTCTTCCTGGTCATGAGTTACATAGAGGAAGGTGATTCCAAGCTCATTCTTTAGCTTGATGAGCTCGTACTGCATTTCCTGACGAAGTTTTAAATCAAGCGCACCCAGAGGCTCATCCAGGAGCAGCACTTTTGGCTCATTTACGATGGCCCTCGCCATAGCGATTCTTTGCTGCTGTCCACCTGATAGCTGATCGATTCTCCTATTCTCGTAGCCTTCCAAGTTGACGAGCTTTAAGCCGTATTTCACCTTGTCCTTGATGTATTGATCTGTCTTACCGCTTATCTTTAAACCAAAGGCAACGTTTTGTCCCACATTCATATGCGGAAACAAAGCGTATTTCTGAAACACCGTGTTTATCGGCCTCTTGTTCGGAGGAACGTCTGTTATATCGACTCCCTCAAAGTATACGCGCCCCTCATCGGGCTTTTCAAATCCACCGACGATTCTCAAGGTCGTGGTCTTTCCGCATCCGGATGGACCGAGAAGTGTAATGAATTCGTTTTCCTCAACGGAAAGACTGAAGTCATCCAAGACCAAGGTCTCATCAAAGGACTTACTTATATTCCTTAGTTCTATCAAAGATGCCATAATCTATCTCTCCTAAAAACTCGGCGGTGTGCTGACCCATATGAGCTGCGCACCCTTTTTCGACGAAATGAAATGCGGTCTGTCGGCGGTGAAATAAAAGGACTCTCCCTTCTTGATGCTGTATTGCTTTGGTCCTATGTAGAGAGTTATTTCGCCTTTTATTACATATCCAAATTCCTCGCCTTCGTGCGGATTGTCAGGATAAGAGCTTCCTCCGGGAGCGAGAGTCATCAAAATGGGTTCCATTTCGTTCTTCTGCGCGTTTGGTATTATCCACTCAATTCGGTTGTTCAGCTCTACATCGACCTTCTCAAAATAGTCCTCATCGCCAAAGACTATTTGTTCATCAACAGTATCCCTAAAAAACTCGGATACGGTCACACCAAGGCATTGTAAAATGTCCTCCAATGTAGAGATCGATGGTGACGTATGATTGGCCTCGATTTGCGAGATAAAACCCTTCGAAAGCTCGGCTCTATCCGCCAATTCAGCCTGCGTAAGGCCGTTCATGGCGCGTAGTTCTTTAATTTTTCGACCAATATCTATACCGGACATTTTGTTCCCCATTTCTAAACTTTGAGTTTAGTATTTCTAAACTCAGTACATACGATTATATAATAAAAAAACCTATAGTCAATAGGTTTTTTTAAAAAAGAAATATGCTTTTAAAGCCGAAGATTATGACTGAAGTTTTCCCCTAACAAGTTCGCCTACCTGGTCGATATCCATCCCAAGAGCAGCCGCAAATTCCCCATAGAGAAGGTCCTCTGCCTTTTTCATAAATCGCTTATCTATTTGGCCCAGCTTCTTGTTGTTTTTCTGAGCATCGACGCCCTTCTCCATGATCGACTTTGTTAGAGAAAGAAGATCCTTGCAGTCATGTTTATCGATTATGCTTTGGTAGTGCTGGGATAGCTGCTGAATGCTGGGCGTCGTGAATATCTCCCATTCAATTGTATCAAGGCTGTCTATGAGCTTCTTTGCTTCCTTCTTGGAAATCACCTTTCTCAGAGAAATCTTATCGTTGTCCACCGGAGCATAGAAAATGCCACTCTTATAAAGTGGCTCCAAAAAATAATAGAGGGTGCCATCATCCTCAGCAAAATCCGGCCTTCCGATTTTAGAGACCTTGCAGACCCCCATGCCCCCGTACATGACCAGTTCGCCTACCTTAAACATTAGATGATCACCGTTCCTTGCCTACAAAACTATAGCCTTTTCCTTCCCCATCTATTTTCTACATTATTATACCATATTTTTCAGAAAATTGCTTGTTGGAAATTTTATGTAATTTTGTCCATTATTTGTATATGATTCTAGTCGTCAAGGCTATGACAAAGGGACGGCATCTTGAAGCCGTCCCTTTAAAAGCTTGAGCCTTTATCAACACGATTATTATACGTCGATTAATCTTTCCGAATGATTAACGTATAACGTAGTAATGTCGCTTATGCGTACTCTTCTTCTGATCCCTTGCCGAATAGGTTCTTGAGGACAAACATGGTTCCAATCATGAGAGCTATCGCAATCACAAGGCCTGCAATCTTTGCTCCATCCGGAAGGAATCCTGAAATCAAGTATGCCACAAACGATACCGCCGCTACAGTGAGCGCATACGGCAATTGCGTATTTACATGGTTGATGTGGTTAGACTGAGCACCCGCAGAAGCCATGATTGTAGTATCCGAAATCGGTGAGCAGTGGTCTCCGCATACAGCACCGGCCATACATGCAGCCATGGATAGTGAAATCATAGTATCGTTTCCTTCAAATAGCGGAATTACTATTGGAATAAGGATTCCAAATGTTCCCCAGGATGTTCCTGTTGCGAAAGAAAGTCCTACTGCAATTGCGAAGATTATCGCCGGTAGGAATGCCTGCATGCCTGCTGCGCTGTTTTCTACCACTCCCGCAACGAAGTCCTTTGCACCCAAGCTATCTGTCATAGTCTTAAGAGTCCAGGCAAAGGTTAGAATCATGATAGCCGGAACCATTGCTTTGAATCCTTCAGGGAAGCATTCCATAGCTTCTTTGAAAGTGAGTACTCTTCTTCCAATGTACCAAATCAGTGCAAATAGAAGTGCGAGCATACTTCCGATTGAAAGACCCACTGCAGCATCAGCATTGGAGAAGGAATCGATGACGCTCTCTCCATCAAAGAAGCCGCCGGAATACAGGAGGAATATGACGCAGAGTAGAATCAAGACAGCAACCGGAACTATCATATCCTTAACCTGGCCTTTACCTGCAACCTTGTCATCTTCTGCATCAGCATATGGCCTATCTTCTGTTGTATAGAGATCTCCATGAGCTGCGTTGATTTCATGAGTCTTCATTGGACCATAATCAAATTTCATTACAACAAGCATAATCATCATGATTATAGTTAGGATTGCATAGTAATTGAATGGGATGCACTTTATAAATCTAAGGAATCCGTCATCACCCTCTACAAATCCCACTACTGCTGCCGCCCAGGACGAAATCGGAGCAATGATACATACAGGAGCCGCTGTTGCATCAATGAGATATGCCAATTTAGCCCTGGAAATTTTGTGCTTGTCCGTCACAGGTCTCATTACAGAGCCAACAGTTAAGCAGTTAAAATAGTCATCAACGAAGATTAAGCATCCAAGTGCGATTGTTGCAAAGGAAGCACCCTTCTTGGTTTTTATTCTGTCCTCAGCCCAAACACCAAATGCCCCAGATGCACCCGTCTTGTTCATCATGGCTACAAGCCAACCAAGAAGGACCAGGAATACGATGATACCCATATTGTAACTGTCGGCCAAGTTACCAACGATACCATCATTCATTACATGCTCCAGGATACCAAAGAACCCTTGGCCACCTATAGACCAAAGAACGGCACCACTTACGATACCTAAAAACAGTGAGCTATAAACTTCTTTTGTAATCAGAGCTAATGCAATAGCAATGATTGGCGGCAATAACGAAATCGCTGTACCATATAGTTTAGGTACATACTCTTCTCCGTCTTCAGCAAATGCAAGAATAGGCAACGCTGCCACCATCAGCAATGCCATTGCAATCACTAAGACAGCCCTTGATTTGGAATTCTTCATAAATTACCTCCTCAAATAAGTCCGTTTTATTGTGAAACAACTAATAATTCCATCAATTAATTCTATCACCGCGAACATCTACGGTCAACGAATTATCAGACAATTGTGAAGAATTTGTGAAGTAAATTGCCGCGAACACGATACGGTTCATCAATATATGCTATAATTTATATATTTAATAAATTATTACGCCGAAATTTGTTTAATTGAACAAATTCTATGTGATAAATATACACATATGCACTTGCATATTAGCAGCTTATCTGTTTGCCTAATTAAGAAGCTTTTGGATATAATAAAGCAAGGTAAGATTAATGATACGATTAAGCGATTATCTAAAAAATGAATACGGCGAGAAGATATACAAGCTCTCTCTAAGTTCGGGTTGCACATGCCCAAATAGAGACGGGACTATCGGTTATGGCGGCTGCGCGTTTTGTTCCGAAGGTGGCTCCGGAGACTTTGCTGCTCCACTTGCACCAATAAGCGAGCAGATAGAAAATGCCAAATCCCGAATCAAGAACAAAACCGACGCAGCCAAATTCATCGCATATTTCCAGTCGTATACGAATACGTATGGGGATGTGAAAAGACTTAAGGTCCTCTACGAAGAGACCATTAGGCGCGACGATATCGCCATACTCTCTCTCGGTACCAGGCCCGACTGTATCAACGATGACGTGTTGGAGATGCTGAAATACCTGAATAATATCAAGCCTGTATGGATTGAGCTTGGACTTCAAACAACAAACGAAGAGACAGCCAATCGAATTAAAAGGGGCTACAGCTTAGGCGTCTTTGATGGAGCATATAGAAGGCTTACCGACGCCGGGATAACCGTTATTGTCCACGTCATATTCGGACTTCCCGGTGAGAGCAGAGAAGATATGCTTGACACAATTCGGTATTTGGCAGCTCTCGATCCTCCGCTATCCGGGATCAAGATTCAGATGCTGCACGTTTTGGAAGGTACCGCGCTTGGCGAGGAATATAAGCGTTCGCCCTTCCCTATTTTGTCCATGGAGGAATATGCGGATTTGGTTTGCGAAAGCATAAAGATTCTGCCGGATGACATCGTGGTTCACAGAATGACCGGCGACGGTCCGGGTTGGCTCCTCATCGAGCCGGATTGGAGTCGAAACAAGCGCAAGGTCATGAACCTCATAAATTCGAAGCTTAAATAAAATCGAGATTCCACTCCGTGGGTTCTCGTCCATCCATTCACACATTGAAAAAAGAAGCCCTTATGGACTTCTTTTTTCAATGGCGGAGGGCAACGTTCGGCTCTTTCGAGCCTCACTCCTACGGACGGATGTCTTTTCTCGACATCCGTCCTTCGCTGTCCTGATTTGCACTGCGTTTCTATCCTCGCTTTGCTCGGATATCTCCGCGCAAATCAGGCATGGGACTCTCTCACCCACTCCGTGGGTTCTCGTCCATCCATTCACATATTGAAAAAAGAAGCCCTTATGGACTTCTTTTTTCAATGGCGGAGGGCATGGGACTCGAACCCACGGGGCTGTTACACCTTACTCGCTTTCCAGGCGAGCTCCTTAGCCACTCGGTCAACCCTCCGTGCTAAAATACACCCTTTAACAGGCACTGATATAGTCTATCATAAGCGGTTTTTAAATGCAAACAATTTCTTGACACTAAAGGCTCTATTTTGTAAAATTTTTATTAATGATGGGAATAGGAATCTTCAAGTTTTGGGATGGTTTTAGACTCATTTAAGGGACTTGATTAATTGTTATAAAGGGGTATCTAAATGCTTCGATTTTTCTTTGCTCTTTGGGCAGCAAAGTTTGTTGCCTTCATTTTTAAACTCAGAGGTAATGAACGCGATGATTGGCCTGGACTATTGGCAGGAAAACTCTGCCCGGATTTTCTTGAGCGTATAAGCAAACCAAAGCTTGTAATAACCATAACCGGGACGAATGGAAAAACCACTACGTCCGCTCTTGTTAATAATCTACTTAAAGAACAGGGCTACAGAACCAGCTTTAACGACTGGGGCGCAAATATAACCGCCGGGTTTTCCATCAATCTCATGCGTTGCGTAAATATCTTTAATCAGGTAAAACTCGATGCATCTGTCTTGGAAGCTGATGAACTCACCCTTCCCTATTCCATGGGAAAAATAAAGCCAAACTACATTCTTGTTACAAATATATGCAAGGACTCGCTGAGAAGGAACGGACACCCCGAACATATTTTTAACAGGGTGAACAAAGCATTTGAGGTCCTTGGTGACAAAACAACGGCAATACTAAACGCAAATGACCCAATTAGTTCCCAGCTTGCACTTACGACCGGATCAAGACGCGTCTTTTACGGTATGGCAGATGCGGGTCTTAAGCCCTGGGAAAACATAGCGAAGGATATAGCCGTCTGCCCTCACTGCGGAGGCAAAATAAAATATAACTACAGGCTATATCGCCACATCGGAAATTTCTATTGCGAAGATTGCGATTTCCAAACACCTCATGCTGACTATTATGCGGAAAGCGTGGATCTGGAAAACAGAATCATCAAAATCCTGGAGCAGACAAATCAAGAGTCGCTTATAACCGACAAGCAGCATCAAACCGAGCATGACTATCCCCTTATTTCTGCGACGATATTCAACGCCTTTAACGTCCTTTCCGCAGTCGCGCTCTTTAGGACACTGGGCTTTGAGCAGTCGGTCATTTCAGAATTTTTATCAAGACAACAGGTCACCAAGATTCGTGAAACGACAGTAGAGTTCAATGGAATCAAATATCATACCTATGGAGCCAAGAGTCAAAACGTCAGCGCTGCATCAACGGTATTCGAATACATGGCCGAAGAACCCACAATTAAAGACGTGGTTCTTTGTATGGATGAAGTCCAAGACAGAAATCATCCGACGGAGACACTAACCTGGCTATACGAAACAGATTATGAAGCGCTGAATAGTCCAAACATAAAGAAGATTGTCTGCGCCGGCCACATGTTCCTAAACCATAAGCTGAGGATGCTGCTCGCAGGAATCCCTGAGGAAAAAATCGTTTGCATAGAGGACGAATCAAAGGTACCGCTCTACGTGGACACCGAGGGAATTGAATCAGTCTATGTCCTCTTCGAAATAGATTACGTAACCAAGGCACTCAATTGGAGAGACGCTATAGTTGCGCAGGCTAAAAAAGTAGCAGCCGAGCAATTGGAAACGAAAGAAACCATCGGGAAGGAGGAAACACTATAATGAAAAACATAGAATTACTCTACCCCGATTATTGCAATATATATGGTGAGAGCTACAATATGGAATACCTGCGACGCTGCAACAGCAGCATAAATGTAATTGAGACCGTTCATAAAACCGAGCCCGCCTTTGTTCACGACAAAGTCGACATGGTTTATTTGGGTTGCACTACAGAGAACAAGCAAGAGCAAATAATTGAACTCCTTAGGCCCTACAAAACAAGAATAGAAGAGCTAATCGAGGAAGGGACCATCTTCCTTATAACCGGGAATTCGATCGAAATATTCGGTCAAAGCATAACAGACGGAACAAGGATTATTCCCGGACTTGGTGTTTTTGATTTTACCTCCACAAGGTATATGGACGACGATCGACACAACTCTCAATACGTCGGAACATTCAATCCTTCCTTCGGCAGCAAAGACGTCAGGGATGAAAATGAATCTCCGATTACAATGCTTGGGCACCGCAGCCAGTTTTCGTTTTCTTATGGAGACTTCAATTCCAACTATTTTATAGATATTGAAATAGGAATAGGAATGAACCCAGAAACCAAGCGCGAAGGTTTACGCAGAAATAATTTCTTCGCTACGTATTCGCTGGGACCATATTTTATCCTCAATCCCCTATTTGCAAAATACATTTTAAGAAAAATGAATCTTGATGATACCTTGGTTTTTGAAAAAGAGATAATGGAAGCATACGAGTACAGATTAAAGGAACTTAGAGAAAACCTCGGTTAATCAAATGAAATCCAAGTGATATCAGATATTTGTTTTGTTATAAAAAAGGAGATCATCCCATGAGTAATGTCAAATTCATATTGCAGCGACTAAAACAGATGGACTATGGTGCATTGATTAATAAGGTAAACTCCATTTCAAAGAAAACAGGAAAAAGCAAGGCTGCAGTTTTTCTTGATATGGTTTCTTGCGCCAGAAAGCATGGTGCGGGATATATGGACTACGATCTCTATGAAATGTACAACCTCACAGAGGAACAGCGAAAGACTTATATGACGCGCGCAAGGAGCAACGAGATATACAAAAAGTATAATAATCCGAAGCGTGTTGAATACTTGGATGATAAGACCATATTCAACGACCTGTTCAAGGACTACATAAAGAGAGACTGGGTTGAGATGTCCGACCCCAAGGAAAAGGTGATTGAGTTCCTTTCCAAGCACGAAAAATTCTTTGCAAAACCATCGGATGCGACCGGAGGGTTTGGTATCGAAATGATAAATACCTCGGATTATGAATCTCTTGATGCTCTTTACGACTACCTGCTGTCTTTGGATCAATCAGGTGAGTACAAGGGTTTCGAATTGGAGGAGGCCGTGATCCAAGCTCCTGAAATCAGCGCAATTTATCCGATGGCAATTAACACGGTGCGCGTGGTGACCTTGTTGAAGGATAAAAATGAGCCTCACGTCATATGCGCATATTTCAGAATCGGAAACAACGGAAATGTCGTTGATAACTTCCACTCCGATGGTATGACAACGCCGGTGGATGTAGAAACCGGAACGGTTCTTTATCCTGCAATTGACAAAAAGAAAAACCTCTACGAGGTTCATCCTATGACGGGTGCTCCTATTAAGGGATTTGTTTTCCCCGAATGGAAGGAAGCGATTGAAATGGTGAAGTCAGCTGCGCTCGTTGTCCCCGATGTTGGGTACGCCGGATGGGATGTCGCATTTTCCGATAAGGGTCCGGTATTAATCGAAGGCAACGCCTTCCCAGGGCATGACCTCTATCAGCTCCCCGAGCATACGCCTGATAAGATCGGCATGATGCCCAAATTTGATATTTAGATTAGTATTTGGATTTAGATATCGTATTTTATGTGATCCCGAGATTATGTAATCCCGATCTTATATAATCCCGAGATGTTCCAATAGTATTTTAAAGCCGATGAGTATGAGGATTATCCCTCCTGCGAGCTCGGCTTTTTTCTTGAAGCGCATGCCGAATACGTTTCCGATTTTGACGCCGATTGATGAAATAATTAGCGTCGTAATACCGATTATGCTCGCCGAGCTCCATATGTTCACCTTTAAAAAAGCAAAGCTCACGCCGATAGCAAGAGCGTCGATACTGGTTGCAATCGCAAGCGGGAACATTGCCTTCACACTAAAATCATCGCTGTTAAGATTGCTTTGTTTGCTTGTTCTCTCTTCTGTCACGGAATCATTGTCGGCTGAATCTATTGTCGCTGCATCGTGTACAGGTGATTCGGCGTCAGCATCTTCCTCGAATGCGCCGCGAATCGTGGATATTCCGATTGCTGCCAAAACTATAAATGCAATCCAATGATCAAAAGCCTCAATTCTATCTCTAAAGCCGTAGCCAAGGAAATAGCCTATTATGGGCATCAGAGCCTGGAAGCCACCGAAAAAAACGCCGCAAATCAAGGCGTTTTTCCAACTCATTTTTTGAAGGGTCAGCCCCTTGCAGATGGAAACCGCGAAGGCATCCATAGCAAGGCCCACCGCAATAAGAAGTAATTCAAATAATGTCATCTCTATATTTCAAATCTACTAATAAAACGATACTTATAGCGAGCCCAGTACTGCGCCTTCCATATCCCCAATTTCAATAACGTCCCTGTGGCGTACTTCCTTTTTGTCCAAGTCACAAAGACCTGTCGGAATCTCGACGCCCGTATTTTTGGATAGTTCGCGGACGAATTCAAAATCATCCACGCAACCTTTGATGCCGATGGATTCCGCAACGCTCTTTGCAAATTTAAACGGACTTGCAGTCGAAGCGATAAGCGTCGGAGTATGGTCACCTGTTTCAGCAAGATAGTTTTCGTAGACCTTGTAAGCTACAGCTGTATGTGTGTCGACTAAGTATTTGCAATCCTCGTAGACTCTTCCGATAGTGTCGTTGGTTTCTTCTACCGTCGCGAAGCCTCCATAGAATTTCTTTAGGCCATTCTTGATAGCGTCGCTAACCTCGTAGTGTTTTTGATTGTCGAGTTCAGACATCAATTCTTTTATTTCGTCGCCGGCAGCGTTTCGTGCATCATTCTTTTCATTTGCGTGCACATCACTTGCGATTTCGTCGCACGCCAAGTGATAGAGAAGCCTCTCTAAATTGCTGCTTATCAGAATGTCCATCGATGGCGAATTGGTGAGATAGAAATCGCGACGCGCGTCGTACACTCCGGTGTTTATGAAGTCCGTAAGCACCTTGTTTTTGTTCGATGCACATATGAATTTATTGACCGGAATCCCCATAAGATGCGCATAATACGCAGCAAGAATGTTGCCGAAGTTACCGGTTGGAACGACGACATTTATCGCATCGCCGGCTTTGATCGCACCTTGTTTAATAAGTCTTCCGTAGCCATAGACGTAGTACGCGACCTGCGGAATCAGACGACCGATATTGATTGAATTGGCGGAGGACAGCTTGACGCCCTTGTCCGCGAGAGTATCAGCGAATTTTTCATCATTAAATATTTTCTTTACACCGGTCTGCGCATCATCAAAATTACCCTTGATAGCAAATACGTGAGTATTCGCGCCCTCCTGTGTAATCATCTGCGCACGCTGAACCTCGCTCACCCCGCCGTCCGGATAGAATACTATTATCTCCGTCCCCGGCACATCGGAGAATCCGGCAAGTGCAGCTTTTCCGGTATCTCCGGAAGTCGCTGTCAGGATGCAAATCTTGCTCTCCTCCCCTTCCTTTTTAACCGATGTTGTTAGAAGATAAGGAAGAATGGAAAGCGCCATATCCTTGAATGCCGATGTCCTTCCGTGATAGAGCTCCAAGAAATATGCGCTCTTTATGGCCGAGTCTGGATTGTTCTCCGAACGCATTTTGGCGTCGTCAGCAGTTTTTGATGACCTCTCCGAGAGATTAACTACAGGTACTATCTCCGATTTACTGAACTTTTCGGGAGTATAGGCATTATCCACACAGTAGGAAATCTCATCCTCCGTAAAGTCATCAAAGAACGCACCGATTGTTTTCTTCGCAACCTCATTATACGGAAGATCCGCCAGCCCTTCGAAACTTAAATCAATGTCTTTTAAAGAAGGAATAGCCTTCGGCACAAAAAGTCCTTTATCATCTGCCAAGCCTTTGATAATGGCCCTTGCCGCAGTTAGCTCCTTCCCATCGCCTCTTGTACTAACGTACATTCTCATACTACACACACCTCTATCTCTAAATCTATTATTCTTATTTATCGAATTAATCGATTTAATCGATTTCTCGAATTGGTTAAGCACCTTGTTTACGTCGATTTCGCTCAAATGCCTATCGCGTTGCTATCGCGAGTTCTTACATGTCAGTGACGCTTCACTATTATAACACGAAAATTATATTAAGACACTCCTGCTTTATAATGCAAATTTTAGCAATTAATAAAGCTCTGAATCATTTCCCCTCCCCATGGAATAATTCAAATTGCTTTATTGACATATCTCTGAAACCATTGTAGAATGTACTCTGTGGTTAAAACAAAACTAAATATGTCGCCTTGGTCAAGTGGTCAAGACGCTAGCCTCTCACGCTGGAATCAGGGGTTCGACTCCCCTAGGC
>CAMYVY010000016.1 GCA_947302715.1 uncultured Clostridia bacterium
AAAAATACTCCGGAGCGAAAGCCTCAAAAAACAAAAATACTACGAAATCCGGACGGCCAGTCCGGAATTTCGGAGTATCAGCATCAAAAATCAAAAATACTCCGGAGCGAAAGGGCAAAAAAACAAAAATACTCCGAAATTCGGACGTCCATCCGGAATTTCGGAGTATCAGCATCAAAAATCAAAAATACTCCGGAGCGAAAGCCTCAAAAAACAAAAATACTACGAAATCCGGACGCCTAGTCCGGGTCCGGACGAAGCGATAATCATTTGTCATGATGAGCACCCATGTTGTGATTCATTTGATGATGCGCCTGATACGTCACTTTTGATGTGCAACAGTACTAAAGAACAAAAAACGCAAACCTTGAGAGAAGTGAATGAAAGACTAAATGTCAGTTTTGATGAAAAACTCGGATTTGACTTTTCACTCAACGAATTCGTAAGCGGAAAATTTACATAATGTCTTGACATATGTTACACTTGTGTTACAATAAAGAAAATATTGAAATTAAATATCAATATTTATTCTTTAGATTTAGTAATTGTTTGATAGAATAAGGAGTGTATTACCATGAATTTAGCGAAGTTATCAATTAACGGTCAACTTACTCTACCGTTGGAAATTCGTAGGTCCTTGGGCGTAAAAGGTGGTGACAAGGTTCTTTTCCTTGAAAACTCTAATGGAGAAATTGTTATTTCAAATGCTGAGACCATGAGGGTTGAGAAGACTGACCAGTAATTGCTCTGTATTGAAAAGAGAAAACAGAGTATCCATTTCTCAGTATTGGAAAAAGAGAAAACAGGGTATTCATTTCTCAGTATTGGAAAAAAGAAAAACAGAGTATTCATTTCTCAGTATTTGAAAAAAGAAAAACAGAGTATCCATTTCTCAGTATTGGAAAAAGAGAAAACAGAGTATTCATTTCTCAGTATTGGAAAAAAGAAGAATAGAGTATTCATTTTTCAGTATTTGAAAAAAAATAGAGTATTCGTTTCTCAGTATTGGAAAAAAGAAAAACAGAGTATTCATTTCTCAGTTTTTGAAAAAAAGAATACTAATTTCTCAATAAGGAAAAAGAGAAAACAGAGTAATGTTTACTCAATACAGGAGATAAATATAATGAGAACAATTAAGAAGTCTATTATGCTGCGTAGGATTACAGCGATATTATTACTCTTGGCTGTGATGCTTACAGGCTGCGCAAACCAAGGTTCCCAGACGGACGTGGCAGAAAACGCCCAGACTGATGCAGCGGAAAGTGCCAATACAGAGGAAAGTGCCCTGACTGAAGATGGAGAGGGATCCGAGAATGGCGCTGCAGGCGGTAACAGCGGCAACGAAAACAGCAGCAGCGGTAACAGTGGCAGCACAAATAACAGCAGCACAAACAGTGGCGGCACTAACAGCGATAGTGCAAATAACGATGCCACATCGGAAGACAAGAATTCTGACACTGAGATAGAAGAAGTATTTTCATACTGGAACCAGGAGGCACCGTCGTTAATAGCTCTAACGGAATACGTGGACGCAGTTACAGACGAGAATTCCGAAGACTATATTCCGCCGGAGGACAGGATAGCGGTTTTTGATATGGATGGAACAGTTTGCGGAGAACTGTTTCCCACATATTTCGAGTATTATCTGCTGGCATATCGAATCTTCAGTGATCCGACCTATACTCCTGACGAAGAAGTGCTGGAGGTAGGAAAAATATTAAGAGACTGTGGCATCGACCACAGCTTCCCTGATGGCATGGACATGATACATGCCAACGCTGCAGCAAAAGCCTATGCGGGAATGACTCTCAGTGAATTCGAAAACTTCGTAACCGAAGCTCTGGTCCGCGATGTTGACGGATTCGATGGAATGACCTATGGGGAGGCATTCTACCTACCAATGATTCAGGTGGTCGATTATCTTCAGGACAACGACTTCAGCGTATACATAGTAAGCGGAAGCGATCGCTTCATCTGCAGAGCCTTCTTGGAAGGAACCATCGATATACCCGATGAAAACTTTATAGGAATGGATGTCCAATTGGCAGCAACTGGCCAAGGAGATACCGATGGTCTTAATTACGTTTTTTCCGCAGGCGATGATATAGTGCGAACAGACAAACTTCTCATTAAGAATTTGAAGACGAACAAAGTCCTACAAATAGCTCAGGAAATTGGACGTAAGCCGGTACTCTCTTTCGGCAACAGCTCCGGCGATGTCAGCATGCACAATTACACAATCAACGACAACAAATACAAGAGCGCAGCATTTATGCTGGTAGCCGACGACGAAGAAAGGGATTACGGCAATTCCGCAAAGGGCGAAGAATTAAAAACAAAGTGGGAAGAAAGTGGATTCAATGTAATCTCCATGAAAAATGATTTTCTTACTATATATGGAGAAAACGTAAAGAAGACAGGAACATTCCATTGGGCTGAGGAATTTAAGGAGAAATAGGAGAGGTGATCTTGATGAGCGAAACCAAAGATAGACATGCTGTAAATGTGTCAGGTAGGTTAGTTGATAGAATTGATTCTGAAATCGGAAAGCATAGAGGGGTAATCGTAGTAGGATACTTTTTCACTGCAGGACTTTCAGTGCTTAGCATTGCACTCCTCTTTGTAAGAACCTTTTCAGGATTGGAAGACGCATGGATTCTTAGCATAGGAGGAGATATCTTCTGTCTGCTTGTTTGCAGCATGCTCTACTTAAGCTGTCTGTTGGCAAGAGAAAGAGAAGGTGCATATCTAATATTATTTACGCTCCTTCTAACCATTACAGCAATGGCCCTTTTCCTGGACGAGCTGACTTGGCTTGTTCAGGGAGTAGAGAAGTATCGCATTCATAACCTGATAATAAATGCCTTCTATTATGCAAATGGCGCTGTCCTCATGTATATGTTCTGGCGTTATGTTACATACGCCCTGGATATGGATGGAAAACTATTAAGGGTTGTTGATTCAATACTCGGGCTCATGCTAATTCCTCATATAATTGCCTGCTTTGTTAATATTTTTTATCCACTTTATTTCTCAGTGGACGAACATGGCGTTTACTCAAGGGGAGAGCACTATCTCGAAAGTCAGATATATCTGATGCTCTGTATAATAAGCGTGGTGATTGCACTCGTAGTATCAAAGGCACCAAGGCGGCAGAAAATAATCGCGTCCTCATTCGTTTTAATTCCGATTTTGAGCTACGCGGTAACGGCAAACGTCTTCGGTATCTCCGTCAACTACAGCTGCTGCATGGTCGCAATCGTGCTTATCTACGGAGTGCTCTTTGCTGACAGATCGAACTCTATCGCCATGACAGAGAGAGACCTTGCTCTTGCAACAAGAATACAGGCAGACATGCTGCCCAATGTCTTCCCGGCATTCCCGGAAAGAGATGAGTTCGATGTTTACGCATCCATGAATCCCGCCAAAGAGGTAGGTGGAGACTTCTATGATTTCTTCTTTATAGACGAGAATCATCTGGGAATCGTAATGGCAGACGTCAGCGGCAAGGGCGTTCCGGCGGCACTCTTTATGATGATATCCATGACGCTCATCAAGAACAATGCACTTTCCGGAAAGAGGCCGGCCGAAGTGCTTGAGGATACAAATAACCAAATCTGCGCAAACAACAAGGAAGAAATGTTTGTAACAGCCTGGTTTGGCATTCTTGATATCAAGAGCGGCAAGCTGACCGCAGCTAATGCCGGACACGAATTCCCAATGGTGAAATCTCCGGACGGTCCGTTCGAAGTGTATAAGGACAAGCATGGATTCGTTATAGGCGGTATGGAGGGAATGAAGTATAAGGAGTATGAACTCAACCTTGAACCGGGTTCAACGCTCTTCCTGTATACTGACGGAGTGCCTGAGGCTACCGATTCTCAGAATGAGCTCTTCGGCGTGGATCGCGCGGTTGATGCCCTTAACGAAGATCCAAACAGAACGCCCGAACAGCTCCTTAAGGCGGTTGATGAGGCAGTAGCAGAGTTTGTTGGACCTGCTCCGCAGTTTGATGACCTGACTATGCTATGCATCAGATTTAACGGCGAGAAGTAATAGAAAGGAAAATAGCGCACTCGGATGAAATCTACTAAATGTAGAAAGGCAAAAACATTCATACTTCTGCTTTTGATTTTTGTAGCCTTGCTATGTATGTGTGGTTGCAATGAAAAAAAGGAGAATAGTGACATAACGAGTTCTGATCAGCAAAAAGAATCAGAAGACGAATCCGGTGGTAACTCGGAAAGCGGCTCAAATGAAGGCACTGACAAAGTGCCGGAGTTTACGAGCTTTTCCGACTTAAACGGCAAAACTGTCTCCATGCTAACCGGTGCGCCTTTTGAGGAACTTGTGCGAAGCAAGGCCCCGGATGTTTCTGAATTCACGTTTTTCAACAGTAACCCCGATATGGTCTTGGCACTAAAGGCCGGTAAAACGGACGCCTTGCTTACAAATAACGCGATTGCCACTCTATCCGTCAATCGAAATAGCGACCTCGCACTTTTCCCCGAGAGTCTGGACAATACAGTCTTTGGAATTGCCTTTGCGAAGGGCTCCACGGAGCGGGAAGCATGGCAAAAAGCATATGATTCCATCACGGAAGAAGAGAAGAACGCGCTATGGGAGAAATGGACCGGATCTGATGAAAGCTTAAAGGCCCTTCCCGAACAAGATTGGCCAGGCGCAAAAGGTACGGTCAAGGCTGCGGTATGCGATACCCTGGAGCCTATGAGCTATATGACAGGAGAGGGGAAGCTTGCGGGATTTGACCTTGAGATTATTCTTCTTATGGCAAAGAAGCTTGATGTCCATGTGGACTTTGCTCCTATGGAATTTTCCGCAATTCTTTCATCGGTCCAGTCGGGCAAGGTCTTGATGGGCGCTGGTTCAATGGTCGCTTCGGAAGCAAGGAGGGAGTCCGTTGATTTTGTGGATTATTATCCGGCATCATTTGAGCTTGTGGTTCGAGCATCTAAAGACCAGCAAAATAGTGAAGAGGGCACGACTAAATCCTTAAGTGATTTTGAAAACGCCAAGATAGGAATAATTACAGGATCCAATTTCCCCGAGATTATAAAGAAGTATCTTCCAAATGCTGAGATTGTTTACTATAACACTACATCAGATGAAATAAATGCATTAAAGGGCGGCAAGGTTGATGCAGCCGCTTTTGATGAACCTGTGGCCAGGAATATACAGGCTGAGGATAATTCACTAATCATTATACCGGAAAGAATGGGTTCCTTTGAATATGCATATGCCATTAATAAGAGCGATAAGGGAGAAGCTCTAAGAGATGAGCTAAGTGAATATATACGTGAGCTTAAGAAGGACGGCACCATTGAAGAACTGCAAAATAAGTGGTTTGACAGTCCTGACATATCCGCTCTTGAATCCATTAACTATCAAAATCTACCGAATGAAAACGGACTGATACGTTTAGTGATTTTTCAATATCCACCGTTTGTTATAGCTGACGCGAATCCTTGTGGAGGATATGAGGTGGAACTTCTAAGTATGTTTTGTAAGGATAGAGGCTATGCTCTTGAGATAACGAATACAAATATGGATGGCTTATTGCCATCTGTACAGTCAGGAAAGTGTGATATTGCTGCCGGTAGCATAGCAATTATGGAGGAACGAAAGGAGCAGCTATATTTCTCTGAACCTGACTATGAAGGAGGCATCGCACTTGTCACACTTAAAGAAGATGCGCCAGCCGAAAGCGGCTTCATCGCCGGTATAAGGGAGAGCTTTGAAAAAACCTTTATTAAAGAAGACCGGTGGAAACTCTTTTTGGATGGAATTGCAACCACTCTTCTAATAACGGTTTTTTCAATCATCTTTGGTACGGCCCTGGGATTCGTAGTTTACATGCTTTGTCGTAAAGGCAATCCGGTGGCAAATGCCGTAACCCGATTTATGGTATGGCTTATACAAGGTATGCCGGTGGTGGTCTTGCTCATGATTCTTTACTATATAATATTCGGCAAGGTTGCCATCTCAGGAACCATCGTATCCATAATTGGATTTACTTTGATATTCGGAGCCGGTGTTTACAATATGATAAAGGCCGGAGTGAATACGATAGACAAGGGACAAACCGAGGCAGCCTATGCCTTGGGTTATACGGACCAAAAGGCCTTCTTTAGAGTCATACTTCCTCAAGCTCTGCCGCACTTTATGCCGGTATATAAAGGAGAAATAACTTCTCTAATCAAGGCCACTGCAATTGTCGGATATGTAGCAGTCCAGGATCTCACCAAGATGGCGGACATTATCCGAAGCCGTACATATGACGCGTTTTTCCCGCTGATAGCGGTTGCGATAATATATTTCGTTTTGGCAGCTATTCTAACCTTTATAGTGAACAAGATTGAAATTAGGATTGACCCGCGCAAAAGACATCTTAGCGAGATAAAATCGGACGCCGATTTTTGACGGAAACCATCATAGAAAATTTGCAAATAGCAGTGTCTCCAAATGATGTGCTGATTTGTATATAAGATATAAAGAAACAAACAAATTGACAAATAAACATATTGAGACAACCCAAAGGAGGTACGACTATGGGAGCTGAAAAAGTAGAATTATCAAAGGAACTGTTGGACTTAGTAAGTGGCGGAAAGCTTGATTCCGGTTGGGAGAAAACGGTTGACGACTATATCTACACTTTCCTTGGTACTAATGATCCTAAGGAAGTTCAAAAATTTGTTAAAAATGGTGGAGTTTCGGGCTATATTCAAACGATGATAAACTATGCAAAGTCAATACTTCCTGCCGAGGATCAGACTAAAATCCTTAATTACATCAAAAACAAATATGGAGTTTCTCTGTAAGTGCTTAATAACCATGCGCTTAACCGTTGGTTTCCCCAACGGTTTTTTTGAGTAAGTTTTCACAAGGATATGAATCGGAAACATCAATAAAAAATAACATGATTCTATCTAAAATAGAAGTGGAATCTATGGTAAAATAATTGTGTATTTTGCTTGGTCTTTGATTCTAAAAAGAGGGAAAACTATGAGAGTATTACATAATACAAGTAAAAGGTTGCTATCAGTTTTGCTTATAATAGCAATGCTTTTTTCTGCTTTTCCATTTGTCGCGTTGGCTGAAGAAACGGATAGTTCTTTTGTCACCGAGGGAAGCTTCCAGTTCGCCTCCAAGGAATACTTTAACAAACAGCTTCATGACACTTTCACATTTAGAGAGGATTGCTTCATGCGCTCCTCTTATTTGGGATGTTGCCACCTTGTTGAACTGTCGGCTCAGGTTGCGATTAGCTCCGATGGCTGGTATGGACCTGAAGAAGATATGTATGAGGTTGATCACTCTGATCATGGACATAACCTTAAAAACATGCTTAAAGAAATGGGATTCGAGAATATCTCCCTAAATACATACTATACAAGCGAGACTCTTGATGACTCGGCTGCTTGCGGGCTTGGAACGAAAAAAATAAATGCCTTTGGTAAAGAGTATACACTTCTTGCAGTCATTCCGAGAGGGGATGGTTATAAGAGGGAGTGGGCCGGAAACATGAATGTCGGAGCCGGAGATTACCACATTGGATTTAAGGACGCAAGAGATGAAATCCTCCGCTTTGTCAAAAACTATATTGAGGAAAACAATATCACCGGAGACCTAAAGATTTGGACGGTAGGCCACAGTAGAGGTGCTGCGCTTGCCAATATGCTTGGAGGATTCTTTGCCGGTACCGGCAATGATTATTTCGGAGAGGATGTAAGCATAAGTCCCGAAGACGTATACTGCTATACCTTCGCAACACCAAGGACAATCAAGGCCGGTGTATCGAAGGATGAATTGTTCTCCGTATCCGGCCCAAGAGGTGGCCGCTACGAGGCGCTTGATACTCCGGGTGAGGCGTGGACCTATGCAGCCGGAGGAACCGTAGACCCGGAAGCCGTAGAATATAGCGGGATCAAGAATTACCCACTTACATATGATTTGATTGCATCGCTTCCGCCATCCTATTGGGGATTCACCTATTTTGGAAGCGTACTCCCTGTGGATGCCGGTGGATGCGTTGGTGCAGAAGATATGCTGGCTGAACTCGCAAATATCAGTCCTTATGCGTATGAGAAATTTTTGAGCGGCGGAGACTATAGGAACTTCAAATGGAAAACCTTTGATTTTCCATCTCTTTCAATAGTGAACGATGAAAATGCCGTAGATACTGAATCCGTAGAAACCTTCATGAGTCAGCGCGTTCAAGGGTTAATTAAAACCGTGCCCGATAATCAAAGCTATTCCGATGAAGGATATCAGGATACGCTTAATGCTGTCGCCGGTCTTTACGGTCTACTTCACGCAAGTTTCACCGGAGGAATAGAAATAAATGTCCAAGATTATATTAAACCTCTGGCATTCATATATCTTTCTTATGCCGCAGACAGGCTGATTGAAGAGGGCAGAGCGGAAAGCGAGGTTCAGGGTATTGCAGTTGCGCTGGCTGACTTGATTACATTTGTCGCCGGTGAACCCGTAAATGCAAATGAAACTACTGTAGATGAACTTTTCTATATTCTATCAAAATACATTTCCGACCATGAGGGTGAACCTGTATATGAAACCGCCTTTTCTTCAATTTCTGGCATTATTCCAGATGAATATAAACTCTTGATTTCCGGAGCATTTGGTGAGTTTTATCCAAGTGATGATGAGGACTATATGCCGACATTGGAAGAATCCTTGGCTGCCTTTATAAAAGCCTGTGCCTATGGAGCGGACCCAAAGAGTGGAATGGGGTCTACCCCGAACCTTAGTGACCCTAAGGAAGTCAGAAAGACCCTTTATAGTCTTCTTACGCTTGCATCGTTTTTTATGGAAAATGCACCGGATTTTGCAAAACTCATCGGTATGACCGACTTTGCAATTGATGGCTCTGCGACATTATCCGATTTCACTTCGGGAGTATTGGAACTCCTTATGACGGAAAAGGATGAAGAAGGAAATATAGTCGATACTTACAGTTCGATAAATGATGCCGCCGATAAGAATCTCGTAAAGGCATTGGATATGTTCCTGGGAGATACTATTGAGAACACCAAGAGCATATATGGTGAACAGTATTATTTGGATACCATGGATTATTTGAACCAGGCGAAGCAAAATGCTCCGCTTCTCAGGGAACTTGCTACTTATTTCTTGTTCTATAGTGAAGGGGAATCATTTAGTACAGCATCAAGTTTAAGAAACGCATTGTCGCTTGCGGGGAACCTTTGGATAATCCCAATCTCACATTTTAATGAGGTATATATTGCATGGACAAGGGCGGCAAGGAAGTCGGAATGCTTAAATTGCAACCACTATATCGAATTCAAAGAGGCTGTCCCTGCCACATGTAAGAATGCCGGAGAGAAGGCTCACTGGATTCTGCATGATGATGGAGAAAGATACTTCTTAGACAGAACCCTAAGTGAAGAGATAAGTAAAGAAGAAATAGTGACTGATAAAACACCTCATGTATCGGGGGACTCGATCAAAGAAAACATAACTCCGGCTACGAGAACAAATGCGGGGTATTACGATATGGTAACCTACTGCAAGATTTGCGGTGAGGAACTATCGAGAAGAAGGGTTATTATTCCTGCAGAGGAAAGCGAGGATAAGCCGACGCCGGAAAACCCAACACCTGAGAATCCAACCCCCGATCCGGAGAATCCGACACCGGTAAACCCAACCCCCGATCCGGATAAGCCGATACCGGAAAATCCGACACCGATAAACCCGACACCGGAAAATCCGACACCGATAAACCCAACACCTGAGAATCCGACACCGGTAAAACCGACGCCCGGCACAATTGATGACGACAATTCGAACTCCGGAAACTCCTCGCAGGGTTCTTCGGAAAAGGGAACCAATACATTCGAGACCAAGGATAATAAAGATACCAAAGATACCAAGAAGGACCAAAGCCTTGCTGCGCGAACCGGAGATACCGAAAATATCGAGGGATGGACACTCTTACTCATTACTTCAATCGTATGTCTTATGGTGCTTTCCGCCATTTGGTGGGTAATGTCCTTTAGGAGTTTAAAAGCAAGAAATCGCAGACTTTAACCATTTTTTAGTTGACTGTTTTAGTGTATAATTAACGAGTGACATAAAAAAGTGCTACATAATAGTGAGGCATAAGAAAGGCTAACGAAAGATGATTGAACTAATTCATCTTGAAAAGAAATATGAAAATGCCACGCCATTAAAGGACGTTAATGCCGTTATAAACGATGGCGATGTGATTTCTATTATAGGACCCTCCGGAACGGGAAAATCGACGCTTATTCGATGCATAAATATGTTGGATAAACCGACCGGCGGCAAAATCATCTTTGATGGTGAGGAAATAACAGCGCTGGGTTACGACCTTACAAAGGCACGTCGTAAAATGGGCATGGTATTCCAGTCGTTTAATCTGTTCGGGCATCTTACGGTCATAGATAATCTGATGCTTGCTCCGATGGATATTCTAAACAAATCCAAGCAGGAAGCATATGATACCGGAATCGCACTCTTAAAGCGTGTAGGGCTTGAGGGAAGGGAGTTTCAATATCCCGAGCAACTTTCCGGCGGACAGAAGCAGAGGGTGGCAATAGCAAGAACGCTTGCGATGGACCCGGAAGTGATACTCTTGGATGAACCGACAAGCGCCTTGGATCCAACCATGGTCGGAGAGGTACAGTCCGTAATTCGAGATTTGTCCCAAACCGGAAAGACGATGATGATAGTCACGCATGAAATGAATTTCGCAAGGGCAATCTGCAATCGAGTCTTTTATATGGATCAAGGCGGAATCTATGAGGATGGAACTCCGGAACAGGTTTTTGATTATCCTGAGAAGGAATTAACCAGGCGCTTCATCAGAAAATTAAAGGTTCTCGAATTTGAGATTGGTGGTAGCGAATTTGATTTCTTCGGAGCAGGCACCGAAATCGACAAATACTGTTTGCAGAATGACGTTCCTCCGAGAACAAAATACCGCATACGTCTGGCCTTCGAAGAAATGCTGGAGCAGCAGCTTAAACCTGTATTGGGCAAGGTTCCCGCACGCATTGTTATCGAGTATCAACCGGAAGAAGAATACACGACCGTAACGGCCGAATATGGTGGAGACAAATACGACCCATCATCAGGTGAGGGAGAATTCTCGTTCAAAATCTTAAAGGCATCGGTTGAAGATTTGAGCTATGAATATAATCCATATGAAGAATGTTCAAATGTTTTAAGAGCAGTTATAAAGGAAAACCAATAATGACAACAACAGACGAAAACATAAAATTAAGGCAATACAGAAATCATCTTGTGACAGGCGGTACTGCGGTTTTAGCCTTCGGAGTTTGGAATGCCATGCGATTGATATTGTATGCGCTAATGTCTTCCAATTCGGAGGAGTTATTCACTTCACTTCGAGCAGAAGGAATCAGTTCTGTGTATATCGTCTTTATAATAATAATTGTTCTTCTTGTAGCATCATCCATAGATTTGATAATTAGAGCCTACGTTGGATTATCGGCAAGAGCCGAAGGCCTGGAAAAGCGCCAGGGCAAGGTGTATCCGGTGTTCGCTGTTATTCTTGTCATAACCAACTTCCTTTCGATGATCTATGACATTATTCACTATTGGGATGTGTATGAAAACACTTTGAGACTAAGGGGGTCCGTTCTCTTGGATGTGATTTCTCTATTTGCATCTGTTCAATTGGTTATATCTATATATCAGGTCAGAAAGATTACAAGGAGTGTGGCGAAATAAATGCAGGAAGATTTTCATTACTATGCTACATATTGTGCTGCATATCTCGCGGGTTATAGTCACAAAGAGAGTTTGGATATATCGTACAGTGCTCAGTTTGTGGACTTATGCTCTGTGACTTTGCTGAAATCAATTGATGCACCCCTTTCCGCAGCGACGACACAGCTGCAACTTGAGATGATGGATGAGGAAGGTGACAGAAGAAGTCTACAGAACATAACGAGGATTTGGGCGTCGTTTCATTTTTTGCCTAAGGACCTCTATGCAGAACTGGACAATTGGAGAACTAAGAGATACAAGGATAAATACAGATTGATTTGCGGTCCCAATGGTGAACTTGTTAAAGAAACAGTGGAACTGGCAAAGGGGGGAAGCCTCCAGGCGATTGGAATTGCAATGCATGTTTTGGCGGATACATGGGCGCATCGCTATTTTGCCGGAACGCCCTCGCTTGTAATAAACAATACGAATTACCACTTCTATGAGATTGTCGATGGTGAGTCCGGAGAGGAAGTGCGCAAGGTCAACTTCAAGCACAATCCGACTTCTCCCGACGACCTTGAAAATGGCAGATATACGAACAGCCTTTATCAGTCGGATGAGAATTCCATAATGAATCTCGGACATGGAAGGGCGGGGCACTTCCCCGATTACAGCTTTGCCAAGTATAAATACCTTCCTGCCTGGGGCGAATACAGAGAAATACTTAAGGACAATCCCTCTGACTATATGATGGCATTCCGTCAAATGATTTACGCGTTAAAATACCTAAAGGGGACAAATTCGGAGTTTAAGCTGGAGGAATACGACGATACGATTTCTCCTGAAATGGAAAAAGAGATACATGATTTTTTGATTATTAGAAGGCCAACTGCCAGCGACGACTGGCGTGCTCTCGGAGAAAGGCTTTCCGGAGAATCGATTCCGGAATTCGATCTTGAGAAGTATCAAGACGAATATAAAGCTGCAGATGAAGAAAATAAGAATGAAACATTCATAGGAAAGTTTGTCTTGGGTGCTCTTGCTCAAAAGAGCATGGTCACGGCCAAGATATATCAATCGGGAAGCAAGCTTGCAGGTATATCCATCGACTACAAGGAGAATGGATTTAAGGGAATAAAGGACTTTCAACTCCTCCTAGATGAAATAGGAAAAAACATCGAATCCAACATAAAGAAAGGCAAAACGAAAGAAAAGAAGGCATCAGGAAATGACTAAGATTCAACGAGCGGGCTACATAATAAATGGACTGTTGATGATCGCCGCCGGCGTTCTGATTGCTGTCTACAGTGAATACGGTTACCAGGTATTAATTGGGCTTTTGAGTTTGTCATTAGCACTGTCTGGGATAAGAACTCTTGTATATTATTTCACAATGGCAAGAAACATGGTCGGAGGACAAAGCTTGCTCTACAGGGGAGTCATGATCTTTGACTTTGGTGTTGTTTCGGCGTCGCTCACAAGTGTTCCAAGGTACTATATTATGATTTATCTTCTGGGAGTACACTTGTTTGCCGGTGTGATAGAAGTAATGAGAGCCTTTGAAGCCAAGCGCTATGAGGGAGCATCATGGAAACTAAAAATGAGCCATGGTATTGTAAACATACTCCTTGCAATATTTTGCCTGGTCTTTATTAAATCGACGGACTATGTTATTTATATTTATTGTATAGGACTAGTCTACAGTGGAATAGTCAACACTGTTACGGCATGCCGCAAAGACGCAATAGTCTATGTGCAGAGAGTCTAGATTTTGAAATATTGAATTTGATATATGAAAACTGATTATGAATTAATGTCAAAACAGATAAGAGAGCTTGCGGAGATATCAAACAATCCCATTACGATAATGGCGAACGCTGCAGCGCTCCTGTATGAGGGGATGAGCGATATCAACTGGGCAGGCTTTTATATTGTGAAGGAAGGTTCTTTGATACTTGGACCGTTCCAAGGTAAGGTAGCATGCGTCAGAATAGAAAAGGGGAAGGGCGTATGCGGAACCTCTTGGGCTGAAGACGCGACGAAGCTTGTTCCCAATGTCCATGAGTTTCCTGGACATATTGCATGCGACAGTGCATCGAATTCGGAAATAGTTATACCCATCCATAATCAAGGTGAAGTGGTTGCGGTTCTGGACATAGACAGTCCGCTTTATAATCGCTTTACGGATGAAGACAAGATCGGCTTAGAGAACTTTGCTAAAGTAATTGAGAATATAATTGGGTTATAAAGGAGATTCTTATGAAGAAAAGGTTAGTAAAGCAATTCGGATAATCCAATAGAGACTTATAGTTCATAAAGTAAAGGAAGAATTCAATGAAAAATTACAATAAACCGCTGATAGCTGTTCTACCTTTAGTCGACAAAGATAGGGATAGTTTTTGGATGCTTCCCGGATACTTTGATGGTGTCACAGAGGCAGGTGGACTTCCCGTCATGCTTTCTCTAACAAGCGATCCTTCGGATATCAAAGAGATTGCCGAGACCTTTGATGGATTCATCTTCACGGGAGGTCCGGATGTTGCGCCGGAAATCTATGGTGAGGAGATTCAGGTGGACAATCTTGAAACATGCCCGGAGAGAGACGCGATGGAGGTACCTCTTTTAAAGGAAGTCGTAGAACTCGATAAACCTGTACTTGGAATCTGCCGAGGCCTCCAGTTCATAAATGCTGTGCTTGGTGGAACTTTATATCAAGACCTTCCTACCCAAAAGGAACCGGGATCTGAAATCAAAATAAAGCATTCTCAGGAAGCGCCATATGATAAACCCTGTCACGAAGTTCATCTCTTTAAAGACGCTTCCCTCTATAAGCTTCTCTCCAAACATGAACTGCTTTCCGGAGAGGATGGCGTAAGCCTTAAGGTTAATAGCTGCCACCATCAGGGCATCAAAAAATTGGCCCCCGGGCTTAGACCGATGGCCCAGTCTCCAGATAACTTAATTGAAGCATTTGAGATGCCTGATAAGGAATTCATCTGGGCGGTTCAATGGCACCCGGAATTCATGCAGAAAGTCGATGAGGCAAGTAATCGTATCTTCGAGGAATTCATAGAGCATTGCAAAAGGGCTTAATAGATAATCGATGATTAAGGGAAGTACAAAGGCAAGAACATATAGAGCCATATACAGGCTTCTAAACAGGGTGTCGCCTGTCGATTTTGATTGCGGCATCTTATGTGGAGCCTCATGCTGCACAGCCGAGCGAACAACGGCGCAAACAAGTGCACAAGAAACTGAGCAAACAACTGAGCATGAATCCTTGGAGGAAGAGAGCACAAAAGCCGAGTCGGAGATGGGAATCTATCTCCTTCCCGGAGAGGACAAAATCCACGATAAGAAGGACCCTTGGCTAAGCTGGTCTGAGGACAGTACGGATGATTATGATTTTCCAAAGTCGTGGGATGGCAAGGTTTTCTTTGTTAGATGTGAAGGGCCAAGTAAGTGCAAGAGGGAAATGCGGCCCATGCAATGCAGGACCTTCCCGCTTGCTCCTCACATTGACGAAGAGGGAAATCTCACCGTTGTGTATAACGATATGGAACTCCCATACAGGTGTCCGTTGATAGACGACGAGATGCCCCTAAATGACAGCTTTGTTCAGGCGACAAAAACCGTATGGAAACACCTCATTCGCGACCCTCTCATTTACGACATGGTTAAAGAAGACTCTGATGCCCGTATGGAGGCATTCAGAGAACTCTACGAGAAAATGTTTTATTAGATCTTTTCAAAATCCGAAGCAGGGTGCTTGCAGATCGGGCAGATGAAATCTTCCGGAAGTTCTTCTCCTTCGTAGACATAGCCGCAGACCTTGCAGCGCCATCCGGACTTCGGCGCATCATCTTTTGCTTCTTCCGGCTTTGGCTTGATGTTTGACTGATAGTATTCGTAGGTTGCGGATGCTGTTTCGGATAAGACCTCCATCTCTGTTGGCTCCGACACGAACAAGGTATGCGACCCCAGGTCAACTTTGTCTTTCACTGAAGCAGCGAAGAATGCGTTTGTTCCCTTTGTCACGTAATAGAGTCCGCTTTCGGTTCTTGCCACATCGGTAAATCCGTCAAATTTATCAACGTCTTTTCCGGACTGGAACCCGAATCTCTTAAATAGATCAAAGCTCGCTTCCTGACTCAGGACTGAAAGCGCGAACTTGCCGCTTTCATATATCATGTCGTGAGTGTAGTTGGCTTTGTTTACGCAGATCGTTATCGTGTTTGGAGTGCTGGCTGCCTGTATTGCAGTATTGATTATGCAACCATTGTCCTTACCGGATGCATTTGCTATAAGAACGAAGAGTCCGTAGCTAAGCTTATACATTGCTTTGTTATCCATGTTTCATCACCTCCATGTTTCTATTTTGAGCTTATACCAACATTTTAGTAAAGCTAATTGCTTGCGTCAACAAAATGTTGTACTATTTAATACGGATTTAGTGATAAAGAAGGACGATTGAACACAGGACAATTGAACATTAGGAGGAAAGTATGGCGAATAAATTCAGAATACCTGAGGTCACTTATATAGGCGAAGGCGCTCTTGATGCTGCGGAGCAGGAAATAATAGCGCTTGGTAAAAAGGCATTTATAGTATCCGGAAAATCCATGATTAAGCAGGGACATGTCGGAACGCTTACGAATATGCTGGATAGAAACGGAATAGGAAGTGTAGTTTTTTCGGAGATTCCAGGAGAACCAACGGACAAGATGATTGAAGAAGGATACGCACTCTATAAGGAAGAGGATTGCGACTTCATAATCGGAATAGGTGGCGGAAGCCCGCTCGACTCCGCGAAGGCAATCGGAATACTTGCAACGAGCGGCGGCAAAATCTCCGACTATAACGGCAAGGTCATTACGGAGAAACTTCCGCCCCTCGTCGAAATTCCTTCGACTGCAGGGACGGGATCCGAGGTGACTCCATTTACCATAATCACCGATACCGAGCACGATATAAAGATGCTTTTGAAAGGGGATCCGCTCATGCCGAAGGTGGCGGTGGTCGATCCGCTCTTCTCGATGGAAACACCGAAGAATGTAACAGTTGCAACGGGTCTGGACGCTCTTACTCATGCGGTAGAAGCATATACATCTAAGAAGGCATTTCCGGAGAGCGACCTATTTGCAGTGTCGGCGGTTAAGCGAATCTTCGAATTTCTCCCGCAAGCAGTGAGTGACGGTACGAACAAGGTCGCCAGAGAGGAGATGGCGATTGCTGCATATGAAGCAGGAATCAGTTTTGGCAATTCGTCAGTAACCGTGGTTCACGGAATGAGTAGACCAATCGGAGCACTTTTCCATGTTCCGCATGGAATATCGAATGCGATGCTTTTAAAGGAATGCCTTACCTATGTCGCAGATGGCGCATATGAAAGGTTTGCAAGTCTCGGAAGGGCAATCGGAGCAGCGGAAGATTCCGATACCGATGAAGCAGCGACGGGTAAATTCATAAATGCGATAGCCGAGCTATGCAAATTCTGCGAGGTTCCGACCTTGGCCGAATATGGAATTGACAGAGACGAATTCTTTAATAACATGGACAAGATGGCTCAGGATGCGCTTGATAGCGGAAGCCCGGGAAATACCAGAAAGCCACTTGCCAAAGAAGATATATTGCAGATTTACAAAAATCTGTGGTGAAAAACAGTAATGAAGAATTGTAAGAAAGAATTGTAGAAAAGGTTGATAGTTGATGTATGAGTAATAAAGAGATTTTTGATATAAATAATGGAAATAGAAATAATAACAGCGGTAATAATATAAGGAGCCTGGTTTTTGCTGCGGTATGCCTTGCCCTATGTATGATTCTGCCCTTTATTACTGGGCAGGTTCAGTGGATTGCTCAGAGGATTTCGCCGATGCATATTCCGGTCTTTCTCGCAGGCTTTCTATGCGGTCCGTGGTGGGCGATGGCGGTAGGCTTCGTGGCACCGATTCTGCGCTCACTGATATTTGGGATGCCGCCCATGATTCCTACAGGAGTGGCAATGGCCTTCGAACTTGCTGCCTACGGATTCTTTACGGGCATATTGTCAAAGCTCCTTCCGAAGACGACATCTTCGATATACATATCGTTGGTGGGAGCCATGCTTCTCGGGCGTATTGTTTGGGGACTTGCGACTTGGTGCATCTTGGGGCTTACCGGCGGAGAATTCACATTCAGTGCCTTTATGGCGGGCGCATTTGTAAATGCCATCCCGGCGATAGTGGTGCATATAGTCTTGATTCCACTAATAGTCATGGCGCTTAAAAAGGCAAGACTACTACATTATCAATAACAGGATTAATAACAAGATCAATAAAAAACATATCCGGATTTTCCGAATATGTTTTTTGTTTTTATATATGAATCTTTGTTAAATCCGTCCGCTTATAAATGACGATAAATGAAATAGTGGATAGGGTCCATGTAAACGGATATACCCAATGAGTCAAATATATTGTCGGGAATATATGTGAAAAGACCATTATTACTATAATTCTTATCACGCACCAACAAATGAGAAACACCATGAGCGTTGACATCGGTTTTCCGACTCCGCGAAGAACTGCTGCGAAGAAATGCGTTACACCGCAGAGGAAGAAGAACATGCCGACTACGTGGGCTCTTCCTGTACCGTAGCTAATAACCTGCGGATGGCTGTCGAAGAGCGCTATTAGGGACGGAGCAAATGCCGTTATCAAGGCTCCCAGGGCAAGGCAGGAAACCACCGTGCTTACAAGTCCGAATCTAATGCCTTTTCTGGTTCGCTCTATTTCTCCGGCTCCGACATTTTGGCCAACAAAGGTCGTTATGGCCATGGCAAAGCTTGTTATCGGAAGGAAGATGAAACCCTCCACCTTTGAATATGCGCCGATTCCGGCCATAGCATATTCACCAAACGTATTTATGTATGACTGTATAACAACATTGGAAAGTGACATCACAGAGTTCTGGAGTCCCGAAGGGAGTCCGTACTGAATAATCTTTGATGTCATTTTTTTATCAAATCTGATTTTCTTGATGTCTACTTTGTAGTCCGCTTCGATGTGCATGAGTCTGTGAAGGGCCAGGAGCGCCGACACCACCTGAGAGATAGCTGTAGCAAATGCAGCAGCACCAACGCCCATATGGAACCCGACTATCAAAACCAAATCCAAAATGATATTGATTACCGAAGAAACTATCAGATAGTAAAGAGGATGCTTGGAATCGCCTGCAGCCCTTAGAATTCCAACGAATGTATTATACATGACGAAGCCGAATGAACCGGCAAAATATATCCTGAAATAGGTGATGGAATCAGGAAGCACGCTTTCCGGAGTGTTCATCAATTTAAGGATTGGGGGAGCTGCCAATACTCCGAATACCGTAAGTATTACAGAAAAGACAAGTCCAAGTGCGACAGTTGAATGTACGGCGAGGGAGATGTGCTCGTGATCTCTTGCACCAACAAAATTGGATATTACAACACCTGAACCTATTGATATGCCAACAAAAAGACCTATTACAAGGAATACCAAATTGCCCGCGCTGGACACAGCAGCAAGCGCATTACTTCCAATGAAGTTTCCGACGATTATAGAATCGGCGGTATTGTAAAGTTGTTGAAAGAGATTGCCCAAGAAAACGTTAAGAGCAAAGAAAATAATCTTGCGCCTTATCGAGCCAACCGTCATCAAGTCGTTATTGTTCATGCATCCCTATTAGTCCTAATAAAAATATTAAAGCAATCATTTTATCAAGTCAGCACTGAATATTTTAATCAACAAGACTGTTGCAGTCAATAAAATAATGTATTATTCTTATTAAGAATTCTTTGTGAGGTGGACTTTAGGATGACTGGTGATAACAATCAAGAAACGAAGGCGCTGATTGCGGCGTTGATTGGACATACTTTTTGGGGATTTAGCTTTATGGCTTCCAGGGTAGGACTCGACGTGGCTCATATGTTTGTCTTGCTTAGCCATAGATTTTTGATCGCTTTTTTCTTGATGTTTTTGATGGCGGCGTTTCATGTCGTGAAGTTTAACATAAAGGGGAAGAGGATTCTTCCGCTTCTGTTCCTGGGCCTGATGGAGCCGATCGTTTACTTTATAGGTGAGCAGTATGGAATACTTCATTCGAATACCATTTTCTCCGGGGTCATGATTGCGATGATTCCTATCGCGTGCACTCTATCGGCAGGACCACTCTTAAATGAATACCCGACGAAACTCCAGCTCGTATTCAGTGCGCTCTCCGTTGCGGGAGTAATAGGTGTAGGACTTCTCAGCAGAGGTTCCGGAGTGCTTGAATTTGGTGGCCTGGTGGCTTTGATTGTAGCCGTGCTTGCAGCCGTTATCTATACGCTTTCATCAAGAAAGGTCTCGAATGAATACTCCGCCTTTGAGAGGACCTTTATCATGATGCTGTGCGGTGCAGTATTCTTCACCTCACTTGCGGTTTTCCACGTAAAAGGCAACTTCACCGAATACATTAAGCCGCTAAGCAATACGAATTATTTATTGGCGATTTTGTTCCTGGGAGTATTCTGCTCTGTGGGCAGTTATTTCCTAAACGCCTATGCTTTGACCTATATCACCGTTGCAAGAGAAACCGTCTTTGCAAATCTAACGACTGCGGTATCGGTATTCGCGGGAGCAATCTTCCTGAATGAGCCGTTTTCATTACTTGGTCTATTGTTCTGCGCCATGATTCTAATCGGTATTTATGGAGTTCAGATGGCCGCTCGTAAGCAACAACAGGCAGTGGAAGAAAGTCCGGAAGACTTCTATTGAAAAGTTCTCTTGTGAAAAGCCCTCTGGGGCTTTTTTTAAATTAAATATTTTCTTTAAGTTCATTTTAGGTTACGGGTTTATAACATACTTGTACAAACCAAGTAAATCTATAAAGAATGTATTTTGATAATACGTTCTAAATCAAAAAGAGGTTATAAGAAATGAACAAGATGATAATAAAGAAAGCGATGATAGGATTAATGGTTCTGGCTCTTGGTGCAGGCTCTCTTACTGCTTGCGGCGGAGCTGCGAACGGAAGCACAGATGCTGCTACGGAAGAAGAAAGCGTAGTAACAGAGGAAACTACCGACCAGGAAGAAACAGAAACTTCCGAGAGTGCGGAAACTGTAGAAGCAAGTACTACAACCGTAGCGGCTTCTCAGACATCAAATGTAGAGATTATAACTACGGTTGCAAATGTTACATCAGGCGGTGCAATCGATGCAAGCGATATGTTCACTGATAGAGACATGAGGCAAAACGTAGATCTAAACGATGCGGAATACATCACCGTGTCCGATGGAAATGACATCGAGATAACAAAAGAGGGAATCTACGTGTTAAGCGGAACGGCAACTGATGTGACGATTTCAATTGATACTACAGATAACGAGAAGGTTCAACTCGTACTCGATGGAGTTGAAATAACCAACGAGGATGCTCCTGCAATCTATGTAAAGAATGCGGACAAGGTCTTTGTCACAACATCCGACGGAAAAGAAAATACCCTTATTGTTACGGGGACCTTCGTTGCAGACGGAGAAACAAATACTGATGCGGTTATATATTCAAAGGACGATTTGATTCTAAACGGTCTCGGCACACTGAATATATCCTCAACAGCTAACGGAATTACATCAAAGGACGATTTAAAGATTACCGGAGGAATCATAAATATCGGCAGTGTAGCCGATGCTTTGGAAGTAAACAATACTGTGGCCATTGCTGATGGTGAGATCAATATTTCGACATATAAGGACGGCATTCATGCTGAATACTCAGAAGACGATACGGAGGGAGCAGTATATATTTGCGGAGGCACGCTGACAATTGAAGCCGAAGACGACGGAATCCAAGGAACGACAATAGTCCAGATAGATGGTGGTGTAATCAATATCACAGGAGCTGAAGGAATTGAGGGTACATATGTACAGATAAACGGTGGCGAAATAAGCATCAGCGCAAGTGACGACGGAATCAATGCGGCCTATAAATCATCGGCATACGATATAGTCGCGGAATTCAACGGAGGATATACATATATCGTAATGGGTCAGGGCGACACGGATGCTGTTGACTCCAACGGAAGCATTTATGTAAACGGAGGAACATTGGATCTCTACGCACAGTCACCATTCGATTATGACTACTATGCCGAAAATAACGGCGGAACACTCCTTGTGAACGGAACGGAAACCAGCCAGATCACAAATCAGATGATGGGCGGACCAGGCGGTGGCATGATGGGAGGAAGGCCCGGAGGCGGCGGTCCCGGATTTGGAGGCTGATGTCATAAGTGACTTATACGCGAGCAGTTCTAAATGGAACTGCTCTTTTTCTTTGCTTGGTTATTATTCCTGATTATTATTAATGAAGGGTTGAATTTTGCATAATTAGGGTATATTATGGATATGAGTTAGTTAAGACTAATTATAGAATGTTAAGTCTAATTATGATAATGAAAGGCTACCATGTTTCTTGAAATAAGCGATATCAGAAAATCCTTCGGCAAGGATGAAAACAAGGTTGAAGTGTTAAAAGGAATCAATATCTCCATCGAAAAAGGGGATATGTGTATTTTGCTCGGACCATCCGGTTCCGGCAAGAGCACGCTGCTAAATATTATAGGGGGAATTGATAAAGCTGACTCCGGAAGCATCGCAATAAACGGCGAGACGATGGACAGCATGTCATCAAAGAGACTTGGACAATATAGACGTAATCACCTCGGTTACGTCTTTCAGATGTACAATCTGATTCCGAATCTCACAGTGAGAGAAAATATCGAGGTTGGAGCATATCTTTCGGACCACGCTCTTGATATTGATGAACTTCTGAAAACGCTTGGAATGTATGAACATCAAGACAAACTCCCAAACCAGCTTTCAGGCGGCCAGCAGCAACGAACATCAATCGGAAGGGCAATCGTAAAGAACCCTGATATACTGCTCTGCGATGAGCCGACAGGTGCTCTTGATTACAATACGTCAAAGGACATCCTTGATCTCATTGAAAAGGTAAATCAAAAATACGGAAACACAGTAATCATGGTTACGCATAATGGTGCACTAAAAGATATGGCCGATACCGTGATTAGACTCCGTGACGGACAGATACTCAGCACAGAGCATAATGAAGTGAAGATTCCGGCAAGAGACTTGGAGTGGTAGCGTGGACGGAAACAGAATGAGTAAGACACATATCAAAAATCCATTACCAAAGAGATTTAAGCGAGAGATACGGTCGGACATAGGAAAGTATATCGTAATCTTCGCGCTCTTGGTCGTTTCTATTGGATTTACATCGGGCTTTCTCGTTGCCGCGGACAGCATGATTGTCGCATACGACGAAAGCTTCGCAAAATATAATGTGGAGGACGGCAATTTCACGCTTCAGAACAGAGCCAATCCTGCACAAACAAGAGCGATAGAAAATATCGACGGTGAAGTTCCCGTAAAATTATACGAGCAGTTCTATTCGGAATTTGAATTGGAAAACGAAAGCACGTTAAGGGTATTTGCGAATAGAACCATTGTTAATACTCCTTGCGTTATGGAAGGTGAACTCCCGGACGAACAAGGCGAGATAGCAATAGACAGAATGTATGCGGATAATAATGGCTTATCCATCGGTGATGAAATAAGCGACAAGAACTCCGACAGATCCTGGATTATCACCGGACTGGTGGCGCTTCCGGATTACAGTGCGCTTTTTTCAAGTAATAATGAGATCATGTTTGACTCAATGCAGTTTGGTGTTTCCGTGGTAAGCGAAGAGGAGTTTGAAACCTTCCTGCTGAAAACAAACCGCTATACTTGGAAATACTTAAACGGAGTGGATGGAACCAAGAAATCGATAGAAAATGAAAACGAGCTCTCGGATGAACTGATGAAGCGAATCAATAGGGAAGTTGCGCTTGATGACTTTGTTCCAAGATATTTAAACCAAGCGATAACCTTTACCGGAACCGACATGGGATCGGACCGTGCCATGATGGAGGTCTTTCTGTATATAATGGTCGTTATAACGGCCTTTGTATACGCCATAACGATGAAGGACACCATCACCAAAGAAGCAACGGTAATCGGAACCCTTTTAGCCTCCGGTTATACGAAGAGCGAACTCGTAAGACATTATATGTCCATGCCGCTTCTCGTTACTTTGATCGCTGCGATTGTCGGTAATATACTCGGCTATACTGCGTTTAAGGAAGTCTGCATAGCGCTTTATTACAACAGTTACAGCCTCCCGACATATACGGCGCATTGGAATGCAAATGCCTTTCTTAGAACCACCATTATTCCCATCGCCATCATGGCCTTCATAACCTGGTTTGTATTGAGGAGAAGCCTGAGCTTTTCACCCATGAATTTCCTTAAAAGAAACCTTACTAGAAATAAAAACAAGTCCGCTGTAAAACTCAGCAAAAAGATACCTTTCTTCGCGAGATTCAGAAGCAGAATCATCCTTCAAAACATTCCCAATTACCTGGTTCTCTTGTTTGGAATATTCTTCGCGAATACGCTCTTGTTCTTTGGTATGGCGCTTCCGAATCTGCTTACGAATTATCAGGACAAGATCGTAAATGAAATCATATCTGAAAAGCAGTATGTCCTAAGCATACCGCAGGACGTCATGGACGAAGACAGAAAGACGGAGTCCATGATAAACCTTGCAAAATACATGAAGGATATAGAGACGGAAAACACCGACGCAGAGAAATTCAGTGCCTATTCGCTAAACACAATTACCGATAATGGTGCAAGGACTGACGAGATAATGATATATGGAATAGTGGAGGACAGCAAATACATCGACGTTGATTTTGATGATAACGATGTATATGTTTCTTCTCTTTATGCCGATAAGTTCGGTGTAGAAGTTGGTGACGTGATAACCCTAAAAGAACAGTACGAAGATGATACCTACGAATTCGAGATAACCGGAATTTTGCATTATGAGGGGGCCATGAACATATTCATGGACATAGATAAACTCAACGAGACCTTTGATCTTCCAAAGGGCATATTCTCGGGATATTTCGCCAATACCGAAATAACGGACATACCGGAAGAATACATTGGTTCTGTTATCGACTATGAATCGTTGACCAAGGTGAGCAGGCAGCTCATGAAATCGTTTGGCGGATTTATGAAGCTGGTTGATGCGTTTTCCGTTTTGCTGTTTGTATTTTTGATATATCTTCTCTCAAAGATAATCATCGAGAAAAACGCGCAGTCAATTTCTATGACGAAAATTCTCGGCTATACCGACGGAGAAGTCAGCAGGCTCTACCTCGTAGCAACCTCGATAGCCGTAATAGTTTTTGTGCTCGTGACGCTTCCGATAGTGTATGTGGTAATAGACCTTTTGTGGAGATTCTTTATAGCCTTCAGAATGAGCGGCTGGATTAGATACGAAGTAGATAATTCTATTTACATCAAAATGTTTTCTCTCGCCATGGCATCCTACGTAGTGGTAGCCTTACTTGAATTTTGGAAGATAAGAAGAATACCAATGGATGAAGCGCTTAAAAATGTGGAGTAGTTGGATACGAATCTAATAAAAGATAGTTTGAGATAGTTGGAGAATGCCAAATGAAGAACATGTATGTGAGAAAAATAATTACCATTCTGTTTATAGCCTTGGTGCTTGCAGTCCTTGCGCTAATGACAGGATGCAGTAGTTCGAACCGGAATACCGAGGATAATACTGGAGAACCTGTCCCCACGGATCAAGCTGTCGCATCCTGGTCATACGATGGCGGTGAAACAGTGAACCCCGAAGAGCGGAGCGAAATAGTTACGGTTACCTGCGACGCATTGGGAGGCATTGATAAAATATCAAGCGCCGTATCTCTTAAAGTACCGTCGGGAGCGGATAGCTCCGGCAAGCCCATTAAAGAAAAAATGACCTTGACGGAGATAAGGAACAAGGAAGGAGCAGAGGAATTCTCTCTTGATGGTGATAATCTATATTGGCAAAACCTCGGAGAAGATATTGAGTATGAAGGAGTTGGAAGCGAGGATATACCCGTAACAATCAAGATAACATATAAATTGGATGACGAGGAAATTACACCGGAAAAGCTTGCGGGAAAATCGGGAAAGCTGACGATGAGAATTGACTATGAAAACAGGACAGCGAAAGATGTGGATATCGAGGGAAATACATATAGACTCAGCACTCCTTTTGTTGCGATAACGGCAGCCATGTTCTCGGAAGGCGTCCTATCGAATGTTGAGATTGAAAACGGTAAATTAACATCCGTTGGCTCACAGGACGTAATCATAGGAACCGCACTTCCCGGGCTTTCCAATTCATTAAAGGCCAAAGAAAACGATATAACCAAAGATATCGATAATTCAAAACCAAATGAATACGATTTCTTCGGGCGGTGCCGATCTTGCTTCAGGAATCACAGCCTATGGACAGGGCGTTTCTCAGATAGCCGATAGCACGATTGAAATCAGGAATGGCACATTCGCACTTTCCACACAAGGGGGAACGATTCTTTCCGGAATAGATGAGCTTAAAAGCGGAACGACCGAATTTAAAAATGGCCTGGAGGAATTCAGGGATGAGGGGATTACCGAATTAACGGATTTTGTTCAGGGTGATTTGGCATCCCTAAAGGACAGAATGAATGGATTAAAGCGGATTGATGCGGATTATACCTCATATTCCGGAGGGGATAGCGACGTAAAATCTTCAGTTGTATATATGTTGGAAACAGATTACATCAAAAAATAAATGCTTCCATTCTACAATCTGGTAATGTATAATGTAAGGGATGTGGTGTTGCAGGAGCCTAATAGTATACATCATATAGTGGTTGCCCTTCTGCTAACCCATCAAAACAACTATCGTTTGTTAAAGGTGATGAATGAGGAGAAGTAATCATGAAGAAAAGATTAGTTGCAATTCTTATGGTGATTGCCGTGCTTGCTCTTGCCGCCTGTGGTGGTGGCGGAAACAGCACAAGTGGCGATTCTTCCGGCAGTACTTCAGGTGGAGATGCTGCTGCAACAGGTGAAAACGTCCATTTGGATTCCCTGAAGCTTCAGTTTGTACCATCAAGACCGGCTGAGGAGATAATCACCCAGACTTCAGGCCTTCCTGATCTTTTGATCGCTGAATTGGCAAACCACGGATATGACGTTGATGAAATCACAATCGAAGTATCCAGCTCCTTTGAGGCAGCAGGTGAAGCCCTTTCTGCAGGTTCAATCGATTTGGCTTGGCTCCCATCCGGAACATACATCGTATATTCCGATGAGACTGAAGTAATCCTTACCGCGACTCGTGCAGGTCTTTCCAATGACTCTGATAACCCGGCTGACTGGAATGGAATAGAGAACAAGACATTAAGAGACGGCCCGCAGGTTTCCTACTACAAGGGACTCATCTATGCAGGACCTTCTCCAAAGGGACAGGAACTTGCCGCAAAGGTAAACAACGGTGAGGAACTCACATGGGACGATCTTGCTTCCGCAAAATGGTGCGTAGGTAAGTCCGTAACATCGAATGCGGGTTATTCTTTCCCGACCAAGTGGCTCATGGACAGATATGGCAAGAAGCTCACAGATCTTCCGAACCTGACACAGGATGACTATGCCGGTTCCTTCATGAAGGCAGCTGCAGAGCAGGTTGACGTCATCGTTTGCTACGCAGATGGACGTACAGACTATGAAGAAGACTGGAATACTCCTACAGATCAGACAACTTCCAAGGGCGCAGGCTATGGAAGAGAAAAGGAAATCTGGGAAGAACTCAATGTTATCGGCGTAACGGATAATATCTACAATGATACAATTGCTATCACAAAGGCTAATCCGGATGTCTATAATGAGGACTTCATTAATGCATTCTGCGATTCCATGCTCGCAATCTGCGAAACACCTGAAGGTAAGGAAATCATCAGCATCTACACTCATGAGGGTTATCTGAGAGCAACAGATGCTGACTATGATGCTATGAGAGTAGCTCTTGAAGCCGTTCAGGAATAATTTGAACAAATAGGTTAATATTAATTATGGGTGACCCTTAATTGGGCCACCCTTATTTTCTACATCACATAGTGGAGATTACTCTTATGATTGAATTCAAAGATGTGTCTAAAACTTATCCCAATGGAACAAAGGGACTTAAGAACGTAAATCTTAAAATTGAACAGGGTGAATTCCTTGCAATCATTGGACTTTCGGGCGCAGGTAAATCCACGCTGATAAGAACAATCAACAGAATGATTGATATAACGGGCGGCCAGCTCATGGTGGACGGAACCGATGTTATGTCATTAAAGGGTGCTGAACTGAGAAGATTCAGACGTAAGATTGGGATGATATTTCAATCCTTTAATCTGGTTTCTCGTTCAACGGTAATCAAAAATGTACTGATGTCCAACGTACCGGACATGCCTTGGTGGAAGACCTTCCTTGGAATATATTCCAAGGAACAAAAGATAAGAGCGCTCGAGGCTTTGGACAAGGTCCACATTCTTGATAAGGCATACCACAGATGCGACGAGCTTTCGGGAGGACAGATGCAGCGTGTTGCGCTCGCCAGGACTCTCAATCAAAACCCTTCTATTATTCTTGCTGATGAGCCGGTTGCATCGCTTGACCCGATCATTGCCGACGTTGTGATGAGCGACTTTTCCAGAATAAACAAGGACCTCAACATAAGCATTCTTATCAATATTCACCATGTGGATTTGGCTCTTAAGTATGCAACAAGGGTAATAGGCGTCCGTGCGGGAGAAATCGTATATGACGGTCCGGCGAGCGATGTTACTCAAGAGGTTCTCAATCTTGTTTACATGGGCAAGGAAGTTCCGACAACAGGAGACGTAATAGAAATCGAAGGAATGGTGATTGAACAATGAGGACATTGGAAAAGAAAATCCCACTCTTCGATAGAATTTTTAAACCGGAACACATTGTTCTGGAAAACGGTCACACCGTTGAAAGACCGAAGAGCAGGATGCCACTCGTCGTTTTGATAATGGCGATTGCGCTCTTGATAGCGGCGCACACCACAGGATTTGACTTTGGAATAATTGCGAAAAGAATTGGTCAGCTGACCGTCATACTTGGTCGTATATTTAGACCTAATTTCGAATTTTTCCCAAAGGTAATTCCTCCTCTGATAGGGACAATCAAGATGTCAATAGTGGGAACCGTCGTAGGTTGCATTTTGTCGCTTCCTTTCGCAATATTCGCTTCCAGTAATATCAACAAAAACAAACCCACGCTGTTTATAGTAAGAATAATCATATCGATAGTTCGTTCACTTCCGGTAATAGTATATGCCTATTTATTCGTATTTATTTTTGGAATGGGAACCTTTGCCGGATCCCTGGCTATCGGAGTATTCACCTTTGGTATTGTAACCAAGATGCTCTATGAGAATATTGAAACTATAGACATGGGTCCTTATGAAGCGATGCAGTCTTTCGGTTCGACCACGCTCGAATCATTCTGGTCTGCCTGTGTTCCACAAATACTTCCGCAGTATTTTGATAACTGTCTTTATTGCTTCGAGCTGAATGTAAGACAGTCGAGCATACTGGGTTATGTCGGAGCAGGCGGCCTCGGCATACTAATCACGGAGCGTATAAGTCTAAGAGCTTATGAAGATGCGGGAATGATATTCCTAACCATCTTCGCCGTGGTTTGGTTAATTGATTTGATGAACGATTATATTCGTTCCAGAATTAAGTGAGGTGGTGGATTATGGATAAAGAATACACTACCAATGAAAACGTATTGGAACAGCTTTATAGCGAACCAAAGAACCTTTGGAAGAGGCTCCTTATTGGTGCAATCCTGATTATCCTTGTCATATGGGGAAATTCGGATTCTCAATTCCAGGGTCTTACCGAGAAGGGCTTAAACGTAGCAAAGGCAATCGTCTATGGTATAACTCATCCCGAGACCATGCTTCTCTTTGATCTAAGCGATAAGGGAATACCATACTTGGTCCTCGAGACGATTTCCATAGCATTTTTGTCAACCTTTATCGGCGCATGCCTTGCTATTCCAATCAGCTTTCTTTCGTCAACAAATATAGTACCGAAACCGGTTGCTTATGTTTTCCGCGCGATAACCTTGCTCATAAGAACCATACCGTCCCTTATATGGGCGCTCATTTGGATTCGAGTTACAGGCCCGGGTGCATTCTGCGGCGTAATCACTCAATCCATTTGTTCCATAGGAATGATATCCAAGATGAACATTTCGGCCATAGAGAATTTGGACACGGGAGTCTTGGAGGCTCTGGATGCTTGCGGGGCGAACACGTTTGAGAAGATAAGATGCGGCGTTATTCCACAGCTTTCGGCAACCTTCGTTTCAACGGCAATCTACCGCTTCGATATCAACTTAAAGGATGCAACCATCCTCGGTATCGTTGGTGCGGGAGGTATAGGTTTCCCATTAAACGATGCAATAGCAAATGCCAGATGGAACCGCGTAGGCGCATTCCTTCTGGTCTTGATCATAATGGTAGTTCTTATCGAATGGATTTCAACAAAGATAAGAGGAAGCCTTGCAAGAGGAAAGCATTAATTATTCGAGATACATGTCTCGCAGGTTTGATAGGGAGTTTTCATCCATTGAAAACTCCCTTCTGAAATATTTTTCGATGGAGCCGTGACGATTTTGAATCTCTGATATCACAGACCTACCGATGGTTTCAGTTACGCCTGTGCGCATACAAATGAGTTCCCTAAGGACCGGATGCTCTTTGATTTTTTCTTTGTTTAGGGAAAGCTCTTGTTCAATCGTCTCTTTGTGGAATTCATTGCTCAGCATGAAATCCTGGAATACTGTTTCTTCATCGATACCGAGTGCTAAGAGAAGAACCATTGCAAATACTCCGGTCCTGTCCTTTCCGGTATGACAGTGAAACAAAAGTGGAACCGAGCCATCAGCGACCTTGGACATCAAGAGTCTCAATGCTTCGTTATCGAAGGGGATTTCATTATAGTATTGTTTTAGAAGCATAAGCTGCTCCTCTCCCTCTTTACCGATTTTGCTCATGCCGACGGGAGAGAAGTCGATTTCGGAACCGCCTCTAAAGGCGACGCCGCTATGCCTGACAACCTCTATATTTGGGAATACGGGATCCGGCCGTTCTTCGGCTTCGGAGGATGTCCTGAGGTCCATGATGCTTTTGATACCAAGGGCAAGAAAATTCTCGGTTTCTTGCTCGTTCAATAAATATAAACCGCCGCTTCTAAATAGAAGTCCCGGTTTGATAGATCTTCCGTCGATGCTTTTGTATCCACCAAGGTCGCGGAAGTTTATATGATCTCTAAAAAGTGGGTTTATTGACATAGTTTACTCCTATTGATATTAACATCTGAAATTAACATCACATAATTTTAGCAAATAGTATTATGCGATGTAAAGATAAAGATTTATTGAAGAAAGTGAAGAATTAACTTGAAAGAATCCAATCCGAACAGAATCAGAATCCTTTGTACATCCGATGTTCATGGAAAAATATATCCGCATAGTTATGCGGACGGCTCATATCAGGCTTATGGCTATGCCAGACTAAAGACATGCATAGATTCACTAAGAGATGAAAATACCATCTTGATAGACAATGGGGATGTCCTTGTCGGTTCTCCGTTTATGCAATATTTTATGAGCAATTTCCCGACTGATTTGGGAAAGACGAGCCCTATTACGAGGGTTATAAATGCAATGAATTATGACTTCATCAATCTGGGCAATCACGACTTTGATTATGGAGTAAAAGCTTTATTTCATCACATAGAGGGAACGGGAGCAAAATGCATAACGGAGAATGTGCGCTATACTTCGAATGCCGGAAGTGGGGCGTGCTCCTTACCGAAATACTTGAACCATCAAAGGGAAAACTGCTATGAACTGATTGAAATAGCAGGTAAGAAACTCGCGTTATTTGGCATTATTACTCACTTTGTTCCAAAGTGGGAAGGGGAGGAACATACTAAGGGAATGACGTTCCTCGATGCCTTTGATGAAGCGAAGAGAATAGTTGAGAAAATCAAAGAGGACAATCTTGCTGATTATATAGTCTGTGTTTATCACGGGGGATTCGAGCGGGATCCCGAAACCGGAGAACAGATAGGATTTGATACCGGTGAAAACCAGGGTTACAGAATGCTAAAGGAAATACCCGAAATAGATGTACTTTTAACCGGGCATCAGCATAGATTGTTTGAGGGAAATAAATATACTCAGCCCGGAGAGGGCGGAGTGTATCTTGCTTGCGTTGACATCGATTTGGAAACGGGAACTGTTAATCCCAAGCTTATCGAGGTGGAAACGGAAGCTGATGAGGGGATAATGAATCTTGTCAGGGATGATGAAGATGCGTGCCAGATTTGGCTTGATAAAATCATAGGAAAGAGCAAACTGGACTTGCTTATTCATGACGAGCTTGATGCAAGGATTAACAAGAGTCAGCTAATAACCTACGTAAACAAAGTTCAGATGGATTACTGCGGAGCCGATGTTTCGGCGGTTGCGCTTTTTTATGGCGCAATCGGTATCGGCCCGGATATAAGCATGAGGCAGTTAGTCAGTACCTATGTCTTCCCGGATAACTTGATTGTAAAGAAAATAAATGGCAAAATACTTAGAGACTATCTGGAAAAGGATATGGAGTTTTGGATTATCGAGGATGGAAAAATAGCGATTAATCCTGAATACATGGTTCCTTACCCTCAGCATTTTAACTATGATATGCTTGATGGAGTTGAATATACGGCGAAGATTTCAAATCCTGTTGGAGAGAGAATCATTAAACTGACAAGAAATGGCGAGCCTGTGACGGATGAAATGGAGCTAACAATTGCCGTAAGCAATTACAGAGCCGCGGGCGGCGGAAATTTCTTTATGCTTAGCGATGCCGAAACTGTTTGGCAGGATTCGATTACCGTGGTAGACTTAATGCAAAGAGACATTATGGAAAAAAGAGTAATTGAGTTCGAACCGGTGAACAATATAGAGATAATATTATAGAGATAATATTATAGAGATACTATTATAGAAACAAGGAGATGCTCATGAACAACATTTTTAAAACAGTACTGCTTTTAGCGCTTCCGGCCAGTGGAAAATCAGAAGTAAGGCATTTTATGGCGAATATTGAGGCGGAGAGATTAAGGGATGAATTCCATATCGGAGAGAATCTTCAATTGGACGACTTCCCATATGTGCATTTCATGAGACTTGTGGATGAGGAACTTTCGAAGCTGGGTCTTGATCATATGTTTTATGAAGGCAGCACGAAGCCATTCGTCACTGATTATGATTGGGGTACGCTTACGGAACTATTGAACGAAGATTATACGAGGCTCATGAACAATGAAATAGTGAATACGGAAAGCTATGCCATGGAGCTTTTTGAGAGAATTGAGAGAGCTGCCAAGAAGGTTGGAATAGAGCCGAGAATCGCGGCTCTTGATGATGAAATAATAGAGACGCTTGCGGATAACCTCGAAGATGAGGCGAGAAGAATAACCTTAGAGAAGGAAGCACAGTACAGCGATAACTACGAAGGAAAGACCTTGGTTATTGAATGCGCAAGAGGCGGTCCCGATGGCTCGGAGATGCCGTTATCAGGTGGTTATGGATACCAGTATACAATACCCATTTTCTCCAACGAAATCCTTGATGGAGCGGCGATACTCTACATATGGGTTACACCGGAGGAATCGAGAAGAAAGAATAATGAGAGAGCAAATCCGGATGACCCGGGTTCAAATCTCTTCCATGGCGTACCGATGGAGGTAATGCTCAGGGATTATGGATGCGACGACATGTCGTACCTCTTGGAGCATACTGAAGTACCGAGAACGATTACCGTAAAAAACGACCGAGGAGTATGGCACGTTCCAATTGGAATCTTTGATAACAGGGTGGACAAGACTTCCTTCCTCAGAAACGACAAATCCACCTGGAAGGACTATCAGATTGATTCGATGACCGAATCCATCAAGATTGCTACTGATGCAATGTGGAGTAATTACAATAAACAGTAAGTGCTCTCGGCTATATGATATGTTTTATTGGTGTAGTTTAAATGCGATTTAATAAGTGAGGGGTCTTAAAATGAAGGCGAACAAAGAAAGAATAGTTAATGAGTTTCTGGAACTCACGAGCATTGATTCTGAGAGTTATAACGAGAGGGAGATGGCTGATGCCCTAACGTTAAAGCTCGAGGCGCTCGGCTTTGATGTTGAAGAAGACACGGTAGATGACATAATCGATGGCACGGCGGGAAATCTATATGCGTTCCTAAAGGGCGATCCAAATAAGGAGTCGATTCTTTTCTCCGGGCATATGGATACAGTGAAGCCCGGAAATGGCAAGAAGGTTACTATTCACGACGACGGCAAAATCACCAGCGACGGGACTACGGTTCTCGGTGCCGACGACATCGCGGGTGTAGTCGGAATCCTCGAAGGAATAAGACTTGTTCAGGAAGCGGGAGCTTCCGTCGGTGACATTGAGATAATCTTCTCCGTCTGCGAGGAGCAGCACGGTAAGGGCGTTAAGAATTTTGATTATTCCAAGATACAATCAAAGCTCGCATATGCGCTCGATTTGACAGGTCCTCCGGGAGCGGCTGCGACTCAGGCGCCGTCCATCGTTTCATTCACGGCTAATGTATTCGGAAAAGCCGCACATGCAGGCTTTGAGCCTGAGAAGGGACTCAACGCACTTCAGGCTGCAGCAAGAGCGATAACCCGAATTGACCAGGGTCATGTCGGAGAAATGACCGTAAACATCGGAAAGATTAAGTCGGGAATAGCGACTAATATCGTGACCGAGGAATGCTTCGTTGCCGGTGAAGTGAGAAGCTTTGATCATGAAGCTGCGGTAGCGGAGGTCGAGAGAATCGGGGACATCTTCGAAGAGGAAGCAGAAAAGTTGGTTCTTGAATCGGCGAATGGCATGGCTCCGATAGACCCTGAAGTCGGACGCACGATAGGTGAATGTCAATTCGACTACGAGGTGAACATTCGCGCCTTTGATATTCCGCACGATGCTGAAGTTTGCAAGCGCTTCCAAAAGGCTTGCGGAAACCTGGGCCTCCCCGGCGACCTGGTGTCCACCCACGGCGGAAGCGACAATGCCTTCTTCGTCGAACAGGGAATAGACGGAATTGTATTATCCTGCGGAATGTACGACGTTCATTCCACCAAGGAATACAGCTATGTGGAAGATCTGGTAAAGAGCGCAGAGCTTGTAGCGGAGCTTTTGACCGTTGATTAATTATATTAACCATGAAGATAATCCTGATTAGGCATGGGAAAGTAAATATGGATTGGGAATCATCTTATGATTCCGCTGGTTTTGATGAGGCGCAAGCAAGGTATGATGTTTCGCCTCTCTTTGATTATACGGGAAGAGTAGGGACTCCGGAGGGATACCGAATTTACATAAGCAAGCTCCGTAGAACATATGATACTGCGATGCAGGTCTTCGATTTCAAACAAGAAGTTTCTGTGATTGATCTTGATGATGAGATTAATGCTGGAAGATATCCGAAGTCGTCCAAGGAACGCAATATGGAAAACGAGCTTGGTGTTGATGCGAACGGAAAGCCGGTAGAAGTATCTTGGGACGACAATAATACCCTCCTAAAGACGGAACTACTAAATGAGGTTCCCAAGAGATCATTTAAGGATACGAGTAGCATAATAAGCCGGGCTATCTGGACGGCAAGGTCGCGTATACAATGGTATCTTAATAATCATAGGCAGCCGGAAATAAAAGCGGAGACGCGGGCGAGAGCCGAAAAGCTGGCCGATATTCTGGAGGCCGACGGCAAGGACGCAGTCCTTATAAGCCATGAATTCTTCCTCTATACTCTAAAGGGCGTACTTGAAAAGAGGGGATTCCTGATAGAGCGAAGCAGCACCGGTCGCATCAAGAATTGGGAGAGAATCCGAGCATCAAAGCGGAGCATGCACTGCGGAGTCTGCGGCCACAACTGCCTGCTTACCAACCCCGGCTGCAATGTCGGCCGTGATGCAGCCGCCCGCCAAGGGATAACAATAAAGGCATAACAAAATGGACCTAATATAATTAGGTCCATTTTGTTTAGGTTTTTATTTAAGTGCCGGTGTCCAGTAAGTCTCGCCGAAGATATCCATGAATTTGTATGTCACGAGGATATCGTCTCCGACGATTGTATTGGATATTTCAATTGCGGATGGATCCGCACCCACCGTATACTGGTCGCCCAGATAGTAGCTATCCTGGAAGGTTCCATCATATGCGTAGTAGTCACAGAGGAAGTCAATCTTGTCGCCCTCTGTCAGGCTCTCTTGAGCCTTTGCTACTGTATCGGCTTCACCATCAGGATATGTATATCTTACGCCTGCGATATAGCCCTCGGGCTTTTCGTTATCGAATACCAGGATGAGGTCAGCACGCTGGTCGTTCAGCATTATCGGGCTGCGGCCCACAATCGTGTATTCATCGCTGTCGGCTGAATCGTATGTATACAGATGATAGTAAGCGATCGGCTGACCATCGATTGAAATCCAGCTATTGTCTATCACCGGAAGGATATTACCTTCATCGTCGATATCATAGATATTGTCGAGACCAAGGTCAATATATCCTTCGCCGTCGTCAAAGAACATCGACATCTCTACGGAAGTGATGTTTGCCCATTGCTCGTCGGTGAGCTGAATCGATGCGAAGCCGTTAGCGTTTTCCTTCCATGTGAAGTCCTCGGCATCCATGATGTTCTCTGAGATGTATTTTGCCAGAACTTCTTGATCAAGGGTATCCTCGGTCATGAAGTTTGCACTTCTACCGCCGAATCCCGGAATGCCATATGATTCGTAGCTTGACGAGCCTGTGGAGCCGCCCATGAGCAGTCCGATCAAGCTTTCCAAATCCGAAGAACTGATCGTTCCGCCATACGAGGAACCGGAACCCGAACCGTAGCCGGAACCATAGTTGGAACCGCTGGACCAGTAGCCGCTTCCGTCACTGTTAAGGAGCGACCAGAGTGGGGAAGAGGAGCCGCCCGATGAGGCTTGTCCGCTCACCTGTACCTGACCGAATTGCTTAAGCGCCTTCGCCATCTTGTCGTCGATACCGATAACCTTGTAGGCACTTGTCATCACATCGATATAGCTGGTTCTTCTGTACGGGAAGTAGATGGAAAGTCCGTATGCATTTGGCATTCCCTTTGATGTACGGTTGTACTTAACAGCATTCATGATGGACTGAATGACTTCTTTTCCGGAATTCGTTCCGAGCAGGTTAGCAAAGTGAACAAAGTCAATCTGGTCGATCTGGCTTTCCCTCGAGAATTCCTGGCTGCTGGATCTTGCTTTTGCAACCGTCTGATAGTTTCCGTTTTCTATGAGAGCGGATGTCTCTTCGCCGAAGGCTGCGAGCTTTTCCGGAAGTGTGTGCTGGAGTTCTGCCAAGTCAACAATTGAAAGCGTTGTATCCTGGCCGGGGCATTCTCTTGCGCATCTTGCTGTATATGTGTCGATTATCTGCTTGCCCAATTCCGTTGTCGGCATGGATGTATTGGATGAAAGCGCGTTCAGCCAATCCGTGTAATACCAACCGATACCGGGCTCGACTTCTTCACTTGCTATGAGGTAGTCGGCATAGTTGCCGGCCATGAGTGCTGTTTCGGCTGTCGCCATCAAGCATGCATCAAAGCCGATAAAGTCGAACTTGACTCCTGCGTTTGAGAGTGCTTGGTTGATCTGTGTGAGTGACATTGCACCGCTTCTTTGATAGCGCTGGTCGTAGCCGTAGCCGCTTACAGAACCGCCGCCGTGGTCCCAGAAGATAAGTGCCATTCTGTTGGACGGATAGTTCTCGGCGCCCCACTTGATAAATGCTTCAAGCGTATCTGGATTTGTCATTGAAGAATTGCCGGCATTGTCGTTAATTCTTCTCAGCCCGGCAGTGGTGATATCGTAGATTTGGTTAACATTGTTGCTCATTACATCGTTCTGCCATCTGGTGCATCCACCGGTGAAGAGAACGATTTTGATTTTTTCAGAGAGGGAGGATGCCAGCATTTCCTGGAGGTCCCTAGTAGCCATCGCGTAGTTAGACTCAAGGTCGGTTCCGCACATGAATACCAGGATGGTCATTTCATCCTCGCCGTTGCCCTTGATGGAAGTGAATTTATCTCTTGCCCCGGAGGTCGTCTGATTTGTGTTTTCGCTTCCATTGTTCGAGGCGAGCTGCCATCCGGTGGAGTAACCGCTTCCGGCTGCAACGGATGTGCCGGTTTCGCTTTGGCCGCCGAAGAGGCTTGTATTTGAACCGGATTCGGAGCTTAGACCACCAAAGCCGTAGCTTCCGCTTACGCTGGTCGTAGTCGTCTGATTCGAAGACTCGGTGGTAGAAGAGGGGGCTTCTGCTGTGGTTCCGCTCGTCGTGCCGCTGTTTGTATTGGTATTCGTGTTACCGGAATTGTTCGAGCCTGACATCATTCTCCAAAGGAAGAAGAGCAGGATCAATCCCACGATAACGAGAAGGCAACCAAGTCTGTTGGTGCCGCTCTTTTTTGCAGCTCCTTGAGATGCTGCTCCTCCGCCTATTCCGGATGGCGAAGACGAGCCTGACTGCGACGCTCCGAAGCCTTGACCATGCTGGGCCTGCTGCTGTGCCTGCTGTTGTGCGAATGCTTGCTGCTGAGCCTGCTGCGCCTGCTGCTGGGCCTGCTGGGCTTGTTGCTGCGCAAATGCTTGCTGCTGGGCCTGCTGTTGTGCGAATGCTTGCTGCTGAGCCTGCTGCGCCTGCTGCTGGGCCTGCTGTTGTGCAAATGCCTGCTGCTGGGCTTGCTGGGCCTGCTGGGCTTGTTGCTGCGCAAATGCTTGCTGCTGCGCCTGCTGGGCCTGCTGTTGAGCCTGCTGCTGAGCTTGCTGCTCCTGCAATTCTTGAACAAGCTGTTGCTGCAGCGCTGCCTGCTGCTGAGGCGTCAAGTTTTGATACATACTGCCTTGCTGCCCTTGATTAGGCTGACCTGAACTACCCGCCGCAGCCATACCTCCGAGCGCACCCAAAATATCGCCCAAATCAAGACCTCTGTCTGAATCACCGGGACCACCCTGAGAGCCAAATGCTCTGTTCATGGGCTGAGCGCCCGAAGCTCTCTTTTTAAGAGCATCATCCTCATCGGAAACTTTCTCCTTAAGCTTCTTTGCTCTCTTCTCGAATTCTTCTTGTATCTCCTTTTGAGCCTTATCAACGGCTTGCCCAACTCTCGGGCCCTGACCGGTTCCAACCGGGCCCTGGCCTGTACCTTCGCCACGTTTAAAGACGCCTTTTCCTTCTTTGGCTTCTCCTCTTTCGCGAGCACGAGGTTTCTTAACTTCCATTATTCACTTCTCCTCCTGCATAGTTCTACAAATTCAGTCACCATCATGTATAAAACCTTCCAAATGGTACACCTTAGGGTACACATTTTTCGGGTAAAAACAGAAAATGGTGACCAAAATGATATCAAAATCAATGATTCCGTGTACCATTCCCTAAAAATCCACCAAATGGTACACAATTATCGGGTAAAATCAGAAAATGGTGACCAAAATGATATCAAAACCAATGATTCCATGTACCATTCCCTTAAAAACCCACCAAATGGTACACATTTTTCGGGTAAAATCAGAAAATGGTGACCAAAATGATATCAAAACCAATGATTCCGTGTACCATTCCCTTAAAAAACCATCAAATGGTACACGATTTTCGGGTAAAATCAGAAAATGGTGACCAAAATGATATCAAAATCAATGATTCCGTGTACCATTCCCTTAAAAATCCACCAAATGGTACACGATTTTCGGGTAAAATCAGAAAATGGTGACCAAAGTCTATTTAGTAAACCTTTCTATTCAGTAAACCTTAAATAATATAATAACATTTTTTATGGATTTATGGTGTATTTTATGAAAAAATTATGCAAGAGTTTTTGCTGACAAGTATTTTTACTTGACAGTGATACTTGATTGATGTATAGTCTATGAGGCGAAAGTGACAAGTACTTTTACTTGACATCAGTGACAGCAACACGGGTGACACATTACGTCAGGGATACATAACGTCAGGGATAGACGTATGAGGGATACTAACATCAGTGACACTAACACGCGTGATAGATTACACGCGTGATAAATCACACGCGTGATAAATCACACGCGTGAAACATATCATCGGTGATACATCGCATCAGTGATACATAGTATCAGCGGAACATCGCATCTGTGATACATCGCATCTGTGATACATCGCATCAGTGATACATAGTATCAGCGGAACATCGCATCTGTGATACATAGTAGCAGCGGGACATCGCATCTGTGATACATCGCATCCGTGATAGTCGTATGAGGGATAGTCGTATGAGGGATAGCCGCATAGATATTGATGAGAGATTTCTTGAGACGGGAATTCTTTTTGACTTATATGGGAACCTTCTTACCGAGAAGAAGAGGACGATCATGGAACTCTACCACGACGAGAACCTGAGTCTATCCGAAATTGCGGAAGAGCAAGGAATATCCAGAGCCGCTGTTCATGATGCACTTAAATCGGCAGAGAAAAGCCTTTTCGACTACGAAGAAAAGCTTGGGCTCGCGGAAGACTATCACGAGAGACAGAAGGCAGTGGAGGCACTAAGAGGCGAGATTAGCAAACTCGTATCAGATACTGATTCTTCAAAGGAATTCACATACATAGAAAAGCTATTATCCCGATTGGAGGAGTAAGCATTCATGGCATTTGAAAGTTTATCTGACAAATTGCAAGAAGCCTTTGACAAATTAAAGGACAAAGGCGTCATAGAAGAAAAAGACATTGATGATGCGATGCGAGAAGTCAAACTTGCGCTTCTCGAGGCGGACGTCAACTTTAAGGTCGTAAAGGAATTCGTAGCCGAGGTCAAAGAGAAGTGCCTTGGCGCCGAAGTGATGAAGAGCCTGACCCCCGCCCAACAAATCATCAAAATCGTCAATGCGGAACTTATCGACCTTATGGGCGGAACCGGAAGCAAACTTACCTATTCGCCGTCGGGCTTCACGACCATCATGATGGTCGGACTCCAGGGTACAGGTAAGACGACGACCTGCGGAAAGCTTGCGAATTACCTGAAGCAGGTCGGAAAGAAGCCGATGCTGGCTGCATGCGACGTATATAGACCCGCGGCTATCGACCAGTTGGAGGTCGTGGGCAAATCGGTAAACACGCCGGTCTTCACAGAAAGAGAAAGCAAGGACCCCGTCCGCATCGCTCTTGATGCAAGGGCAGAAGCGGAAAGGCTGGGCCTGAACGTCTTGATAATAGATACCGCCGGACGACTTCAAATAGACGAAGCGCTCATGGAAGAACTGGCCAACATCAAGAAGGCCGTAAAGCCGCATGAGATACTGCTCATCGTGGACGCCTTAACCGGCCAGGATGCGGTGAACGTTGCGACCGGATTTAACGACAAACTCGGAGTTGACGGAATCATCATGACCAAGATGGACGGTGATTCCAGAGGCGGTGCGGCGCTTTCGGCCAAGAAGGTCACGGGGAAGCCCATCAAATTCATGGGTACCAGTGAGAAGATGGACGGACTCGAACCATTCCATCCGGAGCGCATGGCCTCGAGGATACTCGGAATGGGGGATCTGCTCACCTTGATAGAAAGAGCAGAGCAAGCATATGATGATGAGCAAGCTGCTGAGCTTGAGCGAAAGATAAGGAAGAACCAGTTCACACTGGAAGACTTTCTGGAACAGATGGGCCAGATTCACAATATGGGAGGCTTGAGCAAGATTATCGAGATGCTCCCGGGAATCGGCGGACAGAAGGTTTCAGACGAGGAAGTTGAAAAGGGTGAGCGCGAGTTCAAGCAGATGGAAGCGATAATTCACTCCATGACGGTGGAAGAAAGGCGTAACCCCGGAATCCTTGATGCAAGCAGGCGAAAACGAATCGCCGCCGGTTCCGGCCAAACCGTCAACAAGGTGAACCAGCTCATCAAAAAATATGATGAAGCCAAGAAGCTTATGAAACAATTCTCAGATCCGAAGAAGATGAGAAGAAACCCAATGTTTAGGAATTTATTCGATTAATTGTTAACGAAAGCGAGGAAATCACAATGGTAAAAATCAGACTTAAGAGAATGGGCGCACACAAGAAACCATTCTACAGAATCGTAGTTGCAGATTCCAGAAATGCACGTAACGGTAGATTCATTGAGGAAATCGGTTACTATGATCCAGTTAAGGAACCACCGGTAATCAAGGTCGAGGGCGAGAGAGCTGAATACTGGCTCAGCCAAGGCGCACAGCCGACAGACGTTGTTAGAGCACTTCTAAAGAAGTCCGGAGTTGGCGGAGAAAAGAAGGCAGCAAAGGCTGCTGAAGCAGTAGCTGAAGAAGCAGCTGTAGCGGAAGAAACAGCAGAAGCAGCAGAGGCCGCTGAAGCAGCAGAAGAAGCTACGGAAGAAACAGCAGAATCCGCTGAATAATGGAAAGCATGGTGATCAAGATGACTAATCTGGTAGAAATGATTGCCAAAGCCCTTGTCGATAATCCCGATGAAGTAAAAGTGAGCCGCTCCCAAAGCGGAGAGGATGATGTTATTACGCTCCAAGTTGCCTCCTCTGATATGGGTAAGGTAATAGGGAAGCAGGGCAGAATAGCAAAGGCGCTTCGCACGGTTGTAAAAGCTGCAGGCGTGAAAGACAATCAGAACGTCAATGTTGAAATAGTTTCCGATGCGGAAGTGGCGGAGGAAACCGCGGAGTAAGTGTCAGCAAAGAATATGTTGGGGACGGTTCCAGTGGGAACCGTCTCTTGGGTATTTATATGAAAAATACTAATGAAAAAATCCTTATCGCCGAAATCGTCAGCGCAATAGGAATCAAAGGCGAAGTTAAAATCAAATATCACTCGGACGATGTCGGTAAATTCAAGAAATTTGAGCAAGTCTATTTGTCCGGCCCAAATGGTGACGAGCTTACGTGCCATATTTCTTCGGTGAGGGAAGTCGGTGGCCTGGCCGCCATCAAGATTGCAGAAGTTGCTGATAGAAACGGCGCGGAGAGTCTTGTTGGCTATGGTATTTATATCGATGAATCCCAGCTTCTCGAATTACCGGAGGACACATACTATGTGAGGGACCTGGTCGGACTTAGAGTTGTTCCGTTCGCCGAACCGGCTGAACCCGATAAATCCGACGGCCCAAGGGAGTCAGGGTTTTCTGATGCATCCGACGGCCCAATCAGGTCCGGTATTTCCGATGCTTCCGAACCGATAGGTGAAATCACGGACGTAATTCAGAATACCGCGCAGGACATCTATGTGATCAAACTCTATTCCGGAGGAAATGATGTCTTGGTTCCTGCCGTAAAAGAATTTGTAAAAGAAGTCAATGTTCCTGAAAAGTATATGATTATAAATTTTATAGAAGGCATGCTTCCATAAAATCAATTTAGCAAATATGAAAATCAATATTCTGACGATATTTCCCGAAATGTTTACACCGCTAACAGAGAGCATGCTCGGAAGGGCGGTTAGCAACGGGATTCTGGAATTTAATATCATAGACATAAGAGAATTTGCCGAGAACAAGCACAACAAGACCGACGACTACACTTTTGGTGGAGGACAGGGAATGGTGTTCATGCCGCAGCCGGTCTTTGGTGCGATGCGCAGCATAGAAAGTGCCGATGGTGTAGAGAGTACAGCGGGTACAGCGGACATAGAAAGGACAGGGAGCAGTGCGGGCGATGGCGCAGGAACCAGCCTCAAAACCCCGAGAAACATCTATCTTTCACCGCGTGGAAGAATCCTAAACAAGGACCTTGCTGCCGAACTTTCAGAGGAAAGAGAAATAACACTCCTCTGTGGCCATTATGAGGGCGTGGACCAGAGAATACTTGACTACTGGAATTTCGAGGAAGTCTCGATAGGCGACTATGTTCTGACAGGCGGTGAGCTCGCTGCGATGGTCTTGATAGATACATTTGCGAGGCTCATTCCCGGCGTACTGTCCGGCGAGGAATCCGCAACCGACGAATCGGTATATTCCGGCCTCCTGGAGCATCCGCAGTTCACGCAGCCGAGAAGCTTCGAGGAAATGGAAGTCCCGGAAGTTCTCTTGTCCGGGAACCACAAGGCCATCAGTCTCTGGCGATTCGAGGAATCGCTTAAGCTAACCGGGGAGAGAAGGCCGGACCTTCTCGAAAAGTATATCGAGAAGCATTTTTCCAGGACAATCAAAGGCCGCAAAGAGGTTCTTGTTGACCCGACCGGAGAATTGGGAAAAGATGAACTAAAAGTATTGGAAAAGTTCACAAAATGATGTAAAATAGCGGTAGGTATGCACATTGGGATTATTGGGATGATTGTTAAAGCAATCGTTAAATGACAATAACATAGAGATTAATTCGGAATGGGGAATTTAAGAAGAACAGTAATAGCCATTTTTATAATCTTGATTATAGCGATGGCGGTAATAATTTATGCGTTGCCAAGCGTAACGGGAATGCTGGTGGAAACATATACGGCAGAATACGGAGAACTGTCCATTTATGATGATACCACCGGTTATTTCTTGCGTAATGAAGCTGTTTACGCATCGGATTCCGGCGGCGACATCAACCGCCTTTCCGGAGAGGGCGACCTCCTGAGACCGGGAACCGTGGTTATCGGAATGACCGGAGCATATGCCGGAGAAACGGATTCTACTGCGACGACCGGGACGGATGCTGAAGATGCGACAGCCAACTCAGGTACAGACGCCGCAGCAACTACGGACGCATCGGCTGCCTCAAACGCTGAAGCTGCATCAAGTAGCGATGCCCAGTCTGCTGGAGTCCCGGCGGACAGAATCACCGAGATTAAAAATAAGCTTTCTTCCAGGCTCGTTAAAACATCTGACTATAGGATTGAAACCGGCGGCATCGTATCGTTTTTTGTTGACGGCTACGAATACACAATGTTCCCCGACAGAGCCTCGATGATAAGAAAGTCCGAGCTCGATGAGGTTAAGCAAAGCGAAGTAGAGGAGATAGGCGATTCGGTAAGACCCGGATATCCTGTCTTCAAAGTAATAAGTAATGACGGTTGGGAACTCATTGCGTACATCCCCAAAGAGCACCTTGATCAATACGAAGAAGGCCAGGGAGTAGACGTCACCTTCTTTGAAAAAACCGAATCCGACACGTCGGAATTTGCGGATCTATCATCAAAGGATCCCTTGTTCAACAAGGTGACCATGATAGTATACAGCGCCACAACCGAAGGCGATTACGGCAAACTGGTACTTCACTCGAGCCGTTTCTTCGGAGGACTGGGCAAGTACCGAGTCGCGTATTGCAGAATAGTTTCTCAGGACGTCAGAGGACTGATAATAGAAAATAGCAGCATAGTGGAAGTCGACGGTGTTACAGGAGTTTACGTCAAAAACAAAAAAGGGAAATACGACTTTATTCCGGTTTTGATTTACGGAAGCAACGACACTGTAACCGTGATTGCCGATACATATTTCTACAATTCAAAAGGTGAATACACCAAAACGGTTGACCCCTTTGATGATGTTCGTAGGAATCCAAACGTCGACCAAGACACCGAGGAAGAAGAGGAAAATTGATGTCAATAAAGGACAATGTCGAATACATAAATAGACTAAAGAGCGAAGCCGCGGAGCGGAGCGGAAGAAAAGGGGAGGACGTTCTTCTCGTTGCTGTAACCAAGCTCCACTCGCCGGAGGAAATAAATGAGGCCATTGACGCCGGTATAACCGATATCGGTGAGAACAAGGTCCAGGAAATTCTGAGTAAATACGATAAAGTTAAGCCCGTAAAATGGCACCTTATCGGACATCTTCAGACAAACAAGGTTAAGCAGATTATTGACAAGGTGGATTTGATTCATTCCGTTGACTCATTCCATCTTGCTCAGGAAATTGAAAAAAGAGCAGCCAATATCGACAGGGTAATCGATGTTCTCGTTCAGGTTAATTCCGCCGAAGAAGAAACGAAGTTTGGAATTTCCGAGGACGAGGTCGATGCTTTGATAGATGACATCAGAAAAAACTGTCCACATATTCGAATCGTCGGAATCATGTGCATCGCGCCGCTATTCGACGATCCGGAACTCGCGAGGCCGGTTTTTGCAAGCGTTAAAGCCATCTATGACAAATACCCCGACTTCAAGTATTTGTCCATGGGGATGAGCAATGACTTTCAGGTAGCCATTGAAGAGGGAGCCAACTTGATAAGGGTTGGTACAGCGATCTTTGGGAATAGAGATTATAGGAGTGAAGAGAGGTAGAGGTACATTATATGGGATTCACAGATTCATTCAAAAAAGTGATTGGGCTTTCGGAAATTAATGATGATGAAATCGTAACTGAGGAAGAACTTCAGGCGGAGAAGAGAAAAATTGTGAGCGAATCCAAGCCGTCATATCAAGGTTCTGCAGGGCTTGGAAGCAGAAACGCCCAGGCGTATGGCAGTTCAAACAGCGGTTCAAGAAGCAATTCCTTCGCAAAAGTGGGAGAAAAGAGGTTTTCAGTGACAGGAACAAATTCCCTCAAATTGATATTAATCGAGCCTGCGAGCTTTGATGAATGCCCGAAATTGGTGGATAGCTTAAAATCAAGAAAGCCGGTCATCATCAATTTGGAAAAGCTTGAGACAGAAACTGCTCGCAAGATTTTTGATTTTCTGAGCGGCGCCACATACGCCCTTGATGGAAACGTCCAGAAAATAGCCAACAACATCTTTATCTTCACGCCGGATAATGTTTCGGTTGCTGCACAGCAAGCGGCAGGCGCAGCTCCCGAAAGTGACGATCAAAATCGCTGGAGGTAGTGATGATAATTTTAGCAAGAGCCATACTTTACTTTGGTGAGGTTATGAGTACGGCGCTTATTATTAGAGCGCTTCTAAGCTGGTTTGTCAGATCCGGAAATCAGGTTGTTGGGAAGATTTATGAGATACTATTCAAGGTGACGGAACCTTTGGTTTCCCCGGTTAGGAATTTCATGATGAGTCATTTCAACACCGGGATGTTTGATTTTTCAATCCTTGTCACGATGATTTTGATTGAAATTGTAACAAGACTCGTTTTCAGACTGCTTGTTATGTTCATATAACGGTGCCTAAAAAGCGTTATAAATTCATATAAAAATAGAGGAATTGGGAGGATAGTATGATTACGCCGAGAGAAATTGAAGTTAAGGAATTTTCCAGAAGCGTACGAGGATATGACAGAGACGAAGTGGATGAATTTTTAGACCTGATCATCCTTGATTTGCAGGATTTATTGTCCGGAATGGATGCGCTCAAGGCTGAAAATGACGAACTTAAGGCTGAAATTGAGGAACATAAGAAATCACAGAGAAAGGTTATGGATACCTTGGAATCCGCCAAGAAACTCATGAAGGACATTTCCGACAGCGCAGAGAAGAGGGCGGACATCATAATTCAGAATGCCAAAATGGATGCGGAAGCCATTTTGAACGATGCCAGGCAGTCAGTGCCCGGAGGCAGTGCCCTGGCGGACGGAACGGATTTGCGCGACAAGGTCGTCCTCTTTAAGACCCGTTACAGACAGCTCCTGAAGGACGAGCTTGAAAACCTTGATGCAAAGAGCGACGATTTGCTCTCCGAACTCGAAAAGGAATTCATGCCTGCATCAAAGGACACTCAGGTCATGAATTTCTCGGACATCGTTTCCGATGAAGAGTATGTGGATAATGCAAGCGACCTCCTTGCGCAGCTCGAAAGCGACGCCGAGGAAATTGCAAAGAAGAGCAATATTTCAACATCGCCAATCGCGAAGGATACAGTCGTTTTGGATGCGGCAGCCTTGGATAAACTTATTGCATCAAAAGATAATGAGGAGAAATAACAATTGACGGAGGCGGGGCACTTGTTGCCCCGTAGTTTATATGTACATCTACATAATAATGTTTTTGGTTGTTCTTCTTGACCAGGTGACCAAGATACTTGTAAGGTCATTTATGATTGAGGGACAGAGCATCAGCTTAATCGACGGCTTTTTGTCGCTGACGTATTATAACAATACGGGAGTGGCCTTTAGCTTTCTTGCCGGACACAAGACGGCAGTCATGATTCTTCAAATTCTAGCCATACTTGCGGTGGCGATTTTGCTGTTTAAAACAAAGGGAAAGAGAGTGCTTTACGACATTTCCCTTGCCATGATATTTGCCGGAGGAATCGGAAATATCATCGATAGAGTCCTCTTCGGTCAAGTCACAGATATGATTTCTTTCAGCATCTTTCCGCCGGTCTTTAACGTGGCGGACATAGGAGTCACCGTGGGATGCGCGCTCCTCCTTCTTGATATCGTAATCGAAATGAAAACCGAAAATACCGGCGACGATAAGGTCGGTAATAGAACTGATAATACCGACGAAAACACCGCCGGAAACACCATCGAGGATATAACTGAGATTTCAACTGGAAATACAACCGAAAATATAATTGAAAATACAACAGAAAAAACCATTAAGAACATCGCCGAAAATACAACCGGGAATACAAATGAAATATGAATTCGATGTGTCATCTGAATACGTAGGTGTTAGGCTTGACATTGCACTGACAGAGCTCTTGGAGAAGTACTCCCGAAGTAAAATCCAAAAGCTTATTCCGCTTGGAAGGGTTACCGTAAACGGCGAAGTCATGACCTCCAAGAAGTACATCATTCAAGCCGGGGATTTGATTGCAGTTGACCTTGAAGGTGGGGCATCATCAGGCACTCTCGGCACACCCAACACCTCTGAAGCTTTTGGCACTTCATCCACATCTGATATTCTCGGGATTTTCGACACTGATTCCGCAATCAAAGAACCCAAGGCAGAAGCAATTCCTCTTGTCATAGTATACGAGGATGAGAACTATCTTGTTGTGGATAAACCCTCAGGGTTAGTTGTGCATCCTGCGAACGGAAACGAGTCAGGAACCCTCGTAAATGCCCTGATTTATTATTTGGGAGATTCATTTAAACTCGGAATGCAGGATATATGCTCACCCGAGCGCCCCGGAATCGTCCATAGAATCGATAAGGATACTTCGGGACTTTTGGTTGTTGCCAAAACGAAGGCTGCCTATCAGAGCCTTACGACTCAGTTCAAAGAGCATAGCATAACCAGAAAATACACTGCACTGGTATACAATAGCTTTAAGGAAGAAGAGGGGACTATTGATTTTCCAATAGGTAGGGACCCGAAGAACAGGCTGAGACGCGCTGTGAACGGATTGGAAGCGCGACCCGCGGTGACACATTACAGGGTTCTAAAGCGAATAGGGAACTGTAACCTCGTCGAGGCCCGCCTTGAAACGGGAAGAACCCATCAAATCAGGGTACATATGTCGTATATCGGACACCCGGTAGTAGGAGATCCGGTCTACGGCCCCAGGAAGGACGTTCTTGGGGCAGGAGGCCAGATGCTTCATGCGGGCGTACTTGGGTTTAGAACAATTGAGGGAAAATACCTTGAATTCGCTTCGGACCTTCCTGAGCATTTCCAAGCAGTTATAGCCAAAGCCGAAAGGTTGGCTAAATGATTTTGCTAATCGGTTCTGCTAATCGATTCTGCTAATCGATTTTGCTAATCAATTCTACTAAACGATTTTGCTAATCGGTTCTGCTGATCGATTTTGCTAATCAATTCTGCTAATCGATTCTGCTATAAAGGGGCAAAGACCTGCGCGGATATTTTTAATATGAATGTGACATCGGGATATATATTTTTTACTTTAACTTTTAATTATTAGCTTTTAGCTTTAACTGCTTGGGAGCCTCCAAAGGGTATTGCTTCGAAGTGAACTAATGCATAAGGTATAGCTGCAACATCCATTATACCTTGATTTGCTTAACGTATTTTACGCAATCCTCGCATATGTAACCACCGCGAAACGTTGTGTTGTGGAATATGTTTCCACATAAGCTGCAATTTTTATTCATAATGCTCGACCCCCTATTTGGCACAGGTCTTTGATGTATGAACGATGATAGAGTAGTTACCACCGGAAAGCAATTATTTTTTACTCAAATGTAATTTTTTGCAGTTTAACTGTAATGATTTGCCGTTTAAGTGTTTTTCATAGTAAAATATAGTTAGTAAAATCCCTTCGCAGGCAATTGAAATATATTACCCGTTTATTGATTCCCTGCGCAGACAATTGAAACAGAATCACCGTTTATCCAGCCACTGCGCAAGCAATTGAAACAGAATCACCGTTTATTCAGCCACTGCGCAAGCAATTGAAATAGAATCACCGTTTATTCAGCCACTGCGTAAGCAATTGAAATAGAATACTTTAATAGTTAATAACTCGATATGGAGGTGTAGAAATGCCAAAGAAAGAGGGCACCATTAGAAAAATAGTTGATGTTCTAAGCTCTGATTTGGATGAAAGTCAAGTAAGCCTTTCAGAACTCGATAAACTTGACGACCTCTTGATGAGATACGAAGCCGCCATAAGAGAAGTAAGAACCAAGCTCGAAATTCTAAACGATGAGCTCTCTCTTCGTGGCTACGAGAATCCAATAGTAAACATCTTTTCGAGAAGAAAAAAGACCGTCAACATCCTGGAAAAACTGAAAAGGCAAGGGGATCCGATTTCCCTCGAATCGATTCAGGAAAACCTGAATGACGTAGCCGGTATCAGAGTTATTTGCTCATTCATCGACGACATCTACGATGTGGCAAACATGCTTGTATCCCAGGACGACGTCACGCTAATCAGCGTCAAGGACTATATCCAAAATCCAAAGCCAAACGGATACAGAAGTTATCACATGATAATTGAGGTTCCGATCTTCTTCTCGAATGAGAAGCGCCCGATGAGGGTCGAGGTTCAAATTCGAACCGTTGCAATGGACTTCTGGGCCAGTCTTGAGCATCGCATGAAGTACAAACAAGACATCGAAAACGCTGACGAGGTCATCGAGGAGCTCAGGAAGTGCGCCGACACCATCGCGGCCACCGACAAAAAAATGATGGAAATCCGCGACCAAATAACCAAGGTGAACAACGAGGGCTCACTCGCAGATTAATCCATCCTGCCTTGACGATAGGCTGTGTACCACGCCCTTGTTTTTTGGGCCTGTGGTACACAAATATCAGCAAAGTCGTTCGCGTGGTACACAGAATCCCCGGATTACAAGCAATCCTGTGTACCACGCTCTTGTTTTTTGGACCTGTGGTACACAAATATCAGCAAAATCGTCTTTGTGGTACATAGAACCCACGGATTACAAGCAATCCTGTGTACCACGCCCTTGTTTTTTGAGCCTTTGGTACACAAATATCAGCAAAATCGTCTGCGTGGTACACAGAACCCCCGGGTTTCGGCCAATCCTGTGTACCACGCCCTTGTTTTTGGGGCCTGTGGTACACAGATATCAGCAAAATCGTCTTTGTGGTACACAGAACCCCCAGGTTTCGGGCAATCCTGTGTACCACGCCCTTGTTTTTTGGGCCTGTGGTACACAAATATCAGCAAAATCGCCTGCGTGGTACACAGAATCCCCGGATTACAAGCAATCCTGTGTACCACGCTCTTGTTTTTTGGACCTGTGGTACACAAATATCAGCAAAATCGTCTGCGTGGTACACAGAACCCCCGGATTACAAGCAATCCTGTGTACCACGCCCACATATCAGCCAATCCCGTGTACCACATACCGTATTCATGGAGTAATGCCCTGTGCTCATAAGCGTAGTAGCTATTAAAAGCAATCAAAACCGTACCAGACCATTAAATGCGATTAAAATAATAGTGGACTATTGATTTAATCGCAAAAATATGATGCGATTTATCCTTGAAAGGAGAGGCAGATGTATATTAAAAGAGATATAGAAAACTGCTTCAAGATGCAGCAAATTCTTTTCAGGTAATTACTTTGTATGGTAGTAGACAAGTTGGCAAGACCACAACTGTAGAACATTTATTTGGTGACACCTTTGATTTTGTTAGCTTAGATGATGCTGAGGAATTGGATTTGGCACTTTCAAACCCAAGATCATTTCTTGAGTCGCATCCATGGCCTGTGATTATTGACGAGGTCCAGAAGGCAATTGGCTTATTAAGCGAAATTAAAAAAATAGTTGATAGACAACGGAGAAACTGGATTAAGAATGATGAACCAAGACGGCTCATGTACATCCTGACATGATCCAATCAGTTTGAACTTCAGGAATGTATATCTGAATCACTTGCCGGAAGAACTGCTGTAATTACCATGTCAGGATTTACTCAAATGGAAAAGCGGAGCAAACCCGGTGCTCTTTTTAATGTGGACTTTGATGCCATGATGACCAAGGAAAAAGAATACCATGATGATTACAGAACTGCCAATCAGATTTTTGAAGATATCTTTCAGGGAAGTATGCCTGATATTTGCACAGGGGAGTCTAAAAGAGAATTATATTATAAAGCTTACATCGACACATGTATTGAGAAAGACGTAAGAAAACTAATTGCTGCATCAAGCGAAATGCAGTTTAGAAGATTCATTTCTCTTTTAGCGTTGAGAACTGCACAAGAAGTTGTTTATAGCGATATTTCAAAGGATCTTGGCATCAATGTTGAAACCTGTAAAAGGTGGATATCTATTTTACAGACATCAGGAATAATATATCTATCAAATTCCGGCTTAAACTGGCATAAATCGGCATATTGTGGCATATCACAGCATCGATTCTCTGTGGCAATTTGAAAGAATAAGGTTACTTGAATAAGTAAAATCTACTTTGTACAGGTAACGTCTGCAGAAAATACA
>CAMYVY010000017.1 GCA_947302715.1 uncultured Clostridia bacterium
ATGCGTGCACATATCGAAAGGGATAAGGTTTTGATTTATGAGGCATGAATGATATTCCTCAACTAAAGACTCAGATCTTGAAACAGGTGCCTGAACTGGAATAACGAACAAAGGTATATAATACAAAGATTCTAAAGGAATTTCTCGCCCGGAACATTTGACATATACGCCTAAAATTAATATAATTTTATAGTTGAATATTGCCCTTTCATAGCTTCGTATGGCATGGTTTGGGTCCTGCGCAATGGGATGCCGCGAACCTTGTCAGGTCCGGAAGGAAGCAGCAATAAGTGGATTTTTCCATGTGCCGCAGATAAGCCTTCTCCAACGTCCTGCGGAGCTATTAAAGGGCAATGTTTGTAATCAAACAAAACCAGCACGCGCCGGGTTTCGTGCGAGCCCGCGGCGCGCGACATACCAATAGATTGCTGCAGGAGACAGAATGTATACAGCACTTTACCGTACTGAGCGCCCTGAGAACTTTGATCAGGTCCTCGGTCAGGACCACATAGTCAGAATACTGAAAAACCAAGTGAAGAACGGCACGGTTGGCCATGCCTATCTTTTTTGTGGTACCCGCGGCACCGGCAAAACCTCCGTTGCGCGCATTCTCGCAAAGGCGGTGAACTGCACGGGGTTCGATGAGCCTGAGCTGGGCGGTGCGGCCGGGCAAATTGATTTTGATGTAGCCGATTCGAATCAGTCTGCCGAAGTGAACAAAGCTACCGGCAAGCCTTGTTGCAAGTGCCCGAATTGCATCGCAATTCAAAACGGCAATTTCCTTGATGTTATAGAAATAGACGCGGCCTCCAACAACGGCGTTGACAACGTCCGCGAACTCAGAGAGAGCGTCAACTATCCGCCGTCGGTTGGAAAGCGCAAGGTCTACATCATCGACGAGGCTCACGAGCTGACGACTCACGCGCTCAACGCACTTCTAAAAACCCTGGAGGAACCTCCGGAAAACGTGATGTTCATCCTCGCGACGACGGACCCTCAGAAACTTATACAGACAATTTTGTCAAGGTGCCTGCGCCTTGATTTTCATAGGATTTCCGAGCCCGAACTCAAGCGCCACATGGCGAATATCTGCGCCAAGCGAAACGTGGAAATCACCGAGGACGCGCTGAATCTCTTGACCGCTAACGCCGACGGTTCAGCTCGTGATGCACTCTCGCTACTCGATCAGTGTTTGTCGGGCGTATCCGGAGCAGACTCATCGCAGCCGCGCGCTGCCCTGGATAGAGAGACTGTCCTCGAATGTCTCGGCACTGTATCCGACGATTTCTTTATTAAGCTGACAGATAGTGTGGAAAGCGGTGATGCCGCAAATGCGCTCTTGATGTTGGATGGTGTCCTTAGAGACGGCAAGGATGTGAAGCAGATTATGGCCGACTGGATGGGACACTATCGCTCGCTCCTGATTGGAAAGTATGTGGCAGCGCCCGAAAGCATTTTAAATTTGTCGGCGGAGAACGTACAAAAACTCGCTGAGCAGGCGCGCGCAATGTCTCTGGATTCCATAAACAGGGGCATCATGACGCTGGCGGAAACCGTGAATAATGCAAGGTATTCGACGCAGCCCAGGATTTTGATGGAGCTGGCTATTGTGACGCTGGCTACCGGAAACATTCAAGATAAGGCTGTCAACGCAGGAGTGAAAAGTGGTTTTTCTGACATCGACTCAAAGAATTCCTTTACCGGCTCGGGTGGGAAAAGTGATTTAGGATATGGGCATAATGGGACCGCGCACAAGATGAATGAGGGGGCGGGCGAAAAAGTGTCCCATGCTCAAGTAAAAGATGAAATAATTGACGAGAATAGATCGGTTAAAGCAAGTGTAGCAGACTCTTTGTCGAAGGATGATGCTGTTATGCGGACCGATGCTATGCTGCGTGATTTGTCGGATATATGGGCGGACGTCTGGGACAAGATTGATGACCTTGGCAGCGTAACTATGGTAAGAATCAACTCGACGCTCGCCGGCATCAATGAGAAAGAATTCAAGCTGCTGATACGGAATCGCGTCACTATGAATATAGCCGAGAAAAACCGCAAGCAGCTTGAGGATGCAATGGAAGACATTGTTGGTAGACGCCTGAAAATGATTATCAAGGAAGTTGACCCGGCTGAGCAAATGAATGAAGGCATTCAGGAATCGTTGTTCAGGACGGTTATGCCGACTGACGATCAAGGTGGCGGTGCAGGTCAAGGTGACAATCAAGATGGCGGTGCATACTCGGGTGACAATCAAGAACGCGGTGCAGCACCGACTTACTCTCAGGGAAATGAAGTTGATGGTTTAGACCAATTCGACAATCAAGGACGTGAGGGCGACAGTCTATGGGATACTGTCCCGGAAGCAGATACATCAAAGGGCGAATCTCTCAGTGATGATGACTTAAAGCGCGAAATCGAGAACAAGTTAAATGTAAGTGTTCGGATCGAAGACTGAAAATGCAAGCGACTAATGTATACTGATCGAAGACTGAATAACAAACGACCAAATATAAATAGTAAAGAGAGGATGACAATATGGGAAAAGGAATGAAGGCCGGAAAGAAGCCAAAGAATCGTAGCAACAGCGGCGGCTTTGGCGGCGGCGGAAACATGCAGAAGCAGCTCCAGCAGGCGCAGGCCATGCAGCGCGAAATGGAAAAGATGCAGGCCGAACTGGAAGAAAAGGAATTTACTGCAACCGCTGGAGGCGGCGCAATTTCAGTGACTGCTACAGGAGCAAAGGAAATCAAGAACCTCACTATTGAAAAAGAGGTTGTTGATCCCGACGACATCGAAATGCTTCAGGACTTGATCGTGGCCGCAGTCAACGAAGTCATGCGTCAGGTCGATGAGGCGTCCGAAACCGAAATGAACAAGCTGACCGGCGGACTCAATATCCCCGGCCTCATGTAATTGAAAAATATGAGACAGTATCCAAGACCTCTTGCCAAAATGATAAATGAATTCAATAAGCTGCCCGGGATAGGCGAAAAGCTCGCTCAACGGGTGGCTTTTCATGTGCTGTCTCTTTCCGATCAAGAGGCGGAAGCCTTGGCTGATTCAATCGTACAGGCAAAGCGCTCCATCAAATACTGCTCGGTTTGCGGAAATCTAACGGAGAATGACCCTTGTGACATTTGCAGGGACACGAGCCGCAGACAGGACGTAATATGCGTAGTGGAGAGTCCTAAAGACGTTGTCGCAATGGAGAAGGTCAAAGAATTCAGCGGCCTATATCATGTGCTCCATGGGACTATTTCCCCGATGCAAGGTGTCGGCCCCGACGACATCAATCTAAAATCGCTCATCGTCAGGCTCCAAGACAGCAACGTTCAGGAGCTTATAATTGCAACGAATCCGACCATCGAGGGCGAGGCGACGGCGATGTACATCGCACGCCTCATCAAGCCGTCCGGCATCAAAGTCACCAGAATCGCCAACGGCATCCCAATCGGAGGAGATCTGGAGTATGCCGACGAGGTTACTTTGCTCAAAGCATTGGAAGGACGCAGGGAGATTTAGATTCAACAAGATAGGCCTCTGAGAGATAATGAGCAACCAACGTATATATAGAAACATATAGTGAAGTATATATAGATAAAATAGTTATGAAATTTGTTGTCCAAAGAGTAAGCTCAGCAAGTATAGATATTCGGGATGCGGCATTTCGTGGAAGTGAGGAAGCTGCATCTGATGTCGTGACCCGTTCAATCGGTCCGGGGTTTGTTGTTCTGATTGGGATATCGCAGGAGGACGTTGAACTGTTCTTCGGGAACAAAACTGACGAGCAGTCTTCAGGTAAAGCATCAAACAAGTTTGAAATAGCGTGTTCAACTGTCGCCGATAAGATGATTCACAAACTTGTGAATATGAGAATCTTTGACGATGAGAATGGGAAGACGAATTTAAACATCGATGCGGTGAATGGAGAGATGCTCCTCATTTCGCAATTCACGCTTTATGCGGATTGCAAGCACGGGAACAGACCAAGCTTTACGAACGCCGGTGACCCGGCCCGCGCTGAGAAACTATACAACTATATTGTAGATAAAACGCGCGAACTACTTGATGGAAACAAACCCAGCGACAAAGGCAAAACCAACGACAACAGTATAACCCAAGACAACAAAACCAGCGACAGCCGCATCAAGACCGGAGAATTTGGCGCAGACATGAAGGTTAGCCTAATCAACGACGGTCCGTTCACAATCATTCTTGATTCTTCGGAAATCGTATAATAGTAAATCGCATAATCAACTAAATCGTATATAACTAAATCGTATATTGGAAATCGCATTATTTAGTAGATAGTATAATTAACCTATGATACAAATTGATTTTTTTGACAAAGACATAGTATCGACACTTCTTCCCATATCGACAACAAGACCGGATAGGGTGATATTTCTTATTGACAAAAACAATATCACAGGACGCGATTCGGAAAACGTAACCAGGGCCATCAAGGAAATGCTACCCGAAACCGAGGTGGAGTTTGAACCGGTTACCGTTGACGACCTTGCTGATATTTATAATAAGCTCAGGAAAGTCATTGATGGCATAGATGACCTTGATGATGTATGTATCGACCTAACAGGCGGAACCGAGCTCATGAGCGCCTGTGGATACAGGATTTCGAAAGAGTTTGATATACTTGCGATTTACGTCGATGTTCGTAGAGAACACGTTATCAATGCGGAAACGGGAGAAGTGATAAGTCCGGTGAAGCACATCAATTTGGAATCGTGCTTGACGGCGATTGGAGCAAAGAGACTAAAGGACTCGCACGACCTTCCGAGTCCGGACGAGTTCGAGAGAATTCTTGCCATGAGTGAGCTCATCTTCTCGAACGTCATGGCGTGGCAGGATCTCTGCCAGTATATCGCAAATACCACGTCGACCAACAGTGACCATATGAGACTGAGACTCCCTGATGTTGATAAAATCGGAAGACGCCATAGCGCCATCAAGCGCCTGGTAGAAGCATTTATAGAGCACGGTTTTTGGTCGCGGATTTCGTCGGGAAAAGATGATGGCAGCAGCGGGAACGGCGGCATCAAAGGCGAATACCAATTCTCAAACAAGAAATCCAGAAGCTATATGACCACCTATGGAACATGGCTTGAACTATATATTTACATCAAAGCTCTCGATGTCTTTGATGAAGCTGCGCTCGGCGTTGTCATAGACTGGTACGAGGGCGACAACATCGACACGCAGGATAACGAAATCGACGTCGTGGCAATGCGTAGGTCGATTCCAATCTTCATTTCTTGCAAGATGAGAAAGCCGGTGTCGGGCGATCTCTACGAGGTCGGATTTGTTGCATCAAGATTCGGAGGCTCCAGGGCCAAGGCGCTTCTTGCCACAACTTATCCGGTTAAGGAAATGGGGGTAAGTCCAAAACGAATGTATCAGCGGATGAAGAAACTAAAAGTCGGATTGATAGAAGCCGATCGATTCGAAAGCCTCCCACCGGCCGATGTATTCAATCAGGCTATTCAAATGACAGAATAGCGGAGACAGTCTTCGCATTCACATAAAACTAGCAAACAGTCCTTATTAAAAAGAAAGAGAGACAACGCAAGGCAATGAGAGTAGCAATTTTTACGGACGCGTATCTCCCGTTCACAAGCGGAGTAGTGACGCACATCAAGATTCTAAAAGACGAGCTTACCAAAAACGGACACGAAGTATTAATCGTGACGGCGAGCCCAGAGGTCGACGACTATAAAATGGAGGACAATGTCCTTTATTGCCCGGCCGTCGCGCTAAAGAAAATCTACGGTTACGGAATCACCACCCCGATCAGTCTGCATAGATTAAACATCATCAAAGAATTCAACCCGGACGTCATCCATATTCAAACGGAATTCTCCATGGGGCTCTTTGGGCTTTGGGCGACCAACACCATGAAGAAGCCGATGGTCTACACGCTCCACACCATGTACGATGATTATACAAATTATATCTTCCCGAAGCGACTTGACTCCTTTGGGCATTTTGCTGCTCATAGATATTTCCACATAATTGCATCGCGTGCGGACGAGATAATCGGGCCGTCGCCAAAGGTCGGCGAGTTCCTGAAGCGCTGCGGCGTTGACGAGGAGATCCACGTTGTATCAAATATAGCGCACGTCGACGAGCCGGACGAGGCGCGCGTTAACGAAATCAGAACCGCGAACGGTCTAGACGGCGCGGAGGTCGTACTTTGCTTTATCGGAAGACTCGGCAAAGAAAAGAGCATCGATGTTCTGATGACCTACTTCAGCAAAGCTCTCGAAAAACATCCGACGATGAAACTCTTCATAATCGGCGGAGGCCCGGAAGCCGAGAATTTGAAGGAACTCGCGAAGACCCTAAAAATCGAGAATAATGTCATCTTCACAGGTATGATTCCTAACACTGATGTTAGAAATTATTTGGCGGCAAGCGACCTCTATGCGACAGCGTCAACCAGCGAAATGAATTCCGTTTCGATGCTTGAGGGGCTTTCGAGCGGACTCATGGTGCTCCAGAAACTCGACGAAGCGAATCGCTACCAGATAAACGAGGGAAAGACGGGCCTCATTTTCGAGAACGAGGATGATTTCTGCAAGCTGATAGATGATTATGCAGCAAAGACGCCGGAGGAACGCGCCGAATTAAGGGAATCCGTCAAGGCCGAGGCCGAAGCCTACGGTTCCAAGGAATTCATTTCCAAGATGATCGAAATCTATACATCGGCAATCAACAAGCATAACCATCAGAGCTAGCTAACAACCCAACACAGGAGAAGCAGTATGGAAACCAACACAGTCGAAAAGGAACTTTATGTTCGCCCGCTCGAAGAGCAGGACATTCCTAAGGTAATGGACCTTCTGGAACAGGTCAACCTAGTTCATTACAACGGTCGCCCGGACGTATTTAAGCACGACACCAAATTCACCGAAGACGACGTCAAGAATAACTTCATTGGAAATTCGATGGCGCCCGTCTTTGTTTGTGTGGAAGTGGGGGAGGACGGACTCGAACATGTCCTGGGTCACGCGTTCTGCGAGGTCCAGGAGAACCTTGGAAATAGCGTAGTCCGAGCCAAGCGCACGCTTTACATAGATGATATCTGCGTGGACGAGGACTGCCGCGGCAAGGGCGTCGGCCGCAAACTCTATAACCACGTACTCGAGTATGCAAAGAAGGACGGCGACTTTGATAATATCACATTAAACGTCTGGAATTTCAACGAGCCTGCATATAACTTCTACATCAATATGGGCATGACTCCGCAGAGGACAATCATGGAGAAACCGCTCAAATAGTTTTGAGCCGCTGGAAATCAGTCGAATGAGAACATCTAAACTTCGGACGCTCAGTCAACAAAGAACATCACGTCCGACTGAATGCATTTTCTTACAGAATTTTTTGAAAAAATGCAAATACCATCTTATAATTTTCACATTATTGTGATATTATAATTCGTAGCGATATATCCAAGGTTAGATTGTTGTCCGAGCTACCCAATTGAATCGGATAACATTAACTGTAGTAGATATATTCATCAAAAGGGAAGAGGGGAATCCGTTATATCTTAAGAAGCAGTGTGATTAGTTAGGAGGTACACTGATGGCTAAAACACAAATTGTTTCTGCAAAGGAAGCCGCTGCATGCGTCAAGGACGGAATGACCATCATGCTCGGAGGCTTCATGGCTAACGGAACAGCTGAATCCATCGTAGATGAGATCGTAGCTTCCGGAGTTAAAGACCTTACAGTTATCTGCAACGACTCCGCATTTCCTGATGTAGGTATCGGCAAAATGCTGGCTGCAGGTCAGATTAAGCACCTTATCGCATCCTTCGTAGGATTGAACAAAATCGTTGCTGAACTGACAAATTCCAACAAGTTGGAGCTGACCCTTGTTCCACAGGGAACTCTTGCTGAGAGAATTCGTGCAGCAGGAGCTGGCCTTGGTGCTGTAGTTACACCGACAGGCGTTAACACACCAATCGAAGAAGGCAAAGAAAAAATCACTATCGATGGCAAAGAGTATCTCTTAGAGATGCCTCTCAAGGCAGATGTAGCGATTTGCCAGGGCTATGTAGCTGATGAGACAGGTAACATTCGTTATCGTGGATCCACCAGAAACTTTAACCCAACAATGGCTACAGCAGCTGACATCACCATTTTCGAAGTGGAAGAAATCAAAGAAGCAGGCGGCATTGGTCCTGATTTCGTAGAAACTCCACACATCTATGTTGATTATCTTGTAAAGAAGGAGGCTTAAATCATGGATAAAGATCAAATTAAGCCGTATATCGCAGCAAGAGTTGCAAAGGAACTTAAGGACGGCGACGTAGTTAACCTTGGTGTTGGTCTTCCGACAATGGTTCCTGCATACCTTCCGGAAGGCGTATCCCTTACACTTCAGTCCGAGAACGGATTCGTAGGTATCTCCGGTGAAAAGCCATCCGAAGAAGATGCAAAATATATCGTAAACGCTGGTGGACAGCCTGTATCCATCGAGAAGGACGGAGCTTTCTTCAGCAGTGCTGACAGCTTCTCCATCATCCGTGGTGGACACGTAGACGCTACAGTTCTTGGTGCTCTCCAGGTTTCCCAGAATGGTGACATTGCTAACTGGATCGTTCCGGGCGGCATGGTATCTGGAATGGGCGGAGCCATGGACCTCGTAGTAGGTGCAAAGAGAGTTATCGTAGCTATGACACATACCCAAAAGGGTGAGCCAAAGATCATGAAGGAGTGCACACTCCCACTTACAGCAGCAAAGCAGGTAAACATGATCATCACCGAAATGGGCGTTATGGACGTAACTCCAGAAGGTCTCGTACTGAAAGAATACAACCCAGAATTCACAGTTGAAGAGATCCAGGCTGCAACAGACGCTGACCTGATTATCTCTCCAGACCTCAAGCCAATGGCATAAGCTTGTTTTTTTATGAGCTGCCCGTATCTTTGATACGGCGCGCAGCTCAAACGCAACCAGTTGCCCAAGAAAGCGAGCGAAGCGAAGCTTGATTGGTTGCAACTGTCTGTGGAATGATTATTGAAAGGACCCTCCGGCGGAGGGTCTTTTTATAAGATGATTTCTATCTTATTAAATATTGCGTTCGATGCGACAAATGAATATTAGATATACTTTTTTTGTCGTTGCATATTTAATTAATAATTGAAAAGAAGAGGATACATCGGCTAGACGGACTGATTATAATTCTCCAGGATGGATTTTACGTAGCTTATTGAGTCCTTTACGGCGCCATCCTCAAATGCCGGAGTCAGGTTTGCCAGCTTTAGAATCTCTAAGCTTCCTTTGCTGCCGCCTACGTCCGTCAACTCAAGATACTGCTTCCATGCGGTGCTCGGTCTTTCTACATAATGCTTATACATGGCCATGGCGTTTACTGTAGCCAGTGAGTATTCGATGTAGTACAAAGGATGAGAGAAGAAGTGAATCTTGTGATACCAATATCCACCTCTCAGCATGAATTCATCGTCCTCGTCGTATCTCCTCCAGGGCATATACTTTTGTTCAAGCTTGCGCCATTCGTATGTTCTCTCTTTTGGTGTGAGATTTGGATTATCATAGCAGATATGTTGGAATTCATCGACCGCTACACCAAAAGGAATAAAGTTAATGAAATACTGAAGGTTACTGAACTCGTACTTCCAGGCATCCTCACCAAAGAGCTTATCGGCATATTTGTTGGTGAACTGAACCATCGCCGTTGCGTGGATTTCTGTGATGTCCGAGGACGGTGCATAATACTCTTCCAGCGGCTGTTTTCTGGATGCCCTATATGCAGCAAAAGAATGACCAAGGCCTTCCGTAAAATACTGCACGCTTTCCGGACTTCCGGTGAAGTGCTCGAACAGGAATGGAGCCTTGCGTGAAGATAACATCGTCGAATATTCGCTGGCGGCCTTTCCCGGTCTTGATTTGTAGTCAATGAGTTCATGATCAAGTAAGAAGGTGATAAATTCATCGGTTTCCGGACTCATATCTTTAAGGATCTCGATGACCTGGCTCATCATGTATTCCATGTCACCTGCAGGCTTGGCATTTCCGTCGGGAAGAATTATATTTTCATCATAGACCATGACATGATCCAGACCAAGGCGTTTTGCCTGTGCTTCGTATAACTTGTTGCAGAAGGGGACTACATCCTCTTCGACCTGTTTTCTAAACTTGGCGATTTCTTCTCTGCCGTAGTCAATTCGATCTCTCTCCAGATAGCCAACAGGGACATAGCTGTCAAAGCCAAGTTCAGATGCAATCTCGGTTCTTATCTTTATTAGGTCATCCCAGATGCGCTCCAGGGTTTCTTCGTTTTCTGAGAGAAAGGCGGAGAAGGCCTTAAAGGCTTCCCTGCGTATATTTCTATCCTGGTGTGTGAAGAGACTCTGAAGTTCCCAGAAGGATCTCGGAGTGCCATCAACATCTCTCTGGCAAGTATCTATGATATTCTGATACTCCCTGATTGCTTCGATCTCCCTTTGCCTTAAGGGCATAACCTCATCTCGGACTATTTTTTTCATGGTCTCAACTTTAGCAAAATACATGCGCCCGAATCTTTCACATACATATTCTCTGAATGGACTATCGTAAACCGCTTCGCTAAAATCAAGAGCCAGCTTCGTAAACAAGGGCTTATTCTCGTCAATCCATTTTTGATCTTCTGCATATCGCTCATCTGTTGTATCTTGAGTATGGCGAATCATAGTAATTGTAATCAGCTCGCTGACTCTACGAACTAATTCGTCATTTTCCAAGATAACTTCCAGGACATCATCTCCGTGCTTAGCCTCGCGAACTCTTTCGATTGCGTCATGATACATCAATTCAATTGTGTTGAAATCCGGTCTTGGAATCTTTAGTTCACTAAACTTCCATGCATTTCTACTCATGCTGCCCTCACTGTTGAAACAGGTCCAATAATATGGCGTTATATGTCAAGATCTATATTTAAGCTGATAAGTTATTATATCATGAACTCAGGGAATATGATAGCGCTAAATGGGCCGCTTTTGGTCTATGCTTTGTTTAGGATTAAAGACTGGTCTTTATGCAAATATTTCATTTTATTTTTTAGGGGTTTTTGTCGCGTTAATTAATGGACATATACGGGCTGCGAGTGTTATACTTACGTTATCAATAGTGCATTCGATAACTCTTTTAACCTATGAGGAGGAACCGATGTTTCACAGGAATAGTATACAAAAATCAGCGGCTGCCAATTTCGGCTGGCCAACAACCCTGCTTAGAACTATAGCCATAGCGATTATTGCTTTCGTTGTAATCAGCAGCGCAAGTGCGAACTTTGTTTTTGCAGAGGACACGAATTCAAACTCGCGCAGAAATGTATCGCTTAACTCCATGGAGCAGTATGTCTATGATGCGATAATGAAGGACATCAAGGAAATTGCAGCAGGGAACAAGGCAAGCTCGGAGCTAACTGTTAACCTGATGCCAAAGATTTCAAAGACTACATTTACGGCATCCGAACTTGGACTTGGGATATTGGGAACAGGTGGCAAGTTCTCAAATGAAGCGAAGAGTGCGGTTGAGAGGAGATGCATAGGAAGTTTGGACACGGATAAGGTGCTTACAGCGCTCCTCATGGATGCACCTTACGAGCTTTACTGGTTCGATAAAACAAGCGAATGCATTCAGAGTGTTAACTCAGGCTTCTCGGGTTCTGTCAGCGGGTCGACCATTACGAACATAATTCTTACAACCGCAGAAGTGAAGTTCTCGATGCCGGTTTCTGCTGACTACAGTGCGAGCGGCAGGATGAATACTTATTCAATTAACACATCGGAAACAAAGGCGGCGGCTGCCATTGCGAAAAAAGCTCAATCAATCGTAAGCGCGGCTGCGTCGAAGTCGGACTATGCCAAGCTTGTTCATTATAAAAATGAAGTATCGAGTCTTGCGACATACAACACGTCAGTAGCGTCCGATCCGAGTCTCAGCAGTAGATATGGAGATCCGTATCAGCTCATCTACGTCTTTGATGGAGACCAGAGCACGGGAGTGACCTGCGAAGGTTACTGCAAGGCATTCAAGTATCTATGTGACCTAACCAAGTTCAACAATTCGTCAATCCGTTGCTATATGGTGAGCGGCAGGATGGCCGGAGGTACCGGCGCAGGACCTCATATGTGGAACCTTGTTCACATGGAGGACGGCAAGAACTACCTCGTCGATGTGACGAACTGCGATACGGGAACCGTTGGTTACCCAAGCCAGCTCTTCCTTGTTGGTGATCCGAACGGAGTATCAACGAACTACAAGAAGAGAACAAGTAACGGCGATGTGAGTTTTGTTTATGGATCAGACATGTTCGAAATCTATACAACTGCAGAGCTCATGATTGCAAACCACGATTATATGCCTGTCTCCGATTCCGGCTCCGGGACAACCTCCAGCGTAAACTGGAAGCGCCTTGCGGGGAATGGAAGGTACGACACGATGAAGGCAATCGTTGACGAAGGATTTGTTAGAACCGGAGGGACGGTAGTAATTGCAACGGGTACGGGGTTCAAGGATGCTCTTGCGGCATCGGGGCTTGCGGGACTTGACGATGCGCCGGTCGTCTTGACTGATGGAAAGAGCCTGTCGAAACAGGCGCGCGACATCTTGGTTAGACTTAAACCGAGCAAAGTATATGTAGCTGGAGGTAAAGCTGTCGTAGAGGATGGAGTGCTCACTCAGATTAGAACGGCAACCGGCGTCACTCCAAAGAGAATCGCAGGCGCGAACAGCTCCGCAACAAGTGCACAGCTTGCACTTGAGGGGCGCGGCCGCTGGAAGGAAAGTACCGCGATAATTGCAACCAACAAGAGCTTTAAGGACGCGCTCTCCGTTGCGCCGATTGCATACGCCAAGGGCTATCCGATTTTGCTCGCGGATAATGGGCAATCGTTAAGTGATGCTGTAATAAATGCTCTAAAGACGATTGGGATTAAGAATGCCATTATCGTTGGTGGCATGGGCGCTGTAAATACGAATGTGGAGAATCAATTGAGAAATGCGGGTGTTGCAATCAAGGTTAGACTCGCCGGCACAAACGGAGTAAAGACTAGCGCAGCCATCGCAACGTGGGGAATCCAGAACGGCCTCTCAGCCAACAAGATGGGAGTAGCCACGAGTCAGAACTATCCTGATGCACTCGCTGGTGCCGCGCTCTGTGGGTTCAACAACTCCGTCCTCGTTCTTGCCGACGATAAGGCGTGGGAAAATGCTTTGTTCCCGAAAGCCTACAAATCCACCATCAAGACCGGCTATATATTCGGCGGAACATCCGCAGTTGGCGAAAAGACGGTCAGCCAGCTGAAGGCCAACGTTGCATAGAGTCGCATAGAATAGTTTAGATATTACAGTGACCAAATCGGGCATTCTAGGCAGAATGCTCGTGAGCAAATCGCTTGATTTATCCAATCGCGGAGTACCTAAAAATACATTAGATTTTACTTGCATAAGATTGCTTTTTTTTGATAGAATCGATTTAGGATTATGAGATTAATTAATAAGGAAGGAGATTAATCAAGATATGAGAACCTTAACTAGAAAAATAGGATTATTGCTTATTATTATGTTGCTGGCATCCCTTTGGATGGTGCCGGTATATGGTGACACAATCACACTTGATGATGTTGCTGAGTCAGTTAACAACAGTGACACAGTAAAGGATTTAAAGGGATTCAATATTCAGGTAGAGGCCTTTAGTTCACTTGAAGACGGTGAGGAGGCTGTAAGGTTATTCGTAACGAATCCCGAAGGACAGACTACAGTTATTTCCTTTGTAGCCGATGGGAATGTTATCGCAAATGAGCATGTAACGGCTGACCAGGTTTATTATGCTTTGATTCTTGCCGATGCCATTGGACACCTACACGGATATGAATATGGCGAACTCTATGATACGTTCAATTCAGATGCAGCAGCAAGCTATACCGTTGAAAATGAAGGTTTTGAGGCAAAAGAGAATGGAAGCTATTTTGCCATCAAGATGGATATCAGCAAAAAGGTTCCGCTCGTTGATCTTAGCGATTATTACCTGACACCGGACGAATTTGATACCATTAAGGGCATCATCGATGAAGGCGAAGTTGGAAATCAATCAGGTCGAAAGGCTCAGTATGCGTATGACGTTCTTGTTGGAAACGATGAAAGCTATATCACAATTGGAGAAGAGGGCGAAATTACGGATGGCACATATAAGTCAATCCTCTCTGCGCTCGAAGTTATCTACGGGGACAAGGTCGTAGAGTATTTCCAGGAGATTTATCCTGAATTCCGCGAAGGTGGCTATGTGGTTGATGGCTTTGAAATTGACTATGATGCAATAGTTGATACAGAGGAACAACCGATGTTCGATGGCTACAAGATTGTTAGTGTTAAAGTCAATAACGAATTTGTAAATAATGAAATACTGAGAACTGAATATATCGGTGAAACAATCGATATGGGAAGCAAAACGCTGACCCTGGACTTCAGCAAGGATGGCTCCTACAAAATTGGATTCTTTGATTCCGCCAGAGCGACAGATGCCGGCTTTCTGTACAAGTTTATCCTGGAACCACTCGCTGCAGAAAGCGATGTGGAAGCTGATGGCAATGCAGTTTACTTCGACGTTGTTGACGGCAAAATCACCATGGGGTCCAAGGACAAGAGTGTATTCAAAGTAGTTATCGGAGAAGACTCCCTTGAATTCCTTCCGACAAATCCGGATGCAGAGAAAACAACTTTGACACTGAAATACGATAATCTCAAGGCTATCCAGTATGAAGAGGGACATTCTCAGGACCACTACAGATATGAAGAATATGATGTGACTGTAAACATCACTTACGGAAAGGAAAAAGCTGCTCCGACTCCAACAAAGCCGACTGACAGCAAAACCGACAATACCTCAGGTAAGACGAATTCAGGAACAAAGCCTGCAGCTACCAATGTACCAAAGACCGGTGATGAGTCAAATGGCACACTTTGGATGGGATTTGGAATTGCAGCAGCGATCTTGATTGCGGCACTCGTTGTTACAAGAAAGGCTCATAACAGAGCGTAGATTAGCCGATTTTGGACAATCAAAGAATGTGATAATCATTGGTTTAACACATCTTTCGGGGCGGCCTTTAAATAAGGCCGCCTCTTTTTAGTTATTTAGTTTGAATTGTTTGTTTATCCGTCCTATTTGTGTTAAAATATCTATGTATGTGACAAATTATTTATCTCAAGAGATTTAGAGATAATTAGGATAAATAATTCGCAAGGTGAAATAGACATAGAAGAGGGTGAACCCCTAAAAATGATGTCGAGGAAGGAGATTCTTTAGAATGAGAAAACTAAAAACAATGGATGGTAATACCGCGGCAGCGCATGTTGCGTATGCATTTACAGAGGTTGCAGCGATTTACCCAATCACACCGTCATCCCCGATGGCAGAAAGCATTGACGAATGGACATCCGATGACAGGAGAAATATCTTTGGCGAGCAGGTAAAGGTTGTCGAGCTTCAGTCCGAGGGCGGTGCAGCAGGTGCGGTTCATGGATCGGTAGTTGCCGGTTCGTACACATCAACATTCACGGCATCACAGGGCTTGCTACTCATGATTCCTAATATGTACAAGCTCGCAGGTGAGCATACTCCTGCAGTATTCCACGTGTCCGCAAGAGCTCTTGCTGCTCACGCACTGTCCATCTTCGGCGACCACGCTGACGTCATGGCAGTTAGACAGACGGGCTTCGTGATGCTCGCAAGCAACAGCGTTCAGCAGGTAATGGACCTTGCTGCTGTTGCACACCTTTCCGCAATCGGCGGAACACTTCCGGTTCTCCACTTCTTTGATGGATTCAGAACATCCCACGAACAGCAGAAGATTGAAATGTGGGACTACGACGAATTAAAATCCATGGTTGACTGGGATGCAGTAAAGAGATTCAAGGACAATGCCAACCACTTCAATCATCCGAAGAGCATGGGTCCTGCAGAACAGCCGGAATCATACTTCCAGCATAGAGAAGCATCCAACAAGGATTATCTCGACACACCGGCAATCGTTGAAAAATACATGAATATGGTCAACGAGAAGATCGGCACAGACTATAAGCCTTTCAATTATTACGGTGCACCTGATGCAACAGACATCATAGTAGCGATGGGTTCCGTCTGCGACGCAGCCGAGGAGCTTATCGACTATATGACAGCAAAGGGTAAGAAGGTCGGTATCGTTGAGGTTCACCTCTACAGACCGTTCTCCGCTGAACACATGCTGAAGGTAATGCCGGATACGGTTAAGAAGATTTCCGTTCTTGATAGAACAAAGGAACCGGGCAGCTTGGGCGAGCCGCTCTATCTGGATGTTGTTGCTGCTCTTAACGGTACCAAGTTCCAGGGTGCCGAGATGTTCAGAGGTCGTTACGGCCTTGGTTCCAAGGACGTACAGCCCGGCGATATCCTCGCTGCATTTGAAAATATGGAAAGCGCGAATCCGAAGAAGGAATTCACACTCTCCATCATCGACGACGTAACCGAGCTTTCAATCGTTCCGAGCGAATATCCGGATACAGCTCCGGAAGGAACAAAGGCTTGCAAGTTCTGGGGTCTTGGTGCTGACGGTACTGTTGGTGCAAACAAGAACTCCGTAAAAATCATCGGCGACCACACCGACAAGAAGGTACAGGCATACTTCCAGTATGACTCCAAGAAGTCCGGTGGTGTTACTATTTCTCACCTCCGTTTCGGTGACAAGCCGATTAAATCAACCTATTATGTAAAGCAGGCTGACTTTGTTGCTTGCCATAACGAGGCTTATGTAAAGCTCTACAAGATGGTAGAAGACGTAAAGCCGGGCGGATACTTCCTGCTTAACTGCACATGGTCGGATGAAGAGCTTGATCAGCATCTTCCAGCCACAATGAAGAGATACATCGCTAACAACGATGTTCAGTTCTATACATGTAACGCTGTTGAAATCGCTAAGGAAGTAGGCCTTGGTGCTCGTAGAACGAATTCGGTTCTTCAGGCTGCATTCTTCAAGTTGGCAGACATCATTCCTATCGATGAAGCCGTTGGATACATGAAGGACGCCGTAAAAGCCACCTATGGACGTAAGGGCGAAAACATCGTTAACATGAACCTTGCTGCAATCGACCAAGGTGTTGAGAAGATTCACAAGGTTGAAATCCCTGCTTCCTGGAAGGATGCTGCAGATGATGCTGAACCTGCAAAATTCGTAGGCCGCGACCAGCTCATGACTGATTACCTGAACAACGTTCTTTATAAGTATCAGAGATTGGATGGAGACAGCATCCCGGTATCGCACTTTGTTGACACTGCGACTGGTATGGTTCCAAACGGTCTTGCTGCTTATGAGAAACGTGGAATCGCTACTGACATTCCTGTATGGGATAAGGATAAATGCATCCAGTGCAACCAGTGCGCATATGTTTGTCCACACGCAGTAATTAGACCGTTCATCGTTGATGAAGCGCAGTGCGCTGAAATTGGTGGAGACGGAGCTCCTGTAAAGGGCAACAAAGATCTTGTTGACAAGTTCTTCTCCATGGGTATTTCAGGACTTGATTGCACGGGCTGTGGAGCTTGCGCTGCAATTTGCCCGGCCAAGGAAAAGGCACTCACAATGGTTCCGGTGGATGAGGAAGTATTCGAATCTTCACAGAAGAAATTCGACTATCTCTTTGGAAACGCAACAGCACAGAAGGCTCTCGGAGCATCCAACAACGTCAAGAACTCTCAGTTCCTGCAGCCGCTCCTCGAGTTCTCCGGCGCTTGCCCGGGCTGCGGTGAAACACCTTATGCCAAGCTTGTTACACAGCTCTTCGGTGACCGCATGATCGTAGCGAATGCGACAGGCTGCTCATCTATCTGGGGTAACTCACTCCCGAGCACACCATATACGGTGAACTCAGAGGGAAGAGGTCCTGCATGGGCAAATTCACTCTTCGAGGATAACGCTGAATTCGGATTCGGTATGGCCATTTCCGTAAAGGCTCGCCGTCAGGAGATGAAGTCCGCAGTTGAAAGACTTGTTCCTGAACTCGGCGAAACCGCTCAGGCATGGATTGATGGAATGAATGATGCCGAAGCTTCCGAAGCCGCAGGAAATGCGCTTCTCGAAGCATGCGAAAAAATTGCGGGATCAAACGAAGATGCCAAGTATGTAATCGACAACAAGGATATGCTGATTAAGCCGTCGATTTGGATCTTTGGTGGTGACGGCTGGGCATATGATATCGGCTACGGCGGTCTTGATCACGTACTCGCATCCGGTGAAAACGTGAATGTTCTCGTCTTTGATACAGAAGTTTATTCCAACACCGGCGGTCAGTCATCAAAGGCTACTCCGATGGGTGCGGTCGCTAAGTTTGCTTCCGGCGGTAAGGCAGTAAAGAAGAAAGATCTCGTTCAGATTGCGATGGCTTACGGATACATCTACGTTGCACAGATTGCAATGGGTGCAAGCCAGGCTCAGACGCTCCAGGCAATTAGAGAGGCAGAAGCATATGATGGTCCATCCCTCATTATCGCTTATGCACCTTGCATCAACCATGGAATGAAGGCCGGCATGAACAACGCACAGGAAGAGACTAAGAAGGCAGTTGAAGCTGGTTACTGGAACATGCTCCGCTTCAATCCTGACCTTGCTGAGAAGGGCGAGAATCCGCTCATCATCGACAGCAAGGAGCCGACAGGCAGCTACAGAGACTTCCTCATGGGCGAAGTTCGTTACAATTCGCTCACTCAGAGATTCCCTGAAAAGGCGGAGACACTCTTCACCGAAGCGGAGAAGCTGGCTAAGGAACGCTATGAGCATCTGAATGCGATAAAGGATTCCTACGACAAATAATCATTTTGTGGAGGGTTGTATATGAATGGTCTTACTCCGTTTTTGTTCCTGATTATTGCTGCGGTTACACTGGCGCAGGTCGCCGGAAACAGCAAGAGATCCAAGAACAAGTTCGATAAAGAACAGAAGAACCGTCAAATCGATATGGGTTTGGGAGAAAAGAAAAGAAAGATGGTGGGACCGGCGCAGCTTCTAAAAAGAGGCGAGACGAAAATAGACGCAAGCGGTCAGACAAGGACTGAGAGTGTTGATAATGACGGACCTTCGTTTGAGGCTGACGGTCGAGACCTCCCGCGCACGGAGATTACCGACGATAACAACCCATTTGAAGTGTAGAAAAAAGGGCTTGCAAAAGCCCTTTTTCTGTGATAAAGTGTTAAGGTTAGTTGGGTTGATGAGTGAAAGAAAAAATGCATAATAATAATTTCTTTGCAGCTGAATACTATTATTACTACTTTTTCTTTACTAAAGGAAAAGATATTGAGCTGCAGAGATAATAATAGTGTTGACCCAATCGAAATGAAATAAGCAAGTATTTCAATAACCATGTATGCAAATCTCCGCAGCAAATGCCGCGGAGATTTTATTATTGATATTATTTTATGGTATTATATTTGTCGAGGTAAATTATTATGATTACAGTATTAAAACAAAACGCAACAGTTGAGCAAAGAGATCAACTTATTAAGTGGTTCGAAGACCAGGGCGTAAAAGTCCATGTATCCGTCGGTGAATTTCAGACTGTTCTGGGACTGGTAGGGGACACTACGGAAATCGATATGGATATGCTGAAGCTCCTTGATATAGTGGCAGATGTAAAGAGAATTTCCGAACCCTACAAGAAATCCAATAGGAGATTCCATCCCGAGGATACCATTATCAAAGTACCGACGAAGGCAGAAGCTGAAGCGGAGCCCGGTGATGTGGAAGACGGATACGCGCTCTGCGGAGGCGGAAAATTTGCTGTGATAGCAGGACCTTGTTCGGTTGAATCCGAAGAGCAGATTGTCGAGGTTGCAAGGCGCGTAAAGGCAGCCGGTGCAACGATGTTGAGAGGAGGCGCGTTCAAACCAAGGACGTCCCCCTATGCATTCCAGGGAATGAAGGCTGAGGGATTGGAACTTCTCTCTATAGCGAAGAAGGAAACCGGACTTCCGATCGTGAGCGAGATCATGAACGAGAACCATCTCGACCTCTTCGAGGATGTGGATGTCATTCAGGTAGGGGCGCGAAATATGCAGAACTTCGAGCTTCTTAAGGCCTTAGGTCACACGAATAAGACAGTTCTACTGAAGCGCGGACTGGCCAATACCTTCGAAGAACTCCTTATGAGTGCGGAATACATAATGGCCGGAGGAAATGAGGATATCATCCTTTGTGAACGCGGTATCAGAACTTTCGAGAAATACACCAGAAACACATTGGACATATCTGCGGTACCTGCACTTCATGAGATGACGCATCTTCCTGTCGTTATCGACCCAAGCCATTCGACCGGGATTGCAGCGTTTGTTAAACCGATGGCGCTTGCCGCTGCGGCATGCGGAGCCGATGGAATCATGATTGAGGTTCATAACGACCCACCGAGAGCGCTTTGCGACGGAGCCCAGTCTCTGACTCCCGACCAGTTTGACGAGGTTATGGACCTGGTCGCTAAGGTGAGGGAAGCACTGAAATAGACGCGCTGTAACCTACTTTTAAACGAAACGGTTAGTGGATAATGATAAGTAATTGAGGGTTGATATGACTATAGGTGTCGTTGGTTTAGGTTTAATAGGCGGATCGCTCGCTGCGGCGTTTAAGAAAAGCGGGCATATCGTGCTTGGCTCTGACGCAAATAAGACGATTCAGGACTTTGCACTTCTTGCCGGGAGCATTGATGCGGTGCTTGATGACGACCTTAATTGTGATGTCATTTTTCTTGCGGTGACGCCGAAGAATGCGATTGAGTGGATGAGAGAAAAAGCGTCTGCAAAATCGAAAGAAGCGATTTCAAATAAACTCATAATCGACTGCTGTGGAACCAAGAGAAATGTCTGCAGAGAAGGTTTTGCTCTTGCAAAGGAATATGACTTTACGTTTGTGGGCGGGCATCCTATGGCAGGGAAGCAGGTCGGCGGATACAAGAACAGCAGCGCTAATCTTTTCGATGGCGCGATGTTCGCGATAGTTCCGGATGAGGATAGCGGAGCCAAGAGCGACGTAATGCTAATGATGCGAATTCAGTCACTTCTAAAGGATGCGGGATTCAAGGAATTTGCGGTTATGACTGCCGATGAGCACGACAAGATAATTGCATTCACATCGCAGATGGCGCACCTCATTTCAAACGCCTACATCAAGAGCGACATGGCAGAGGTTGGAATCGGTGCGGGACTTTCCGGCGGTGCATTTCGTGACATGACGAGGGTTGCGTATCTTGATGAAAGCATGTGGACGGAGCTCTTCATGGAGAATCGTGACAATATGCTGAGCGAGCTTAATGGTTTCATCGGGGAACTCGAGCGATACAGAGATGCAATTGAGCAGCGCGACGAGAAAACGCTTACAGAGCTTCTTTCTGAGGGTAAGCGATGCAAAGAACAAATCACACAGTGAGCGATGCCAAGCAGTGCGCGACATCAGACAGTTGCACAAGGCCAGCAGGGCAATCAAGCCGGTAGAGTAACCAAATTGCGAGCCATGCTTAAAAACGATTGCCATAATCCATGCAATTAGTGAATTGGTTACTGCGGGAGGTAGATTTGAAAACAAACACATTAGTATATGGAGAATTAAAAAATCTCGGAAGAGAGATAGCAAAAACGATCGATGCTGCAAATGACAACAAGCTGCAGAGTAAGGAAAGGGCGGCAAATGATAGCAAGCTGCAGGATGATGAACAGTCGTTTCAGGACAGCAAACCGTGTGTCTCTATTGCAATCATAACCGACCAAAATGTTGCGGCTCTATATCTGAATGCATGCGTAGAAAGCTTAGAAGATCAAGGTTTCCACGTGTTTTGCAAAGTGATTCCCCCTGGGGAAGAGAGCAAGAATGGGGAAGTGTACCTCAGCATCCTCGAGAGCATGGCGAAGGACGGGATCACGAGAACTGATGGCATAGTCGCTCTTGGTGGCGGCGTAGTGGGGGACCTTGCTGGATTCGTCGCGGCGACATACATGAGAGGAATCAAGGTTTACCAGGTGCCGACTTCGCTTCTCGCCATGGTGGATTCCTCAATCGGAGGTAAGACCGGAATCGACCTTGATGCAGGTAAGAACCTGGCCGGGGCGTTCCATATGCCGAGCCTCGTGTATCAGGATTTTGGGACGCTCTCTACTTTGCCGGAAGAAGAACTCATAAACGGCATGGCGGAAATCATCAAGTACGGTGTGCTGGCGGGAGGCGAGTTTTACGAGCTCCTTACACCGGATGAAGATGGAAACATAGACCTCGAGAGACTAATTAGGATGTCCGCAGAGTACAAGATGGATATCGTGTCTCGCGATGCAAAGGATATGGGGGAGAGGCAGCTTCTCAATTTGGGGCATACGTTTGGGCATGCAATTGAGAAACTTTCAAATTACGAAATTAAGCACGGCTTTGCCGTAGCGAAGGGGCTTGCGCTTATAGCGGATTTGTCCGGTCGGCACGGGTGGTGCTCGGAAGAGACACGCGATAGTATTGTTGGGACCTTGGACATCTGGGGCTACGACCTCAGCATACCTTGCGACATGAATGAAATGCTCGATGCTATAGCCGTGGACAAGAAGCGTAAGGCAGACTACATAGACCTGGTAGTGCCGACAGTTATAGGAAACTGCGAACTTAAGAGAATGTCTATGGAGGAGCTCTATAAGTGTCTTTTGTAGATTTGAGGGCTAAATGCAGGGCTAAATGCGTGTGTCTTTGATAAAAAAATAGTGTAGACACGCGGGTCTAGAGTGAATTTTAAGCGCAAACACGTTTTTGTTTATAAATGAAAGCCAAAAAGTGTGTCTTTGATGAAAAAATAGCGTAGACACGCGGGTCTGCAGTGAATTTTAAGCGCAAACACGTTTTTGTTTATAAATGAAAGCCAAAAAGTGTGTCTTTGATGAAAAATTAGCGTAGACACGCGGGTCCAAAATGATTTTGATGCATAAACACGCAGAAAAGCATAGTAGATAAAGCATAGTAGTTAAAGCATAGCAGTTAATAAAGTATAGTAGATTTAGAGTAATCAATATTATTACAATTATATTAGATATATGAAAAGTATAAGAATTATACCATCAAAATCGGATGCACATAGGGCGTATATATGCGCTGGGCTTTCGGTGATACAGGGCGTGGCGGCCGATGATGCTGGTTTGCGAAGTGCGAGTGATGATTGGATGAGCAGAGTGATTTGCTCGGAGACCTCTGTGGATATTGAAGCAACAAAATCGTGCATGCAGGCCTTGATAGAGGCGTATATAAAAGGTGATAGAGCCGGTGTCGATTTATACTGCAAAGAGAGTGGATCGACCTTGAGGTTCCTGCTTCCTGTTGTCGGCGCGCTTGGGATACGTGGGATTTTTCATCCGGTAGGGCGTCTTTTGACGAGACCGCTGTCGCCGCTTTATGAAGAACTTTGTACGCATGGAATGACCATCTCAGCTCCGGGGAGCATTCCTCTGATTGCAGAGGGAAAGCTAGGTGGCGGAGATTTTACAATTCCCGGCGACATATCATCGCAGTTTGTGAGCGGTCTTTTGTTTGCGCTTCCGTTGTTGGACGAGGATAGTCGCATTATCGTCCTCGGCGATTTTCAATCAAAGGGTTATGCGGACATGACGCTCGCTACGCTCGTTAAATTCGGTATCAAGGTAGATGTAGAATGCTTTGATGAAAACGCATCGATTATCTATACTGTACCTGGAAGACAGAAGTATGTGATGCCGGAAAAACAGAATGACGAGAGTATGGACTCACAGGGAAGCAAGGAAGCTGGTGCATATAAAGTTGAGGGAGATTGGTCGAATGCAGCATTTTGGCTGGCAGCGGGACTTTTGGGGGATGAACCAATCGAAATCTCTGGTCTTGATATTGATTCTGCGCAAGGAGATAAAGAGATAGTAAACGTAATCCGCGAATTCGGCGGAGAGATAATTGTGGGGAAGCCGGAAGGAGGCTCGGAAACAGGTGGCATTAACAGCGTAACTGTTAAGCCGGCAGGCGGGAACCTGAAGGGAATAGATTTTGATGCAGGGCAGACGCCCGACATGATACCTGTTGTTGCGCTTATCGCTACACAGGCAAAGGGAATAACCAACATCAAAAACGCCGCGCGCCTCAGAATCAAAGAGAGCGACAGGCTGCATTCTATTGCAACAACTCTTAGAACGCTGGGTGCAGAGATTTACGAGCTTGAAGATGGATTAAGAATTCGTGGAAACGGTGGACGTGGTCTCATGGGTGGCACGGTTGAAAGCTTTGATGATCATAGAATTGCGATGATGGCTTCTGTGGCGTCCTTGCTGTGTAAAGATGTTTCACTAATAGGCTGGGAAGCGGTTAGTAAATCATACCCGACATTCTTCGAAAGATTGAGTGAACTTGAATTGGATGATAGACTGGAATTAGTATAGAAGATACAACGAGGTTTAACCATGCCACTTGAGATAATAAGAAACGACATAACGAAGGTCTCTGCAGATGCCATTGTAAATACAGCCAATCCCATGGTTGCTGTTGGTTATGGAGTTGATTCCGCCATTTATGAAGCGGCAGGGAAGGATGAGCTTCTGGCTGAAAGAGCAAAGATAGGAGTCATGAGGCCGGGAGAGATTGCAGAAACACCGGCATTCAATCTTGATGCAAAATATATCATACATGCAGTTGGTCCTGCGTGGCAGGGTGGCAGGAATGGTGAAATTGATACTGTCGCGGAGTGCTATAAGAAATCATTAGAGAGAGCGAAGGAATTAGACTGCGAATCGATAGCCTTTCCGCTGCTTGCGGCGGGAACGTATGGATTCCCAAAGGATGTGGCTCTTCAAACCGCGGTATCTGAAATAAGCAGGTTTTTGTTCAACAATGATATGACGGTTTATCTTGTCGTTTATGACAAGGAAGCCTTCGAGGTGTCGGGTAAAGCCTTTAGTGACATACGGGAGTTCATAAGTGAAGGCGAAATAAAAAAACGCGAGATGCGATTTGAATCCTATTTAAAGAATAGGGTGTCTTCTGGAAGAGTTTCATTTGAAAGCGAACCAATGTTTTCGTCCTCGCAAAAGAAAAAAGAATCCATGGAGGATTTTCTGTCGGAATATTTACCTGACGAGGAGGCTGACTTAGGCGAAGAGAACGTGCCTGATGAGGCGATTGACTTAGGCGAAGAGAACGTGCCTGATGAGGAACTTGGCTTAAGGACAGAGAAGTTGCGTGGATTAGAGGCTGATTTTAGCGTAGGCAACATGAGGGACACGCTTAACTTTGATATTTTAGCAGGCGGTTCAGATTATTTCGGCATGGAAGAAAAAGCATCCGTGGCCAATACAGCCGATATAGCTGACATAGACGACATCATTCGGCGAAGAGAGGAAACATTCCAGGAGTTCCTTTTTAGATTGATAGACAGAAAGGGCCTTGAAGATAAGGTTGTTTATAAGAAAGCAAATATCGACAGAAAGCATTTCTCCAAGATAAGGAGCAATGTTGATTATAATCCATCAAAGAGGACTGCGCTGGCCTTGGCGATTGCCCTGGAGCTCAACCTTGATGAAACCAAGGACTTGCTCTTAAGAGCCGGCATAGCTCTATCTAAAAGCAATACCTTTGATTTAATAATGGAGTATTGCATCAACCATAACATCAAAGACATCTACGAAATCAATTGCATTCTATTTAAGTACAATCAGCCAACATTAGGTGCATAAAAAGTCGCATGACAGGCGACCACTTTTTGTTTTTTGTTTGCTATTCTTACCATAGAAAATCGAAGAAGGTAGAAAACGTCGATAATTATAACCAAAAGTATTTGACGTTATTAGGAGGTATGAAATATGGCAAACAAGAAAGAAAAGGTGGAGGTTGTTTTTATTCTGGATCGCAGCGGATCCATGTGTGGACTGGAAGCGGATACTATTGGCGGCTTCAATTCGACTTTGAAGAGCCAAAAAGCAGAACCAGGTGAAGTTGTGTGGTCGACGGTTTTGTTCGATGACAAGCATGAAGTAATTCATGACAGAGTGCCTATCCAAGAAGTAAAGGAATTGACAGAGGAAGAGTATTATGTCAGGGGCTGTACGGCCCTGCTCGACGCCATTGGAAGAGCGATTCACCACATCAGGAATGTGCATAAGTATGCTCGCAATGAGGATGTTCCCGGAAAGACGATGTTTGTAATCACAACGGACGGCATGGAAAACGCAAGCATTGAGTATACTTATGACAAAGTTAAAAAGATGATAGAAAAGGAAAAAGAGAAGTACGGATGGGAATTTATTTTCCTGGGCGCGAACATGGACGCAGTCAGTGTGGCCGGAAGAATGGGGATCAGCGCCGACCGCTCGGCTACATTTATAAACGACAGCAAAGGCATCCAGAAAAACTATTCCGCCGTGACTCAGGCCTTGTCACATCTTAGGTCAACCGGCTCAATTGACAGGAATGTGCTTGAAGAGGTGCGGAGAGATTACGAGAGGAGAGCGTAATAATGATAAATGCTCCATTTTTCTATTGCATTTTCTGGGCTCATAGAGTACTATGGTGTCAGGGAGAGAGTCGCAGAGCGACTAACTCGACCAAAAGTTTTGGCGCCGCCAATTAGTTCATAGCTTTGGCGGCTTTTTCGATGGTTATCGTTATACGACGTAACCTGAGGTTAATCGTTATACGGATAGTCATGTCAGGCTCTTCCTTTCATAGTCTCACCATGGCCATCACCTCCCGACGGTGGAAATGTAGTGTAACTGGTTAAGGTCGAGCCAGCCGCTTTCGCTTGTCTCCCTGACGTGTTTAAATTCTATCTACTTCCCCATATACCGTCAAATGAAGATTTCTCCATGATTGCTTTTCACGAAAAACACAATGAAAGGTTGAATTTTCAGGACAAAAGCCTCTTGGTATGGGAAAAGAATGGGGACGAATTTGATTGTACTATAAACTCTAAGGTAATAACAAAAACTGTGTTATAATATCTCCAATAGGGTTAATCCCTAATTCTTATTAAGCAATCATATTATCAAGCATTCATATTATTAAGAAATCATGTAAGTGATTTATCGTTTAAGGAAAGTGTGTTTATTATGGCGTCGACGTTTGGAAAGAATTTAATTGTAAGTATATTTGGGCAGTCTCATTCGGATGCGATTGGTGTTGTGGTTGATGGGCTCCCGGCGGGATTTGAGATTGATATGGAGGAACTACAGGAGTTTCTCGATAGGCGTGCGCCGGGAAGATCAAAGAATTCAACCAAGAGAAAGGAAGCAGATAAGCCGGAGTTTTTGAGCGGATTATTCGATGGGCTGACTTGCGGAGCGCCTCTTGCTGCGATTATCAGGAACAAGGACGTGCGCTCGCAGGATTATGATCAAATCGATGAAATGCCGCGGCCCGGACACGCGGATTTGACCGCGCGAGTAAAACATAACGGCTTCGAGGATTATCGAGGTGGTGGGCATTTCTCGGGAAGGCTCACTGCGCCTCTTTGTATTGCGGGAGGAATTGCGATTCAGTTTTTGCGTGAAGAGGGAATCGAAGTTAGTAGTAGAATTGTCGAGCTTGGAGGCGTTGACTTGAGGCCGTATTACAATACGGAAGATTGTTCGGTGAATTGTAGCGAGGACGAAGGCCATGCGAAGCAAAGGCTAAGTATGCCCGACGCGAAAAAAAACGCAGCTACGAAAAAGACTACCAAGATAGCTGAGAAGAATGAATTACAGGGTGTTATCGATGAGATAATCGCTTCGGCAAAATCGGATGGCGACTCAGTCGGTGGAATTGTGGAGTGTGTAATCAGCGGAGTTCCTGCAGGCTTAGGTGACCCCATGTTTGATGGGGTAGAGAATAATATATCAAAGGCTGTCTTCGGGATCCCTGCGATAAAAGGAATCGAGTTCGGTGCGGGTTTTGATGCTGCAAGAATGAGGGGAAGCGAAAACAACGATGCATACATGATGGACGAGGTGTCGCCGGATGACAGCCTAATGATAGATGATGTTCGAATGAACGCCGAATTTCCAAGCATTGCGGGACCGGGTGCCATAACTACGACGACGAATAATGCCGGCGGAATTCTTGGTGGAATAACAAACGGACAGAACATCGTTTTCAGAGTCGCGGTTAAACCGACTCCTTCAATCGCAAAGGAGCAGGATACGGTAAACTACTTCACAGGGGAAAATGCGAAGATCAGAGTCAAGGGGCGCCACGATCCTTGCATCGTGCCGAGGGTGCTTCCTTGCGTAGAGTCGGCGGCAGCAATCGTAATCCTGGACTATCTGCTGTAAAAGGGCGACTGATTGTAGCTTGCAGTTGAAATCGTGATTCTGGATTATTTGCTATAGGGAACTCACGATAGTTGTAGTGACTGACAAAAAAGTGAAGAGTGAAGATTATAGACAAGTGTATATTATAAAAAGTAAATTGTTATATTAGATATAAGGTGTGTGAATTCAAAAAGAGAAGCAACGGGAGATAATTAAATGTCGATGGATGATTATAGAAAGAAGATAGATGAAATCGATTCGGTTATTCTTGCTAAGCTCGAAGAACGAATGAGGGTAGCCGAGGATATTGCGAAATATAAAAAAGATAACGGGCTTCCGATTACGGATTATCTGCGCGAACGGGAACTTATGGATAAGATTACCGAAAAGTCTTCCGCTGATTTGGCTGAGTACAGCCGCATGCTTTATAGAGATATTTTGGAAATGAGCAAGGACCACCAGCATAAGATTATTCAGGAGGACTCTGAACTCGTAAAGGAAATTAGGGCCGCACTGAAGGATACTCCTGATTTGTTTCCAAGCGCTGCAAGCGTTGCATGCCAAGGAGTCCCGGGTGCGTACTCACAAGAGGCGTGTGACAAATTGTTTAAGATGCCAAATATCATGTTCGTAAAAAACTTTGATGGAGTGTTTGCTGCGATTGACAAGGGGCTTTGCAAGTATGGAATTTTACCTCTTGAAAACAGCAGCGCAGGTTCGGTTAATCAAGTCTATGATTTGATGATGGAGCATAATTTCCATATTGTGAGGAGCACAAGGCTAAAGGTGAATCACTGCCTGCTAGCCAATCCGGGAGCTAAGAAAGAATCCATCAAGGAGATTTATTCTCACCCTCAGGCGCTTGCTCAGTGTGCAAAATACCTAAAGACCTTTGATGGTGCAGAAGTTCATGAATGCGAAAACACTGCGACGGCAGCAAAGTTCGTTTCGGAATCCGGCAGAAGCGATATTGCTGCCATCGGGTCGGATATAAATGGAAGGCTGTACAATTTGGATTGCCTGGCTTCCGGGATTCAGGACAGTGGAAATAATTATACGAGATTTATTTGTATATCAAAGGATATGGAGATTTATCCTGGTGCGAATAAAACGAGCATCATGATGACTCTTCCACATAAGCCGGGTTCGCTATATAACGTTCTTGCGAGATTTAATGCTATGGGAATCAACTTGGAAAAGCTTGAATCAAGACCGCTTCCGGACAAGGATTTCGAGTTTATGTTCTACTTTGATATTCAGGAATCTGTGTACTCGGAAGAATTTGTTCGGATGATAAACCAGCTTGATGAGGTAAGTCTGGAGTTCAGATACTTGGGGAGTTATTTGGAGGTTTAATATCATTGTCAATACAATCGATAACTGAGGAAATCGTAAGAGGCATTGTTTCCGGTAATAGAAAAACCGATTCCGACAAAAGGGATTATGGCGATCTTCTTATCTTTGCCGGGAAAGAGGGCATGGCAGGTGCGGCCATTCTTGCGGCACGGGCAGCAATGCGAAGTGGTGCGGGGCTCGTTCATGTTGCCACGCCAAAGGAAAACTTCCACATGCTTCAGACTTCCGTTCCGGAGGCAATTTGCATGACAGAGGAAGAAGCGACTGCAGCTTTGAATAAGTTTAGTGCGATTGCTGTTGGCCCGGGCATGGGTACAGATGAGAGGACGGAAAAGATTGTTGATTCGGTGCTCAGATTTTCAGCAGCACATCAGGACATTCCGATTATAATCGATGCGGATGCACTCAACGTGATTTCGAGGAACAAGAGCCTGGGAGTAATACTTACATATAGAGGTGCAGGTATTAACAATATCGTGATAACTCCGCATAAGAGAGAGGCTGCGAGGCTCCTTGGAAACACAAATGAGTCTCCTGAGATTGAGCGTGTTGAAACGTGTACTGCGCTTTCTAAAAAATACTATTGCATAGCTCTGTTAAAGGGATATGAGACGCTGATTTCGCACCGCGGACAAACGGTTTGGAAAAACACGACAGGAAATCCCGGTATGGCTACAGCGGGGGCAGGTGATGTTCTTACGGGAATCATAGGTAGCTTGATGGCGCAGGGAACAGGGCCGATTGATGCAGCCGCAGCAGGGGCCTTTGTGCATGGAAGAGCGGGCGACATAGCTGCTAAAAAGTTGGGCGAAAGAAGCGTAATAGCGAGCGACATAATAGAAGCGCTTCCGGAAGCATTTAACGAGATAGCGAAGTAACTAATCAAGGTAAAGGAGCAAAAGGAGTAAAATGGCGAAGAAAATCTTGATAATAAATGGACCAAATATCAATATGCTTGGAATTCGTGAACCAGAGATCTACGGAACCGAAACATATGAGGACCTGATGGAGCAGACCCGAGCAAAGGCTCGAGAAATTTCCGAAAAGAATTACGAAGAGGGTAAAGACCAGGTGATGGTCAGCTTCATTCAGTCGAATTATGAAGGCGACATCGTGAACGCCATCCAGAATGCGTATGGTGAATATGACGGACTCATTATAAATCCGGCAGCATACACGCATACGAGCATTGCGATTCTTGATGCTGTCAAGGCTGTTGGAATTCCAACGGTTGAGGTCCACATCTCGAATCCGGAGAACAGGGAGTCATTCCGCAAGATTTCGTTTGTAAGACGTGCGTGCATCGCGACCGTAATGGGAGAAGGCCTTGCGGGATATGGCCATGCTCTTGAAATCTTGCTTGAGGAGATCGGGGCCGGTGAAGAATCAAAGGGAAAATCAGACGAAAACGCAGAATAAGGGAGAAAAAACCTTTTGGCCAAGAATGATTGCGGCGGTGGTTTTGCTGGCGCTTTTGGTCTTGGCTTATTTTTATGTTCAGAATTATTTGGACAGCAGGAAGCCTGCGATTGATCCTAATCCACCGATGCCTGATGGACTTCTGAGTGCAGATGTTACTTGGGTTAGCGATGGAGATACTGTGATTTGCCGTATCGAAAATACTAATCTTCCTGAGCAAATTACCGGCATTATTGGTGAGGAACAAGCGGTCGATAATGGGGATGGTACGCTTGATATTACAGTCCGCATGATCGGCTTTGATGCTCCTGAGTCTGTGCATCCCGATGCGGAGAAAAATACAGAGGAAGGTAGGCTGGCATCTGAATACGTAAAATCAAGGCTTGCAGGGAGGACTGTAAACTTGGAATTCGATGAACAGTACGTCGACAAATATGGTCGAGTCTTGGCGTATGTCTGGCTTGACGGAGAATTATTCAACAATGAGGTTATAGCGGAGGGTCACGCTGAGCTACTCAGCATACCTCCAAATACCAAGTACGACGAAGTTTTTCAGAAGGCGTATGAAGAGCGGAATAAAGCGGAATAATCCGCTTTTTTGGTTTTTGTATGGGGGAATTTGTGGTAAAATATATAGGTTAAATAATATTGATTAATGTGGATTTGCGGTCGTGCCGTTATGAGAGATAATTGTGGGCGAGATGACCGTAAAGGCATGAATGGTGAATTGATGAACGAGATTAAATGCCCACATTGTGGGAAGGTTTTTCAGGTAGATGAAACGGGCTACGCCGAAATACTCAGGCAGGTTCGCGATGAAGTTTTCCAGAGAGAAGTTGAAGGCAATCGCGCTCAATTTGAGCGTGAAAAGAAATCGGAATTAAAGATAGCCAAGGCGCAGGCCGAGGCTGATTTGGAGCGCGCACTTGCCGAGGCGGAGCGCGAAGCCGCCGAGGAACTTCACAAGCAGCTTGCATCAAAGGAAAAGAAAATCGCGGAGTTGGAAGCCAAGGTTAAGGCCGGAGAGACTGACAAACAGCTTGCCATAGTAACTGCAGTAGGCGAAAAAGAAAAGGAACTTGCTGAACGTGAAAAGAAAATAGATTCGCTTAAGGGGAAAATAGAGTTAAACAAAAAGGAGAGTGAACTTGAACTAAAGTCGTTGACCGAGCAGTACGAGGCGCAGCTTAAAATAAAGGATGAACAGGTCGAATATTACAAGGATTTTAAGACGCGCCAGTCAACGAAGATGGTGGGGGAAAGCTTGGAGCAGCATTGCGAAATAGAGTTTAACAAGCTGCGAGCCACAGGTTTCCAGAATGCTTACTTCGAAAAGGATAACGACGCAAGAGAAGGGAGCAAGGGTGACTACATTTATAGAGAGTCAACCGACGACGGAGTTGAAATCGTATCCATAATGTTTGAAATGAAGAACGAGATGGATACCACCGCAACGAAGCATAAGAACGAAGATTTTTTGGAGAAGTTGGATAGCGACAGAAAAAAGAAGGATTGTGAATATGCGGTTTTAGTGTCGCTGCTTGAGGCAGACAACGAACTCTACAATACGGGAATAGTGGATATGTCTCATAAATATGAAAAGATGTATGTCGTCCGTCCGCAGTTTTTCATTCCCATTATTACGCTTCTGAGAAATGCTGCGATAAACAGCGTGAACGCGCGCAGACAGCTCGAGGAAGCAAGAAAAGAAAATATCGATATAACCAAATTCGAAGAGAAGATGCTCAAATTCCAAGAGGGCTTCGGGAAGAATTATCTTGCCGCCAGCAAAAAATTTGAAGAGGCGATAGAGGAAATTGACAAGTCGATCAGTCATCTGGAGAAGATAAAGAAAGCATTGCTGAGCTCCGAGAATCAGCTGAGACTTGCGAACGACAAGGCGCAGGATTTGAGCATCAAGAAACTCACGCACGGCAATCCGACGATGCGAGCAAAGTTTGCAGAGCTAAATAAGGATAAGGTTTAATTGAACATATTTGCAATTGGTGACGTTCATCTTTCACTCGATGAGCGCGTACAAAAACCGATGGATGTCTTTGGACCTCGTTGGGCCAATCACGCGGAAAGACTTCGCGAGAATTGGTTAAACTTGGTTTCCGAGGATGATCTGGTCATAATATGTGGAGACATTTCCTGGGGACTAAGGCTTGAAGAAGCTATGGCGGACCTCTTGTTTTTGGATGAACTTCCGGGAACAAAGGTCATAACCAAGGGCAACCATGATCTCTGGTGGAATTCCGTAAGCAAGCTCAACAAAATTAGCGAGCGCATGATATTCCTTCAGAACAAGGCGTTTTTACTTCCGGGTGCTGTCGATTTTAATTCGAGTGCAACTACAAGCGATGACCGGATTGCGATTTGCGGAACCAGAGGTTGGATATGTCCCGGAACTGAAGGCTTTGATGCACACGATCAAAAAATATATGACAGAGAAATTCTTAGGCTCAGGATGTCGCTTGATGATGCCGTTAAGCAAGGAGCAACAAAGATAATAGCGTCCCTTCATTATCCGCCGAGCAATGATAAATTCGAGGCCTCGGGTTTTACCGAAACGCTTAGTGAATATGGAGTAAAGACCTGCGTCTATGGGCACCTCCACGGTAAGGACGCATTCAAGAATGGGTATAAGGGAATCTGGAACGGTGTTGAATACAAATTGGTGTCGTTGGATTATGTAGAGGCGATGCCGGTGAAAATATAATTGTAAATGGAGATTTGAGATATGGAAAAAAGAAGAGCAATACTTATTATTCTTGACAGCATGGGGACGGGATATCTTGCCGATGCTGCGAATTACGGTGATGAGGGTTCCAACACTTTTGGACACATTGTGGAATGGTACGATGAGCATCAAGGCGAACCGAGCGGAGAAAAGTACGCTGCAATTGGTGACGGCAGAGTTCCCGAGTTTAAATTTCCGGAACTTCAGAAACTCGGAATTGGATGCATTGATGGTTTTGTTGATGGAAGCGGACGCTTTGCTGTTGAAAACCCCGAGGGTGCATACGGAAAACTCAGGGAATTGTCCAAGGGCAAGGACACCATAACAGGACATTGGGAAATCGCCGGAATTGAAACGCCGACTCCGTTCAAGACCTATCCCGATGGATTTCCTGAGGAGTTTATAAAACAGTTTGAAGAAAAAATCGGAATAGAGGTTCTTGGGAATTATCCCGAATCGGGTACCGTAATTATCGATAGGCTTGGTCCGGAGCACGAGGCGACCGGAAAGCCCATCGTATACACATCCAGCGACAGCGTATTTCAAATCGCAGCGAATACTGATGTGATATCATTAGAGAAGCTTTATAAGATGTGCGAGACGGCGCGCGAAATGCTCCAAGGCGAGTGGGCTTGCGGAAGAGTAATCGCTCGTCCTTATGAATTGCATGACGATGGTAAGAGAGTAAGAACCAGCGACCGTCACGACTATGCGGTGAGCCCTCCGGAGGAGACGCTTCTTGACAAGGTTAAGGCGGCAGGACAGACCGTTTATTGCGTCGGCAAGATTCGCGACATTTTCAACGGATGCGGAGTTACAGACGCGGTCCACACGGATAACAATATGGACGGTGTGGACAAAACTATTGAAGCTATGAAGACCGTGGAAGAAGGCTTTATCTTTACGAACCTGGTTGAATTCGACTCTGAATACGGTCACCGCCGTGACCCGGAGGGATACGGAAGAGCAATCATGGATTTCGATAATAGGCTTCCCGAAATCAAGGCCGCGATGCGTCCCGGCGATATCTTGATTCTGACTGCGGACCACGGAAACGACCCGACTTGGACCGGATTCGATCATACCAGAGAGCATATCCCATGCATTTTCTATGGTGAGGCTATTAAGCCGGGTGTAGAATTTACGACACCGAATACGTTTGCGAATATTGGTGCGACGATAGCCGATTACCTGGATGTCGGCAAGCTTTCTATCGGAGAAAGCATGTTGAATGAGATAGGTAAGCAATGAGTATAGAATAAGGGAGATAATAAAATGAGCCTCAATATGATTGATATCATAACCAAAAAACGAGATGGTGGTAAACTGACAAATGAAGAAATACAATTCTTTGTTAATGGATACACCGATGAAAGTATTCCCGACTATCAAGCGTCCGCTCTTTTGATGGCGATATTCTTAAAGCATATGGATGAAGAAGAAACTCTGCAGCTGACACAGGCCATGAGAGATTCAGGTGATGTGGTTGACTTATCTAGGGTTAGCGGCATCAAGGTTGACAAGCATTCGACCGGTGGAATCGGCGACAAGATTACCTTGGTTGCAGGACCTCTTGCTGCTGCATGTGGAGTACCGATTGCCAAGATGAGCGGTCGCGGGCTTGGTTTTACAGGCGGTACAATCGACAAACTTGAATCAATCCCGGGCTTTCAAACTACATTGGAACCTGATGATTTTTTTAAACAGGTCGATGAACTGGGAATTGCGATTATTGGTCAGAGTGGACATATAGCACCGGCGGATAAAAAAATTTATGCCCTTCGTGATGTTACTGCTACCGTTGGTAATCTCAGCTTGATTTCCTCAAGTATAATGTCCAAGAAACTTGCCGCTGGTTCCGATGCAATTGTCCTCGATGTTAAATGTGGAAAAGGCGCATTTATGGAAAATGAGGATGATGCTGCTAAGCTTGCTGAAACCATGTGCAAAATCGGAAACTCCGCCGGAAAGAGAACGATCGCTGTTCTTACGGACATGAACCAGCCCTTAGGGCATGCTGTTGGTAATTCTATAGAAGTAATAGAAGCAATCGAATGCCTCAAGGGAACAGGACCTGACGATGTTTTGACGCTTTCTCTTTATCTGGCGGGCCTAATGGTTTATCTTGGAGGTAAGGCAGAGTCGTTGGAGGAAGGTGAAAAACTCGCGAAGGAGGCTCTTGATTCGGGAACTGCATTAAGTGTATTCAGACGCTTGATAACTTCTCAGGAAGGGAATCCACGCGTCGTTGATGATTATTCATTGATGCCGAGACCTGCACATCAGGCGGACTTGATTCTGAATAAAGAAGTGCTATCCGGGAGCAAGTTTGTTTGCGGAGAGGCCGATGTCGCCGATACTTCTAAAGTCTATTACATAGCAGAAATCGACAATCAACGAGTTGGAATTGCTTCACAACATACGGGAGCAGGACGAGCGGTAAAGGATGAGCCAATTGATCCGTCTGCGGGGATAATAGTTCATAAGAAAATTGGCGATGCAGTCAAAATGGGCGATGTCCTCGCTACATTCTACGGAAACGATGAAGCAAAGGTTGCGAACGCATTGCAAGAAGCGATGCACATCTATACTCTCAGCGAAGCGCCGGTTGAGGCGCCTTTGCTCATAAAACGCACGATTGAGTAGTACGAGAGCAGCTTGCGAATAATGTGGTTTTCTGAACGCCCGGCGCGCAGCCAAGCAAGTTTTGCAAGAGGATGACTTTAAATGGACAAGAGAATGTATTGCAAAAGAAAAGATTTTTTAGTGCCGGCGAGAGTGCTGGCACTTTTGATGTCGTTTGTAATGGTATGGCTACTCATACCTACGGAGCAGGTACTCGCAGACGATGGCGGACAGGAGTGGAATTACTACCGATACGATGATTCCAACAACGCGGTTGTGAACAGGCCGACGCCGACGAACGGCGCGAGCACTGCGGAAAAATGGGCGGTTAAATTTGGCGACGGAGTTCAGGACTCCACTATGACGGGAATAATGACGACGCCGACCATGCCGATTATCGTGAATGGCAAAATGTACATAGGCCTTAACAAGCAGATATTAGAGGTGAACAAGGATACCGGCGCGGTTGTTCGAAGGAGCGAAGTTCTCCCGGACAACTTGGGTTATGCGATGAACCCACCGCTATATGCGGACGGCAAAATCTTTATACAAGCATCAAACGGCAAGGTCTTTGCCCTTGATGCCGGAACATTAAAACTGGTTTGGACTGTGCAGGCGAGCACCAAGGGGCAGACTATATCGCCGCTCATGTACAGAAGAGTTGGCGGCACAGGGTATGTGTTTACAGGAACATGGACCGGAGAGACAACAAACGGGTCGTACTTTGGATTCACAACAGGTAACGGTGGCGTCAGCGGTGCAGGAACAGGCAGTGCAGGCACAAAGAAGAGTGCCTGGGAAATCACGCATAAGGGTGGCTTCTACTGGGCCGGAGCCTACGCCACGGATAACTTCATAGCCATAGGAAGTGACGATGGAGTGACCGGATCCGGCGGAAGATCAACTCTCTATATATTAAATCCGACAACAGGAAAAACCATCGACAGCATAAATAATATAAATGGTGACATAAGGTGTACCATAGTCTACGAAGAAGGTGCGCTCTATTTCAGCACCACTGCCGGTTATCTCTACAAGGTCAAGGTCAATAGCGCGGGTAAGATCGGAACGCCAACAAGTTTGAGGGTCACGGACAAAAGCCTTGGCGCACCCACTGTCTATAATGGCAGAGTTTATGTTGGTGTCGCCGGACAGGGCGGAATATATAGTTCCGATGGTGGCCACAGCTTTGCTGTTGTTCAGGATACGGGCAGCGAACTTAAAAGACTCTATAGCATTCCTGTAAAAGGATTCCCGAGGTCGGGGGCTTTGATTTCCACTGCTTATGAGGGCAAAGACTTTGATGGTGACGGAAAAGCCGATGGCAGGGTATATGTTTATTTCACTTACAATTCGCCACCCGGAGGAGTTTACTGCATCTATGATGAACCCTCGTGGAAGAGCCAAAGTGATGTCGAGTTCAAGAATAGCGAGATAGAATTATTTATCCCCGGTGCAGGGAAAACTCAATATTGCATCAGCACGATTATCGCCGATAAAAACGGCACAATCTACTATAGGAACGACAGCGCGTACATGTTTGCGCTTGAAGAAAACTCGGCTGCGCTAAGTAAAATTTCGGTCTACGATGCATCAGGAAAAGCAGTTAGCTTGTCGCCCGCTTTTGATAATAGAGTTTCTGACTACGAAGGCGTTGTATCATCAGGAACCAATAAGGTGACCGTTGAGGTGGACGCTGTATCGGGACCAACCGTCAAAGTCAACGGTGAGGATTACACCAGATATGGGACAGTTACGGTACCGCTAAATGATGCGATTACTAAATTCCCAATCGTTGCAACAAAGGGTGGCAAGTCCAGGACGTATAACGTCACAATCAGAAAGAGGGGTGTCGATGTTGGCCTTTCGTACCTTGCATCAAATTCGAGCAACGGGAAGGGAATTGCCAATAAACCGATGACGCCGGGGACCTTCAGCGACTCGGTCACAGATTATTCCTTCAACTGGATAGGAGAGACTGTCACTCAGAGGTTCTATAACCTTTGGATCATTCCGAATGATCCGAATGCGAAGGTACGAGTTTATGCGGATGGCGGTGCCGGTAGCAATGTGAATGGTGAAATCGTGGCCAAGGAGGGCGGCCGATATCCAATTTATTACAGTGATGTGAACAAAGACGTCAAGGTTAAGGTTGAAGTTACCTCTGAGGATGGCTCTGTAAAGAAAATATACAATGTAACCATACAGCGAGTTGAGGTTGACATGGGGAGCGGAGGCACTGGAAATACAGGGGGTTCGACGGAACTTTCCAGCAAGGTCTGGAAGAGACTCTATGGCACCGGAAGATACGACACGATGAAAGCAATTGTCGACGAAGGATTCACAAAAACGGCAGGAACGGTGATTGTTGCCACAGGTGAAAACTTCAAAGACGCCCTTGCTGCCTCCGGATTAGCCGGACTAAATGAGGCACCTATTGTCTTGACATCAAAGAATAGCCTGTCTCAGCAGGCAAGGGCGGTACTGACGAGACTGAAGCCGGAGCGAGTATATATCGCCGGAGGAACCTTTGCTGTATCGGACAATGTCAAAGCCCAAATCGATGCCTTAACCGGAGTTAATTCCATTAGACTGGCGGGATTAAATTCGGCAGCAACCAGTGCTGAACTTGCACTTGCCGGAAAAGGACGCTGGTCGTCGGAGGGAACAGCAATTATCGCAACCAACAAGAATTTCAAAGACGCACTTTCCGTATCTCCTATCGCATACGCCAAGGGATATCCTGTTTTGCTCGCGAATAATGGAAGCAACCTCACCAAGGAAGTTCAGGATGCGCTCAAATCGCTTGGCATAAAGAACGTGATTATCGTTGGAGGAGAAGGCGCGGTTACGAGGAATGTTGTGAATCAGCTTGATAGCCTTGGGATTTCGGTGCGCACTCGTCTTGGTGGAAAGAATGGCGTTGAAACAAGTTCGCTTATTGCAAGATGGGGGCTCGCAAACGGACTCTCTGCAAATAGAATGGGAGTAGCTACGAGCCAGAACTTCCCGGATGCTTTGGGCGGCGCTGCGCTCTGCGGACACAATAAGTCGATACTGGTATTGGCTGACGACAAAGCTAACCTAAATGCCACATTCCCCGCACTATATAAATCCGTAATCAGGCAAGGTTATGTCTTTGGAGGTCCGTCGGCCGTCGGCGTAAGCACTTGGAACACTCTGGTTACAAGCGTGGAGTAATGAATGTATTTGAAAAGTTAAACAAGCTGGATTTTAGGAAGCTTAATAGTATGATCAAGGAACTTAGCGATGTTCAGTCGGGCCTCGCTGAGATTTTTGATGAAATGGACATCCTGGAGGGCACCATCAAAACCGCCTGCCAGGATGTTTTGTTTGATAAAACGCTCGATTCATTAGAAAAGGTCAGTGTGGATGAATTATCAAAATCGAGATTGGGAATCAGGATAAGTGCGCTTAAGGATGCCGGGTTCGCAAATCTTAAACAGCTTGCGATGGCTACTGATAGGGAGATAAGCGAGGCTGAGGGTGTCGGAGAAAAGCAGATTTCTTCCATTAGAGATATCATTGCTGAACTACAGAATCGCCTGGTAGAAGTGTCGTCGATTAAGATAGATCCGGATGATCTTTCGAAGGAAAATACGGCGCTCATAAAGGCGCTATATAAATACATATGCCTGAAGAATTACATAGCAAGAAATACCGCGCTTCCTCTTGAACTTGGACTCATCTCTGAGAAACTCGGAGAGATTGAAAATACCGACTTTGCCCGAAACGGATTCCAGTGGTTTTTCTCCGGTCGAAAAAAGAAAGAAAGAACTGCTGACATCATGGGTTCACTTAAGGAAATTCTTTTTGGCGACCACCGTCGCTTGGCCGGTAAATACATTTCCGATTGCAAGAAGATTATGACTGCCGGTTCCAAACAGGCGATGAGCGACTTCAAAGCGAGAAGTCCGGAATACTATGCGGTGATGGAGGGAATCAGCGGAGCGGGACATGCAAAACCGCTGATTTATAGCAGTATCCCTGCGAGACTCGCAGCCGAAATAGATGCGATTGAACTCAATCTTGATGGCTTCGTTGGGACACTTCGTTCTTATCAAAAGTTCGGTGCGAAGTATGTGCTCCACCAAGGGCGGGCACTCCTCGGTGATGACATGGGCCTCGGGAAAACGGTACAGGCGATTGCTGTTATGTGCCATTTGTATGGTGTGCCTGCTGTGTTGAATTATCAAGAATGGGATGCGAGAAAAGTGTATTTTCTCGTGATTTGCCCTGCGAGCGTTTTGATTAACTGGGTAAGAGAAATAAAGAGATTCAGCAGCATTCCGGTGCACCTGGTTCATGGCCCATACCGCGACGAAGAATTAAATCGCTGGCAGGAAGCAGGCGGTGTTTGCGTGACAAACTACGAAACTATGGGAAAAATTGTAGATGAAATCGATAACAATATGACGCTATCTCTCATGGTTATAGATGAAGCTCATTACATCAAGAATCCGGATGCGAAGAGAACAAAATACATACATGCTTTGGAAAATGAATCGGAGAGAATTCTCCTCATGACAGGAACGCCGCTTGAAAACAGGGTAGAGGAGATGTGCACTTTGATTGATTTCCTAAGGCCGGATATGTCTGAAAGAATTCGCAGCGTGGCAAAGATGTCGACGGTTCCCGAATTCAGAGAGATGCTTTCTGATGTCTATCTCAGGAGACTTAGGAGTGACGTGTTGGATGAGCTTCCTGATTTGGAGCATAAAATGGAGTGGTGTCAGCTCACGGAAACCGATACAACCGCCTATATCAAAGCTCTGAGAACGAGGAATTTCAACGAGATAAGAAGAGTGTCGTTTTTGCAGGACGATATGAGAAGTTCATCAAAGGCGATGAGACTTTTGGAACTCATTGAAGAAGCAAAGGAAGAAGGACGCAAGGTGATAGTTTATTCTTTCTTTAGAGATACGGTGGAGAAGGTTAGACTTCTGCTTGGTGATGAATGCGCAGGGGTTATCACAGGTGAAACACCACCGGATATGCGTCAGAAACTAGTAGATGTTTTTTCGCAGATATCACCCGAACCTATGTCTGCTAATGAGCAAAATGAAGGTGTGAGTTTATCAGAGGAAAGCACGAGTAATTCAGGATGCGTGCTCGTTGCACAAATACAGGCGGGCGGAACGGGGCTAAATATACAGGCTGCAAGTATCGTCGTTTTCTGTGAACCGCAAATTAAACCATCTCTCGAAAATCAAGCGCTATCCAGAGTATACAGAATGGGACAGGTGCGAAATGTTCTGGTCTATCATCTTCTGGCAGCCGATACGATAGACGAAGCGATGCTGGAAGCCTTGAACAAGAAACAAGAGGAGTTTGATCTTTATGCCGACGAATCAGCAATCGGTGAAGCAAGCGAGAACTTGTTCGGTAGCGATTGGATTCAGGAATTCATTATGCGCGAAGAGAATAGATATATTCCGAAGCGCAATTAAGGTGTTTGGAGATATAAATAAAATGAAGTTGACACAGTTAAAGGATTATAAATCAAAACGCCCCGTGCAGTTTGGGGACAGAGCTTTTAAGAGAAGTTCCATTTTTGATAACAATGAGTTAAATCGTATGGTAGATGAGAGCATGGAGAGGGTTCTATCCAGGGGATATGATAAGCTGGTGATACCTCGTGCTTGGCATTCCATTGATGAGAAAAGCTTTCCTATGAATGTCAGATTTGTAGCAGATACAATCAGCAGTTCCGGACACCGTGCATTTCTCTGCGGTGGTACAGTGAGGGACCTGGTTCAAGGGGAAGAGGTTAACGATTTTGATTTGGTTACGGATGCAACATGTGAAGAACTCGAGGAGCTTTTTGACAATATTCAATTCTTTGAAATACCAACAGGCCACAGGTTTGGGTATATTGATTTCGGAGATGATATCATTGACATTGCAACAATGGTAAATGTGCCTCGAGAGTATTTTGGAAAAAATAAAGTGCCGGATTTTGATCCGAGCAGTTTGTATAGCAACAGTTTGCTCTTTGATGCTTATCAGAGAGATTTACCTTTCAACTCCATGTACTACGATATTAGGTCGCAGGAAGTTATAGATTATCTTGGCGGCTTGTACTGCCTCAGAGAGGGAATAGTTAAGACTTCTTGTGACCCAATCGACACATTTGAATATGATCCGAGAATAATGCTTAGAGCGCTTCGCTTTGCCTCTCGTTTTAATCTCTCTGTGGATGAGGATATGGACATGGTAATTAGAGAGCATGGAACGGAGTATTTAAGAAGAATAACACCACGAGCTATGACCTCTAACCTGCAGACATTTTTTAGCGGTGGCTTTGCTCATACGGGGACAGATCTACTGCTGGAGTATGGCCTTTTTACTGGGATTTTCCCATCTGTTAGTGATAAGATCTCCAATCATTATTATCTCGACTATGTTCGACATTCTGCCAGAGCGGCAGACTGGCTTTTTGCTGAAGGGACGTGGGCACTGCCTCTTGTTATTATGGCATCGTTTCTCTGGCCTGCGGTGAAAGATGCAGAGGAGAGAGGTGAAGAAGATCCTGTTGATTGCGTACTGGATTCACAGAAAAAAGTGCTATCATTTAATGAACAAGAAGAAGTTTTTTTTAGAAACACGCTTGCCTTGGATTATAGAGCTTTGGACAAAATGGGAATCAAGAATGAGTTTTTTTCTATTTTCGAAAAATCGGAATTTAGAGATGGACTTAACATGCTCCGCTTATATTATGCTAATAACAGAGAATACCTATAGGGTGTATCGGGGTACGAGGAAAGAAATTAGTTATGAAGACGCTAATGATAAAACGAAATAACGATGTCATTTCCGGTATGTTTCTTCCGTCGGCTATCGCCATGATACTATCAACGACGGCGACTTTTCTTGCGAATACCGTGGATGGTCTGGTCACCAGTAACTTTTTGGGTTCAAGTGCCTTCTCGGCAGTTTCCTTGTTTACACCTATGGTTAGTATTATGCTGCTTTTTACATATTTCGTCGGAGTGGGTGGACAGGTGCTCTGTTCTGCAAAGGTTGGAGTAGGGGAAAAGGAAGAAGCAAATGCAGTGTTTACCTTTTCTCTAATCGTAGGCTTGTTCTTTTCGGCAGTATTTGTTTTGATTGCTGTATTCTCGCCGGACATTATTTTTAGAATATGCGGAGTAACTGAAACTGAGAGACCTGAACTCTATGGATATATAGGAGAATATCTTAGAGGCTATTGCTTAGGAATACCTTCGCTTATTATGGTTCAGATATTGGAACCTTTTCTAATTATTGACAACAGAAAAAAACTCATATCTATATCAGCTGCGGTTCTTTGCATTACTGATATAGCTTTTGATTTCATTAATGTTCTTGTATTTAAAGGAGGTGTGTTTGGAATGGGTCTCGCCACTTCCATTTCGCTCACACTTCAGCTTATTGTATTGATATTCCACTTCGCTTTTGAAGGTGGATATTTTAGACTTTCACTCAAAGGCTTTCGTGCAGGTTTTTTGAAAACAATCATAAAAAGTGGCGGACTAAGTTTTATGAGAAGCATGGCCACAACCCTTAGAGAGCTTTTTACGAATCATTTAAATCTGGCTGTAGCGGTTGGAACAGCAGCTATTGCTGCCAGAGGGATTCAAGGAGATATCAACAGACTAATGTTCTGCATCAGCATAGGAATGGGTAAAGCTATTCTTCCTATGACATCGATGTATTATGGGGCAGATGATAAAAATGGTATAAAGCGTCTTTTTTCTTATTCGATGAAGGTAAGTGCATATATATCAGGAGGAGTGGGCGCTATTCTTTTCCTTTTGGCGCCCATTATTGTAAATGTGTATACCGATGATACGGAGATCACTTCTCTGGCAGTATTCGGTATTAGATGCATGGCTGCGGGCCTAATATTCGATACAGTCCTGGTGGCATATCAAAGTTATCTCCAAGGCATTCAGAGAATAAAACTGGTTAATACTCTTTGTTTTGCAGAGCGATTCTTTATTCCTGTAATTATTGCTTGGGTACTTGGGATGATTTTTGGATCAAAGGGAGTTCTCGCTTCCGTTGCGATAGGTAAGGTTGTGCTTGGCATTCTCATATTGTTTATTATCTGGGCAAATAGAAAAGAGTTCCCGAGAAAGATGGAAGACTATATGTTTCTCCCGAAGGAGTTTGGAATAGAGGAAGGAGCAGAACTCTATTCTGAAATCAGAACTATGGATGATGTGATGAAACAAAGTGAACTAGCAAGGGAATTCTGCTTGGCGCAAGGGCGTGATGCCAGAATTTCAAATCTGATTTCATTATTTGTTGAGGAAATTGGTGGTAATATTATCACCCATGGAAGACCAAGGACTGGGAAGGAAGTTAGCGCTGACTTTAGGCTCTTTGTTAAGGAAGACAAGCTATGCCTTACTCTCAGAGACTATTGCGAGGTCTTTGATCCTCAAAAGTATTATGAAATTCATAAAGACGATGATCCGGAAAGTAATTTGGGAATACGCATGGTCATGAAGCTGGCAAAGGACGTTAGATACATTAATTCCTTTAATACTAATTGTACGATGATAATTATTTAGAATGGAGAACGAAGATACTTTAAGCGCAAAATTAATAAAAGACGTAGATGGCTACCTTGCGCTCGAATCAGGCGACATGAGGATTACTTGTGATTTCACAAAATCAATTCGACGAATCAAGGGAGGAAATCTCGGGAGAGAATTGCTGGTCAGGGCAGCAAAAATCAAGGATGCAAAGGAAGATGTGCCGCTTGCCATAGATATGACTGCTGGACTGGGCGATGATTCATTTCTGCTCGCTGCCGCCGGGTTTAGGGTTCTGATGTTCGAAAAGGATCCGACGATTGCTGCACTCCTTAGGGACGGCTTGTCGCGCGCAATGTCAGATGTGGTTCCTTGCGAAACTAAGCAATCGTCTAAAACTATCATCTCGGATCGAGATAGGAAGCTGCTTTTGGATGCTGTGTCTCGAATGACTTTGATAGAAGGGGACAGCATCGAAGCGCTGAATAATACCTCGGGGATTGTCGCCGGACTAACTGAACGTCCGGACATTATTCTTTTAGATCCGATGTTCCCGGAAAAACAAAAGAATTCACTTACCAAAAAGAAGCTACAATTGATACAGCTTCTCGAGCGACCCTGCGAGGATGAAGAGGCTTTGCTCGGGGCTGCAATAAACGCCGGACCCCGGAAAGTTATAATCAAGAGACCTATCAAGGGGCCATATCTGGCAGGATGTAAACCGACATATTCTCTTGAAGGAAAGACAGTTCGCATAGATTGTATAGTTCCTTGATGAAACAAACAGTCGTGCATGTTTAAGGAGATTCAAATGGAAAACACTTTCGAAGTACAAGACCGAAAAAAACCAAACAGACCGAAAGGCAAGAGAGGTTGCGTTATAGCGATCATAATATTCCTTTCTGTTTTAGCTTTGATGATTGTAATTCCGCTTCTTCTTTTCTATTTTCGAATCAGCTATCAAAGCTCTGATGAACGCAAGTACGGTGGACATGGTTTTGATTATATGCATGGTTATTCGTCGACGGATTTTACCGGCTATCATGTTTACGACGGAGAGAAGCTGGCGACCCTTGATTATCCTGCGGATGTGACGATTGAAGGCGTCGAGAATATGCCGATTCTCGATGGGGCCGAGGCTTGTTATCCTCTTTATGCTGCGGTTGCAAAGGCTATCTACAAGGACATTGATAAAATCGAGCAGGATGCGCTGGAATTAACGAGCAACGAAGAATACGAGGAGATGCGCTGGGAATTCGGACGTGACTTCCTTTGGGATTGGGAGTATAGCAATGGGAGAGTGGTTTCATTTACAAACACTGTTGATGGGTACGATAGGCTTATAAGAGGAAGCGTTGACCTGCTCTTTGGAGCCAGACCGTCGGAAAATATGAAGCAGACGGCAATGAATTCTCATGAACAAATAGAATCCATACCGATTGGTCGGGAAGCTTTTGTTTTCTTTGTTGAAGAGGATAACCCGGTTGATAATTTAACATCAGAACAGGTGCGCAAGATTTACAGCGGTGAGATTACCAACTGGAATGAAGTCGGAGGGAAGAACCAGGATATAGTCGCGTTCCAAAGACCGGAGGAGTCCGGGTCTCAGGTTATGATGAAACACTTCATGGGCGAAGTTCCTTTGATGGAGGCGGATACCTTCACCGTGGTTAATGCCATGGGTGGAGTTATAGAGGAAGTTAAACAATACAATAACGAGCGTGGCGCGATTGGATACACGTTCCAGTATTTCCTGACTGGACTTCAGCAGGAAAAAGGAGTAAAGATGCTTTCGATTGATGGCATTTATCCATCTGTTGAGAACATCAAGAATGGGTCGTATCCGGCATTAGTAAGTTTGGTTTGTGCAAAGCTTAAATCAAACGACAATCCGAATGTAAACAAAGTTGTTGACTTCCTTCTTTCAAATCAAGGTCAAGAGCTTGTTGAAAAGACAGGTTATGGACCGCTGCCGAGAAATGACGATGGAACTCCTGTAAGCGAACCTATAATTGAAAATGAAGTAGAGGAAGGAGTGCTTTATGAACTCGAGAGCGAAGAGCATTCGGGGACTTTGCTCTTAACGGATACTGCCTTCGAATTGACGTATGACGGTGTTTTGATAAAGGGTGGGATTCTTTCGGAGCCGGAGACTGTTGATATTCCGGATGAAGAATATCAGGAGGAATATCAAGATGGATATGAAGAAGTCCTAAATGGTGATGTAGTCTGTATGCCAAATGGCTGCTACAGCACAAAATACGGAATAGTTGAAGTGTCTTTCAAAGAGGAACCCGAAGACGAAAGCTTGACGGTTTATTACACTCTTTTTGATGAGTACATGGTCTGGACAATCGATATAGGTGATTACCCTCAGGAAGAAAGCAGCGAGATTACAGAAGATACCTTCCTAAAACAAGGGGATAGATTTGTTCGGCTTGGGTAACTTGTGAAATAAGGAGAAATGGTTTATAATGGGGTGGCGCGCGGATGTAGTTTAATGGCAGAACGCGAGCTTCCCAAGCTTGCAGCGAGGGTTCGATTCCCTTCATCCGCTCCAAAAATAAATGGAACCACATTTGGGGTTCCATTTATTTTTAAAGTAGAATGGAGGAATCGGACCCGGAGGGTTGGGAGACCTAACCCTGCGACTGACGAACCGAAGGTGAAGGCAGAGCAGAGGTAGGTCCCCCGTCAGGAGTGCAGGAGCTATGCTCCGTGGCACTCCACGGCGGATTCCCTTCATCCGCTCCATTCCGGGACCTAACTTAAGAAATCCAGTTAGGTCTTTTTATTTCAACAAAAACACTAAATTTCAATGTTTATACAAGTTTTCATCAAGAAATAAAAGGTGCATTCAAGGGTCGGAAAAGTACCCTGAAAAGTCAAAAACCCACTAACGTTAGTGGGATGAAATGGCCGAGAAAGGAACCGACATTTGTCTCAAAGGAGCTTGCGTCCTACGACAGGGAAGTCTTCGCCATCCTTAATCTCAAATCCAACGGACAGGTTATCAATATGAATATCTGCAGTGTAGGAACGCTAAATGCTTCTATGGTAAGCCCAAGGGAAGTATTTAAGTCCAGCATTCTTTCGAATGCTGCATCCTTCATCGCTATTCATAACCACCCGTCCGGAAATGGCAATCCAAGCCAGGAGGATCATGAGGTTACGAGAAAGCTTATGGAATGCGGAAGGCTCCTTGATATTAAGATGCTTGACCATATCATAGTAGCCGGAGAAACCGGCGAGATGACAAGCTTTAGAGCTAACGGCATCCTGGACGGTATGGAGCATAATAGCAGGGACTTTGCCCGCTAATTATTCCTTAAGTCCTAGGTCTATGGTAGAATTATGCCGTAGACCGTTAAATAGAGAGCGACAAATCGGGATTTGTGAGGATGAGAAATGGAAATCAGATATATCAATCCAGCTGACAGCAGAGAAAGAATCAGCAAGATATATGAAAACAGCTGGAGATACGCCTATAAAGGCATTATTCCCCAAGACTATCTGGATGCTATTCCCGAGGGGCGATGGGTCAAAAACTTTGATATTCCCGGATGGTCAACGATGGTTTGCGTTGAAAACGGAGAATTTATTGGAACCAGCAGTTTCTGCAGATCAAGATTTGAGCAATATCCTGATTCGGGAGAAGTGATCTCTATTTATTTTCTGCCGGAGTATATGGGAAAAGGATATGGAAGCAAATTGCTGGAAGTTGTCATGAATGAGTTGGAAAATCAAGGCTTTACAGAAGTATTCCTTTGGGTTCTGGAAGAAAACACCACAGCAAGACAGTTCTATGAAAAACATGGATTCAAATGCTCTGATGATTATCTGGACGATAATATCGGCGGAAAAGATTTGAGAGAGGTCAGGTATGTTTATCAATTCAAATGAGAGTTGAGCTTAACAGATTCACGTTTGTAAGGCGACGACAGCTCGGGCTTTGGAGGATGAATTATGATTATATTTTTTGGGAAGAATAATGATTTACGAACTGAAGAAGGCGTAATAACAAAAACAGGATATGTAGTTATGATGCTGTCCTCTGTTTTTGGGCTGTGCGTATTTTTGATTGGAAGATATTTTTATGGAAAGTCGCTGAAAGAGAAACAGTTAGATTAATTCCTGTTTGATGAATAAATAGACTATGGAAACTGAAAGATTAATTATTGATTATCTAAAAGAGACGGATAAAGAGGACTACTTCAGAAATATATCCAACAACAAGAAGGTGCTGGAGACTTTTGTGTGTCAATATGCGGAGTCTCTTGAGGACTTTGATTTTTCTAAATATCTGGGGCGTGAGGAGTTGTTTGCTATACGCCTAAAGGATACAGGAAGGCTAATCGGAATCATCTTGTGCTTTGATGAGCCGGTGGGCTGGGAGATTGGCTATGGTATAGGACCCGACTATTGGAACAAGGGTTACGCAACGGAGGCAGTGCATGCTTTCCTAGAATTTTTAAGGGAGGAGAAGGGCATTAATAAAGTGTATGCGTCTTACTTCACAGGTAACGATGCATCCGCTCGGGTTATGCAGAAGTGCGGAATGAAATACAGCCACTTCTCAGAGAAGGAGTTAGAGTACCTGGGAAAAGAGCGAGATTTAACATATTATGTGTGGGAAGAGGATCGATAATGCAAATCAAAGAGTACAAAAACTATAACGAAGTTGAAATAGCTGCACTGTATGAGTCGGTAGGCTGGACCGCATACACCGATGATTTAGATGCGCTTAGGCGAGGATTTGAAAACTCGCTTCTTGTGCTTGGAGCCTATGATGGAGAAAATTTGCTGGGAATAATTAGAGTGGTTGGCGATGCATCGACGATAGTATTCATACAAGACATTTTGGTATTCCCGGAGCATCAAAGAAAAGGTATCGGCACGGCTTTGCTTAAGGAGGTGCTGCACCGATATGCACATGTTCGTCAGATAGCACTGACCACGGACAACACAGAGAGGACAAAAGCATTTTATAAATCACTTGGTTTCCACGAGTATTCCGAATATGGTATATGTGGGTTTATGAGGTAAGCAAATCGGGATTTCGCGAGGCCATTTATGGGATTTATATCATTCAATGAAAACTACTACCGCAGAAAGCTGGAAGAATATGAAAATAAGATTCTTTCCGATACAAAAATCCGCGAAGCAAAACAGCTTCTAAAGGTGTTGGACGATCTGACCGATGAAGGATATACAAATCTGAACGACACGATGGAAGCAGATTTCTCCTGTCTGACAAGGCTGAGAGCTGTTCTGCACCAATGCGGGGAAGTGCCTTTTCCTGTCGATCATGAAAGGCTGTCAGATACCGTTTACGGAAAGAATGAATATGAACTTGAGGAACTGCTTGGAAATCTGATTGAAGAAGCCTGGAGTCACAGCGGTATTTCCGCAAATCCTTTTCTTGAAGAAATATACAGGTATTGTGAATGGATCGGATATGAAAAAGATACCGCCTATGTCTTTCTGATGAGGGATGCATTATTGCCATATGTATTCTTTCGCAGCAGAGGGAGAGACAATATCCATCCGTGGCTGATCAGCCGCCGCTTTCTGGAAGACATAACAGAAACAGAATACGTGGATGACGATATACGCCTTCCTTTATATGAAGCCCTGGAAACCAGTCACATCCAGTTTGATGATTATTCTGCTTACTGCAAGGAGAAAATACTTCTGGTTCTGAATGAACATCCAAAATTGAAAACCATCCTTCTCGACCTGCTGAGCTCGATTAAACAGAACAGGATCGTTGTAATTGAATCCGGCTATATGGGAACGATCCCTATGATGCTGAAAGCCCTGGATGACAGAGTGGACTTCCGGCTGTTCACGACAGCGCCTTTCCTGTATGAAACCTATCAGGACAGAATATTCTGCAGGAACTATGAAGATATCCGCAGATTTGAAACGCTATATTCACAGGACCTTTTCATGCAGTATTCTTCGTATTGCAACATGGAGTTCTATGTGAATGTATCCGTAGAGGAATCGGTGAAGGAAAAAACGCTTTCTGAAATTGCAGGATTGATGAGGTGACCATAGATGAAGAACGGAAAAAAACCAGATCCAAAAGTGTTCCATCCAATCGCAGGATATGACAAGGAAATATACGTTAAACCGACAATAAAGAATCCGAATATCATTGTCGGAGATTTTACCTACATTGCGGACTCCCAATTTGAAAGCCATGTTACACATCTTTATGAATGGAACGGAGATAAACTGATTATCGGCAAGTTCTGCCAGATTGCCTCCGGTGTCGAATTTGTTATGAATGGCGCAAATCATCAGATGAACGCGGTGTCGACGTTCCCATTCTATACTCTCGAGGGATGGGATATGGAACCGCCGAAGAAATTCGATCTTCCATTGAAGGGCGATACGGTGATAGGCAACGACGTATGGATCGGACAGAATGCGGTTGTCCTTCCCGGCGTTCAAATCGGCGATGGGGCGATTATAGGAGCAAACAGTGTTGTAGGAAGCAATGTCGCACCATATACCATTGTCGTCGGGAATCCCGCAAAGGTACTGCGAAGACGCTTTGATGATGAAATGATCGAACTGCTGCTTCAATTCAAGTGGTGGGACCGGAGCATTGAGGAAATCAACAGTTTGATTCCGATTCTGACCGATAGCAATTTGAAAACGGTCAGAAAAAAACTGAAGGAAAGACTATGAACGAGTGGTTTACCGTTGAGGAAATCGATGCGCAGACATTTGCCATAAGCGAATATCAGCATTGGGAGGAAACACATTGCTATCTGCTTTGCGGTCAGAACATAGCGGCGCTGATTGATACCGGCCTCGGTGTTTCTAATATTAAACGTGTTGTCGATCATCTGACGACGCTGCCTGTTACTGTGCTGACAACTCATGTCCATTGGGATCACATCGGCGGACACGGGCTCTTTGACCGCATTGCAGTCCATGAGGCGGAAAAAGAATGGATTGACGGAAGTTTTCCGTTACCGTTGGAAGCGGTGAAGGAGCAGCTGACAAAACTGCCATGTGCGTTTCCTGATGAATTCGACCTGGACGCATATCGGCTTTTTCAGGGTGAGCCGCAGCTCCTAATGCGTGACGGCAACTGCTTTGACCTGGGCGGACGAACGATCCGGGTACTGCACACACCGGGGCATTCTCCAGGACACTGCTGCTTTTACGAGTTGGAGAGAAGGTACTTGTATTCTGGCGATTTGATATACAAGGGCTGTCTGGACGCCTTTTATCCAAGTACAGACCCGTTGCTCTTTTATCAGTCAGTAAAGCGTCTGCTGGAGTTTGATGTCAGACGCGTTTTCCCCGGCCATCACGACTTGGAAACACCCGTTTCACTGATTGGGAAAGTCTGCGAGGATTTTTCGCAGATAGAGAGGAACGGGCAGCTGAAGCAAGGAAATGGATTGTTTGATTTCGGCGACGTTAAAATCCATATCTGAGCGACAAATTCATATTTGCGGGGAGGATTACGTGAAAATAGAAAAAGATGAAATAACAATCCGAGATTTTACGGAAACAGATCTTCCACTCATGTTGAAATGGT
>CAMYVY010000018.1 GCA_947302715.1 uncultured Clostridia bacterium
ATCCGGGAGAAAGGAAAAATCCAATCACCATCTTCGATGATTGGATTATACGTGTACTATGAAGTTTTATATTTTGGACGATCTATTGGCATCGGTAAAGGTTCTTCAGAATATCGTGGAGACCAAGAAACTCGGCGACGTGGTTGGAACCAATACGGATGTGGAAAAGGCAATCCCCGAAATACTGGCAAAATCGCCGGACATAGTTTTAGTGGACCTTTTGATGCCCAAAAAGGACGGGATCACGCTCGTCAAGGAGGTACGCGAAATCAACCCCGATATAAGCTTCATCATGGTATCTCAGGTAGCGGACAAGAAGATGATTCAGGATGCTTACGAAGCAGGAATAGAGTTCTTCATAACCAAACCCAACAACAGAATAGAGATTGAAAAAGTAATTAACAACGTGATAGAAAAACGCCAGATGGCCGAGGTTCTAAAGGGAATCCGAAATGTCATGGGCGATCAAGCCGGTGCTCAGGCGAGCTTTGATGGAGCCCCGAGCAGTAGTTCCCCCTCTCCTCAGGAAGCAACCCTGACAAGGGCCAGAAGGATTCTTGGAGCAATCGGTATGCTTGGTGAAACAGGAACCAAGGACATCATGGCCGTTATCGAGAATCTGGTGATAAGCGGACAGGAATACAAGAGCAAAGTCACCCTTGATACTTATGCGGAAAGCCTCGATGCGGACCCCAAAATTGTTAAGCAAAGAATTCGAAGAGCAATCAAAAAGGGACTCACAAATGTGGCGTCCCTCGGTGTTGAAGATTTCTACGATGAGAATTTCAGCGAATATGCAAATACGTTATTTAATTTTGAAGCCGTGAGAAGCGAAATGGATTTGCTCCGCGGAAAATCCCAGTACGGTGGCAGCCCATCAATCGACAAATTCTTCGAAGGTCTTGAAATGCTTACGGGAGAATAGCAAAAATCTATTCTTGGGTGACTATTAGTTCTGCGAAGGCCTGCGCCCTTTCTTCAATCCCGTCCAACTTGGTGATGTCGCCCGGATTGTTTGCGGTCTCGATAAGTGCGAAGTGGGGCGGAAGCATGAATCCCTTATTGCAGGCCATTGCTCCTATAATCTGTTCAGCAACAAGGTCTCCTCCGCTGTATCCGGATACGATCAAAGCATATATTTTTTTGTCCCTAAAACTGTTGTTATAGAATAGCGCGGTCAGTCTGTTGAACATCGCCATCATATTTGCTCCGACGGCGTCGTTATAGTTCGGGCAGACCAAGATCAATGCGTCGCATTCCATGATTGCAGGATAAACCTGATCTACCATCACTCCTCCGTAGAAGCATTCGCCTGTCTCACCGAAGTGCTTGCATGTGTCGAATCCACATCCTCTGCAGTCTACTATATCTCCGTTTCTAATCGATATTTCCTTGTAATCAACTTCCTTTTTGACAAGGTGCGTTTTGACCATATCGAGAAGCATGAGCGTATTTGAGGTTTCCTTGTTACCTGCGTGAATGGCCAGAACTTTTAGCGCACCTTCTTTATTGGAATTCGCAGGCTCAGCTTTTTGGTCGCTGCCCGATAACCTGCCGAGCAAATCGGATACGGCATCGAGATACGCGGTCATATTCCCGACACTCTTAACAGATGCTGCCGTATTGAAATTATATAGGTCTCCGGTTGCCTCAACCAGCGGTCTTCCCGGGAAGCTGCAACCGGCGTAATTAGCCGCAAAGATGAGCCTCCTTGCTATGTCCTTCGTAAAAAGAGGACCTTCTCCGTCCACGAGAACTGCGGCCTTTGCTCCATCGAGAAGGTTAGCCCTGTCCATAAGCGAAGAGATGAGGTCATGCCATTCGGGTGCGTAACCGTTCTTTGGAACTGCAACGGCAAACAGGATTTCCTTGATTTCTCCCGTCATCGCCTGAAGCAAAAAATCAGAAACACTTTTTATTCTCTTGAATTCCCTGCCCGGTATGCTGGCCTTTAAAACCTCCGACAGCCTGTCCACCTCACCCGGCTTAGTATTCTTATCCAATCTAACTACGTAGAGCACTTCTCCCTCCAAAGTTCTATAAATAGATTCTATAAATCGGTTCTATAAATAATTGATTAAACTCCGCCGGTTATGCTTAAATCAGGTTAGCGTATGCGTTAAGGATTCTTTGGTAGAGCGCTTCCGGAAGCTCGATGTCTTCATATTCCACGCCTCTTTCCGTCAGACGGCTCAAGACGCCAACATATGCACCCTTCCAATTACTGCAGCTATCTTCAGTGCTATTATTAATACCATCGCCTTCAATACCGAAGTAGACGGAGCCATAATTCCACTCTCCTCGCAATGTCAAAATAATTGAGAGAGCAGCGGAAGAAATCGCCGGAGCGAGGAAGGGCTTAAACCCAAGGTCACGAACTCTTAGATTGGCTTCAACTGTCAATCCTGTAAGCAGTTTCGATGCATCGTCATCATAATTATCTACACTGTTTGCTACTACGAGGTCCTGTCCATGGGGTCCAAAGGCTCTACCCTCACTTGGATATAAGGCGGCTGCGCTTTTTAGATTATCCGAAACATTCACCTTCGTTCCTGCTATTTCGAGTTCTCCGTCCCCGCAGGCGATTTTGTTCGTGTAATACCTCGCTCTGGCTGCCATAACTCCAAGGCCGAATCCTCTAACCTGTCCCGGCTTAAGACCCGAGGACTCAAGCATTCCCTTGCACAGCTGATCCACCGGGTCTGAAACCACCGCCACCAGGCCATCAAAGCGCGGAAGACGCAGACCTTCATCCGGGTTAGAATTATCTCTTGACTTCCTAATCTTTTCTCCAAAGATTTTAACGAGTCCAAGGTTCGCTTCGAGCTGCATCATGCGCATGTCGCCCTTTGCTCCAATCTCCGGAACGCTCTTGGTTGCACAGAAAATTAGGACGTCACAATCGAGAAGTTCTTCATCACTACCGATTATTTTGATTACGGGCATTTCTCTTACACATTTCGCTCTGCGATGCTCATCCATGCTCGACTCCGGAATAGGCGGATAGTGCATCTGATTGAATTCAATCTCGAGTCTTTTGAGCTGAGGCTCGTTCAAATCATAGATTCCTATCTCCGAAATCACATCACCACCAAGAAGCTTGAGTCCCATAAGCAAATTGGTCCCCACATCTCCCAATGCGATAATGTTTACCCTTGCCTTTTCACCGGTTGACAAGAGTCCGTTTATCCCGTAATTATCAAGCACTAACGGCTCAAGGCCGTATACATCGTTCACCAAGTCTCTTAATCTTTTTTTCTCCATACACTTTCTCTCTATTTCCACTGCAAGCGGTACAGTCTCTCGATATCGTTATCCAAGAAATTCGTCGGTTCCAGGTTTTCATCAAAGTATACGCCGCGATCTGTTTCCGGAATCCTGGGACTGGTGAGAACCTCACCGACTCGCTTTAGGGTTAGCTTTCTTTCAAACAGTTTTTGATACTCCCTTTCCAATGTAGCCATTATCATGCGTGCATTCTTCAGGCATACTTCGGAATACATAAAGGCCGCCTCCTCGTCCCCACCGGCGATGAAACCCGGCTTGATAAAGGGAAGTACCAAATTTGCCGATGCATTGTGATCCTCCTGCCTGGATCCCGCCGCACTTGCGAGGCTGTCACCACCGATATATGGATAGCAGTCTCTTTCATTCAGCCATATCTCCAAGGTTGGCAGGAAGTAAGCGCTCTCGACTTTAATGTTGTTCGCTTCCATCCTGTCCATAGCATTTCCCGTCATAACGCCAACCAATACTTCCTTGACTTCGCATCCGGCGCTATCGAGAATCGGACCGAGCTTATTCATACGGTGACTCTTATGAAGAAGGTCATCAATCAGAATAATCGGGCGACCGAAGGACTTAATCATCTTCGCCTGCGTTTCCAGCGGAGAATAATTCGGAGCCTCTGCAATATTAAAGCCTTGTGCATTTCTGTTAAAGTATTTTTCGACTACCAGGGTCTTTGTTACGGTATTTGGAACAAGAACATCTCCGAGCGCCTTGCCGAAAGGAACCACCATATAGGGTCCCTTCGGACTTTCGCCGTCGATAGTCGATACACCGTTTAACGCGCAAGCCTTGCTGATTATCTTGTTCTGAATCGCACTCGTATTGAAGGACAAGAGCAGCTTGCCGGGATAGAGCTCAGAAAGACAATTAAGCAAATTGTCGTGTGCATCCGATATGGCTTTTAGTACTTCTTCGTTTTTATTGAAGGGAGCCTTGATTACGGTCTCAACGTCCTTAAATATAACAACCGGAGATTCCATCGAAACTGCAAGTGTCGGATTTACGCCCGGAATCGCCAAACCATATAGTCCGCGGATTCTTCCTGCTATATCAACGAAGCCCTGCTTTTCCAAGTCGTCCATAATGTCCTGCTCGTAGCCCTCTTGACATACGGGATGATAGATAGCATAGTCATGGTCCCTTGCAATCAGTTCCGTCAAGAGTTCCGTTAAGAGCATCTGAGCGATTCCCGATATTTCCGATGTCCTGTCGGCATAAAGGAATCCGATTGCGTACATGCTGCTTCCTGCCAGAGCTCTTATTCTTCCCGCAAGTTCCTCGTTCTTAAACTCAGAGAGGATGCTTCTCGTTCCTACCTTGTGGCATGCGGCATAGGCAATAACCTTTCCGTTATGCGCGGTATCCGTTATATAGATGCACTTCGTTTGCTCGTTGTCCACATAGTCCTGAAGCACATCCATGTCAAAGCCCATTTCATCCAATTCATTAAAGATGCTGTCCAGGGTTTCCGGTCCTCTGTGCTCCAGATTGGAAATCTCGATTTCTCTGGATTCAATAACATGCTTGTACGTTGGTTCTCTTAGGTACATATTGTTTTCATAGATAAAGTTTTGCGATGCAGTATCTATGATATTGCTTATGTCTCTGTTAAGGTCGATATTTTCTCTTATTCTCGTGGAACTTATGTCCTCGTAGAATTTATCCAGAGTTAGTTCAATTACATCACCCGTGATAGGATACGCAGTACACTTACCCTTCTTCGCATTTTTCATATCTGTATGCGCGGAAAAATCACCTCTGTTTTCCCTTGTCTCTCTTTCAAAGGTAATGTGTGACAGAGTATGAATTGAATCCTGCTCCGGCGGAGCATGGTAAGCGCTGGCGTTTTCTATTACGTCGGTTCCGACGGCGATATAGAGTTCCTTTTCCCTGAACAATTCCTTTAGTCTTCGGACATCGCTGTTATTTGCAATGTTCACGGGTATGTCGTCCGGGAAGGTATAGATTCCTTCTTCACCTGCAACCGACATATTCATGATTTTTCTTCTAAGAAGCTTTGGCTGCGTATGCTTGGACCATGAGAATTCATCGAGCGCCAAATAGACATCAAAGCCCAGGTCTCTTATCTTTACCGCAACTGCCTTATGCGCCAAGCTGAACGGGTCGAAGGTTCCCGGATAGAAGCAGACCTTGCTTATGGTCGGGAAATCAAAGCCATCATAGCTTTGTTCGTGGTGACCGATATATCTGTAAATATGATTGAGCACAGCGGCATTGCTGTAGAAGCTCAGCATTTCTTCCTTTTGTTCATCCAACAGCTGGAGTATTTTCTTGTAGCTCCTGCTGAAGAGAAGCTCCTTATCTCTATCAGGAAGTATTTCGCTAGCAAAAATATATTTTCCGATGTCTCTGAATGCGTCTCTGCTGAACTGCCTGTCGTAATGGGCATAGGCCTTTATCATTACATATAGAAGATGTATTTTTCTCTTGTCATGCTCTTCTTCGGATAGCGGATACTTCGTAGAAAAGTCGGCATAGTTTTCGAGCATAACTCCTACCGATTCAATCATGAATGCCGCTACTCTTCGACTTGTCTTAAGTATCGAGACTTCAACTGTATCGATTACTTCATCGAATTCCTTCGGTGGAAGCGACAGTGACATCTTACCCATGTAATATGGAATATTCTTTGCGAACTGCCTGTCGCCGATTTCGAGACCGTTATAGAGCTCTACCGCAAGCTCGTTTCTCTGCGAATCCGGCATATACGGAATCAAATCCAAGAGAGCATTTCCGGCAGCACGACGAATCTCTGCTCGTTCATTTACCTTAAGCAGGTTTACGAGGTGCGTTCCTATGTGAAGCGTAACAGCAGGATTATTAAGTCTTCGTCCGAAGTGACGTATGAGCTGTATGTTTGCAACCTTGATCAGCCAGTGGGTTCCCATCTTGAGGTCGTCCAGGAATACCGAACCGTCCCTCTCCAGAAGGTCTTCCGGACTATTCGGAAGTTCCAGTATATCGAGTAGCTGGTTGTAATAATTGTCTTCGCTCATATCGCGGAGGAAATGCCTCTCGGATCTAAGCGCAGCAACCTTTACCTCCACCCTTTCGTGAGCAAGAGCATCAACTATGGCATCACGGGCAACATCTATAAATGTATCCGAGCACCAGGAAGAATCGATTCTGTCCAAAATGCCCATGATGACGATGAGCAATTCAACATCATCGGTATTCGCTGAATAGTATCTGATCAGTCTGTCGATATATTCGGAGCGCCTGGCTTCACCGCAGTCATCAAGAACCGCAGAGACATAGTTTCCAAGGCTGGACCTCATCCACACTCTATGCTGGTCGGTAAATCTTCTTTCCGGATAAATCATCTTTTCGACGTATTCATCGAAGAGGTCTATGTTGGTCACGGGTCTTCTCGGAAGTTCCACATCCGCAGGAAGCTCCTTGCGATATTTCTCATTAAAGCCTGCCGTTATCTCTCCCATCAGATTGGCAGCCTGAGTACGGATATCATGCTCTTGATGAGCCAGAAGTTCATACATGAACTTCATGGTCATGAGCTTTTGCTTTTCCGTCATGTACGTGGAATATTCATCAAAGATTCCGATATATGTTCTGACGTTCTTCCATGCAGTTTCGCTTCGAGCCGCCTCTATCAAGTCCGCCAGTTCGCTGTCAACGTGGAGGATACTCATCAAACGTATATTATGGTCAATTGCTGAATACTTGAACTGCTCGACGACATCGTTTCCTTCAAGGAGGGCTCTTTCTCTCTCCCTTGGATGAAGATTGACGTCATGATTACCAAGATCCTCCGGAAGCTCTGTTGCAACACCGAGTTCCTCCATATATGATTCAAAGTCCTTAAGCTTCGCATATACCTTTCTGTATCTGGCTTCCTTGGCTTCATCAACATTGTCCAGCTTGCTTAAGATTACATCGAAGGAATCCTTGAGCGAATAGAAATAAACTACTTCCCTTCCGTTCTCGTCTCTTCCGCTCTTTACTCTGAAGTCCGCATATATGAGAAGGAGCGATTCGACCGACAGGTTCTCCAGCTCCAGATCCCACGTGGAATGGTTGGCAGCTATGTGACCCATATTTTCCAATCCAAATCTCTCATAGCATATATCGGTATAATAATAGTGCAGATAAGGGATGCGCTTCTCTTCATCTTTCTTGCAGCCGAACTTTCCTATGTCGTGTCCAGCCGCGGCACCGGAAATCAAGGGCATGTCTACAGGGACACCGGCAGCTTTAAGCTGTTTTCCCATCGTGACGGCAACATAGTGAACGCCCGACATATGTCCCAGTGTATCGAATGGGGTTATGTCCCTTGCTATACGCATGAATTCATAAATGTATTCTTCTTTAATTACTTTTTTGAACCTTAAGTATTCATCCCATATATATGACTCGGGTTCATTAAGTATTAACTCCATGGTTCTCGTCGGATCGAAAGGCAGACTCTCATCCTCGTATTTGTATAGTCCTCTCAGAATCTGCAGGATAAGAAGCCTTCCGACTTTGTATTTTTCGTCATCCTTCACTTCGGGATTGATTTCCGATTTAGTCTCCGGGAACAAAGCAGCTTCAGTAAAATCGAAGCAATACTTGAGCCATCCACCTTCCGGCTCATTTCTGAGCTCAAGTATATATTCCTTGGCGAGCTCCAATACCTTGCGAGAATCAAACCTGTTCATGCTCGGATCAAAGCCCTCGGATTCCCCGGGTGCCGAGTCGATACGGCCTGCCCACTCAACCTTGTAGATGAATTCCTTAATGAGGCTGGATGATATGAACTTATCCATCTCCTCATGATTCCACCCTAAGTCATCCAAAAAAAACTCCTCATAGAGTTCAGAAACCAGCACGTTATAAATATCAAGATTTTTTATTCTATCCATAGCATGTACCAATAAAATATATTCCAAAAAATGAACAATGCCTGCTCATGCTAAAATCTGCACGAGCAGGCAAATCCATCAAATTACATCTTGTCTTCAATCTGAGAAGCCGTGAATTCAGCCCATGCGTATTCAGGCATATAGTATCCAACAACATCGCCCTTATCGATCTTTCCATCCAAAAGATCAAAGTAGTCGCACGTTATTCCTTCTCTGTTAATATTGCAGCTTCCTCTCGAATTGACGAATACATCTTCCATTCCGTATGACTGGAAGAGCTGTTTGATGTTCATAACCGCCTTACGATAAAGGTTCTTTACCCTAGTATCATAAGGTCTGTCTTCCCATAGCTTGTCGATGGCTTCCTCCATCATTACCTTTCCGCCTCTATGGTCGATGCAGAGAGCAAGAAGTTCCTTGGCCTTTGCATTCGGGAAGTGTACGGATTCACCATTGATAAATACATCGAATCTTCCAAATGTCCTGAAGTGAACATCCGTAGATTTCTGTCTTGCTGCCAACAGTGCAGACCTTTCAAGTACGTCCCCGATATCATCGGTGTTGAATGGCTTGGTAAGATAGAAATCGGCCTTAATCTTCATCGCCTCTATCGCATACTGTTCATATCCTGTGATAAAGATAAGAACAACTCCCGGAAGCAGTTCCTTAACCTGACTTCCAAATTCAATACCGTTCATTCCGGGCATCTCAATATCCGAAAATACTGCCTCAACCTTGTTGCTTTTCAAATACTCCAAGGCTTCCATCGGGTTGCTGAACTTTGCAACCACTTCGACATCCGGAAAGTTTGCGATTTCCATTTCCAATTGGCGAAGTATAAGAGCCTCGTCATCTACCAATATAACCTTCATCGGTAAGCTCCTTTCAAATTAGGATTATTTTTTGACTCTATTATTACACATACATATATATAGTAACACAAAAAGTAACACTTGTATAATCTTTTTTTGAAAATTTTTTATAAAGCCTGTGCAAAGGCTTCGCCAAAGTCGCGAACCGTGTTTACGGCTTCTTCATCCGGTGCCCACTGAACACGAATTCCTTCGTTGACCAGTTCAAAACCTGCATCCTCCAAATGGGCGGATATCAGCTTTGCAGCCTCACCACTCCAGCCATAGCTTCCAAATGCTGCGGCCTTTTTGTTCTTAAATTTCAAGCCCTTTATCATCTCAAGAATTCCTGCGACAGCATATGAATAACCGTTGTTTATCGTAGGTGATCCGACCAAAATAGCTTTTGATTTGAATACCTCAACAAGGATATCGTTCTTGTCGTCCTTGGATACGTTCATAAGCTTCACCATGGTTCCCGGGCTCGTTCTTTCTATGCCTACCTGAATTGCCTGAGCCATCTGTCTTGTTGACTGCCACATGGTATCGTAGATAATAGTAATCTGGTCTTCCTCATAATTGTCGCACCACTTCTCATAGAGAGCCATTATGCATTCGATATCCTCAGGTCTCCTCCAGATTACACCATGGCTTGGAGCAATCATATTGAGAGGTAGATTCATTCCCTTGATTTCAGCAAGTTTCTTTTTTACAAACATATTAAACGGATTGAGTATATTGCAGTAATACTTTTCCGCCTCGGAAATAACCTTTGCCATATTGTCGCTGTCAGCATAGAGCATTTCCGATGCGTAGTGCTGTCCGAATCCATCATTACTGAACAGGATATTGTCCCCCGACATATATGTGAACATGGTGTCAGGCCAATGGAGCATCGATGCTTCTACAAAGGTGAGAGTGGAGCTTCCTATCTCCAGTGTGTCTCCCGTCTTTACATTTACAAAATTCCAGTCCTTGTGATAGAGGCCGCGCAAAATCCCCTCACCCTTCTTCGTGCAATAAATCGGAGTATCGGGTATTTCACTCATCAGTTCCAAGAGGGCTCCACTGTGATCGCTTTCATTATGCTGCATCACGATATAATCGATAGATTTTAGATCTATCTCTTCCTTCAGTCTGGTCACAAATTCTCTGTCATACGGTCCCCAAACCGTGTCGATAAGAACATTTTTTTCATCCTTAATCAGGTACGCATTGTAGGATGAACCACTGTCCGTTGACAGTTCATCCCCATGGAAGCGCTTTAGCTCCCAATCTATTTTTCCGACCCACGTAACCTTGTCTGTGATTTTCTTGCCCATTTGAACTAATTCCTCCTAACGATCTTTCTTTTATTATTCTTCTTTTTGTATGGGGAATAAGACTTTTATCTTTGTCCCCACGCCTGTCCTGCTCGAAATAATCAAATCAGCATCGGACATCTCTTTTAATCTCAGTATGATATTGATCATACCCTTTGACTTGTGCTCTTCGGAACCGTTTCCGCTTAAATCTTCTACCTCTATCGGAGCGGTAATCTTTATCGGTTCACCGTTTTCATCCCTCAAATCCATAGAATTGATGACTTCCTGCATGACACTAATCATGACCTTGTTGGATTCCATTCCAACCTTGTCTTCATTACCAACATAAACCGAGAAAACTTTGCTGGCTGATTCAGAATTAAAGCCGATACCTGTATCTTCAACTTCTACAATATTGTGAGTATCGGTTTTATAGCTTCTAAGGTAGACATCGCCGCCCTCGATTTTTTTAACTGCTCCGTGCTTGATGGCGTTTTCAACCAAGGGCTGAATTGACAGCGGTGGAACCATGAAGTCATCTTCCCCTATTTCATATTCCACGTTTAGCCTGTCTCCAAACCTTACTTTTTCTATATTTACATAGCTTTTTATGTGATTAACCTCTGCGGCAAACTTGATGCCCTCCATATTGGTTACGTTGTCCACATTTGCTCTAAGATAATTTGAGAAATCATAGAGCATCTTATATGCAACATCCGGGTCGACCTTGACGAGCGTTCTTATCGAACTCAGCGTATTGAAAATGAAGTGCGGTTGGATTTGTCCCATCATGAGTTCAAGCTGGCTTTCCTGGAGTCTCTCCGAGACGACCACCCTGTCCTGAACTACGAGGTAGGTCCTCCAGAGTACGAATACCATGTAGATTGCAGCATATATCACGAGCACTACTCTAAAGAAATTACTTACTTCCGTCCACAGCTCATGGCGTGATATTATCATTTCAATTACGCCCGCAGGAGGGAAAATCATATTGGAAAAGAACTCGGATCTGTTGAGAAGCAATTCCATCCTGCTCTTGTATTTTGCTCCCGGTCCAAAAGATGCCCTAAACAGAAGGAAGGCGTTAAATAGGAAGCCGAGCAATGTAGATATATAGGCTATCATGGCGATAACTTCTACATTGTGCCTGATGAAGAAGGATGTCACGAAGATAAAGCCTGCATAGACTAACAGCACTCTAAAGCAGATTAGGGAAACATTTCTGAATTCCTGGTTCCTGTAATATGCGTATAGGAATATGAACGGAGCCACGAGCAAGAGCGCATATAGCGAAAACAAGAATATCGCGCTGTTGTTTGTCGAAAGGAAGGGCATTTTGGATCTGTTTACAAGCCATAGTCCAAAGCAGAAGAACGAAAGTCCCATCGCCGTATTCGGTTTTTGGTTTGTCGGTTTTCTGTATATCCAGCTTATGATGATGAGGATGATTCCTATGATAATCATAATTATGCCGGATATAAAGGCCCAGAGATTGCTATGCCTCAGATATTCGATCATTGAATTATCATCGCCAAAGTAAACGTCCCCAATATAGCCTTTAAACGGGAATATACTCTCGTTTGTGTATTTGATTTCAAGGACTCCTCTGGAGGAATCGGATTTGAGATTGATTATGCTCCACTCGTCGCTTATCACCTTTGCTATGTTGGTGGTATCCTCATCCGGATAGGTATAAACCACCTCACCGTTTATTATCACCTCCATCTTTTGATGGTAATTTCTCACGGCTATAGCACTGTACTTGGGAATCGGATCGGGAAGAACCTTCTTCAGGATAATCACATTGTCCGAGCCCGACTTGGTGTAGGCAGGCAAATCTTCCATCGTTCTCGTTTCGTCAACAATGATATTCCAGCCATCGTTATAGTCGTTAAATCTTTTTCTGAAACTCGTGTTTGTATCGTTGTCATCCAAATACGAAAGGGCAGCAAAACCCGCTGCCACAGCAATTGCCAAACAGAAAAGCATCAAGACCAAATTTCTTTTTCTGGCTAATGATTCCTTGTCTCGTCTAATGTCTATCTTCGTTTTGGTATTCTTATTTGCCAACTGACTTCCCCTCACCAACTATTAGTTGAAAAAAACTCTTATTCTCGTGCCCTTACCTACCTGGCTTGTTATTTCCATCTTTGCGTTAGCCATTTCCTTCAATCTAAGGCTGATATTCCTCATGCCCGTAGACTTATGTTCCTTGGTACCATAGCCCTTCAAATCGCCGGATATCCGTCCCTTTAACTCTATTATGTTTCCATCCGCATCCATCAAGGTTGATGCATCCATAATTTCTTGCAAAGCATTTGCAGTACTCTCTGCAGACTCAAATCCCAGGTCGTCTTCCTTGTCATCATCGACGGAAAATATCGCCTTCATCGCAGCTTCATCAAAGCCAACCCCATCGTCCATGACTTCCACTACCTTGTATTCACCTTCCTCATAACTCTTAAGCCATACCGTGCCGCCTTGAATTTTCTTAACCACTCCATGCTTGATTGCGTTTTCCACAAGCGGCTGTATGGATAGAGGAGGTACCGTAAAATCGGAAACCTTTATATCATACTCGACATTCAATCTGTCGCCAAATCTCACCTTCTCTATATTAACATAACTTTTGATGTGCTCAACCTCTGCAGCAAAATCGATTCCCTCCATATTGGTGAGGTTGTCAACATTCGCTCTGAGATAATTGGAAAAGTCGTAAATCATGCTATACGCCGTTTCCGGTTCTATCTTTATCAAAGTTCTTATGGAGGACAACGTATTGAAGACGAAATGGGGTTGAATCTGTCCCATCATAAGTTCCAATTGGCTGTCATGAAGTCTTTCTATAAGGCCTTCTCTGTCCTGCATTTCCCTATAGCTTCCAATGAATACCGTGACAATATACGAAATTGTATAGAGTACGATAAAAATTCTGTACAAGGGTCCAATCTCCGTCCACAGCTGATTGCCATAAAGACTGATCTCCAGAATAATCCCTATCGGAAGGACCGCTGTTGCAAAGAATTCTATTCTATTAATTAATAGCTCGGTTGAGTTTTTAAAAATGCTTTCTTTGCCAAAGGCAACCCTATATAGCAGAACCGCCGTATATATCATCGCAATCAGTGAAGCGACATAGCTTACGGTTGTCATTGTTTCCAGCGAATAGCCGCCCATTATGCTTGTCAGCAGTATGCTTAAGGACACCCCGAGGCTTATCCACGCTCCCCACAGCGAATACCTGGACCACTTGCCATCAAAGCGGACAGTGCAGTATACGAATATGAACATCGGAACCTGGAGAAGCGCCACATATGCCATCAAGAATTTCACGTCCATGTTTATGGAGAAGATAGGCATCTTGGCTCTATCCGCAAGCCATATCCCAAAGCAAAGAAGGACCGACCCCATGGCACCCTGGGCACTGTGTTTGGTGTATTTTCGGTAAACCCATCCGATGATGATGAGAACTATTCCGGCTACGATTATTCCAACGCCTATCGAGAAGAGCCATATGTATTCTCTTCTGAGATATTGAAGCAGATAGTTGTCTTCACCGTACAGAATCTCGCTGATTTCCGCATTGAGCTCGGTTCGACCATTCTTAATGAATTTAATCTCCATTATTTTTCTGGAGTCCGTCGGATTGAGCTCTATCATATGCCAGTCGTCCGTTATTATATTTACAAACGGATTTCTCTCTTCGTATGGATATTTGTATCTGAGTTCACCGTCAATCCTTACTTCGAGATTTTGATGATAGTTCCTGCATACAACAACATAATACTTTGGAATTCCTTGCGGAAGCACCTTTCGCATTACGACTTCGCCATTTTCATCGCTCGAAACCTCTATCGGAAGATCCTTTACCTTCCTTTCTCCCTCAGCAAAAAAGGTCCAGCCATCACCAAAATTGCTTATTCTGGGATGGAACTTCATGTTGCTGTTCGCACCCTCCAAAAGCAGAGCACCAAAAAACACGAAGCCAACGATTACTGCAATCGCAATGAATAATACCATCATATCGCTTCTCGATACATTTACGGCCTTGGTGTTTTCGCTTTTCTTTTTCCGTTCGCTCACCATCTATTTTTTGTTTTTTTCGTATATTATTTTAAGCCCCTCCAACGTCAAAAGTTTATCTACATGATCGATGCAGTCGATGCCTGAATCAATCATGGTTGAAAGTCCGCCTGTCGCCACCACGGTAACCTTCTTATCCTGACCGCAGTAGTCGGCGAGTTCCTTCTTCATCAGCGATACTATGTAATCACACATGCCCATATGTCCATAGACCAGTCCGGACTGCATGCTTTCCTGTGTATTCTTACATATGACTTTTCCCGGATCCTCGATTTCGACCTTCGGAAGCTTTGATGTTTTTTCAAAGAGCGCTTCCGATGAAATGATTAGACCGGGAGCAATTGTTCCTCCCAAATATTCCGCCTTGTCGCTGACCGCGCAAAACGTCGTGGCGGTTCCAAAATCTATTATTATAAGCGGTCCACCGTATTTGGCAAAGGCCGCTACGGCGTTGACTATCCTATCTGCTCCGACCTGACTGGGGTTGTCGTATCGCACTATGAGTCCGGTTTTGATGCCGGATTCCACTACGATTGCGCGCTTCCCAAAATACTTCTGAGACATGTGCTGAAGCGTAAAGAGAATCGATGGAACAACCGTGGAAATAATTATATCGTCCACGTCGTTCATTCTTAATCCCTCATAAGTGAAAAGCTGATTGATTAGCATTCCAAACTCATCGGCGCTCTTGTTCATGTCCGTTTCAATTCGCCAATTGTTTAGCATCTTGTCTCCGGAAAAGATGCCGATTACGGTATTAGTATTTCCAACATCAAAGCCTAGAAGCATTCCAATCAACCTCCTGACTTATCCAAAATTATTTGTCCAAAATTATTTATCCAAAATCTCTTGGAGTACTCGGCGATATTCATCACCGCTCTCTACAGTATTAATCCTGTTTCTTACGGCTGCGCTTCCGGGAATCCCTTTCAAGTATTTCGATATGAATTTCCTCATCTCTCTAACCGCTATATACTCTCCCTTGTTTTCTTCGAGGGAATTATAGTGGCGAATCATCATCTCTACTCTTGCTCTTACATCCACTTCTTTGTCGGTGCCATTTAGCCCCGTCCATGCATCAGTAAGCCTCTTGAAAATCCATGGGTCACCTACTGCAGCCCTTCCTATCATCACAAAGTCGCATCCCGTTTCCGATTGCATATGTAAGGCAGCTTCATACGATGCGATGTCACCGTTTCCGATGACGGGTATTTTAACAAGGTCCTTTACCTTCTTGATCGCGTTTAAATCAGCTCGCCCGCTGTAATACTGCTCTCTGGTTCTTCCGTGAACCGCTATGGCAGATGCCCCACCTTCCTCAAGCGCTTTGGCTGCTTCCAAATAGCCGTCCTTGGGTATGCCGTCTATTCCTATTCTCATCTTTGCTGTAATAGGCTTGTCCGTTGCGTTGGACATTTTTCTGATAATCTTGTATATGAGCTCGGGCTCTCTAAGAAGCGCAGAACCCTCGCCGTTTTTAACTACCTTGGGAACAGGGCATCCCATGTTTACATCGATTAGAACATTCTTTTCTTTTTCCAGATGCTCAACTGCCCAAGCCATAATATCCGGATCACGCCCAAATATCTGGTAGCCTACAGGCTTTTCATCCTCTCCAATTTCAAGCAGCTGCTTCGATTTTCTGTCACCGTAATACAATCCCTTGGCGCTAACCATTTCTGTATAAACCAACGAAGCACCCATTTCCCCGCAAAGACTTCTATATGCTTTATCGGTAAATCCGGCCATGGGTGCCAGGAAAAACGGATTGTCGGGACAAAAGTCACCAATCTTATTAAGAGGACACCTCGGCTCGTTCGTCATGCTGTTTAATATCCTCTTTAGTCAATCGCACGTTCCAATCGCTTAAGCGCAAGAGCAATCGTCAGCGCAGGTATAACACGGTTACCGGTAATATCAACTCCCAGTATTTCGTTAATTCTCTTTAATCTGTACTGGACGGTATTCGTATGAATGCCCATGATATTGGATGTCTTGCTGCTGTTCATTCCTGCATCAAGAACGAAGGTCTCCAGAGTGCTGAGAAGTTGCTTCGCCTTGTTTCCTCCGATTTCTCTGTTGAAGGGTTCCAAAAGTTCCGCATAATTTCTCTTTATATGACCTCCCTGGAGCTGAAGGTTTATGCAGCTGCTAACCAGGGCAAGCTCGTACTTGGTGAACACTCTCTTGTATGGGAATACATTTTCAACAAAGGTCCAGGTCTCATTGATTAAGCTAAAGCAATCCGAGGCACTCGAAACATTTCCGACTCCGGTGCAATGGAAAAGTCTGATGTTCTTGGAGGTTTCCTTAAGCTCATCATAAAGCATAAGGCAATTTAACTTTCGGTCTTCATCTTGATTGCTTTTCTCCTCAATGATTAGACCGTAGCTTTCTTCTCCTTCATTTATTATCAAGACCTCTGCCTGCGTTTTGGCTTCAAAATTCTCAATAACATCCCTGGCTCCTTGTGTATTGGTCCCCTTGCCGTAAAAGATACTAAGAATGTTAAAGTCCTTCGGAGTCATTTCCTCCTGAAGAGTATAGGCAAGGTTTTTATTTCCTCTCATGAGAGCCTTGATGAATTCAGCCTTAACGTCCCTTACCGGATTGTATTTCCACATTCCTATTGCAAGCTCTATGATCTCGGCCAACTTGGTGATGTCAACGGCGGAATATTTTTCTTCGTTATCCACCAGGAGAAGGAAATAATCCTCTCCTCCGATTACTATCGAACCCCAATACGCAGCTATTCCCTCTACATCCAGAATGCCGTATATGCCGCGATCGTCGTTGCTGTATCTCTTCTGAAGATTTCTGACGGCATCAAGGACGGTAACCTTGTGCCTGGTTTCTACCACCAAGACAGGATTAAAATCCTTTGAAATAAGAACTGCCTGGAATTCGTTGTTTACTGCAGCTTCCTTAAGCGCAGCTGGGAAGGTCTTATATCTGTCAAAGTCCATCAGATGTGAAACGGTATTGTTGATAAGGTAGTTTTTAGGTTCTTCCCCTATCAAAATCCCATTCATGACTTGGTCTATAATATCAGCATACTTGACTTCATTTTCCTTCGGAATAACGATAAACGGAAGCCCTACGGCCTCCGCTGCTTCAATAGTCTGCGCATCCAATTCATCCAAGCCTCTGCCATATCTAAGCACAACAAGTGCGCTTATTCCGCAGGCCGAAAGTTCCCTTACAGCTCGGACTTGCATCTTATAATTGTTTTTCATTCCGGAAAACGACGTAAGAACCATCTGTTCCCTTACTCCGTTTTCCTTTAACGTAGTTTTGATGTCCGATGTATCCATCACGGATACCGACCTTATATTGCTATCAAGATTTCTCTTTCCGGCAGCAATAATGCAAGGCCTAAATGCATCAAGTTCCAAACAATCTCTGACCGTTAACCTCATATTCGAAACCACTCCTACATTTCTGAAACATCGTCCTTCTTTTCAGCATCATCTTGTTCTTCCTTCGGCAGCTTGTCTTGCATACCTTCATCCGTTCTCACATAAGGTCCATAATTGACCTCACCGGAAGATGTCTTGGTAGGTTCCTTTCCTCCCCAAAAACCATTTCCGTTTCCTCCGTTTGGGCGAGCAAGAGGAGGAATAGGAGGAATCTCGCCCTGCTGATGCTGAAGCTGGGCCTCTCTCTCCTTTTCTTCTTTCCTTATTTTCTCCGACTCGGCAGCTTCCTCAGCATTTACCCTACTGATTTCCGCTTCCTTTTCGTTGACCTCTCTCGCTATATCTTCAGCTGTCTTTTCACCCGTATAAAGAGCTTCAAATTGCTCGCCATCCAATGTTTCAACAGCCAGAAGCGCCTGAGCCACGCTTTCCAATTTATCCATGTTATCTTGGATAATTCTCTTTGTTTCTTCAAAGGCTTCTTCGATTATTCGCTTAACCTCCTTATCGATTTCACCTGCAACTTCCTCGGAATATGACTTCTTGGTTGAGAAATCATTGCCTAAGAATACCTCTTCAGAGGAAGCATAATTAATCGGTCCAACAACATCGGAGAAACCGTATCTTGTAACCATTTCCCTTGCTATGTCCGTTGCTCTCTGAATATCGTTTGATGCACCGGTGCTTATATCGTCAAGTCTAAGGAGTTCTGCAACTCTTCCGCCCATCAAATGCTTGATAGCGTTTATCATTCCCGTCTTCGTATCATAAGCTCTATCCTTTTCGGGGAGCTGCATGGTGAAGCCACCGGCGGCACCTCTCGGGATAATCGTAATCTGATGAACAGGGTCAGAACCCGGCAAGCTTCTCATAACAACAGCATGTCCGGCCTCATGATATGCGGTAAGCCTTCTCTCCTCTTCACTGATTACTCTGCTCTTCTTTGCAGGTCCTGCTATGACCTTGGTTGTAGCTTCCTCGATTTCCGCCATTCTAATCTTGCGACCGTTTCTTCTCGCGGTGATTAGCGCAGCCTCGTTAAGCAGGTTCTCCAAATCCGCAGGCGTGAATCCCGGTGTACGCCTTGCGATGACCTTTGGAGAAACCTCTTCGGAAAGCGGTTTGTTCTTTGAATGTACTTTGATTATTTCTTCTCTGCCCTTGATGTCCGGAATACCTATGACTATCTGTCTGTCGAATCTTCCTGGTCTTAGGAGCGCAGGATCAAGTACGTCAGGTCTGTTGGTCGCAGCCAAGATAATGATTCCGGAATTTTCTCCGAAGCCATCCATCTCTACGAGGAGCTGGTTCAAAGTCTGCTCTCTCTCATCGTTTCCGCCACCGAGGCCTGCACCACGCTTACGACCTACGGCATCGATTTCATCTATAAATACGATGCAGGGAGCATTCTTCTTCGCCTGATCGAAAAGGTCTCTTACTCTGGATGCGCCGACGCCGACGAACATTTCCACGAAGTCCGAACCGCTTATCGTAAAGAAAGGCACTCCTGCCTCACCGGCGGTTGCTCTGGAAACATAGGTTTTTCCCGTTCCCGGAGGACCAACCAGGAGAATACCTTTTGGTATTCTTGCTCCAACCTCCTGGTATTTTCTCGGGTCTTGGAGGAAATCGACAATTTCCTGGAGCTCCTCTTTTTCCTCCTTAAGACCGGCTACATCGGCAAATGAAATCTTTTTGCCTTCGCCTTTATACAGCCGCGCTTTGCTCTTCCCGAACGAGAATGCTTTTCCCTGGCCTCCTTGATTCATCATCACATAGAACAGGAACAAGAGTGCAATTATCATAATTGCGCTTGGAAGCAAATTGAATATCACCGAGGATGCCGAGCTTGGATCGTCGGTTTCAAGTTTGATTTTACCTTCCTCCATCTGAGGGAAGATATATGTCTGTTCCAGATAATTGATTTCGGTTATGTATGGAGCGTATGTATATACGTATTTTTTCTGATCCGCAGTACTGGATTTTAAAAGACCCGTTAGCTTGGTATTGGTAATGTTAATCTCTGAAATCTTTTCATCCTGAAGGTATTCCGTGAATGTAGAGAATTTCACCTTCTTGAGTTCAGTTCCCTGACCCGTTCTGAAGAATACCGCAAAGATTGCAACAACCGCAAAAATGACAATATAAATACCCACACTTTTAGCGAATTTTTTCAAAGTTACTTCCTCCTATGTTAAGCCCATGTCTATTGGGCATCTTTGACATTAATCTATCTAAATATATTTATTACAAATCATCAAGCATTTCAAACATAATAATTTGTTTTTTGACAACAAAATAGCCCATTTATTTTATCATATGGGCTAATATTTTTCAATCATTAAGACCTTCATATAGACTTCACAATATCACCACAAGGTGCCTTATGAAATTACTCGTTCTCCGGCAAATAGAACACCACAACCAGTTCGCTCATGTGGTCGATTCGGAATTCACTGCTCCATCTACGATTTTGATTTCCCTTCGGGAGAAGCCAAAGGACCTCGTTCCCAATCGCTACAACCGTTGCGGAATCGCGCTCTCTTACGGGGATTTTGCTGTCGACCATGATGTCCTGCAGTTTTTTGGTGCCAACATTGAGCCTCATGACATCGCCCGGAAGCCTCTTTCTTACTTCGATGAGTTTGCTTCCCCCGAGTCCGTAAGCCGCAACCAGCTTATCCTCATCAAATGCCGCATAGTCACCGGCCTCCAGCTTTTTCTCGGTCAGATACTTATCCAAATCTTCTATATTGAGTTTTCTGATTTTTAGCTCCCCTATTTCCTCAGTTTCAAGCTTCATATTCGGGGTTACGCTCATTTTCTCTTGAACCGGCCTACCGTAAATCAATTTGTCATACTCTCTTCTGACATAGAAATTTCTTGGAAGGTCAACATTGGCAGAGGGATTATCTCCCATAATAATTCTTTCGATGGCCCTAAAATGCTCGTATCCGACATCCTCGGAGAGGCCTACTCTTTCCAGAAAGAGTGAAATGGCATGCTTTCTGAGTGAGGACGAAAGGTTCCTGATGTCATCATTCATAACATAGATTTCTCTGCGGTAATCAAATTCCTCACCGGGGTCGTAGACCTTAATTGTATTGATAAGTTCCTCCGCTTCTCTGTCTATATGCTCTTTTTCAATTCTTGCGGATGCGGCAAGCCTTAAAATTGCCTCAGAAATATTCGGATTGTAGTTTTCCTCCAAATAGGGAATCAGCTCAAGTCGAATCTTGTTTCTTCTGTAGATCGGCTCATCATTTGTCAAATCCATTCGGGGTTTTAGGTTCCTGGATTCGCAATATGCCAATATCTCATTTCTCTTTACATCAAGAAGCGGTCTAATTATCCTATACCCGCGCTTGTCCTCTCTCTCATACGGAATGCCGCTTAGGCCCGAGACCCCGGTACTCCTAAGAATTCGCATAAGTACCGTTTCAACCTGATCGTTGGCGTTCTGCGCTATTGCAACAACGGTATCGTCATCTACCACATTATTACCGTTTATCTCTTTGACCACTACGTCAAACGAATCATACCTGATCTTTCTTCCGGCTTCTTCTGTTGAAACTCCCCATTCATTGGCAAGCGCTTCACAGTCATAGGCAAACGATCTTAATGGTATTCCTATGCTATTGCAATACTCCTCGCAGAATTTCTGTTCCTCGTCACATATTCCCTTTCTTATACCATGATTGACATGAACGGGATGAATGGCAATACCAAGAGGTTCACAAACCCCTCTAAGAACGTCGAAAAGGCACATGGAGTCCGGGCCTCCCGAAAGACCCAAAACCACGTGCCTAACCTTTCTTAGCAAGTCATGTTCGTTAATAGTATCCGATACTCTTCCGGATACGGCAATTTCTATCTCAGTATTACTCATTCTCTGTTAATCTCTCTAGTATTCAAATCCCCTCTCGGGATCGCTGTATTCATATAATCTCTTACGATAGGCATCCATCGCAGCATCCATATTGGCCGGAGATATGCCGGCATACCCCATTTCCCAACAGAATCTCACCATGAGAGCAGGATTAAGAACAAAGAGCGGACCTATGGTATATGTAGCCATGAAGTTTTTATAATGTATCCCCTCTCTCATATATCCGTTCCCAAAGCTCGGGCCACGAATCACCCTGAAAAGTGGATCAGGCGCATTGGGACCATAGGATGCCGTTCCGAATTGACTTTGATATCCAACGACTTCAATTGCATCTTTTTCCGTAAGCATATACGCCCCAAGAAACAGGGAATTGTATCTGTGAAGCATATCCCTCGTGACGTTTATATCAAAGAGCCCCAGGCAATCATAGCCTTCGCCTCCGATTTCCGAAATAACCATATCGCTTTTTTCCTCGATTCGGTTTCCGAAAATTTCAAGCGCATTTCCGGTTATCAGGAATCTTTGTCCTCTTTCAATGGCGTTCCATATTTCCATTCTCAGCGGCTGGAGCTCATCCACAACGATTAACTGGGATCGCTCGGTCATAGTTCCCATGTATACCAAATCGATGGAATCATCGTCCAAAAACCTCGGACGTTCTCCCAATGCTGTTGTGGCAATGCCGCAATCATGAACCGACCTTCTAAGATATTCAATATTGAATAGTTCTCCGTAGAGGCAGCATATTTCCGGATATAGAATCTCTATCTTCATGCCGATCTCCTTTCCCTCACAAATCTGGTGATAATACTATCGTCAGACTTGGAGCCGGACTTTGGACCTCCACTGCGATCCTGTTTTTGCTGTGCCAATTCGACAGCTATTTCCGTCGCCTCCGGACCCACCTTCATCGGATCAGTACCATAAAGAATATAGATATTGTCATTCTCAAAATACTGAAGCGCGCCCGGTGCATCTTTGTAATCTTCAACGCATCTTATTCTGTCTTCGGAAACTCCCGCAAGAATCATCCTGAATCTCAAATCCCATGCCCTATCACCAAATACAACAACGCGCTTAACTCTCTCGTCACTAAGGAGTTCGAAATCGCAGTCATAATGCCAGCATGTATTCTCGGACCATGTTTTGGCATCTTCGAGCGTATTGTTGAGGAGAAGGATTTCCTTATCCCCCGGCTGCTTCATAATGTGCTCAAACACGCGGCTTGTGGCATAGGCGTTCTTGTTCTTACAAAGCATCGTAATGATGTTAATCGATCCTATTCTGATGGAATCAAATCTGGATTTAATGATTGACTGCTTGCTTATGGCGGTCTTGATGTCCACCATTCTCATGCCCATCTCCAAAAGGGTTGCAATAGCTGCCACCTCGTTATAAAGGTTGAATACGCTGTCCTGGAGTACAGGAAATTCCTCAGATCTGGTATCGGTGCTTACTCTTATGTATTTTCCTCTCGGTCTGCTTGAGCCCTCGGGAGTGTAAAGAAGCAGCTCTCCGGTATAGTCATAGCCCGGGGATCTGAATCCACAGGTCGGACAATAAGCCTTACCCACATTGCTGTACCTATTGTATTCATAAGCCAAGCGCCTGTGACAAACCGGACAAATCGGATAGTCGTCTATGAGGTTTGTATTGACCTTTTTGTCACCCGGCATTCCGGCAATACCAAAGAATTTTCTCGGATTGCTTGGTGCCACGCCGCTTGCAATAAGGTCGTCCGCATTAAGCACAAGTTTGGTTTTGGAGGGCATATAGTGAGTCAGAATCTGCTGTATGTACTCCGGATGCCCGTTTCTCATTATGGAGTCTCTCGTAAGATTTGTAACGAGAAGCAAATCAGGCTCTACCAAAGGAAATATCACCCTTGATGCCTTTTCATCGATTTCAAGAACCGCGGTACCATATTTCTCTCTGCCGAACAAGCTCACTCCTCGAATCAGGCACGTCGTTATACCCGACTCGATGTTTGAGCCTGCACTATTGTTCAGAACTTGGATGTCCATAGCTCTTAGGCAGTCGCTTATCAAGTTTGATACCGTAGTTTTTCCGTTGGTTCCGGTTATGCCGACAATCTTAGCCGGCTTTTCGATTCTCTCCAAAAAATCAGGACAGATTTTTAGGGCAAGTCTCCCCGGAAAATCCGTTCCCCCGAACTTTGTTATTGATAGCGCCAGAATGGCCAGCTTAGCCAAAACCAAAGCTATCGCAAATCTAATTGTTCCCATCGCTTATCTCCAATAACTAATTATATTTCGTAAAATCTCCTGGCATTTTCACAGGTAATTTTTGCAGCCTTCTCGAATTCAATCCCCTTTATTTCGGCAAGTTTCCTGGCAGTATATTCAACATACCAGGGTCTATTCGGCTTACCTCTGAACGGAACAGGCGTCAAATACGGAGTATCCGTTTCTACCATGAGGTATTCAATCGGTACTTCTTCTACAACCCTTACCGTCTTCTTGTTGTTGTTATATGTAAGCGGGCCGCAGATACCCAATGTTGCCCCCAGTTTCACATACTCTCTTCCGATTTCCGCACTCCCCGAGAAGCAATGAATGTCAACTCTCGCGTCTGGTACGGTCTTACCTCCCGGTGCAGGTCTTTCCGGGAACCAGGATTTCCGCTCATCGCTAAATGCGCCTTCCTCTATGAGTATATCCATCGTCTCCTGGTCCGCCTCTCTCGAATGAATCACTATGGGCATTTTAAGCTCATTGGCAAGCTGGATCTGCCTTCTGAACCAATATCTTTGATCCGTCTTTTCAGACCTCATATAGTAATAATCAAGACCAATTTCTCCGATAGCCTTGACTCGCACTCCGGATGTCAGTTCTTTTATTCCCAACAGAACATCCTCCGTCACGGTCTTGGCATCGTGAGGATGTACACCCACTACAGCGACACACCATTCGTAGTCGGCCGCATCCTTCGCCGCCTGAACAGAAGACGGATAGTCATAACCTATATCCGCAACAAAATCGAGAAGCTCATTGGCTTCTATCCTTTCACATATTGCTCTACGTTCTTCATCGGAAAAACGTCCTTCGTTTATATGTGCGTGGGAATCAAAAAGCATGCTTATCAGTTGACGGAATTGCCGTTTTCTGCAGTAGTTGTAACGATTTCCAGGCGCTCACCATTATCGGCGAAGAGCAGCATTCCCTTGGATTCAAGGCCTCTAAGCGGACGCGGTTTCAGATTTGCCACCACGATTACGTTCTTTCCAACCATTTCCTCCGGCTTAAAGTATTCGGCAACGCCTGAAATAACCTGGCGCGTCTCGGTGCCCATTTTCACCTGGAATACAAGAAGCTTATCCGCATTCGGATGCTTTTCTGCACTAAGAATGGTTCCGACTCTTAAATCCAATTTATCAAAATCATCATAGACGATTTCCGGCTTTAATTCCAAAGGAATGTTTTCCTCTGCAGTTTCTGCGGCTCCGGTCTTCTGAAGCTTTTCGAGTTCCTCCAATTCCTTTTCAATATCCAATCTCGGGAAAAGCACTTCTCCTTTGTTTATGCGCTGGCCGTCGAGCTTGTCGAATACATGCGCGTCATCCCAACGAACTTCATCTGTAAGTCCGATGTTCTCCCAAATCTTATCCGTTGTCGTATGCATATATGGATAGATGAGTATCGCAATTATTCTTAAACATTCTGCCAAATTATGCATGCATGTCTTTAATTCGTCTTCCCTATCTTCGGATTTTGCCAAAACCCAAGGTTCCTTTTCATCGACATATTTGTTTGCACGACGAACCAAGGTCCATATTTCTTCCAGGGCGAGGTTAAATGCGAATTTATCCATCTGAGCCTCAACCTTTGATGCTGTCCCTATAGCGAGTTCCCTTAGTTCGCGGTCAATATCGTCCTCGGTTTCCGCGGGAGGAATTACGCCGCTGCAGTATTTTTCTATCATGGAAACAGTTCTGGAAACCAGATTTCCAAGGTCGTTTGCCAGGTCGTAATTCATGCGCTTAAGCATGACTTCGTTTGTAAATACACCGTCCTGGCCGAATGTGTATTCTCTTAGAAGGAAATACTTCAGAGCATCGATTCCGTATCTATCAATCAAAACCACGGGGTCTACGACATTACCCTTGGATTTACTCATCTTGCCGCCGTCAATCAAAAGCCAGCCATGGCCCAGAACCTGCTTTGGAAGCGGCTCATCTATGGACATGAGCATCGCAGGCCATATGATGCTGTGGAATCTCACGATTTCCTTTCCGACCAGGTGAACATCCGCCGGCCAATACTTTTGATAGAGCTCAGGGTCATCCGGATAACCAAGTGCCGTGATGTAGTTTGAAAGGGCATCAAGCCAAACGTAGATTACGTGTTTCTCATCTATAGGAACCGGAATTCCCCAATCAAAACTGGTTCTGGAGATGCAGAGATCTTCCAGACCCTGGTTGATAAACGCCTTCATTTCGTTTCTTCTGGTATCGGGCTGGAGGAATTCAGGATGCTCATCATAGAGATTAAGGAGCTTGTCTCCGTATTCGGAAAGCCTGAAGAAATACGCTTCTTCCTGTGCTTTTTCTACGGGGCGACCACAGTCCGGGCATTTACCATCCTCCAACTGACTCTCTGTCCAGAACGCTTCACAATCGGTGCAGTAAAGTCCTTCGTAAACCGACTTATAGATGTCACCCTTGTCGTACATCTTCTTGAATATCTCCTGGACCCTCTTTACATGTCTCGGTTCCGTGGTTCTTATAAAGTCATCATAAGATATTTCCATCTTGGCCCAGAGGTCCTTGATGCCGGAAACCACGTCATCAACGAAGGCCTGAGGACTTACTCCCGCTCCGTCAGCCTTTTTCTGTATCTTCTGCCCATGTTCGTCGGTACCCGTCAGGAAATGAACGTCATATCCCGAAAGTCTCTTAAACCTCGCCATAGCATCCGCCATAACGGTGCAATAGGTATGTCCTATATGCAGGTTCGAACTCGGGTAATAAATCGGCGTTGTAATGTAATACGTTCCTTTTGTTTGCTCTGACATTTTGTTTTACTCCAATTCCTCTCCTGCCCAATCGTTATTTTCCCATTCTCCATTAGGCCAGGAGTCATTTACGAATATTCTTTTCATGATTTGGTCCATACCGATAACCAAGGTTGCTCCTGCGGCAACACCAACTCCTAAGACGGCAAGCGCGACCTTGACAGCCGCAGCCATGCCATTGTTACTTGAGAACGCCGCATCCAATATGGTTGGATCCAATTCTTGAGCTTTCCTTTTTCCCTTACTCATCTCTTCCCTCTCCCTATAAATCAATCCTTGTACGTTCTTATGTTCATGAAGTCAACAATCAGATCTGCAGCGTGTTCATCGCTGATGAAGCTGCTGTTAAGAGCTAAATTGTAGTTCATGTAATGACCCCATTTGCGTGACGTGTGATAATTGTAATAATTGGCTCTTGCCTTATCGTAGTCTTTGATTTTCTTTTCTACAGTCGCAGGATCGTCGCCATAAGAATTAATGCAACGATTAATTCTGTCTTCCATTTCCGCACAGATAAATATGTTTGTTACGCCATAGAGGTCCCTTAAGACGTAGTCAGCGCATCGTCCGATAATTACGCCTTCGTTCGTTTCTCCTATTTGTCTAATCACATCGGACTGAGCCATATACAGTTTTTCGTTTATGGATATGGGTTCAGTGCTGAAGCCTTCACCTACGGTCATGGCTGAGGCAAAACTATACGATAAACTGTTCTTGGCTCTGAGCTCTGCGGTCTCAATTATATCCCTTGATAGTCCACTATGCTCAACAGCCATATCAATTATCTCTTTATCGTAGAACGGGATACCCATTTTCTCGGCAACCATTCTTCCAATGAGCCTTCCGCCACTTCCATATTCCCTGCTTATTGTTACTAGTCTTCTCACAAAACCACCTCTCTGTTTGGATATGAAATCATTAACCTATTTATTATAACTCAAAACTGCCAAAATCGTCAAAATTGCATTTAATCAATCTTTTTCGCAATTAGTGATTCGTCCTGTCCGGATTCCAAAATGTTCTTGAGAAGAGTATTAAAAGAGCATACATCTCCAGCCTTCCAAATATCATGAGAAGCGCTGCATATAATCTTCCGGGAATTGATAATATTGCGAAGTTCGAATTGCTTACCTGACCAAAGCCTACACCGCAATTCGAGAAGAGTGCTATCGGAGCGGTAAGAGTGGTCTCCATATCCAGGTTTTCAAGTGACAGTACAATCGCGGAAAGCAAATACACTCCAAAGAATAAGAGTACAAAGGTTGATATCGACGATGCATTGTTCGTGGAAACGGCAACATCTCTAATCATAACCGGCTTCACTGCCCTTGGATGAATTCTCTTATAGACACCTCTATTAATCAATCTCACAAGAACGGCAAATCGAATCACCTTTATTCCACCCGCGGTTGATGTTGCACAACCACCGATAATCATGAGAACGACGAAGATGAATTTGCAGACAGAAGGCCAAACCTCTACATGTTCCAAGGTAAATCCCGTCGTACAAGAGAAGGAAACAACTCCGGTTATCGCATTTAAGAGGGCCTCTCCAAGGCTGTTATAATAGTGCCCGACATATAGGACCACTGCGATAATAATTGTGGAAACGGCAATGATAATGAGGAAGAGATGCATCTCAAAATCCATTAGCGCTTCCTTGGTACGCGTTCTTAAAATCTTGATGTATACGGCAAAGTTTAACGATGCCAGAATTGAAAATATGATGATAATAACCTTTACCGCAGAAGTAAAATGCGCTTCCAACACACCATGATAGTCCATCGTACCGGAAGTGCTGATAGTAGACATGGTATTAATCACGGCATCAAAGATGGGAAGCCCCGCAAGTTTAAGAAGTATCGCTTCCAGAAGCGATGCCGCTCCGTAAAGGACATATAGGAGCTTGGCTGTGTCAGCCATCTTGGCAGTATGCTTTTCCAGTTCGGGGCCGGAAACTTCGACTCCTGCGAGCTTTTGACCACTGACTCCAAGAGCGGAAAAGACAGTTACAGTTAGGAGTATTATCCCCATTCCACCCAGCCAACTGGAGATAGCCTTCCAAAGGACAAGGGCTCTCGGCATGGTGTTAATATCAACAATCCACGCATTCGTGGTAGTCCACGTTGCAGCCGATTCAAAGATGGCATTAACTATTCCGAAGTCGCGACCAACAAAGAGATAAGGAAGCATGCCGCCCACAATCGCAGTAATCCAGCATACAATCACAATAAAATAGCTTTCATCAATCTTCATCTTGGTATCATGCTTTCCTGCATACAGCTTGCCAAATGCAGCGAACATCAAAACCAAACCGGCGGAAGTAGCCATCGAAGCAGCTATGTCTCTTTCCCCATCGAAGATGGCCACAATTACGCAGGGAAGCATGGCTATACCCTCTATAAAGAGAATAATTGCCATTGTGTTTATTATAAGCTTTGTGTTGAATCTTGAAGTTGGAAGTTTCATTTCATCAACCTCCTATACCCTGTTGCTGTTCCAAAAATGAGGAGAGAACAGCATAACAAAAGTAAAGAGTTCCAACCTACCCGCAATCATCAGCAACGAAAGGATAAACGTGGAAAAGTCCGAATATCCCGAGAAATTCATGGCAGGTCCAACAGCGTTTAATCCGGGACCTACGTTGCTTAAGCATGTTAGCGCTGCGGTAAAATTGGTTGTGATATCAAATCCGTCAAACGATATTAGAACCGTGCCTATGACCAGGACTGCGATGTAAAGGAATATGAAATATATGATATCCGTTGCAACCTGTTGCGGTACCTTCTTTTTGTTTATGGTTAAATTGAGAACTCTGTTAGGATGCAATTTTTGATAGAATCCTCTTCTTACAAACTTGACGGCGGTCATGAGTCTTATGACTTTAACTCCACCGCCTGTCGATGAGGAACAGGCACCGGAAATGGTTAATATCAAAATAAGCATCTTACAGAACGTGGGCCAAAGGTCGTAGTTTGTCGTTGCAAAACCCGTGGTGGTTATAACGGAAACCACGTGAAAAACCGAACTTCTAATGAGTTCCTCTGCACCAATCCCTGGTGGCAGCCCCATATTCTCTGCACCCGGCTCGTGACCTTGAATTCCCCCTTTATACACAAAGAGCGTTATTGAGATCAAAATCGAAGCGCAAGCTATTATTCCCAGATACCACCTGAGCTCCTCATCAGAAAAGAATTCCTTTATCTTTTTCTTCGGAATCAAAAAGTAAAGATTAAAATTAATACCGCAAAGCAGCATAAAGATTATGATAACCCATTGCACAAAAGGACTCTGGAAATGCCCAACGCTGTCACTGTAATTTGAAAAGCCGCCGGTTCCGACCGTTCCAAAGGTGTGGACCGCAGCGTCATACAGGCTTAGGCCTCCGATTATCAAAAGAGCGATTTCTACGATTGTAAATATTATATAAAGACCATAGAGATCCTTTGCGGTGTCGGAGAATTTTGCCTTTAGCTTGGTCATAGTCGGTCCCGGAGTTTCCGCGCCCGCAATCATTTGGACTCCTATTCCCATGGAAGGAAGAAGCGCAGCCATGAAGACTATTATCCCCATGCCTCCGAGCCAATGCGTGAACGATCTCCAAAAGAGTATTGAGCGAGCCTGACCTTCTATATCGTTTAGAACGCTGGCGCCGGTTGTTGAGAAACCGGAGCAAATTTCAAAAAAGGCATCAAAGGGATTTCTGAGAGTTCCCGCAAGAATAAGCGGAATCGCACCCACTACGGAGCTCACAAGCCAGCAGAGTGTAACGATGAGATAAACATCCCTTGCTCTGGTTTTGATGTCGTCAGGCGGAAAGGCTCTAATCAAAACAAGCCCTGCTATAAAACAGGGCACGAGGCAAGCCAAAAAACATTTGGCTTCAAAAGATTCTCCGTATATAAGGGCTACTATCAAGGATGGAACAAAGGCAAGTCCCAGAACCAGGAACAGTACCCCCATCATTCTTGCTATGGAATGATAGTTTAAATCCGACTTCATTTTACTTTCTCTTTAAGAGCTTCTCCAATTCAGGCACTTCCGTGAGCAAGCAGAATATGATGACTCTGTCATTTTCCATAATCCTGGTTTTTCCGTCAGGGATGATTACTTCACCATTCCTGTAAACCGCGGTGATTAGCATTCCTTTGGGAAGTTCCATCTCTGCCAAGTTCTTGTTTATCATGGCCATGTCTTTTCCGGCAACTACCTCGACAATCTCAGCCTGTCCCTGAACAAGCGTCGAAGAGATGACTCTCTTTTCTCCCTGGATAATGCTGAATATCCCGGCCGCGGAAATGTCCAAGGGATTGAGTACCATATCGACTCCCATGTTTTGAATGAGGGAAAGATAATCTTCTCTGCTCACCTTTGAAATTACGTCCTCAATTCCTCTCTGCTTTGCCGTAACAGCGAGCAGGAGATTTTGTTCATCAAGTCCCGTAGCTGTTACGAAGGCGTCCATGTCATCCATGTTCTCCTCTTCAAGCATATCTATATCGGTGCCGTCACCGTTTATTATCATCACGTTTCTCACCCTGGTGGAGAGGTATTGACAGCGCGCTTTGTTTTGTTCAACAAGCTTCACGCTGACACCATAGTCCGCCAATTTCTGAGCAAGATAGAAGCCGGTCTTTCCTCCTCCGATAATCATTACCTTTTGGACATCGGTGTGTTTTCTCTTATCGTGAACTTTCTTGTTGATTTCTTCTATCTCTTCCTTTTCGCCGACCAAATACACCACGTCGCCTTCTAAGATAGAATCTCCACCGTGAGGGATAATGACCTTTCCGTTTCTGGAAATTGCCGCAACCAGCATGTTTGGGAGAAGTGCCCTAACCTCAGGCATAGACTTGCCGATTAGTTCAGGTTTCTTTCTCGAATCAAATTCTATGAGAGCGGTCTTTCCGCTTGTGAATATTCCGCCCTCCAGTGAATACTTGTCCACCAAGTACTTATAGATTTCTGTGGTTATTGCAAAGTCGGGATTTACCAGGTAGTCAATTCCCATAGACCTTCTGATAAAATCAAAATGCTTCATGTATTCGGGGTCGCGAACTCTTGCTATGACAGATCTTGCCCCCATTTCTTTCGCAAATCTGCCGACGATCATATTGGTTTCGTCGCTTCCGCTTGAGGCAATGACGTAGTCATAGCTGCCTATTCCCATTTCCGAAAGCACGCCAATATCACGACCATCTTCATTTATGGTCATTACGTCGAACTGCTGGGAGAGCCTGTCCAGCAGGTTCTCATTCATGTCAACAAGAGTAATGGAGTGGTCTCCCTCCGCAAGACCCTCACAGACCTTAACTCCAAGTTTGCCCACTCCAATAATCGCTATATCCATTGTTTTCCTCCAAAAAGGTTAAGCCATCATTTCCTATGCAAAAGCATTGTAAATAGCTCGTATCGCCGGCTCAAAGTCCTTGTTCTCGACACCTACAATGATGTTGATTTCGCTTGAACCCTGTTCAATCATCCTCAAGTTCACATCAGCATTTGCAAGCGCGGTAATAAGTTGGGCAGCGACGCCCTTTCTTCTGTTCATTCCGTATCCGACGGTGGCGATTAACGCCATGTCCTCAAAGCATTCTATGTGATCAATATTCAGCTGCTTTTCGAAAGCTGCCACGAGTTCGTCGATCCTTCCGTCCAAATCCTTGTTAGAAACAACTACGGAGACATTGTCTATTCCGCTCGGAATATGCTCGAAATTGCAATCGAAGTCCTCCAGTATTCCAAGAATTCTCCTGACAAAGCCCCTCTCCTGAGCCATCATGTTTTTGTAGATAGCTATTACGGTAAAGTCCTTCTTTCCGGCAATACCGGTTATGATGTCGTTGTTTTCCTTATCCTCATGATGAGCCTTGATTACGGTTCCGGGATTATCCGGCTCGTTGGTGTTTTTGATGTTGATAGGTATATTCGCAATCCTGGCGGGATGAATGGCGTCCTCGTGAAGAACCGAAGCTCCCATGTAAGACAGCTCTCTCAGCTCCTTATATGAGATTTCGTGAATAGGCTTCGGATTTTCAACAATATGCGGGTCCGCCATTAGGAATCCCGATACGTCGGTCCAGTTTTCATAGACATCGGCTTCAACGGCTCTCGCAACCAGGGCACCGGTCACGTCGGATCCTCCTCGCGAAAAGGTTTTTATTTCGTCAGTTCCCATTACCGTCCCATAGAAGCCCGGGATTACAGCTCTCTCATGATTTTCCAAAGCATGAGCAAGCGCTTCGTTGGTCTCCTCTTCCAGGAATTTGCCCTTGTTGTCAAAGAAAACCATTCCTGCGGAATCCACGAAGTCATAGCCTAAATATGCCGCAATCAATTTGGCGCTTAGGTATTCTCCACGGCTTGCCATATAGTCCGAGCTGCAGCCCTCCGCAAGCGTTTCAGATATTTCTCTAAAGGATTCATCAAAGTCTATGTCCGCACCAAGATTGGTTGCCGTCGATGAGAATCTGTCATGAATCACCTGAAGAAGCTGCTCATATGGCAGATTATGTTCCCTATGGGTATAGCAGAGATAAAGGAGATCGGTGATTTTGTTGTCTCCATCAAAGCGTTTACCCGGGGCAGAAACGATAATGTATTTTCTGTCCGGATCCGACTCTATAATCTCTTTTGTCTTTTTTATTTGGATTACGTCTGCTACGGACGAACCGCCAAATTTTGCAACCTTAACACCCATTTTCACACACTCTCTTTCATAATTTAATTAATTTTTCTACAGCTCTGTCTTGAGCTCCTCAACCTTGTCGAGTCTTTCCCAAGGAAGATCAAGATCGGTTCTTCCAAAATGACCGTATGACGCAGTTTGTCTGTAGATCGGACGGCGAAGGTCCAGATTCTTGATAATCGCTGCTGGTCTGAAATCAAAATGCTTGTCGATGATTTCCGCCAGTTTTTCGTCCGATACCTTGCCTGTTCCAAACGTATCAACCATTATGGATACCGGCTTTGCAACACCGATCGCATAGGAAAGCTGGATTTCGCATCTGTCGGCAAGTCCTGCAGCAACCAAATTCTTCGCTGCATGTCTTGCGGCATAGGTCGCCGAGCGGTCAACCTTGGTTGGATCCTTCCCGGAGAAGCATCCGCCACCATGTCTCGCATAGCCACCATAAGTATCAACAATTATTTTTCTACCGGTTAGTCCGGAATCCCCATGCGGTCCACCTATTACAAATCTTCCTGTAGGATTCACGTAGTATTTGGTGTCGGCATCAAGAAGATTCTCCGGAATGACAGCCTTGATGATTTTCTCTATTACGTCTTCTCTTATCTGCTCCTGTGTGACGTCAGGGTCATGTTGAGTGGAAACTACAACCGTATCTATTCTTTTAACCTCGTCCCCATCGTATTCAACGGTTACCTGGCTCTTTCCGTCCGGTCTAAGATAAGGAAGCGTACCGTTCTTTCTGAGCTCAGCCAGCTTCAGCGTAATCTTGTGAGCTGTAGCTATCGGCATCGGCATTAATTCGGGAGTTTCGTTGCATGCATAGCCAAACATCATTCCCTGATCGCCTGCTCCCACTTGATCGGCCTCGTCCTTTTCCTGTCCGCGGTTTTCCAGAGCGTCATCAACGCCCATCGCTATATCTGCAGACTGCTCGTCTATCGCAGAAAGAACAGCACAGGTGTGTCCATCAAAGCCATATTCGCCCTTGTCATATCCAATATCCTTTATGACCTGTCTCACAACACGGGGGATATCGATATAGCATTTGGTGCTGATTTCACCCATAACCATAGCATATCCCGTGGTTGCTGTAGTCTCACAGGCAACTCTGCCCATCGGATCTTTTGATAAAATTTCATCAAGAATAGCGTCTGAGATTTGATCGCAGACCTTATCAGGATGACCTTCAGTTACTGATTCAGATGTAAAATATTTTTTCATTTCAACCACCTTGTTGTATAATTATATCAATACTTTAAACGATTTATACATGATACTACAGTGATACCCTAAAAGCAAACGTATAATCAATAAAAGGTCCGACCGGAAGATTAGAAAACAAATGACTGAATCAATTAATCCAAATTTTAGCATAGTGAGAGGCGACCTCCCCATAAGTCCGGGAATCTCAGGCGGCGACTTTGTTAAAGCAGAGGTTACCGATACGAGGCTTATGGGCGTTGTCGGAGTTCATATAATACGCCAAAACGAAATAGGAGAATTCCACCAACTTTTTTACCTGGATTTTGAGGAATACGGAATCGATGACTACCGTGGATTTCAGCTTTCAAACGATAAATCCTTGCTCTCTTCCATTGCGTCAAGCTTCGATGACGTGAAGCTCGACATGGCGGAATTATTCGGCGGTCTCGGCGGAGTATGGATAGAAATCGATGAACGCGAAGCCATCTATCTCATAAACGACGCCTTTGTTCTCAACAAGAAATATCAATCCGAACTTCCTGAATCCATTGACGAATTTATTCCGATTTTGGAGAATCCAAGCATTCTATCCGAGAGTGAAAAGACCGCATTATGGCATAAAATCTGTCCAAGCCCGGAAAACGACTATGAGGTCATAAATTATTTCATTATGAGGTCCGCGGCTATGGATTCCCCCGGAGTAGATTTCCTTTCGGCGCCCGAACACGATTTCTCACTCATCAAAATGGAAGAGCCCGGAACACTCTATAGAAATGAAATTACTAATTCAGAAACTGCAAATAATTCGGTTGCGTCAGTTCGGGAATATGTAACAAAGTCGATTATTTCGGATGATACGGGTTTCAGATTGATTCTCGGAGAAATCTCAGTAGCCGGGCCCTGGGTTACATCTTTTAAGTGCAAAGAAGATATGAGAATATCGCCCTGGGAGACCTCTATAATCATGGCGCAAAACGAGTTTGTATGTCTACTGAAACTTAAGGGCTCTGACTCAGCATCTCGCCTTACGGACATAATTAAAACCCTCTATGACAATGCAGAGATGCATCCGCATCCTGGTGGGAATCTATTTATGATTCTCAGGAAGGATAATCGCCATGTCGCAAGAGATGTATACCGATTGGATAACGATGTTTTGGTGTCCATATTCGTTAGACAAAACGGAGAAGTTGCAGTTGCGGGCAGCAACGTGGATTTAGTTCAGCGATACGAACGGGTAATCAAGGAATTGGCGCGCGGAAATAATTTTTCCGTCATTGACTCCGGACGATTTGCATTCCCCGATGCAACACTTGTTCATTATATAAGAGAGGACTATGGGGAGTTTGATAGTTTTTTGGAATTTATACAATTTTTAAGCAACAAAGAATGAATGCGTTTTATGTCAACCAGCGTTCTTTTTTGGGGGTGGGTTTTTCAACATATCGGAATCGTCACTTTTCAACAAAAACCGAACTTATCCACAGGTCTCGTGAAAATCGTATACGATTTTTTACCAGTCAATATGTGGATAATTCACGGAATGAAAGCATTTAAAAATCAAGGATTTCACCGATTTCTTTTTTTGTCAAGAGGAACTTATCCACAGATTTTACAAGCTAAAACGCTTCTTCTTGTTCGCAAGTAAAAAAATGTAAAACTGCTTTTCTCAGAACATGAAAAGCCGAAAAATAAGCCATATTATTTACTGGATGGAGAAAAAAATGGTAACAAAAAAAATATATCAAGACAATCGAAATTTGTATATTTTACAAACAGAAATAGTTGACGCTTTAGTCGACGAAAGGAATAAGGACGATCTTCTTCTCGTCTTTAAGGAAACCATTTTCTTTCCCGGAGGCGGCGGGCAAAGCTGTGATGTTGGGATTGTAGAAATATTAAACCCCGATGTTACTAACTCCGATGACAATGCTGAGAAAGATAAATGTGAGATCGTCGTTTCCGAGACTTTTGAAGCGGATGGAGAAATATTCCACCGTGTCAAGGATGGAGCCTCCCTGCTTAAAAGTATGAATATCGCACCGAGAATGAAGTGTAGGCTTGAGATCGACTGGGACAGGCGTTTTGACAATATGCAAAGACATTGCGGAGAGCACATACTGTCCGGCGTATTTTATGACCTGTATGGCGGCGTAAATCGCGGTTTCCACATGGGTGACGACTATATGACAATTGATATTAGCCTGGAGGATAATCCCGAGTTTAAGGACAAGGAGGTCACTTGGGACATGGCCCTGGCGGCTGAGCTTAGGACAAACGAGATCATTTGGAGCGACCTGCCTGTGGTCCCTCACCACTTTGATACAAGGGAAGAAGCATCAAAAATGCCGTTAAGGAAGGCTCTTGCCATAGATGAGGACATTACAATAGTTACTATCGGCGACCCTTCAAATCCGGCTGATTCGGTCGCTTGCTGCGGCACCCACCCTCATACGACCGGGCAAGTTGGAATGCTGAAGATCTATAAGGTGGAGCCAAATAAAGGTATGTATAGGATTTTCTTTGAAGCCGGAAAACGTGCCCTCATGGGATACCGCGAGCGTTTCGACATACTTTCCAAGCTTGAAAAAGACCTGTCCGCAGGAGTTCCGGATTTAATGGAAAAGTATAGAGCGAAGCAGGATAAGCAAAAGGAAGTTCGCGACAGACTCTATCACCTTACCAAGGCGGTAATAGAAAGCGAACAAAATAAAATCCTCGGCGCCGCTCCTTCGCAAGCTGCGAAGCAAGAAGACTCCAAGGATATAAGCGTATCCACGCCAGATTATAGATATAGCATTCTTTCCCTTGATGACCTTATTGAACTGGGACGTGGGTTGACGGGCAAGCTTGCCAACTTTGATGTCCTGTTTATCGTTCATGAACCCACAAATACCCTACTTCTTTTCTCGGATTCAAAGGACTGTGGAAAACTTGTCAAGGAAAACGCATCTGTTTTTAACGGCAAAGGAGGCGGAAACCAGACCTTTGCTCGTGCAATATTTAACCGCACAGACGACCTTGATATGTTCATCGATGCGGTTAAAAAACTAATTAGGTGAATCGATTCCTGATTTGGGCAGCTGCCCTTTTATCAGTCTTCGATTGTGATATATTTTGATTCTTCGATCTGAGGTTTAGCTTCCTTCTTCGGAACATTTACGCTAAGGACGCCATTATTGAATTTTGCTTTAATGTCTTCCTCTTTGAGGTGTTCGCCAACATAGAAGCTTCTTTCGCAAGTTCCCTGGAAGCGCTCCCTGCGGATATACTTTCCGTTCTCGTCTTTTTCGTCATTCTCGGTCTTTGTAGATGCGGAAACCTTCAGTACACCATCCTTTAGCTGAAGCTTAACATCTTCCTTCTTGAATCCCGGAAGGTCCATATCAAGTTCAAAATGATCTCCGGCATCCTTGACGTCGCTCTTCATAAGCGTACCTGTGCTCTTTGTTGTCACAGTCGGAAAATCCATAAAATCGTTGAAATCATCAAAGAAATTGTTTCTAAATACACTTGGGAATAACATGTCAATACCTCCTATTATCTCCATTATGCATCCACCTGATAACGAAGGCGAATGTGTAAATTATCTTTTGCAGCATGATTATATCATTTTTGTTAGCACTGTCAAGCGGTGAGTGCTAACCGCTACATAATCTATTTACCACGAGGTATTTCAGTTAAACACAAATTATTTCAAATAATTTTTCGCTTGATTCAACTCGACTTAAACAGTACGGTTTTGAGTCTCTTGTAGATAAAGAATGTGATGACTGAAACGATTCCATACTTAATCAGATTGAATGGCAAAACGGCAAACAGCATCATCGTGAACAGGTTCGTGATTCTGGAATTTATAGCTGTCCCCATTCCTATTATCGCTTCCATCGGCATTCCGTAAAGGTTGGAATACATGGGAAACATGATGAAGTAATTGCTAAATACCGCAACTATGCTGACTACAATCGTTCCAATAGCAAGTGAAAAGATAGCGCCCTTTTTTCCCTTATGTGTGCGATAAATAAAGTAAGCAGGGAGTATATATGCAGCGCATACTACGAAATTTGATAGTTCTCCAACAAAGGCCGTCGTGGTGCCCTTGATGATTAGCTTAACAAGCAGCTTCACCAAGCAGATTAGAAGCCCCTCTACCGGTCCCATCATGAATGTTCCAAGAATTGCGGGAAGGTCGCCCAGGTCTATCTTCATAAATCCCGGGGCGATTGGAATTGCAAAGTCGAATAGCATAAGCACGCCTGCGATTGCGCCAAACATGGCTATCATAACCATATTCTTCGTTGTAAGCACCTTATGCTTTTTCTCGGCGTTTAGATTACCGCTCATTGTTATCGATCTTGCAACTTCTCTTTTTTTTGCGTCCATAGAAAAATACCTCCATTCCGGACCTACCATCTTCAAGATGAGTCCTTAGAGGTATTTACGCCTGAAAGAAGCCCATCTTTTCCCATCCGGACTAGGCTCCTTTCGGCACATCATCAGAGTGTCATAATAACCTCTTTAATGTGTTTTTCGGAGCATCACCGTCGGTTCCGGAATTCCACCGGATCGGCCTTTCGGTTTGTGGACTATTACCACCGGTCAGGAATCGCACCTGCCTCAAAGATAGTTTCTGTGATTATTGATTTACAATTACTGATAAGAATATACCCTAAAAAGTCCCCTGTCAAGCATTAGAACTTTTTCTCGATTACCATTTCTACTGTGTCGCCCTTGATGTATACCTTGACGTCGTCCGCTACGTTTGCAACTATTGATTTTTCAAGTTCATCCCAGGCTTCCTGAGCCGCATCATCTGACTTCCTTGCATCTTCGATATTCTGACGGTACTGTTCCATCGACCAAGCCGATATTCCCGATGTTGCGGAAAATGTATCTACATCCATCATTCCCATGGAACCATACATCAGCGGACTATAGCCGTACTGGGCCTGGAGTTCTCCCATTTCTTCAAAGCTGTAAACGCTGTTTTCAATCAGTTCGCGTATTTTTCCCATGAATCCGGAATAAGCGCTGTTACTTTTGCTGCTTGATACTTCAATGAGTTCATCCTTTTTATCCAGCGTCATCCTCGTATAGGCCAAGAGATGAATTTTGCAATCTTTTTCGTCCACTCTTTCAATCCAGAAATCCGCATCGAATTTATTGGTTATGGCTGTTACAAGGCCCATGGTCTCCTCTGCAAGAAGTCTCAGTTTCATGCTCTCCTTTTCATCAAGTCCAACGTATTCGGCAAACTTCACAGTTTCATTAAGCGCAGCTTCAGTACCCACACCATCACTTGTAACTCTAATTTTATCGGTCTGCATATCTATTCCTCCCGTTAATTTATCTTAAATGACATTCCTATTATACTATAAGCGCAGCAAGAATTACACACTTTAATATTTTATACTAAGTTATTACTCGAGGTCCGGGAAGCCGAGCTGGCGAAGAGCTTCAAATAAAACTATATTCGCTGAGTTTGAGAGATTAAACGACCTAAGCCTGGTGTCTTTGCTCATGGGGATTCTGATCGTTTTCTCCTGATTATCTGCTATGAAATCCCTCGGCAGGCCTGCTGTTTCTCTTCCGAACAGGAACATATCCTCGTCCCGGTATTCGAAGTCCGTGAAGAGGTGCGTCCCCTTGGTGGTCGACAGGAACATTCGATGGTCACTGTACTCAGCCAGAAACTCATCCAGAGACTCATGAACCTCGACTTTGACGTACGGCCAATAGTCCAGGCCCGCGCGCCTTAGAGCCTTGTCATCAATCGAAAACCCAAGCGGTTTGACCAGGTGCAGCACGCTATTTGTAGCCGCGCAGCTCCTCGCAATATTCCCAGTATTCGGTGGAATCTCAGGCTCCACCAACACAACATGCAATGCCAAAATTTTTACCTCCGAATCATTTGACAACGAATATCTGTTGTGATATTATAACCCTTGCGTTAAATGTGAGCAAATCATTTGGGCGATTAGCTCAGCTGGCAGAGCACCTGACTCTTAATCAGGGTGTCCAGGGTTCGAACCCCTGATCGCCCACCATTAGGGGCATAGACGAACTTTTTGTAGCAGCCTATAAAACCGGGTTCGCTACAATAATATGGTTCGAGATGCCGAAGAAGAAATAAACGACTCGCGAGAGTCGTTTTTTCGTGGTTATATTGAACTTCTTATCTTTGGCTTATAGGACAAAAAGAGTTGGTGAAAACCGCCATATGCATTGAAATATCAATCCATATGGCGGTTATATCTTTTTTGAAAGAAGATATAGGGTGGACAAAAAGAGTTGGTAAAGATGCCGATATGTCTTGAAAAATCAATGCATATTGGTGTTATATCTTCCTTGAAAACAACTGTTTTGGAGGAAGGTATTATGAAGCATGTAATTTGTTCTGTTTGTGCAGGTATTTGCATAAAGTATGGGAAGAATAAATCGGGAACGCAGAGATGGTTTTGCAGTAACTGTTCCATTGTAATCACCCCTAAAATAGATAATTCTGTTAAACAGCTTCATATCTTCTTGAGATGGCTCTTTGGCAGGGAGACTCAAAAAAGTATTTCCGGCTAAGGTAGAACCTTTAGAAGGAAAACGGCAGCATTTTGGGATATATTGCCAATGTCACCGATTGTTGAATCAAAAAGAGACGTTCTGTTTGTAGACGGAATCTATCTGGGAAGAAAGGCCTGTATTTTGGTATGCTGCGATGAAGAACATGTTCTGGGATGGTATCTATGTAGATATCAGCACGCCGCAGCATGGATCTCATTGATGTCGAGAATAGCAGAGCCAAAGGTAGTTGTTTCAGATGGTGGAACTGGGTTCGTAAAAGCCCTGAAAAAAGCATGGCCTCATGTAGAGCACCAAAGATGTCTGTTTCATGTTTTTAGTCAGGTAAAAAGGTATACAACAAGTAGGCCCAAAACGGCGGCAGGTATTGAATTATATATGCTTGGAAAAGATCTTCTTCATCTGGAAAATCGAGAAACAGCAGAGAAATGGACAAACAGGTTTCTCGATTGGATGACAAAATACCATGAGTTTTTAAGCCAGATGACAATTGATGAATATGGAAACAAGAGACCAACCCACGAAAGGCTCCTTAAAGCTCAACGTTCAATCCTAAAACTGCTAAGAGAGGAAACCAAGTTTACATATTTGGATAAATCATTAAGGGCAGAGATAGAAAAGATACCTTCTACAACAAATCAAATTGAGGGAGGGATTAATTCAAGACTAAGAACAATGCTCAGGGATCATCGAGGTCTTTCTATTGAAAGAAGAATAAAAGCGGTCTTTTGGTGGTGCTATATGCATTCACCTAAGCCGCTTTCACCTTCAGAAATATTAAAAACTATGCCGACAGACAAAAGCATCGCTGATACCTACAAGAAAATGACTTACCAAGAAAGGAAGCAGGAAAGTATTCCTTCCTGGGGCGATGCGATTGTATGGGGAGAGTTACATAGGACTACGGATTATCCGGTTTATTGGGATTAGCCACCAACTCTTTTTGTCCTATAACCCTTATCTTTATTTTTTTACACATCGATTTTCAACACTTTTCGTTTAAACTCTTTGAGCTTTTTCATTTTAAAGGTCGTAACCAGAGCAATAGCTATACTTGCACCAAAGCCAAGTCCCGATACGAAACCTGCAATACCCGTGTCTCCTTTGCCGAAATACTCCAAGACCAAGAATGCTATGCCACAAATAACTGCAACCCAAGCGACATATTTTATGCGCCCCAGCAGTCGGACCTTTTCATTATTGGTGTATTCGGCAACCTTATATAAAGTTTCTTCTGTTTGTTTATCCATATTCTCTTCCTTTCGTTTACCATCCATTATTTCATCAATCGAAACGTCATAGAACTTCGCCAATTCTATCAACAGGTCAAAATCCGGCATTGTATTTCCGTTCTCCCATCGAGAAACGGATCTATTGCTGACACCTATTAATTCTGCAAGTTTTTCTTGTGTCAGGGATTTTTCGCTTCTAAGACGCTTCAGAAATTGACCAATTTTGATTTGATCCATTCTTTTTTCTCCTCCTTTCGAGGTTAGAATAGATTAAACGAACGATTAACAACAGGACATAGGGTGAGAATATGTTAATTATATATGGACTTTCGTGTCGAGTGTACGAATTGTTGAGGATTATTCCTATCTAAAGTCAAAGTTTTTTCGTATGTCCACGACCTGTTATTTCTTGAGATTGGCAAAAACCTTATATGTGTAAACAAGTATCACAATCGAAGAAAGAACCATTAAACCAATGTTGGCGAGAAACAAAGTACTCTCTTTTAGAATCAGAGAGGCGATAACCATAGCTACCCCTGTGACCATAAGCACGATTCCTCCGAATCTATTGCTTTTGCTCCATGTCTCTTCGTTATACATGCTCCACGTTGTTCTTACGCCTACTACGGAATTCATTCGGGACTTTGGCAAGATGTTTCCAATAACGACAAGTAAAATACCCATTGCGATCCATATAAACTGTCCTATGCTGGTCGACACTTGTGCGGTCTCAATATTAGCATTTTCCTTAGATGTCCATAGGATCCAGCAAATTAAAATGAGCCAAAAGATTTCAAATACAATAGTTACTATCCTTACGACTTTTATATTGTTTCTCCTTGATGCTTGTTCTCGGGGAGTGGGTTCATCTTCTATTTTCTTTTCCTGAAAGTATGTTATAACCTGCATAAGAATGACCCAAACTATTAGAAATACAGGCATAAGAAAATGCTCATACTTTGATCCCCATCTATCGATTTCTCCGGCAAAGTTATAGTGGAGAGGAACTGTATCCGGCATATACTTAAGCGCTACTGCTGTTACTATCGCAGGAAGGACAGCAAGACTCCAAATAATCTTTTTCATTTCTTTCCTCCGAATCCAAACTGATCAACCCAAAGAATTATTTCCTGAAGAACGGTTATATTGATTTCGTAATAGATGAAGTTCTTTTCTTTATATTCCAAAACAAGGTCAGCTTCCTTTAGAAGTTTTAGGTGATAAGAAAGAGCAGCTGGGGTGATACCTAATTTTTCTGCTATCTCCCCGGCGTTCATCCTTTCTTTCTTGAGCATGACGAGTATATCCCGTCTTTGCTCATCTGCTAAAACCTTAAAAATATTTGCCATGGTGACTCCGCAAGCTATTTAAAAATTTCTTTAAATAGATTTTAACAGTTATTCGAGTGCCGGTCAATCTTAGTCGTTACTCCAAGGCAGATGGTGGATATTATACTTGAAGATCTGCACTATACCGATGATTCAGATGAAGAATCTTTTTAATTGCAGCGCTCAGATTTAATGATTGGTTCGAGCCCCGTAAGCTCCACCACGAGGGGTCAATCCGAACACATACTTCTATAGAGGCGGCTTCGCCGTCGAAGTATGGCTCGACTAGACCTAAACGAGAAACGACCACATTCAGAGTGGCCGTTTTTTCGTGGTTATAACTAAAAAATCATTCTATCCTTGAAATATCCTGGCAAGAATATTCATAAAGCTTATCTACTATCTCAAAACCCATTTTAAGATACATATCCTTTGGTGTGTCATCAAGCTCTGCGTGTAGTATCAATGCAGCATTCGGATGCATCTCCCTTATGTGGGATATAAGCGAAGTTCCTACATACTGCTTCCGGTAATCGTCATCCACGAGTAGGCCATCAATACAAGTCATTTTGTCCGCAGTGTAACTATGGCATACGCCGACGAGTTTATTTCCGAGGTAGGCACCGTGGTATTCCAACTGATCATATAGCCTTGCCATGTTTCGTATACAGAAATCCTCACCGTAGACAGAGCCGTAATGCTTTACCTCTAACTCCTGTAGTTCTGATATCGGAGGAGTTTTAAATATTAGAGCATCATTTGTTTTCCATTTGGTATCGCTATCCGTTAAAACCATAGTTGCGGTTATTCCTGCCTCAAGCCCGAAGCTGTCAGCAAGTGGCTCGTCTCCCTCGAGTTTTATGAAGTTGGCACCAAGTTCCCTTTGATAATTCAAGGCCACTTGGAATTCTTCCTTTGATGGTTGCCCAGAATATTCAAAAGAATTGTGATCATATTTGTCCGGCAAAAGGTTATCTTCCCACTTAAGTAGATGCTCTGAGAAGGGCTTTTTTGTAGAGAATAATCTTCCTATCTTTTCTTCAATAAGTCGTGTTTCTATCATCATCGCACTAAGCTCCTATCATTACCCTTAAATAATCCACCGATTTTTCGAGGGCGGCAATGGTTTTAGTTTCCAAGACACATCGAGCATTTAAAGCCTTTGCCTTTTCCAATCGCTCTCTTAAATCTATTTCTCCATCTCCCAATGCGAGATGGTTCTTGGGTGGTTCCTCACTGCCATCGTGAATATGAAAGTGAATCAATTTATCTTCATGTTTTAAAATGAAAGGCACATCGATTTCTTTGGTGGCTTTCGAATGACCGATATCCCAAGTAAGACCAAAGACGGAACTCTCGAGCAAGAATTCAACTGCCTTCTTCTCATAGGCTCTAAATCCATCTGTATTCTCTATAACAATTCTTATATTTGAATCACCGATCCACTTCTCGCACTGTTCCCGAAACGCTTCAAATGAATGAATATATGAATCAAAGTCACGCTCATACATCTGCACCTTACTGTCCGGCAGTGTAATATGGATGCCATGATGCATATGCATATTGATAACCATGGGAAGCTCTTTGTCCTCTAAAAGACAAAGAAAAATCTTTGCCACATCAACTGTACGCCTAACAGTATCAAGATAGGCTTCTGCAACCAGAGGATTGAAGTCAGCTATATTAAGATTTTCATCCAAGTGAATAGTGTAGTAGAGGCCCTTATTCCTTGCAGCGTTAATAAAATAATCAGCATTCTCAAGTTTATCAATCTGATATTCCGGAAAATTCATATTTAATTCTATAAAGTTTAGGCCCAATCTTGAACACAGCTCAACATTTTCCGTTAGAGTCTTATTCTCAATTAGTGTGGGCATTCCAAATTGCATATTCAAACCTCTACTTCATATTCTAATCATTTCAGTAATAGTTTTATTTCTATAAATCAAATCATCTCTTGTTGTAAAGCCTGTTTTTTCCCAAAAGGTATTTCCATCCTCATTCTTTGAGAATACAACTAAGGCGACTTTGTTTATGCCTAATGAATGTAGCGTTTCCATCGCAGCTTGGACAATAGCAGTGCCTATTCCCTAAAGAAACTATTCAATCCCTTCTTTTGAGTCATCTAAATTGTTCAGTCCCATTCCCGCGCAGGACATCCACAATTCATATACGCCTTCATAATCTTCAATTGTCATTATGCGAATTGTCATACTCTCCTCCGTGAGCTGAATTTACCGATTTGCTCGTTTTACCAACAGTGCGTGGTTGAAGTTCATGTTCAACTCTTCAACATAAAATTTAAGAAGCCGCTTATACTCATAATTGGAATTCTTAATTGCATGCTCACCCTTAGTCGTTAACTATTTCAGCATTAAACACCATAATGGTATCGGCATCAGAGCAACAGAATTCCGCAATCCCCTTCGGTTGACCAGGTAAACTTCCACCATACCGTAAAATATCTATATATGGAAATCCACAGTGCATTGCCATCGGGCAGATGTCACCTCGCTGCGTATCATAATCAAAAGTCTGTCCTACTCTATGCCCTCTGTGACACCCTTTTTCGCCGCGTCTATCTATAACACTTATTTGGATTTTTGGTCTTTTACTCATTCTTTATTCCCTCACAAACTCCGATTTGTCGATTTGGTTATATCATCAACTTTATCTGCCGATAACTGCCAGATCTAATTTGTATCGCAAAAACCAGCCTACACACAGCAACGCTACTCCAAACCCGACACATATCGCTTTCTTTGTTGTATCCGGAGCATATACCACACCAAGTATGATTCCTTCTCCTAAGCCGGTCAGGCTATCACAGAGCAGCTTTCGTTTTTTTATGCTTTTGTTCACTGCTAATACATCCATGATATTCTCATCAGCCTGTTCTTTGTAGTTTTCATCCAACTGCTCACCACACAAAAGCTCGTTCACCGTGATCCCAAGCTCGTCACAAAGTATCGGTATCGTGTCCAGATCCGGCATGTATCTTCCGGTCTCCCATCTTGATACGGTTTTGTTGGTCACTCCGACCTTTTCGCCTAACACTTCCTGCGTCATATTCTTCTGTTTTCTTTTTTCAGCTATGAATCTGCCGATTTTGTATTGATCCATATCGTTTCACCTCCTTATCTGATGTCATCAAACTATCACTGATAAAGTGCTTTGTATTCCCCACAGATGGCGAACCCAGGCAAAACGAGTGACATTTACTTAGAATCTTTAATCTTATAGTACTCTTCAGCATCCGATTCAATCTCGATAAACATCTTTTTCCGTCTGCAAAGCATTCTATTTGCGTTTGTAGACGTTTTTTGTGTTATTATTTTCCGTCTACAAACAGTAAAACTATCAATTGCAGACAGAAATTCACCACATCCGGAGACTACGCCAAATCTCGATTCGTGAACATAACCCACGGCATTATTTTATCATAGGGTATGCGCGTAGAGTTACACAACTTTTTCAAAGTGTGTAACCCACTATGACACTTTCATCGCTCCACGCTGCAAAGTGCCAGTGGGCCAAAGGGCACATGCCCTCTGGACACCCAAGAGTTCAATAAGTCAATAAGTATATTGGACGTAGGTCCAATTTCTTCTGCATACAGAATACCTATTGATTTATTGAACTCTTATTTGCTCCCCGCAGGGGCGAAATACCCCGAGTACAAATCAAAGATTTGTGCAAGGGGTGTATTTCGCTCTCAATCTGCGAGGCCTCATTCGGATTCTTGATCATTTATCTCATCCAGTTTCTCTATGTCTTTTAACTTGACAGATTCAGCAGCAATACTGTCTAAAGCTTCATTCCAGGCATCCCATCTTTCTTGAGCCTTATATAAATCCGGCATGATAGCTCTTACAAACATGTCTATCTGCTTTTTATTCAGATCCTTCATTTTTCCTTCACCCCTTTTTACTGAAACTCCTTTACATAAACGAACATATGTACTATAATATACGAACATAAGTTTGTCAAGATTCGGTTGACCTCTCACTCTAAGGGTGATAGAATAAAAAGGGGATATCCCACTTACCCACGCTTATAGGAGGTTAAGAATATGAGCACAATAGCATTACAATACGATGCAAAGACAGATTCAAAAAAAAGAATAACTCTAAGAAACGCTCGCTACGATTATTACCATGCTCTGGAGTTTGAAGACGGTAGAATTCTTTTGGAGCCAAGAGAATTGGTTGCACCACTGCAGGTTTCTGAGAATACTCTTAACATGATGGATCAGTCTATGGAAAACTACAAGGCTGGTAAAGTATCTGAAGCTATCGATTTGTCAGAATTTGAGGACTAAGTATGTTTACAATTCACATGGGCATCCCGGAAATGAAAGCATTCTGGGATGAACTTAAGACTAAGAAAGATTCAGGTAAAGCAACAAAGACAGAGCAGGACGAGTACAAGAAAATAGGAAAGGCCTTAGCTCTGCTAGCGAATGATCCGAGACATCCTGGTCTCAATTCTCATAATATTCCTTCCCTTACGGCTAGATACGGCGAAAGGGTTTGGGAATCTTATCTTGAGAATAATACCCCTTCTGCCGGAAGAATTTTTTGGGTATATGGACCTAATCAAGGTGATATAACTATCATTGCAATTGAACCCCACCCAAATGATAAAAAAGGCATTGCCTATAAGAAGATAACTCTATCCTCTATGGAAGAAAGCATCAAGAAAGAAAACGAGCAGAAAGACGATAAAAGAGAAGACAAGAAAAAGGCTAGGAAAGAAAAGAAGAAATGAAATACGCAGTTATATATGCAAGATACAGCTCCGATAGACAAAATGATATGTCTATCGACGGTCAAATAGCAGAATGCAGAAAATTTGCCGAATCTCATGACATGATTATTGTTCAAGAGTATATTGACCGTGCCTTCACCGCAACAACGGATAAGAGGCCAGAGTTTTTGCGTATGATTGAGGAGAGCAAGAACAAAGAATTTGAAATAATCCTTGTTTACCAGCTTGATAGATTTGCAAGGAACAAAGATGACTCCGGTTATTACAAGAAGATACTCAGAGAAAACGGTGTAAAGGTTGTTTCTGCTATGGAGCGTATTGCTGAGGATAGCTCCGGTGTTATTACTGAAGGTATGCTTGAGATTGTTGCGGACTGGTATAGTAAGCAACTATCCGAAAAAGTAACTAGAGGTCTTAGACAGCGAGCAGAGCTTAAAAAATATCCCGGAGGCGTGATGACTTATGGTTATGCTGCAGATGCCGAGGGATACTATATTTTAGATCCTGAGAGAGCACCTGTGGTTAAAGAACTATTTGAACGTGTTTCCCACGGAGAGACAATTCAATCCGTTATGGACGATTTTAACATGCGCGGAATCAAGACCACCAAGAACAAACCATTTGTAAAGAATTCACTTCAGCATATTCTTCGTAATGAGCGATACAAAGGAATTTATATTTTTGATGATATTAGAATCCCAGATGGGATGCCAAGAATAATAAGCGACGAACTCTTTGATGATGTTCAGACAATACTTGACAGAAATAAGCATAGAGGACGCAGAAGACCTAAAGAGGAAGATTATATCTTAACCGGAAAGTTGTTCTGCGGAAAGTGTAAATCGCCTATGCTTGGTACCTCCGGAACATCCGGATCCAGAGGAACTATCCATAGATACTATTCTTGCAAATGTGCTCCTCATAAATGCGACAAGAAGAATGTCAGAAAAGAAACTATAGAAAAACTAATAGTCTCCGAATGCCAGAACTTAATAACCAACAGCATGATAGATAAGCTTGTCGAAGCAGTGGCAATTGCAAATAGCAAGGATCAAGAAAGCATAGAAATAATAAGACTAAGAAAGGACATAAAGGCAACCGATCAGAAAATAGAAAAGTTGCTAACAAAGATAGAAGATGGTGCCGACTCCGATAGACTTATAGAGAGACTTAAGCAACGAGAACAAGACCTTAAAACCCTTAAGGCACAACTTAAAGCCGAGGAGCGCAAGCAACGGATTATGGATACCGATATAGTTAGACGCATACTCAAGGAAATGCAGAAAGTCCGTATTGAAGAACCACAGCATCGCGCAATGCTCGTCAAGGTATTTATAGATAAGATTTATCTTTATGAAGACCACTTCAGTATATTCCTGAATTACGACAGCAAAGACAAGCTGAGTCATAAAGATACAGCTGACATAGAGCGGAGTCTTGAGAAAAAATCAATAAAAGCGATTAAGTCGATAGTCGGCGTTGAACCAATAAAAGTACCGTTCGTAAAAAACCCCTTAAATTCCACCACGAGAAGTCAATCCGAACACATACTTCTATAGAGGCGGCTTCGCCGTCAAAGTATGGTTCGACTAGACCTAGACGAGAAACGACCACATTTCAGAGTGGCCGTTTTTCGTGTCTATAGTTCAAATTTATAAATGCATTCATGAGTATGCCCATCTTCTATACGAAGATCATGATTTTCGGGCAGTTCTGCAATCTCCAGTAGTTCTCCTCCTAGGTATTCGCAAGTTTTTCTTGATGGGATATTATCCGGATGACAGGTTATGATTACATAACCCATATCATGCCTGCGGGCGAGATCAAAGAGCAATTCACAGGCTTTTGCCGCATAATGATGCCCACGGTATTCTTTTTGAAGGTTATACCCAATATTACCACCGTAATATAAGCCTTCTGTATGGCCAACTCTTAGATCGCAAGCCCCCATTTTATTTCCATCTTTATCACAAATCCAAAAGCAATAAGCCGGAACCCAGCCCTTTTCTGGTATTTCGTCTTGTATATGATCAAGTACTAGAGTTATCTCTTTACCAATCAAATCCTCTTGATACATGTTCTACCTCTCATCAGCTACGATGTGCTTTATCTCTTTGGTCGGATTCTTAAGCTCCGTTTTGAAGAACTCGGGATATATTATTTTATCAGTATTAAGCGGTACCCACTCCAAATACTCCGGTGTTCCATCTTCTAGGAAGGTTTTGTTCTCTAGCTCAAAGTCTTCAGGAATCTTCATATAGTAATAAAATGCAGGTTCATAAATCAGTCTCTCTTGGTCGCTCCCGACAGTTCCATAAAAATATGCTTCCTTAATAAAACCCAGCCTGTCGATTTCCATTTCAAAGCCAAGCTCTTCTCTAACTTCACGCAGAATAGCATCTTCCGCTGTTTCGCCAAATTGAATTCTACCGCCAACGGAATAGTAATAGTTGTCGCGGTTATTCTTAACCATTAAAATCTTGTCGTCTTTAATAATGATAGCGCCTACACGGATGTTTATAACACCTTCGCCGCAGCGAACGCACATATCTTTATTCATTAAAGCATTCCTCGATTTCTCAAATAATCTACGGACTTCTCAAGGGCAGCAATGGTTTTAGTTTCCAAAACACATCGAGCATTTAAAACCCTCGCCTTTTCCAATCGCTCTCTTAAATCTATTTCTCCATCTCCCAATGCGAGATGGTTCTTGGGTGGTTCCTCACTGCCATCGTGAATATGAAAGTGAATCAATTTATCTTCATGTTTTAAAATGAAAGGCACATCGATTTCTTTGGTGGCTTTCGAATGACCGATATCCCAAGTAAGACCAAAGACGGAACTCTCGAGCAAGAATTCAACTGCCTTCTTCTCATAGGCTCTAAATCCATCTGTATTCTCTATAACAATTCTTATATTTGAATCACCGATCCACTTCTCGCACTGTTCCCGAAACGCTTCAAATGAATGAATATATGAATCAAAGTCACGCTCATACATCTGCACCTTACTGTCCGGCAGTGTAATATGGATGCCATGATGCATATGCATATTGATAACCATGGGAAGCTCTTTGTCCTCTAAAAGACAAAGAAAAATCTTTGCCACATCAACTGTACGCCTAACAGTATCAAGATAGGCTTCTGCAACCAGAGGATTGAAGTCAGCTATATTAAGATTTTCATCCAAGTGAATAGTGTAGTAGAGGCCCTTATTCCTTGCAGCGTTAATAAAATAATCAGCATTCTCAAGTTTATCAATCTGATATTCCGGAAAATTCATATTTAATTCTATAAAGTTTAGGCCCAATCTTGAACACAGCTCAACATTTTCCGTTAGAGTCTTATTCTCAATTAGTGTGGGCATTCCAAATTGCATATTCAAACCTCTACTTCATATTCTAATCATTTCAGTAATAGTTTTATTTCTATAAATCAAATCATCTCTTGTTG
>CAMYVY010000019.1 GCA_947302715.1 uncultured Clostridia bacterium
CAGGTATATCCCGGCGACCCTGCGCCGGAAAGAAGGGTGCTTTCTTCAATGGAAAAAGGCGACCTGTACAATCTGACAGCTTTCAATATGTGTGCACACAATGGCACTCATGTGGATGCTCCGTTTCATTTTCTGAAAGGTGGAAAAACAATTGATGCCTTAGGCCTTGAACCCTTTATTGGGCTGGCTTCCGTTGTGGAGCATCACGGGATCGTCTCCGGCAATGACGCAATGGAGATAATTGAAAAATCGAGAGATCGTGACCCGGAAGCCGCAAAACGAATTTTGATCAAGGGAAACGCTGTGGTCTCCTCGGAAGCGGCAAAGGTTTTTGCCTCCAAAGGGATCCTGCTGTTGGGGAATGAATCGCAGACTGTCGGCCCGGAAGACGCGCCGATGGAAGTACATCTGATCTTGCTAGGCGCTGGAGTTGTATTACTTGAAGGCATCAGGTTGGCAGAAGTTGAGGAAGGCAGATATTTTTTAAGCGCTGCACCGTTGAATCTTGCCGGTGCGGATGGTTCTCCGTGCAGAGCTTTTTTGATCACTGACGAGAGAATAAATTCCAATTTATCAGTCTACCCCTCTTTTGCCCCTTGAATTTACTGCATTTACGCGGTATCGCATCAGCAGATTTTACGGTTTTCCCTTGTTTTTGCCCTTATGAGCATTTACAAGGGAAACTTTTGTTTCAGGCATCCGCGCCGACTGCGTAGTCATCCGGAACGACATCTTCTCCGGAGAGTGTGTGCAGTTCATAGTAGGTGCGGTCTTTTTCCGAGACTTCCTTGTAGTAATTCCTTCGATAGAGCAACCGCGACAAAGGAAAGTGCACCAGAGATCTTCGAGGGATATGGAGCGATAAGGCAATGTCTTTTGCCTGATTGTAATTGATAATGCCCACGAATCTGATATAATACAGGTGCTTATAAAAGACATGAAACAGCGGAGAAAATGCACTCCGCTCTTATTTGATAAATAGTTACAGAAAGTTTTATTTCTATGTTTACTCTGATAAATCTGATGGAGGTTTAGTAAACCTTTGTAGGAGGGGACAGAAAGATGAGTACAAAGAAAATGACAAAGAGAGCAGTGAGTTTCGTTTTGACAGTACTGATGGTTATCGGCATGATGTCGGCAAATGTTTTTATTAATATGAGATAATAGCTGATGGTGTGAAAACTGTCATAAATGCTTTGTTTTCAAGATTTCAAATATTAGCAATTCCATATAGGTTAAAACCGCACAAGTTCGCCTTCTGGGCCGAGGTTTTTGCTGACGATTAATCCATAGTGGCCAATGCCTTATAGTCCACTTTACCGTTCATTGTGGTCGGGATTCGATCGATGATATGAATGCCGATGGGCCATAGGTAATCCGGGAGATCGTGATGCAGCATCTCCGTTAGTTCCGCAATTAGATTTTCGGCGGTTTTGGATTCAGTGCCCTCATCGTTAAGGGTAATATATACAACGGATACGTTCTCGCGTACTTCGTCGTGAACCACGTTAATGGCGCAGCTCTCCACCATGGGATGCGTCATTATTAATTCCTCGATTTCTTGTGGGAAGAGCTTGCCTATGAAGGAGCCGCCACCTCTAACAACAAATATTCTTTTGATACGGCCGTCAAAAAATATGTATCCGTCTTCATCAATGTGTCCGAGGTCGCCGGTGTGTATCCATCTTTCACCGTCTTGATCGGTCGTGATGATCTCCGCAGTCGACGCCTCATCCTTATAGTATCCGGACATAAGTGCAGGGGAGGTGAAGCAGAGTTCTCCGACTTCGTTATACCCCAGCTCCTCGTTTGTGTCAGGATTCAATACCTTGGCATTGCAATGTATGAGGGGAAGTCCGATAGAACCATATCTGTAGCGAGAGTGCACTTGCATTGTGACAACGGAGGCGAGTTCCGTCATGCCGTATCCTCCCGTGTAATTGACCGTGCATCCGTGATCGGCCATAAAGCGATTAATTATCTTTTCCTTTTCAAGTGGCAATTCATCTCCGCCGCCGGTGAAGTCCAATAAATAAGATAAATCACCGTGCACGTGTCTCATGAATCCGTCGATAAGTGAGGGGCCACCGACAAAGTAAGTCGGTTTCTCTTTTTGAAATGCCTTGCCGATGGAATCTTGATCAAGGTCAAGCCACAGTTTCATATTGATTCCGTGATAGAGACTGAGATGCATAATAGACATGCCGAAACCAAAGAAGGTCGGAAGGATCATCAAAGTCGTTTTACCTCGAATGAATTCCTTTCCGGAATCATCGGCCATCTTGGCGATTGCATTGATATTGTAATTGCTAAGAACAACGCCTTTTGGTTTACCTGTTGTTCCGCTGGTATATACGATGACTGCAGTTCCGTGTGAATCTGTTGCCATCGGGGGCTCAACGTCACCATGATGGAGGAACTCCTTCCAGGACATGTATTTGTGATGAATCTTTTTCTCGAAGACGTGGACGAGGGTTCGCTTGATTAGGGGCATTGAGTCTGCGATTCCAAGAGCGATAACCGGAATGTCGATTTTGTCCCAAATTTCTTCCAGGTTTTCCAAAACAACGTCCAGGACCAGCAATAGTTTGGAGTTCGTTGCCTCCAGTTTTTCTAGCAGTTCTGTGGCTGTCAAAGTGGCATATACCAAATTGGCTGTCGCACCGATGTAATTCAGCGCATATATGGCGTAGATATCTTCGGGTGTGTGCATTGACATTATTGTTACAATGTCGCCCTCGCGCACGCCAAGAGAATAGAATGCCTTCGCTGCAGCATGTATATTGTCGAATACCTGCTTATAAGTAATCTCGGTTCCGAAGTATCTAAGTGCAAGCCCTTCCAGATGGTCTTTGTTCTTCTCCCAAATATTCTGATATATGGTTCCCTCCGGGAGGGGAGACATAATAACATCTTCATCAAAATGCTTTAGCCAGGGTTTGTCGATTGATGGATATTTTTTCTCAAGATTGTTGTTTGCCATTCTCTAGTCCTCACTTAATAAAGCGTGTTTGCTGTGACTATTATGACACAATTATAACACAACTATAACAGAAAGTGTCCTCAAGTTATTTGTATAAGGAATGATTTGTGATAGAATAATTTATTAGGAAAAGGAGGCATATTAAGACCCATGGCTACAGATAACAACAGGAGATTTGCAAAAGCGACATGGCAGATAATGGAGCAACTTCTCGAGGTTGAGAGCTTGGATGAAGCTCTTTCGGGAAGCTTGGACATTATTATTAAGTCTCTGGAGAGTGAAGCCGGCATTCTATGGTTTGTGGACAAGAAAACGGGAAGGTTGTTCCCGATTTTTCATGTGGGACCGCATGATATATCCGGTGTAAGCGTTGAGATTGGAATGGGAATCGAGGGAGTGGTAGTAGAGACCGGTAAGTCGATTATTATCGAAGACGCTGCCGAGGATCCCCGATTTGATGGTACCGTATTTGACGACAATACCTTTACAACCAAGACTATGGTTTGCGTTCCGCTTACGGACCACAACGAGACTATAGGATGCGTTCAGATAATCAACAAGCTGGATGGCACTTTGTACGATGCAGAAGAATTGCAGCTTTGTGAGAGAATGGCGTCGCTTGCGGCACTGACAATAGAGGACAAAGGTCTAATAGTCGATACGGGCGAGGACAAGAAGGTTCTCATTTCACTTAAAAACGTAATCAAAGAATTCCCTTCCGGAGAAGGCATTTCGCGAGTTCTTAAGGGAATCAATCTTGATATATATGAAAATGAATTCGTGGTGGTTCTCGGAGAATCCGGTTGCGGTAAGTCCACCATGATGAACATAATCGGCGGTATGGATTATCTTACCGACGGTCAGCTCCTAATCGAGGGAAAGGATTATTCGCACCCCTCGGATGAGGAGATGACTATGTTCAGAAGACAGTATGTCGGGTTCATCTTCCAGTCATATAATTTGATGCCCAATCTTACTGCCTTGGAAAACGTTGAATTCATTGCGGAAATATCAAAGGATCCAATCGAGGCTATGGACGCACTGGCAAGGGTGGGTATGGATACCAAGTCAGGGAACTATCCCGCTCAGCTTTCGGGCGGACAGCAGCAGCGCGTTTCCATCGCAAGAGCCTTGGTCAAGAACCCCAAGGTTATTCTTGCGGATGAGCCGACGGCGGCCCTGGATTTCCAAACAGGCCAGGGGGTTCTTAGGGTTATAGAAGATATCGTAAAGAATCGTGGTACCACGGTGGTAATGGTAACCCACAATGCGGAAATCGCAAAGATGGCAAACAGAGTAATAAAGCTTAGATCGGGAAAAATATCCAGCATAAAATGGAACCTGCATCCGCTTACTGCTGATGAGATAATCTGGTAACTATGAAGAAGACTCAAATAAAGGACACACTAAGGAATATATGGAAGGAAAAGGTCTCGTTTCTTTCTATTGCAATAATCGCCCTGTTGGCAGTAGCAGCTTATTTGGGTATTAACTTTGCGTCTGAGGCAATGCGTGCAAACGCCAACAATTTCTATCAAAGGACCAATTTCAGAGACCTGGAAGTCACATCCACAATGATGCTGGGAGAAGACGACATCAAAAGTCTTTCGGAACTCCCGGAGGTTGAGGATGTAGAAGGTGTTTATACTGTTAGCGGCAAAGTTCCCAAGGGCGACGGACATGAGAATGTCAATGTAGTTTCCATTACGGAGAGGATCAATACCGTCGAGGTTGTCGAGGGTAGGCTTCCGGAGAACGATAAAGAGTGTGCGGTTGAGAGCGACTTGGCCGACATAACGGGTGTGAAGGTTGGAGAAACCCTGACTGTCACAAATCCAAAGGGTGAGCGTCCGGACTATCTGAAGGAGAATAGCTTTGAGATAACGGGAATCATATACCACTCGGATCTCTTCACTATCCAGTCTCAGTCTCCGGGAAACAGATATGTCATGGTGCTACCGTCTGTTTTTGACAAGGAATCGCTTCACGACAGCTATATGAAGGCATTGGTGAAGCTCGATAAACCAGAGGGCAGCTCTTACTTTGACAAAGAGTATTTGAGTCTGTCTTCGGCTGCCCAGGATAGCGTGGAAGAATGGAGCAAGAGCAGGGAGGTCGGCAGAAGAGAGACCTTCCAAGAGATATTAAGAGAGAAACTTGATGAACCCAAGCAAGAACTGGCCGACGCAGAGAAGGAATTAAATGATGCGAAGGCGACTCTCGACGAGAAAAAGAAAGAAATTGAAGACGGCGAGAAGGCGCTGAAGGAAGCGAAGGAAAAACTCGATGACGCCAAAAAGAAATTGGCCGACAGTGAAGAGGAACTGAAAAAAGGCGACAAAGAACTTGCCGATGCCGAAGCAAAACTAAATGATGCGAAGGTGGAGCTCGACAAGTCTGCAACTCAACTCAACTCGTCTAAAGCAGAACTGGATAAGTCATGGAACGAACTTAACGGCGCCAAGAGTCAACTGGACGAGAGCAGGGAACAACTGGTTGACACGTACAATCAAGGTGAGGCCCTGAAGGATGCTGCGAGAGAGCAACTTAAGGACACCTTGGGTGCTTTCGTCAAGGATTTGGATGTTAATTCCATTAATTGGGCTGCGCCCGGTTATATAAACGAGATAAATGACGAGAACCTTTCGCTGTCCAATTTCTATGTATTCACAAACGGTCCCTCCGTGAGCAGAAATTCCTGGGGCTCAGGAAGTGCAGATCAGCTGGTAAGCGCCATGCTGAGCGGAACCGAATACGAGAAGTATTATCCGGTAATCAAGGACTACGTAAATCAGTCCGATGGATTTGCTACAATCGCACAGCAGATGGCGGGGCTTTCGCAGGGCATTGAGACATGGGAAGCAGGCAAGGCGCAATACATAAAAAGCGTTGGCGAATATAACGGAGCAAACTCCCAATACGAAGCTGCGCTATCACAATATAATGCAGGCCTCGATAAGTACAACGAAGGCCTTGCAGAGTACAACGCGGGTCTTGCCGAGTATGATGCCAATAAGAAGAAACTCGACGACGGTCGGATAGAATTAAATAACGGGAAAGAAGAGTACGACAAGAATACTGCCGAATACGATAAAAAGGTCAAGGAACTGGAGGACGGAAAGTCCGCCCTAAAAGATGGCGAAGACGATTACGCCGAGGCACAGAAGGACTTTGACGATGCCAAGGAGGAACTTCAAAAGGCTGAGGATGAGGTGAACAATCTTCATCAATGCCATTTCGTAACATTGGATGTCGGCGGTAATGCAAGCTATGACTATGCCGATGACAACTCCATTAACATCGGTAAACTGGGAAAGACCTTCGCGCTATTGTTCGTTCTTCTGGGCGCTTTGGTAATCTATGCAACAGTCGGCAGAATAATAGATGAACAAAGAACACTCGTAGGAACTCAGAAGGCTTTGGGTTTCTTAAACAGTGAGGTCTTTAAGAAACACCTCTCCTTTGGCGTTGTGGCTACGTGCATCGGAATCCTATTGGGCATAGTAGCGTGCTATTTGATGGTCGAACCGGTGATTCTCTCTGCGAATCAACCGTTCTATGTCACAAAGAACATTCCGAGAATAGTACTTTGGGGCAAGACCGGAATAATCTTTGTGCTTGGCGTCATTCTTTCCGGCTTTGCTGTATTCTGGGCTTGTGCTCATTTGCTGAAGGAGACGGCAAAGGCGCTTATGCAACCTCCGGCACCCAAGGGGATGAAGAAGACGGAGAAGGGGACCAAAAGAGGATCTCTCTATTCTCGCTTGATAGTAAGAAATATGCTGGTGGATTGGAGAAGAGTCTTAATAACAATGGCTTCTGTTGCCGGTTGCTGTGCACTTTTGGTAATAGGGTTCACGATGCAGAACGCTATCTTGGGCTCCGTAGATAAACAGTTCGACGAAATAGTAATGCATAAGGCCAAAATCTCCTATGATTTGGAGTCTTTTGAATCGGTGCAGGATGATATTGAAAAAGTACTAAAGGATTCAGACGTTGATTATATGAACATCTCGTCGGAATACCACAGTTTTTCTTCTCCCGAAGGACTTACTGCAGCTGAGCTCTTGGTGGTAGATTCAGACAAGATGGAAGACTACTTCCGTATGCGCGATCCCAAGACAAGGGAAATAGTGCGCGCGCCAAAAGAGGGGATCGTCATTACCCGAAGAATCTCCGAAACCTATGGCCTCTCCATTGGTGATTCGGTTACCATTTACAATACCAATATGGATCCGTATGAAACCAAGGTGGCAGGAATCACGGAATATTACTTTGGCAAGATAATAATTATCTCCAAGGAAGCGTACACTAATCTTTTTGAAGAAGATGTTACCTGCAATGCCTTCTGGGCCAAAGGGAATTATTCTGAAGACGAACTGGAGGACAAATTATCCAAGATAAACGGGCTGGAAGAAATAACGCGCACAGAGGGAATAAGAGAACGTTTCTTGGAGTCCACAGCTGCGCTGCAGTCCATAACATTCTTGCTTATTTTGGCCGCCGGAATGATGGCGTATTTTGTTCTTCTTAATCTGATTAATATGTATCTGAATCAGAAAAAGAACGAACTAACGATTATGCGAGTTAACGGATTTACCACCAAGGAGGTAATCCGCTACGTTGCCGGAGAAAATGTTTTGACCACAATCTTCGGAATTATTCTGGGGCTTTTAGTAGGATCGCTGCTTGCTTATCTAATCGTAAGCTTCTTGGAATCTGCACAATTCGGTTTGATAAAGGACGTCGATCTTAAGGCGTGGATATACTCGTCAGTATTAACGGGCATATTCGCACTGGTTATAAATATCATAGCGCTCAGAAGAGTGAAGCACCTTAAGTTAAGCGACATTGCATAATTGACAATATGAGAATACCTGATAGAGAGCTCGAAGAATTTAGTGAACGATTCAGCAAGCGTTATATACTGAAGAAAAAGGTGAATGCGCTTCTGTGCTTTTTTATTGCTTTTTGCGGGACGACGGCAGTGCTGTATTCGAGATTCGTATTCAATAATGCAATCTTCGACAGATTGCGATATATGACCTTCTGGGGGACTATCTTTACATCTATTGTCTCTGTCATATTCGGAATTGTCTGCATTATGGAAGCAAAGAAAGAGACGGAAGTCACATACAGGTGGGTGTATTATCTTAGACTGTCCTCTGCAACGGCAGAAGCGGTTATCTTTGCTGTAGTTATGATCGGGCTGTTGCCGATGTTTCGGGATAATCCTGACCTGAGTTCCTACCCGGGATTCATGATGCATCTTGTACTTCCGCTCACGACAGTTGCGAGCTTCCTCCTTAATGACTCGCCCGTAGGCAAACCGAAAGTGGCGGATCCACTTAAAGGCACGATTTTCATAGCCACATATGCCGTTGTGATGACCATACTGTTTGGGACGGGGATTCTCGAAAGCGAAAAGGCACCATATTCATTCTTTGACTTTGATAATACATCCTTGCACTTCAGCCTGTTTAGTCTTGTGGGCATCTTTGTAATAGGATATATCTTATCTTGGATATTGATTTGCCTAAACATGAAGCTATCATGGATCTGGTTTCACGATATAAAAAGGACTAAGAAAAGGGGGTAGGTTATGTTTACTTGGAGACATTTGCTGTGGCTTGTGATATGCGCGGGCATGGTTTTTATGATTGTGAGATATTACAATAAGAAGGGTCCCGGCCTCAGCAAAGTGTTGACCTCTGCGCTGGTTGTTGCAGTAGCGTCTGAGATAACAAAGGATATGGGAGTCATAGAGCTTGTTCCCTCGAGCAGTGGAGAGCTTTTGCGGCCTTATCTTCCGCTAAATCATTTGCCTCTGCATTTCTGCTCGATACAGGTTGTGCTTATCGCTGTGGCAAAGTTAACCGGAATGCGAAGAGACGAGAGACTTTGTTGGCCTTTATGGCACCGACCTGCGTATTAGGTGGATTCTTTGCGCTCCTCATGCCCTCTATATTCACAACTACCATATCCGTAGAGCAGGCATTTACAAGCCCCATGTCATACCAGTTCTTTATCTATCATTCCATGATAATCGCGCTGGGACTGATTATAACTCTTTCGGGTGAAATAGATTGGAGCATGAAGCATTTTAGAAATACCACATTGGCCGTATTTCTGCTCGCCTTCGCATCCATATATTTGAATTCCATGTTTGCAAGTCCTACATATGTAGATGGGAAACTGGTCAGTGTAGATTTTTGGACGAATTTCTTTTTTACGTATCAGAACCCTCTGGGGATTAAGATAACTGAACTATGGCAGTGGTATCTGTACCTGGTGATTATAGCACTGCTTGCGACGCTATTACTTTACATCTTACATCTGCTGCTTATCAGAAGAAAAAGCGTTGATGACACTAGGGAAGAATAACTGCCGAGTGAACATAATGGAGTGGAAAACATGTTAGAAATATTAAAAGCGAGGTTTCAAGATAATAAGAATCTTCATATGGAACTGAGTTGGCTTGACGTGGAGAAACGTTTGCTTGAGCATCCGGGCTCCATGGATGTTTTGAGAAGGATGGAGGAGAGCGGCGGAGAACCGGATACCATCGGCTATGACGAAAAGACGGGAAAGCTAATTTTCTGCGACTGCGCAAAGGAGTCCCCTTCTGGGCGCAGAAGCCTGTGCTATGACGAAAAGGCATTACAGGGGCGTGCTAAAAACCCGCCGTCAGGCAGCGCCGAATGGAAAGCAAAAGAAATCGGCGTTTTGATCATGACGGAGGAACTCTATCGCCGACTGCAAAGTCTCGGGGAATTTGATTTGAAAACGTCAAGTTGGATCACTACGCCGGATGATATTCGCGACAAGGGCGGTGCATTGTTCTGCGAACGACGTTACGGAACGGTTTTCACATTTCATAACGGGGCGGATTCGTACTATTCCGTGCGCGGGTTCAGAGGTTATACTCTTATATAAATGTCGATTTGTGGAGGTGCCGTTACCCGGTAAAAAACGAAATGCAACCACTAGTTGACAAATTGAAAAGCTCGATTGGTAGCCTGCAACCACAGAAAATACTATATTTGTGCTAACAAGTAGGCAGAATCCAGTCGAGGAGGTAAAAAATGATTTTAGCTGACAAAATTATCGAAAACAGAAAGAAAAACGGTTGGTCTCAAGAAGAATTGGCGGAGAAACTTGGTGTATCCAGACAATCCGTATCAAAGTGGGAAGGCGCTCAGGCAATTCCTGATATGAAAAAAATACTTCAGATGGCAGAACTGTTCGGCGTAACGACAGATTATCTTTTGAAGGATGAGATAGAAAGTCTACCCGTAACTACGCCGGAGTATACAGACTTTACTTTAGACGAAGAAATACCTACAAAGGTATCGATGGAAGAAGCCAATAACTTTTTAGCATATAATGAGAAGGCTGCATCTCCTATATCTCTCGGCGTAATGCTTTGCATCATGTCTTCGGCGCCTTTGCTTGTACTAATGGGACTTGCAAGAGCGGAGGTTCTTCCTCTTTCAGAGTATACGGCAACAATGCTGGGAATAATTATTCTCCTTATTATGATTGCCTGCGCCGTAACCATATTCATATTTTTTACATCGAAGGGTAAGACCTTTGATTATCTAAATGAAAAGAATATCGACACTGATTACGGTGTAAGCGGTATGGCAAAGGAAAGACGCGCCAAATATGAGGGAACCCATACACGCCTGATGGTGATAGGAGTAGTTCTTTGTATAGTAGCAGCAATTCCTTTGTTTTTCACGTTGATTACCGGATACACCACTGCCAAAATGGGTGGTTCCTTGGTAATCTATGGAGTTGCGGTACTTCTTTCCATGATCGGAATCGGAGTAAAGCTCTTGATCAAAACATCCATGATACAAAATGGATACAATAAGTTGCTTGAAGAAGGGGACTATACAAGGCTCAACAAGAAAGCATCAAAATGGGATGGCATTTATTGGGCGATAGCTGTTGCCATCTATCTCGCCTGGAGCTTTATAACCATGGATTGGCAGACCACCTGGATAGTATGGCCTATTGCAGGGGTTGTCTTTGCGGCGTATAAAGAAATAATCAGGATGGTAATTAAATCGAAGAGATAGATATGAGTTTAACTAATAAGGAATAGAGGATCGTCAATTACGTTCTACTCCGATAAACAGCGGAAGATTTTGGTTTACATCTATTATCATATAGATGAATGGCCTATTAAGATATACCTTTTTTGGCTGCTCAGGTTCTTCTGCTATGCCTTCCGTTACCATTTCTACCACGGTCGCTGCTCCTGCCTTTGTTCCGAGCTGATCGACTTTAATGTATGTATTATGAAAGATATTGCCTATAGCAATATTCTCATCTTCGTAAGAGCCAAGCCTTGTAAAGTTTGCGTTTGAAAAATCGAAGGCTTCTTTAACCCCCATTCTCTTAAAAGTTTCTACGAGAGACATTGCGCTCTCGCTTTCAAACTGAGGGATTGAAGTCAGCACTTTTTTATCCGATTGATTCATAAGCATATCGTAAAGTCCTTCCCCCGTTAGACCATCTATATACTCATCAACAGTTATTCCATCATTTGGCAAAAGTCCCACAAAAGCGTAATCATATCCCGCATATGGCTTGATAAAGCCCTGCGCTTTTCCGTCATCTAGATAGCCGTATTCCTCACCATACATGAAGCTTACGGTTTCTTCTCCGTTTTCACCGTAAAATACGTCATCGCTTACCTGATAATCCGTATAAGTCTCAGCCCACTCCGCGTCAAACGAAAGAGCGTTGATAAGATACATGATTGCGTCATCCGAAAGACTCTGGAGCATATCCTTTATCAGTCCTCCTGTATGCTCCTCAATCCATGAATTGATTTCCTTTCTCGCTGCTTCATCAAAATCCGACTTAAAGACTCCGGCATTATAATACTTGCCGTTTGTCTCAAGGAATTTCTTTTCTACAATAAGTTTTTCATCGTTCTTCACCCAAATTGAATTTGCTATATTAAGCTCGGCTTTTTTCTTTGGGTCACCTTCATAGTTTGCAATCGTATTGAGATATGATCCCAGATAACCGTTCAAATTATTTTGTACGGAGCCTATATCCCAATCAAGCACACCATCAAATCTTCCTTCTATAAGTGCTGTCATGAGTTCTTCTCTCGTCATCTCATCCGCACCGTTAGCGCACATTGACATTGCGTAAAGAACAGATATTGGAGACACGAGAAGATTTTCTCCGTCTGTATTAGCCAGGCTCTCTTTGAAAAGATTCACTGCAAATTTATTCGCAGATCTACGCATATCCTGACTTTGTTCATTATCGTTCATCCAGCTTTCTATTTCAGCATCGGTGAGTTCTGCGCTCACCGTAATACCGGTCATCAAATCATTTTTCGCGTATACCATTCCTGTTTTATCAAAAGCGCAGCCGCCCAATACGTGTAAGCAGATAAGCATAACCGCCATCAAAACTATTATTTTTTTCTTCATGAATTCATCCTCGCAACTCTAATATCTATCCGTAAAATATTCTATCAGTTATTAATGTATAAGCAAAGTGCCCATAAAAAATCTCTGCCAATGACAAGGCTTTTTGTCTATCATTTGCCAATCATAAACCCTGTCATAAACAAAGTACCGAAATCTGCTCTTTTCGTCACAAACTCCCGAGAAAATAGCCTTGATTCAAAGAACATTGATGATGGCAATGTCATCATATTAGGAAATTATTAATGCCGCCGGATGCTTACAGCAATCCGGCGGTTATGTTTTTAAGGAAATCTTGCACGTTGGTAACGATGCCTTTTGCAGAAGAATTTATTTGCTTAGGATTCCGATGCTTTCGTAAAGACCTTGATTGAATATCGGTTCTATGCTTAGGGCCTCTTCCAAATCAAAGTCTTTAATTATTCCGCCGACAGTACCGATTGCTCTGTTTGAAACTCCTTCTTCGACCAAGGCGATTGCCTTCATGCCGCATTCAGTTGCGAGCATTCTGTCACGGAATGAGGGTGAGCCCCCGCGCTGCAAATATGAGAGTACGACAAGCCTTACGTCTTTTCCGGTGCGCTCAGCAAGCGCCTCGGCAAGTTCGTTTGAGTCCATTGGATAGCCTTCGGCTTTGATAATTACACTGTGTTGCCTGCGATTGTTTTTGCCTTCGATTATCTTCCGGCAAAGGTCGTTGAAGTCCGACTCTACTTCAGGCACCAAAACATATTCGGCGCCGCCGGATAAACCGGAATAAAGAGCGATGTCTCCGCTGCGACGTCCCATTACCTCGATTACGGTGGTTCTGTCGTGAGCGCTGCTGGTGTCCCTGATTCTGGTTATGGCATCAAGCACGGTGTTAACAGCTGTATCAAAACCGATTGTGGTGTCAGTGTATCCGAGGTCATTATCTATTGTACCCGGAAGGCAGATGACCTTGCTTCCGTGGTTCTTATACAATTCAAGAGCTCCGGACATGGAACCTTCTCCGCCTATTACGATTAGAGTGTCGATTTGAAATGTTTCAAGGTTTTGAGCGGCTCTTACTTTTCCTTCGGGGGTCTTGAATCTTTGACTTCTTGCGGTTCTAAGGATTGTTCCTCCGCGCTGCAGGATGTCGCCGACATCTCTTCTTTTCATGATACGGAAAGAACCTTCGATTAAACCTTCGAATCCTCGCTCAACCCCATATACAGTGAAGCCCTTTTCTATTCCATATCTTACAACGGCTCTGATCGCCGCATTCATTCCGGGGGAGTCTCCTCCACTTGTTAATACTGCTATGTTACTCATTTTCCACCTGCTTTATTTGATCTCTATCTTTCGGGAACAAAACTTTAACCTTGGTTCCTACACCTTCGGTACTTTCTATTTCTACTTTTGCATCGGCCATTTCTCGAAGTCTAAGGAATATATTCATCATACCGGTTGACTGGTGCTGCTCGGAGCCGTTCCCGCTTAGATTCTCGGTTACGATGGTTGGCTCCTTAATTTCGATGCGGTTTCCATTTCGGTCCCTTAGGTCCAAGGAATTAATGACTTCGTTCATTACGTTTAGCGCTGTTTTGTTGGCAGCCTTATCGAAGTCACTCTCTTCTTTTATGCCAACTGAGAATACTTTTCCTGCTGATTCTGCATTAAAGCCGACGCCGTTGTCATCGACCTCTACCACATTGTATTCAGGAGTGCTATAGCTTCTAAGCACCACCGTTCCTCCGTCGACCTTCTTGCAGACGCCGTGCTTGACTGCGTTCTCAACCAACGGCTGTATAGAGAGCGGCGGAACCGTAAAGTTGTCGCTAAGTATTTCGTATTCAACATTCAACCTGTTCCCGAAGCGAACCTTCTCTATATTGACATAGCTCTTTATATGCTCGACCTCAGCGGAGAACTTGATGCCATCAAGGTTTGTTACGTTGTCAATATTTGCTCTAAGATAATTTGAAAAATCATAGAGCATATTGTATGAAAGTTTAGGATCTACCATGACCAAGGTCCTTATGGAACTCAGAGTATTGAAGATGAAGTGCGGCTGAATCTGACCCATCATGAGCTCAAGTTGGCTGTCGTGCAGTTGCTTGGTGACGATGGTTCTGTCCTGAACAACGAGGTATGTTCTCCACATAAAGAATATCATATAGAAAATTGCATAGAGCAAAATACCACTTCGCATAAACATACTTGCTTCCGTCCAAAGATAGTGCGGGTAAACAAGCATTTCGAATATGCCTGAAAATGGAATTATCAACGTCGAGAGAAACTCGGTTCTGTCGAGGAGTTTTTCTATTTCGGTCTTCTTCTTTGATGGCTCACCAAAGCCTCCGAGGAACAGGGAATACGTGTTTAGGAACAATCCTATGATCGATAATCCGTATGCAAACATGCAGATAATTTCTACATCGTATTTTATAAAAGTACTGGAGATTACCAAAAACACATCGGCGGCCAAGCACAGCCTAAATCCCCATAGTGCAGTTCGCTTGAATTGTTCGTTTCTAAAATAAGAGTAAAGGAATACGAATGGCGCGACCAGCATCAAAGACAAAAGGGAACCCCAATATGCGTAGATTGAGTGGACCGGGAAGACGCACATTTTGGCTCTGTTGATTAGCCAAATGCCAAATCCCATAAGGGCAACGCCGATCGCAGTATTTTGGCTTTGATTCGTGTGATTCCTGTACACATAGCTTGCAATGAGAAGCAGGCCTGCGATTATGGACACAATGATTCCCATAATCAGACCGGGAAAACCTTGGCCATGTACGTATTGAACAAGGGAGTTGTCGCTGCCGTAATAGAAATCGCCGACTGCGGCGTTGAATTTGAAAATGGTTGTATTGTTAAAGCTTACTTCTACTTCCTTGCCACTGTCTTCGGGACCAAGTTCAATTAAGCACCATTCGTCGCTTATAACATTCGCCATCCCTGTCCAATCCTCGTTTGGGTACGAGAAAACTTGCTCGCCGCCGACTTTGACCTTAAGGATTTGATGGTAGTTTCTTGTTATCAATGCATAGTTTTCGGGAATGTTGCTTGGGAGGGTCTTCGTGAAAACAAGAGGTTTGCCTTGCTCTGTGGCAACGTCAACAGGGAGGGATACATTTGACTGTGAATTGCCATCATAGGTGACGGTCCAACCATCGTTAAACCTTATATGATGATCCTTATAGTCGAGATTTGTTCTTCCCCCATTTATAAAGAAATATCCTGACAAATAAAAGAGTGCAGCCAGAATGAGAATTATAAGAATAACCCTGACCTGTTTCTTGTTTAATGTGTTCATAGCGTATATTCTAACACAAAACATACATAAAACCAATTTAAAAACCAATATAAAAACCACTTTATCTGCGCCTAATCTATTTGCATATTGAATTGCATATTGAATTTTTTTAAATTTCTTGGTTAAATAGTCTTGCTTGCCGGATTAATTCTTGAAATGAAAAGTCTGGATAAATTCTTGAAATGAAAAGCGGGATTAAACCTGGAGGAAGAGGCTATGGGTTATAAAATGGAAAATCACAATATAGAATTTGACAGGATTGGATCGGACATCAAAACTACACTATATGATTATGTTGGAATCGGAAGCTTTTCGGATACTGAACACGAAAGAGAAATCGAACCTTTCTTTATGGATCTCATGAAGAGCTATCCGTATTTTAAGGAACATCCCGATCATTTTGGCGTTTATAGAATTCCCGGAGATCACCTGGAGAGAGGCGTATGCTGGGCAATGGTACGAGGAACGGGGAACGATACCGTTTGCATGGTTCATCACTATGATGTCGTTGGCGTAGAGGATTTTAAGACGCTAAAGGATTATGCGCTCCTTCCGGACGAGCTCCACAAGATGCTTGAAGAAAATAAGGACATGCTTTCCGACGAAGCGAGGGAAGACCTTGAATCCGGAGACTTCCTCTTCTGCAAGGGCGGCTGCGACATGAAGGCCGGGGGCTCCATCCAATACACCTTGCTAAGAGAATATGGCAACCTGGCGCTTAAGGGGGAATTCCAAGGAAACGTCATAGTTGTTGGTGTACCCGATGAGGAGAATCTTTCCTCCGGAATGAGGGGAGCAGCAAAGCTTCTGGCGGAGATGAAGGAAAAATACGGCTTTAATTACAAACTGATGATTAATTCCGAACCGCATCAAAGACGCGAACCGGCGGTTGGAGTTTTTTCTCTCGGAACCGTGGGCAAATTGATGCCGTTCATTTATGTGAGAGGAAGCATGTCCCATGTAGGTAAGGTTTTTGAAGGACTAAACCCGGTACCAATCCTCTCTGAAATAGAGAGAAGGACAGAACTCAATATGGACTTTACGGATGTTGTGGACACGGACAGCGAATCCGCAGAGTGCTCACCGCCACCGACTTGGGTTTACATGAAGGACAGTAAAGAGGTATACGATGTCTCCATGCCGCTAAACGCCTACGGATGCGTCAGTATCTTGAATCTAACTTCGACTCCATCCGAGGTTCTCGATAAGATTAAAGTTATCTGTGAGGACTCGTTTGCAAATATAATTGAGGAAGCGAACACCTCTTACCATACATTCCTCAGAAATTCGAAGAGGGAACAAAAGGATCTTCCTTGGAAGGTCTTGGTTTCCAGCTTTGATGAACTTCTTTCGGAAGCGAAGAGAGATCACAGAGAAGAATTCGAAAAGCTATATGAGAAGAAGGTCTCTGAACTTCTTGATGATTTCAATTCTGCGAAGCGCTCAATAATTAATTGCAATTACGAGCTTGTGAGCTTTGTTTATGACTATGTGGACAACGTGGAACCGAGGGTCGTCTATGGACTGGTTCCGCCGTATTATCCATGCGTATCGAATCTTGAATATGAAAAGACGGATGGAAAGATAAACGAACTCTTCCCAATGCTTCTCGATTATACGAAAACTAATTTTAATCAGGAATACATCAAGGAATACTTTTTCTCCGGTATTTGCGATTTAAGCTACATAGATATGAAAGATCCGGAGATAGTTAGAAAGGCCCTTACAGAGAGCATGCCATTATTCGGAGATTTCTACGACATCCCGTTGGAGGACATCAACAAGATTTCCATGCCGGGTATCAATATCGGTCCTTGGGGTAAGGACTTCCACAAGCTTTCCGAGCGTGTTCTGACAGAGGACGTATATAACCGCACTCCGCGCATACTGGACGCAGCAGTTAAATACATGCTCGGCTAAGCTTAAAAGAATTAATTGAACGTATAGGTTTTTCCGGCGGTTGCCAATATACAGTTTTTGCGGAAGCGCTCGCGCATCATGCAGATTGCAGCAAGACCGGTGCAGTGCATTGGAATCACTATTTCCGGTTCTTCCTTAGCAATTCGATCGATGACCTTTTCTCGAAGTTCATCGCTCGCATGGAATAGATGCATACCGGCGATTATATGAGTAATTTTGTCGTTCGGGAATAGCGCCTTCGCATATTCTATGGCAGCCACGATTCCCTTGTGGCTGCAACCTGAAAAGAGGTAGACCTTGGTTGTTCCGTCGGAAGACTTTTCCCTAATTGCGAGGAATTGCTCATGGTCAAGCGTGTCCTGCTCAAGACCACCTGCGATGCTACGTACATAGAATTGCTCGACCGGTTTGAAGTCAAGTACATCGGGCATGCTTCCGGAGATTACGATATCTTCATTTAACCAAAGAGGTTCGCTTCCGGTATAGTGAACGTGCGGAAGGATTTTTTCCTTTTGCTCGTCGGTCCAGAGAATCCCGCAATTGTAGTCATCTATTTCCCCGTCGGTGGTTCCGAACATTTCGCGAAGCGCATGCTCGTGCATGTAGATTTTCGCATTGCTGTTCAGTTCACAGAATTTCTCCGCACCTTCGGTATGATCAAAATGACCGTGGCTTATTATGCAGGCGTCAACCTTTGATAAATCCACATCACGCTTTTCTGCATTTTCCGCAAATAAATTAGAGGCTCCCGTGTCGAAGAGCAACTTCATTCCGTGAGACTCTATGTAAATAGAAAGACCGAACTCGGCGCGGCAATCGCCCATTTCGGTCTTGTTTTCTGATAGAAATATAATTTTCATTCTGGCACCTTGTATCGGTTATATTAACTAACTTATCTGGCCACCTTGTTCATGGCAACTGCCAAGGGGTGTGGAGGTAAGGTGTCCGGTGCTACATATACGCCTTCCCCGGTCGTGCGAGACTTTTCCAACGCATCCATCGCAAGCTTTGCGGCACATTTATAGCCACAATTGGGATCGTGGTGGCATTCGGCTGCACCAACACTAACCGAGATGTCCAAATTCCATTCGTTTCTGGCATCATCTACGGCTTCTCTTATTTCAAGACAAATGTCATCGATTTCTTCTCTGCTGTTGATATAATGCAAAACAACAACATAAGTCGCCTCATCGTATTTTGCAACGATGGTATCTTCCAATGCGTAGGCTTTCATCAGGGTTTCAAACTTTGACTTGAATGCCTTAAACTCTTCAGGCGATAATTCTTGTCTCAGTTTGTCTAATTGATCTATTTGGACAACCACTATTGCGTGCTGCCCACAGGCCAACTCGCAAATCCCCCTCTGCGTTAAACAATATGCGTCTAACCATTCCCACGTATTGATTAATTCTTTTCCTAGCTGTTTAGTCATTTCCTCAGCTCCTCCGAACTAACCACTAATGAATATGGTGTTTTAATATAGTATTTTGATTAGCTATATTGTATTCCTGCAGCTAGTACCGTTTCGTTACAAAATCGGCACCGTTATGTTACAAATCGGGTACCAATCCGTTACTTTTGGCTATTTTTCAACAAAAATCATACTTTTGGACATCATACTTTTTGCTGATTTTTGTTGTTTCGTAGATTATACTATTTCAAGATATTGAGGTTCAATAACCAGTTTGCTATTTTTTTTAACTATTTAGATGTGCGCGAATCCTACCAATGAGCATCTCCAGGGCCACCAGGTTCTGACCGCCTTCCGGAATTATTATGTCGGCATACCGCTTTGATGGTTCAACAAAGGCCTCATGCATGGGTTTAACCGTCGTAACGTATTGATTTATCACGCTATCCAGGCTTCTGGCGCGCTCTTTAACGTCGCGGGTAATTCTTCTGAGGATTCTAATATCTGCGTCCGCGTCAACGAAGACTTTGATATCCATAAGGTCTCGAACCTCTTCGTAGTGGAAAATCAAGATGCCTTCGACGATGATGACTCTTGATGGATGAACCGTGAGAGTGTTTTCAGATCGATCGTAGATGGTGTAGTCATAGACTGGGCATTCTACAACCTCGCCCTGACGAAGTGAACTAAGGTCGTGAACGAACATCTCTGTATCATAGGCATTTGGATGGTCGTAGTTAAGCTTGATACGTTCGTCATAACTCATCTCGTGATGAGCCTTGTAATAGCTATCATGGGTTATAACTGTAACGTGGCTGCCCAGGCTTTTTACTATTTCCTGGGTGATGGTGGTTTTTCCGCTTCCGGTTCCGCCTGCAATTCCGATTACAATGATATCGCTCATTATTAGCATCCTTTCTCTACGCGCAAAATCCAATCCCCGTTAATCAAAATTATACAATAAAGAATGCGAGTATACAATTGGCTTTATCGCCTCGAACTTCAATGATTTTGTTCTTGAACTAAATGCTTGTTTTAGGTTAGAATATATATATGTATATTTATGTCCATATGACCACTTGTAATGGAGGTATGAAATGCTTATAGATAACAGAATTTATGCAGGTTTGGATTCTGAGGGGAATAGTGTTTATCTGGACCTTTCAATGAGTAACAGGCATGGACTCATCGCGGGTGCAACAGGTACAGGTAAAACCATCACCATGAAGGTCCTCGCCGAGTCGTTTGCCGATGCCGGTGTTCCCGTCTTCATGTGCGACGTCAAGGGCGATGTTTCAGGCATTTGCACTCCCGGTCGACAGTCGGACGACATGGAAAATAGAATCGATAAATTCGGGATTAGGGACTATTTCAAGTATAAAGGCTATACAACTACGTTTTGGGATATTTATGGGGAAGCCGGACATCCGATCAGAGCTACGGTATCCGACATGGGACCCGAACTCCTCGCCAGAATCCTTAATCTTTCCGATGCGCAGGAGGGTGTACTTAATATCATATTCAGAATCGCAGATGACAATGGACTGCTCTTGATAGACCTGAAGGATCTTAGGGCTATGGTGAATTATGTTGGCGAGCATAAGGATGAATACATCCTAAACTACGGCAATATTACACAACAGTCGCTCGGCGGAATAGTGAGAGCTATTTTACCTCTCGAGGATCAAGGCGGCAATCTCTTCTTTGGTGAGCCTGACCTCGATATTATGGATTGGATTCGTCCCGATATAAACGGAAACGGTATGATAAATGTGCTTGATTCTGTGAAGCTCGTTCAAAATCCGAAGCTCTATGCGGTCTTCCTCCTATGGATGATGGCTGAACTTTTTGAAAAACTTCCGGAAGTCGGGGACAGCGATAAACCGAAGCTGGTCTTTTTCTTCGACGAGGCGCATTTCCTCTTCAGCGACATGCCGTCAATCTTTATTCAGAAAATAGAGCAGATGGTTAAGCTTATAAGATCAAAGGGCGTAGGCGTGTTCTTTGTGACGCAGAATCCTGCGGATATCCCGGATGCCGTCCTTGCTCAGCTCTCAAACCGGGTTCAGCATGCACTTCGCGCCTATACTCCTGCAGAGCAAAAAGGCGTCAGAGCAGCAGCTCAGGCCTTTAGAGAGAACCCCGCATTTAAAACGGAGGACATCATTTCCGAGCTTGGCACCGGCGAGGCACTGGTTTCGTTCCTGGATTCCGACGGTATACCAATGGTCACCCAAAGGACAGCAATCATTTGCCCACAGAGCTTGATGGGTCCTGGGGATTCAGCCATTAGAGCATCCATGATGGCAAGTGACGGAATGGAGAAATACAATTCATCCATGGACAATGAGTCCGCATATGAGGTGCTCTCCGAGCAGGCTGCCATTTCAGCTGAGCAAGCAAGACTTGATGCTGAGCGTGCTGCCTTTGAGAAGGAGAAGGCGGAATTTGAAAAACAGAAGGCCAAGGAAGATGCCGCGGCTGAAAAGGAGGCCTTGAAGGCGCAGGAAAAGGCTGAGAGAGAAGCACTTAAGGCGAGAGAAAAAGCCGAGAAGGAAGCACAGAAGGAATATGAGAGGGCTCTAAAGGAAGAACAGAAGGCAATAGAAAAGGCTCAGAGAGAAAGGGAGCGCCATGCAAAGAACGCGGTAGGCTCCGTCGGAAGCACTCTCGGCAGGGAATTCGGTAAACTGGTTGGTAATACCATCGGTGGAGACCTTGGAAAGAAGGTTGGAAGTAATCTTGGATCAACCTTAGGAAGAGGATTCTTTAAGAACCTGATAGGAAGAAAATAGGACAGCATGCAAAAGGATACTGCGTAGAGGGTACCAATAGATGAAAAGAATCTTTAGAAGTGAGTATTTCAAATGGGGAGCGACCATATTTTTGGCCGGAGCTTTACTTGTCGTTTTCTTTCAGATAACGAATAATTTCGGAGGCTTTAAAACCGGAATATCTACGTTTTTAACGATAGTGTCTCCGTTCGTATATGGATTTATAATGGCTTATCTTTTAAATCCAATATACAGCTTCATAATTAGAAAAACCTACCCGGTCATAAAAGGATCAGCGAAGCCAACGTCAGCTTTAAAGATATCAAAGATTATAGCAACGGTGGTTTCTATATTGGTGCTCTTTGGCGCAATTGTAGGAATCGGAGCATTAATCATTCCCCAACTTGTCGAGAGTATTACGGGACTTTCGCAGACCCTTCCCGGAGATGTAAGACATTTTACTGAAGTTATAAATGATTACCTTGATAATATGGAGAACATTGCCCTTGCCGAAACCTTGCAGGAAAATGTGGAGGAATTTCAGAATCATGTGATTTCCTGGGTCCAAAACACATTCCTTCCGAGCATGGGTTCACTGGTGCAAAGGGTATCGTCCGGGGTAATAGTAACTATCAAGACGATACTAAACATCGTTATTGGAGTCATTGCCTGTGTATATTTTCTTAATGGAAAGGAAACCTTCGTGGCACAGTTAAAGAAAACCATTATGGCTTTCTTTAAGGAAGACAGTGCGGAAGAGATATTCTTCTTTGCCGATTATACAAACAAGACCTTCGGCGCATTTATATCGGGTAAAATCTTAGACTCACTCATAATAGGTGTACTTTGCTTTATTGCCATGAGCATATTGAACTTGCCTTATTCGATGCTTATAAGTACGATAGTGGGAATTACCAATATTATACCGTTCTTTGGACCGTTTATCGGAGCAATCCCGTCGGTACTGCTCATTCTCTTGGTTAACCCGCTTCAGGCTCTATATTTCTTGATTCTGATTATCGTGATTCAGCAGCTCGATGGCAATGTGATTGGACCTAAGATTTTGGGTAATTCAATCGGAATAGCAAGTTTTTGGGTCATGTTCGCTATTATAATTGGTGGCGGTTTGTTTGGATTTGCCGGAATGGTTCTCGGTGTTCCGGTCTTTGCCGTGCTGTATTATTATGCCGGATGGTTTGTGAGGAACAAGCTTGAGAAAAAGGGCTTGGCTCAAGATACAATGGACTATACCCATTATACAAAATATGAAATAGACGATTCGGAAGTCATAAACGATACGGGTCAAACCCCGGACAAAGGTCTTGATGCAGATAAAGAGGAAGCGGCAGAGAAAGATAACAGAGGAAATAACAAATGAAGGAATTGAATAATCAAGACATGTCACAATTCACGAGTTTCAGAGCCGGCGGCAAAGTTCGCCGGTTTGTAATTGTGGATGATGTTGAGGAACTTAAGGCTGTGCTGGCATCAGAGTCTGCGGAGATAAAAGGGGCAGAATCAAGGCCTACGATATTTCTTGGAAATGGTTCAAATACTCTCTTTGCTTCCGAACTATATGACGGCTTGGTTGTGAAATTGGGCGAAGGCTTTGACTACATAGATATTAAAGATGAATCCGACGAGGATGGTCGGGTAACTGTAACGGTAGGCGCATCCACCTTGCTGTCGCGCCTCGCCAAGTCGGTAGGAGCGGCAGGATTAACTGGACTCGAATTTGCCGCAGGGATTCCGGGAAGCGTAGGCGGAGCAGTATTTATGAATGCCGGCGCATATGATGGTGAAATCAAGAATACGTTGCAGGGGATCAAGGTTTTTTCTCCCGGCATGATGTCCGACCCCATCAAGTATATTCCTGCTGACGAGCTGGACTTATCCTATAGGCATAGCGCGCTTATGGAGAGCGGAGACATAGTCCTTGAGGCTGTATTTAAACTGGAAAGGGGAAACAAGGAAGAGATAAATGCCTATATGAAGGAACTTGCGGAAAGACGTTCATCCAAACAGCCCTTGGAATACCCGAGTGCGGGAAGCTTCTTTAAGCGTCCGCCGGGGAATTTTGCCGGAAAACTCATAGAGGATGCAGGACTAAAGGGCTTCTCTGTTGGAGGGGCAGAGATAAGCGAAAAGCATGCAGGCTTTATTATAAATAAGGGGGGAGCCACATCTCAGGATATTCTTGGCCTGATGAAGGCTGTCCAGGAAAAAGTTAAGAATGAATTCGGCGTGGAGTTAGAGCCTGAGATTCGAATAATCACCTGAAAGAAGCCGATATAGATTGCAATGTTTATGTATGAATGAGGAGGATCCATGACTGACAATTTAACAGCAGGTAAAGACACCTCTGAAAAAATGGAAGTCGTAATACTTACGGGCCTTTCCGGTGCCGGAAAGACCAACGCGATAGACTGGTTTGAGGACCGAGGCTATTATTGCGTTGACAATATGCCGCCATCGCTTATAAGCGATTTTATTAGTCTGGCCATGACATCCAAGAGGAGGATGACCCAGGCTGCGTTTGTTGTAGACGTTCGCGGCGGCGAATTCTTTGATGACTTAAAAATGAGCATAGAGGAGCTAAAAGCAAGAGACGATGTTGACTGTAAAATTTTGTTCATAGAGGCTTCCGACCGCACTCTCGTTAAGCGATACAGCGAAACCAGGAGGAATCATCCCCTTGCAAAGGGATCCACGACAAAGGATGTAATCCTTGAGGAAAAGGAGAGGCTCAGAGAAATACGCGATTTATCCGACTATATAATAGATACTACCGACATGAAGGTAAGTGACCTCCAAGTTGAGATAGGAAGACTGTTCAGTGAGGGAGGAACAAGCTCGTTTGCTATTAATATCGGGTCTTTTGGATATAAACGAGGAATCCCCGTAGAGGCGGATTTGGTCTTCGATATGAGGTTTATACCGAATCCTTATTATGTGGCATCGTTAAAGAAACTTACGGGTAACAACAAGAAGGTTTCCAATTTCATTTTTAAACAACCCGTAGCGGAAAAATTCGTAGGGGACCTGCTTAATCTATTGGAAGACCTGATACCGAGCTATGTTAAGGAAGGAAAACAACACCTTAATATAGCCTTCGGATGCACCGGAGGCCAACACAGATCGGTGGCGATGGCGGACAGAATGTCGAAGGAATTAAAGGCCCGAGGCTATCGTGTGACCCTTGAACACAGGGACCTTTAGTGATACAATTTGTTTAGGACTATTAGACTATATATAAAAAAGGAGAATCTTATGGAAAAGCTAATTATCAGTGCTTGTATTTGTGGTGCTGAAGTCACCAAGGAGCAAAATCCGGCAGTGCCCTATACTGTTGAAGAAATCGTGCGCGAGGCCAAGTCTGCATATGACGCGGGTGCGGCACTGATCCACCTTCACGTTAGATGGGATGACGGAACTCCAACCCAGGATAAGGGTCGCTTCCAGGAATGCATCGATGCAATAAGGAAGGAGTGCCCCGATGTCATCATCCAGCCTTCCACGGGTGGAGCTGTTGGAATGACGGATCTGGAGAGACTTCAGTCGACGGAAGTTACTCCGACTCCCGAAATGGCAACATTGGATTGCGGAACCTGCAATTTTGGTGGGGATGAAATATTCATAAATACGGACACTACAATTGAAAACTTTGCCAAAATACTAAAGGAGAGAGGAATTAAACCCGAACTCGAAGTATTCGATAAGGGAATGATCGATCTTGCGCTAAAGGTTGCTGACAGGAAGGGCCTCCTGGTTCATCCTCTTCACTGGGACTTCGTTCTTGGAGTTCAGATGAGCGCAACCATTAGGGATTTGGTATATATGGCAGAATCAATACCCCCGGGATCCACGTGGACTGCCACAGGAATCGGTAAAAATGCGTGGCATATTGCTGCAGCGACCATTTCCATGGGTGGCCATGTGAGAGTTGGATTTGAGGACAACCTGTATATGGAAAAGGGTGTTCTTGCCAAGAGCAATGGTGAAATGGTGGCCAAGGTAGTGGAACTTGCCAAGCTTCTGGGTCGAGAAATTGCGACACCGGACGAGGCAAGAGAAATCCTGTCCCTGCCGCCAAGGAAATAGGGATATGAGTTTTGCTTCTGACGTAAAAAACGAATTAGCGAGAAACGAACCAGAAAAACCATGCTGCCAGCTTGCTGAGATATCCGGATTTTTCCGGGTATCCGGGACGGCAGCATTTTTTGGTGGCGGCAGATTTGGAATAATTGCGACCACATCGAATCCGGCCATAGCCAGGCACTATAAGAGACTCATCAAGGACTATTTTGGGGACAGCATTGACATGGAAGTCCAGGTCCAGGAAACTGAGCTCTTCGGAAAAGATAGGAGATACAGGCTCACGATTGACCACGAAGGTGCCGGTGAGGAAATCTTAAGAGAAACCGGACTACTTATGGTGCGTAAGGGCCAAAACTATCTCACGGACGGAATCTATGAGGGCCTAATAAAATCCAAATGCTGCAAAAAGTCTTATTTGAGGGGAATGTTCCTCGGAGCAGGAACTGTTACGGACCCAAGAAAAGGTTATCATTTGGAGATAGCATGTGAAACGGAGACGCTGGCCAAGGATTTACAAAAGCTAATTAACAGCTTTGTTGATTTATCGTGCGGGCTTTCCAAACGCAGAGGAAAATATGTAATATACATGAAAAATTCATCCTATGTCCGTGATACCTTGGCTATAATGGGTGCCCATTCTTATGTTTTGGCCTTGGACAACACCATGATAGAAAAGGAAATTAAGGAAGAGGCCATTCGTCTTACAAATTGTGACAGCGCGAATATGGATAGGACCCTTGATGCTGCACTTGAACAGATAGAAGCCATCAATTCCTTGAAAAAAAGCGGTGAATATGAGACCATGTCTCCGAAATTAAAGGAGATTGCGGAGCTCAGATTAAACAATCCGGATGCAAGTTTAACCCAGCTTGGCGAGATGCTGGACCCTCCACTCAAGAAGTCAGGTGTAAATAACAGAATTAAGAGAATATTTGAACTTGCAAGAAATTAGCCTCTGTATTATAATAAACGACAAAGCATCTTTATCGAGGAGAGAGAAGGAGATTATGATCCAAGATACGATTCATACAGTCACCAGGCCTACCGAAGGCCGTGTTGATATTTAAAAGAAGCGGCCATGCTTTATCCCGCTGCAGGAAGAAAGCAAGGCTCTTTTGATTTAATGTATAGGGCATGTTTCCAATTTATCCAATATAAAGGAAGTTTAGTATACAGCTAGTTTATGTTAGAGTTATTGATTCCATAATAAGGAGGTGCCTATGGAATTACAGATTCAAGACCTTGTTTCCTCTATACGCAAAGAAGGTTTAGAGGCGGCAAATGCCGAAGCAGAATCTATCATTGCGGAAGCAAAGAAAAAGGCCGAGTCCATAGTCAACAGCGCAAAGGCTGAGGCACAGCAGTACAAGGATGCAGCAACAAAGGAGATCGAGATTCTGAAGGAAAGTGCTGTAGTTGGCGCAGAACAGGCAAAGAGAGATGCCGTTCTGGCTTTCAAGAGCGAAATCCAGGGTGAATTCGAAAAGATCCTTGCCTCAGACATCAGAAAAGAGCTAACTGGCGAAGGGCTGGGGAAATTGATTCGCGCGGCAGTTACCGGTGAAAACGTTGCAGATTATGCTGCAGAAGTATCTGAGGTTAGCGAAGCACTGAAGACCGAGCTGGCCGAGGAAATCAAAAACGGACTGGAAATCAGACCAACCAAGGGTGTTCAGCAGGGATTCAGACTTGCTGCCAAGGATGGTTCCGGCTATTTTGATTGTTCGGATGATGGAATCATGGAGATGCTGATGCCATACTTCAGAGATCTGGATTTCTAGAAGAGAAGGAGGCATAGCATGGCTTCATATTATTATCTGATTGCAAGCCTGCCTGAACTAAGGACGGACGGGGATATGCCCATCACATACGACGAATTCCTGTCCTATTGCCAGTCGAACGTGAGCGATGAAGACTACGAGATTCTAAAGAATCTGACGCTTGATTCCACCGATGGTCCGCTCGTCAAAGAATGGGCCGAATTCTATGGAATGCTGACCAAAGAACTCAACTATCAGAGAAGCCTGAATTTGGGAAAGAGTTATTCAGCAGCATACGACAAGGATGGAATAATCTCGCAGGTAGTGTCTTCGGCGCTCGCTGCAAAGAATCCGTTGGATGCAGAGAGAATACTGTTGGAATATGAATTCGACAATCTGGATTCGCTGGTAGGTCTACATATGTTTGACGACCATGTGCTCTACGGATATGCAATCAAGTTGAAGCTACTGGAGCGGTTGACAAGTTTTGAGCAGGATAAGGGCAAGGCTGAATTCCAGACTCTTTTCGAGGGGATACAGCAGCAAGTATATAGTTTGTAACAGGAGTGTTATATGAAAACAGAAACAGGATATGTAACCGGAGTCAACGGCAACCTGATAACTGTTGATTTCGATGGCTCCGTTCGTAAGAACGAAGTGGGTTACATCCTCGTTGATGATAAACGCCTCAAAGGTGAGGTAATTCGTATCAGAAACGGGGAAGTAAGTATGCAGATCTACGAAATGACAAACGGTATCAAAGTTGGTGACCCAGTGGAATTCACCGGAGAACTCATGAGCGTAGATCTGGGACCGGGCCTCTTGACACAGGTTTTTGATGGTCTGCAGAATCCTCTTCCACAGCTTGCAGAGGAATGCGGATTCTTCTTGGATAGAGGCGTATATCTGGATGCAATTCCGGATCGCGATTGGGACTTTACCCCGGTTGCAAAGGTTGGTGACCGCGTAAAAGCAGGCTCCACAGTAGGTACCGTTCCGGAGGGGCTGTTCACCAATCACATCATGGTGCCATTTACATTGAAGGGCGATGATTGGAAGGTAAAATCCATCAAAGAAGCAGGCTCGTACAATGTTCATTCCACCATTTGTACAATTGAAAACGACAAGGGAGAAGAGAGAGATCTCTCCATGGTGTTTACTCAGCCGGTTAAGCAGGCTGTAAAATGCTACGAGGAAAAGCTTCGTCCAAGTGAACCGCTTGTAACCAAGCTTCGCTGTATCGATGCATTCCTTCCTGTAGCTAAGGGCGGTACATTCTGTACACCTGGACCATTCGGTGCAGGAAAGACAGTTCTGCAGCACATGCAGGCAAAGAACTCCGATGTAGATATCGTAATCGTAGCTGCTTGCGGAGAGCGTGCCGGCGAAGTTGTAGAAGTACTGACCGAATTCCCGGAACTGATCGACCCGAAGACAGGACGTTCCTTGATGGAGAGAACAATCATCATCTGTAATACATCGTCCATGCCGGTAGCGGCAAGAGAAGCTTCCGTATATACTGCGGTAACTTTGGCAGAATACTACAGACAGATGGGACTTGATGTACTTCTTCTCGCAGACTCCACCAGCCGTTGGGCTCAGGCCATGCGTGAAATGAGTGGACGTCTGGAAGAAATACCTGGAGAAGAAGCATTCCCTGCATATCTGGAGTCTTCAATCGCCGCATTCTATGAAAGAGCCGGAAAGGTTCGTCTGGAAGATGGATCTATAGCTTCCATCACAATCGGCGGTACGGTTTCCCCTGCAGGTGGTAACTTCGAAGAACCTGTAACACAGGCAACGCTGAAGGTAGTAGGAGCATTCCACGGACTCTCCAGAGAACGTTCCGATGCTCGTAAATATCCATCCATTCACCCGGTAGACTCCTGGTCAAAGTACACAGGCGTTATCGATATGGATAGCATCAACAAAGCCAGAAGCGTACTTATCAGAAGTATCGAAGTAAACCAGATGATGAAGGTAGTAGGTGAGGAGGGTACCTCCAACGACGACTACATCATCTATCAAAAGGGTGAACTTCTGGATGCCGTATATCTGCAGCAAAACTCCTTTGATCCAATAGATCAGGCTTGCTCACCCGAGAGACAGAACAAGGAATTTGAGGTTCTCTTTGATGCCATGAATCAGAATTATGATCTGACAGACAAGAGAGAAATCCGTTCCTTCTTCAACCAGCTGAGACAGGAATTCCTCGACTGGCATGGTACCGAATGGGAGTCTCCGGAGTTCGAAGCACAGCAAAAGAAAATTTCTGACCTTTATATGTCAAAGGTCGCTATGTAGGAGGTCGGAAAATGCAAAAGATATATACAAAGATAGAATCAATAGTCGGTAACGTAGTTACCGTTCGTGCGGAGGGCGTCAAAAACGGCGACCTGGCGCTGGTGGGCGATAGCTATGCTAACGTAATAAAGCTGGACAAGGACCTCGTTTCCCTCCAGGTATTTGCGGGAGCCCAGGGCGTTAGCACCACAGACCCCGTCCGCTTCCTTGGAAGACCTATGATGGTATCCTTCTCGGATCACCTCCTTGGCCGTATCTTTAATGGTGCGGGAGTACCGAGAGATAACGGTCCGGCTCTGACAGAGAACATGATTCCAATCGGCGGACCGTCCTTCAACCCATCAAAGCGTATTCTTCCGGAGCACATGATCCGTACAGGTATTCCGATGATCGATGTATTCAATACCTTGGTAGAGAGCCAGAAGCTTCCTATCTTCTCCATCTCCGGAGAACCATACAACCAGCTTCTCTCTCGTATAGCCATGCAGGCTGAAGTTGACGTCATCATCCTGGGCGGCATGGGACTCAAGTACGACGACTACATGGAATTCCGTGATACCCTGGAAAAGGGCGGAGCCATGAGCCACACTGTAATGTTCATTCATACAGCGGCTGACCCGATCGTAGAATGTACTCTGGTTCCGGACATGTCTCTCGCAGTTGCCGAGCAATTCGCTCTGGAAGGAAAGAGAGTACTTGTACTCCTAACCGATATGACAAACTTCGCCGATGCCCAAAAGGAAATGGCGATTACTATGGAACAAGTTCCGTCCAACCGTGGATACCCCGGAGACCTCTACAGTTCGCTGGCTGCTCGTTATGAGAAGGCCGTGGACATCCAGGGCGCCGGATCCATCACTATCCTCGGTGTTACAACGATGCCTGGTGATGACGTTACTCACCCGGTACCTGACAACACGGGATATATTACGGAAGGTCAGTACTATCTGAAGAACGGACATATCGAGCCATTTGGTTCTCTGTCCCGTCTAAAACAGAACGTAAACGGCAAGACCAGAAACGACCACCGTGCACTGATGGATGGTATGATTCGTCTCTATGCTCAGTATAATGAAAGTCTTGAGAAGAGATCCATGGGCTTCAATATGACTGAGTGGGACGAAAAGCTCATTAAATATGGTGAGCTGTTTGAATCAAAACTTATGGATCTCTCCGTTAATATTCCGCTGGAGGCTGCTCTCGATCTTGGTTGGGAAATCCTTGCTGAATGCTTCGAACCCAACGAGACAGGCTTACAGACTGCGCTCATCAAAGAGAGATGGCCAAATCAAGCAGCGGTTAATTAAAAAAAGGAGCGGTTCATGGCTATCAAACTAACAAAGAATGAACTGAAGAAGCAGAAGGAAAACCTGAAGCAGTTTGAGCGCTATCTTCCGACCCTGCAGCTAAAGAAGCAACAGCTGCAATCAGTAATCATGAAGGTTCGTCAGGAACTGGAAGAGAAGGAAGCGGAACGCACTCGAATGATCGGTGATTTGGATGAATGGATAGCTGTATTCGCCGAAAATGAAATCTTTGATGATGAGAAGAAGATTGAACAATTGGTACAACCGGACAAGGTTATCGCAGTTGATGAGAATATCGCAGGTGTAGCCGTTCCGGCATTCCAAGAATTAACCTTCAAAGATATCAATTACGACGTAGATGACTATCCGCTTTGGGTGGACACTGCTGTCTTCAAACTTCGTGACATAGCCTCGCTGGACGCACAGGCCTCCACGCTTAGGAAACAAGTGGAACTATTGGAATCAGAACTAAGGACCACATCGCAGAGAGTTAACCTCTTCGAAAAGGTCAAGATCCCTGAAGCCAAAGAGAATATCCGCGTAATCCAGGTATATCTGGGAGACCAACAGACAGCGGCCGTAGTACGAGGCAAGATCTCGAAGAAGAAACTGGAGGAGGTGCAGGCATGATTGAAAAAATGAAAATGGTGCATGTCGTAACATCAACCTCCGGTAAGGAGCAGATGCTACAAGGCCTCAAGGATATAGGCGTAGTACACCTCTCGGAAAAACAAAGTGCAGACCGTGAGGTTCTCGACCGCTTACAGAATCTGTCCAGGACTGCAATGGCTCTAAGGGACTATGCAGAACCGAAACAGAAGGCAAGCAAAGAGATACTCTCGGAAGAAGAATTTAATAAGATGTATTCCGGAGTTCAGGATGCCCTGGAGAAAAAGAGCATCTTGAATCAGGAAATAAGCACAGCTAAATCTGAAATCGATAGAATATCTGCGTGGGGTGACTTTTCGCCTGCAGAACTTGCGGATCTAAAGCGCAAGGGATATGACTTCCACTTCTATCGAATCGGCGAGAAGGAATATCAGGCTGCATTACAAGATGAGAATGTCAAACTGATAAACCTGGCACCTGTAGATAAGCAACGTGCGATTGCGGTTATGGGAACTCTTCCGGCAGAGATTCAGGCGACTGAATTCGTACTACCGGAGAGAAGCATGTCCGACCTTCAACATGATATCGAACTGTCTCAGGAAGCAATCAAGGATTGCGACGAGACCCTGAAGGCTGCGTCAATATATGATGAAAGCTTCAAGGCCGAGATGGTCAAGGCTCAGAACGAAGTAAACTTCTCCGAAGCGGAAGCAACAACAGAAGGCGATGGAGACTTCGTATGGGTTTCCGGATATATTCCGGAGGCAGATCTTGATAAGGTAAAGACCATGGCTGCAGAAAAGGGATGTGCATGGGCAGCAGAGGATGTGGCTGAAGATGACGACAAGGTACCTACCAAGGTACGCTACAACAAAGTATCCAACCTGATTAAGCCGGTATTTGATGTCCTGGGAATTCTCCCGGGATACAGAGAGCAGGACATCTCACTATGGTTCTTCCTGTTCTTCGTACTGTTCTTCGCAATGATTATTGGTGATGGTGCATATGGAGTTTTGATCCTAATCGGAACGATTGCACTAAACATTATGCAGAAGAAGATGACAAATATAACATTCCTTCTGTATGTGCTATCCATAGCAACGATAATCTGGGGAGCAGTTACCGGAACATGGTTCGGCATGGAGAGTGCCATGAATGTACCATTCCTGAAGGCGCTCGTCATACCGAGTCTGGCAACCTATCCGAAATATTTCGGACTGACAAGCACAGTAACTCAGAACGCAATCATGAAGTTCTCCTTCTCTATAGGAGCAATTCAAATGGCTCTAGGCTGCATACTGTCAGCAAAGAAAAAGATTCCGGAAAAGGATCTATCCTGGGTTGCTGATATGGGCTGGATGGTATCGGTAATCGCGATGTATCTATTGGCACTCAACTTGGTCATCCATGATCCTATTCCGCTAACTCCGGTATTCGGACTGATTGCGGCAGGATTCATCCTGGTACTTTTGTTCGGAGGAATGTCCCCGGACAAGAGCTTTGGTCAGGGACTTAAGTCGGGTCTAAGCGGAGCGTTCACAGTATTCCTCGATACCATAAGTTGCTTCGGTAACGTAATGAGTTACATAAGACTGTTCGCCGTAGGTATGGCAGGTGTTGCAATCTCCCAGAGCTTTAACGGAATTGCAGCCGGAATGAGCGGTCCTATGATGATTCTCGGAGTGGTGGTAGTGCTAATCGGCCACGCCCTAAACATCGTTATGTGTTTCCTCTCAGTGGTGGTTCACGGTGTACGTCTAAACGTACTCGAGTTCTCAGGCCAGGCCGGTCTGGAATGGACAGGTGTACCATATGAGCCCTTTGAGGAAGTAGATAAAGTTAGCTAAGTGAAATAACAATTATATAAGAAAAGGAGATATTATTATGAATCTTGCATTTTTAGGTATGGCTGCAGCCCTTGGTTTATCCGCTGCTGGTTCAGCATTTGGAGCTGGCTTTGCAGGTATGTCCTCAGTAGGCGCTTGGAAAAAGTGCTATGCCAGTGGTAAACCCGCACCGTTCATCATGATCGCTTTCACAGGTGCACCGCTCACACAGACAATCTACGGATTCCTTCTAATGAACTTTATCAGAGGTTCCGCAGCAGATAATCCGGGACTCGCTCTCGGCGTAGGAATCTTTGGCGGACTCGCAATAGGACTATCCGCATTGTTCCAGGGCAAGTGCGCAGCAGCTTCTGCAGATGCGCTCGGTGCAACAGGAAAGGGTACCGCGAACTACTTCATTGTAATCGGTATCGCAGAAACGGTAGCTCTGTTTACGCTCGTATTCAGCTTGCTGCTTCTGAACAGCTAATATATTCGATTGATATATTGGCATAGTACTGCTAAATAGAATGTAGAGAGCAACTTGCGTTATGCAATCAATTGATTGCATGGTGCTCGTTGCTCTTTTTTAAGTTTTGTTCTAAAATAGAATCATGAAGAATAAAGCGAAGAGCATCATTATACAGGTAGCAATTCTTTTTCTTGTAGGAACAATTCTGACAGGAATGCTTTCTTATTACAATCAAAGGATTGCTTCTACCAAAAACGTCAAGACAGAGATTGAGGAAATCGCATCTAACGTCGCTCGAGAAGTTGAGATGTCGCTAAAAGAATATCCGACATATGAATGGCTGATGAAATATTGGTACGAGAATTATGAAAAGATGGACATCGAATATGATTCTGACTTCAGTGCCAATACTTCTACTGAGCAAAAATATAAGGCATGGAAGAATCGTCACCCGGATATCCAGTTTAAGTATGCCACACCCGAGCAAGTGGAGTCCATGGAGACATACGATCAAAAACTCTATGCAGAGGTTGCGTATTCGTGGTTTATTACAAGAATCAATCAGATTAAGCAGGCCTATGATGTTGACTTCCTTTTCTGCGTTCTCCCCAACGAAGCCTTTGATTCTCAATTCTTTATGTTCAGTGCTGCTGACCCGGACTCGGTAAGAGGAACCAGCTACGAAGAAGTCTATCCTATAGGAATCAGCGTCAAGGTGGATGAGAGTCAAAGAGAAGCTATGAAGAACGCAACGAAGAATTCTTCACATCTTGCCGATGCCGGAGACTATGTTGACTACTATTCTCATATTGGAGATGTTAATGGGCGTCCCGTGTTAATAGGACTGACATACGATCTAACGTATGTAGTTGATACCATTAACAAGCAGGCAAGGCATAATACTATGCTTGCGGTTGCGTATCAGACCATACTGTCGCTCATCTGCCTCGGCATAATCTACGGCTTTGTCCTTAGACCTCTAAAAAACATACAGGAGAGCATTAGAAAATATAAAACTGATAAGGATAGCGAGGCTGTAGAGGAAAGTCTAAGCCAGGTTCGCATCGAAAACGAGATGAAGGACCTTTCCAATGATGTCGTAGATTTAGCCAAGGAGATGGATGCATATACATTGGAAATCCAGGAGATAACGAAGGAGCGCGAGAGAATCGGAGTTGAGCTCGACTTGGGTGCGCGCATCCAGGCATCAATGCTTCCGAATCTGTTCCCGCCGTTCCCCGAAAGAAAGGAATTCGACATTTATGCGTCGATGGACCCTGCCAAGGAGGTAGGTGGAGACTTCTACGATTTCTTCTTTACTGATGATGATCATCTCTGCATCGCCATAGCAGATGTATCAGGAAAGGGAATCCCGGGCGCGCTCTTCATGATGGCATCAAAGATTTTGATGGAGAATAGTTCGGCTCCCGGAAAGTCTCCGGCCGAGGTTTTGACCGATGTAAATAATGCTATATCAAAGAACAACCAGGCCGAAATGTTTGTAACCATGTGGCTCGGAATCTTGGAAGTTTCAACGGGTAAGCTCGTAGCCGCGAATGCCGGACACGAGTATCCGACAATAATGAGAGCAGGAGGGACATTCGAACTTATAAAGGACAAGCACGGATTTGTTCTTGGCGGAATGGAGGATTTAAAGTATACCGACTATGAGATTAACTTAAATCCAGGAGACAAAATATTTGTTTATACCGACGGTGTTCCGGAGGCCACCAATATAGACGAAGAATTATTTGGCACCGACAGAATGATAGTCGCATTAAATAAATATAGGGAATCATCAACTAAAGACATCTTGATGGGAGTAAAAAAAGAAGTGGACCTATTTGTTGAAAGTGCAGAGCAGTTTGATGATTTAACTATGATGTGTATGGAGTATATTGGTCACAATTAGTAGTAAAAGGGAAAGAGTAACAATGATTAAGAGCATAGAAGAATCCAGAGAATTCTTTAGTAAAGATAAATATGCCACCGAAGCAACGGGAATAGAAATAGAAGAAGTAAGAGAAGGATTTAGTTTAGTTACACTCTCATTGGACGGTAAACATTTAAATGCCGGTGGAACGATAATGGGAGGCGTGTATTATACTATGGCGGATTTCGCCTTTGGTGTGGCGGCAAATTTCAACAGACCGGGTACAGTAACCCTTGATAGCCAGATTACTTTTCTAACCCCTGCCGTTGGAAAGAAGCTTTTTGCAGAAGCCAATGTGAAAAGAGACGGCGAACACACCTGTTGCTACTATGTTGAAGTCTACGACGAACTCGGAACCAAGTGTGCAATCGCAGTAATGAATGGATTCAAGGTCGGTGCAGTTAAATCAAATAAATAATTAAGATGAATGCTTATCACCGAGAATCAAATGCCTGGATGAAAATCTAAATATTATGATGGAAGTGAGGGTAAGCGCCTCTGCGATAGGGAATGCGGACCATACTGCGTCTGCTTCTACGATACCGGCAAGAGCGAGAGCGGGGATTACTATAAATACGAAGTTCTCAAGGAAGCAAAAAACATTCGCGACAACCATTCTCCTCATTCCTTGCGAATAATTGATAAACGCAGTATTCACTGCATATAGGAATAGACCGAGAGAATAAATCCTAAGACCTCGCACGGCGATTGACTTCATTTCCTCTCCACCTTCCCCTTCAAAGATGCCGATGATATTCGGTGCGAAAGCGAGTAGCAAAACAATCATTATTGCCGCTAAAATCAAGGCGTTCTTAAGCGTAACTCTAATCAGTTCTCGCTTCTTTTCTTCATGTTTCTCCCCTGGAATTCCGGCTATTAGGCCAGCCGCCATGGAACAAGTCAAGCCCATTCCTCCCATGATGCCGGATGTGATATTCAAGATTGTATTAATCACGCTGAGTGCGGAAGTTGCGGCCACGGCATATGGAAATCCAAGCATAATGCCGTTAAGCACTCTGTTTCTAAGCATCGCAGCACCGGAACCGGTTGCGGTGGAAGAACCCGTAATTATGATGTCTTTAAGGTCACTAAGCTTTAATCCCTTCAATGAAAAGCGGAACAAGGTATCCTTCCTGCGGAAATGAAAGAGCATGATTATAAGGCCCACTCCATAGCTTATGGAAGTCGAAAGCCCCATTCCAAGCATTCCACCGTGAATGACGAGCGCGTTCAGAAGGTCTCCGACAATATCCAACAAAGTCATTACAGTGACAGCGACAATGATGCGCTGAGGGTCATTGTCCAGACGCATAAGGCCATTGAATTCAAAAAGAAGGATTACTGATGGTATGGAAAACAAAACACCCAGCAAATAGTCGGAAGCCATCGGCAAAAGATTTATTGATTTGCCTGAAGCGCCCAGCGACATGCTGATTTCATTGCGCCATATAAATATGACGCCCATAAGAATGACTGATAAAATAATCGTAACCAACATGCACATGGAAAAAACACTCTTCGCTTCTGCGTTTTTTCCTCTGCCAACCAGATGTGCGCATATTACTTGTGTTCCTCCGGAAAAGATACCTGAAAAGAACATGATCATATTTACTACAGGCGTAACAAGGCCGTAGGCGGCCATACATTCCGGACCCAAAAAACGGCTTGTGATGATACCATCTACCACAAGCCCGAGCATTGCCATCATAGTTGCGGCAATCATGCCAATCATGTTGTTTTGAAAAAACTGACTTACGTTTAATTCAGTTGTTTTTGTTTGTTTGTTCTCCATTAATCAGCTCACATGTTGATTTAAGACTTCTTCGTATAGTGCATAGGTGCGCTGCACGCAAATTTCATCGGTAAATTTCTCGGCTCTTTGAACCGCATTTTCGGACATCTTGGTTCTCAAATCAGAATCATTGAGAAGCCTTGAAGTGTATTCTATAAACTCATCTTCGGTTCGATAGATAAATCCATTTTCCTCGTGAAGAATCACACCTTCGATGCTTCTATCTTCACGACAGACTATTGGAAGACCGCACGATAGCGCTTCCAAGTATGACATGCTATGGACTTCAAATGTGGATGCGGATAGAAAGATATCGCCGATGGCATAATATTTATATACTTCATCCGGGTCGATGCGGCCAATGAATCTAACGTGCTTTGCTAAGTCTCCCGTCGAGCATTGGGCCTCCAGCCTGCTTCTGTCGGGCCCATCTCCCACGACCAATAGCTGTGCATTTGGTGCTTTCTCAAGCAGTCCCGGCATATAGCGTATTAATTCTCGGATATTTTTTTCCTTGCTGACACGAGAAATAACCACCATAATTTGTCCGTTGTCTATGAAACCGCAATCCTTTATAAGCTCCTTTTTTTGTTCCTCGGACACTTCCTTTTGATAGCGATGAATCTCGATACCATTTGGAATCACATGTACTCGATCCTTAACCGACTGAAGCGCCGGAAAGTCGCGCGCCTTTTCGGAGGGAGCGATGACTGCTGAAGACCATTCGTAAGCGAATTTGCCGAAACCGTTCGCAAGGAGCTTCACGGGGAGAGTTTCGCGGAAACGGCCAAAAATAAAATGAGCATAATCCGTATGTGCCGTCATTACTGTTGGCGTTTTCGTAACCTTCGCAATCATATGGGCCATGTGCATAATCGAACCTTCCGTATGAAGATGGATAATATCCGGGTTCCACGCAATAAGCTCACCGATAAGGGTGTTATTTCGTATCAAGCTTAGTCGTTGCTCAGGATAATAGAAGGCCGGAACAGATCCTATGAAATAGTTATAGTCGTCCTTATATGATTGGCTACTATTAGAAAGTGCCAGTACCCGTACATCGTGTCCTTGCTTGCGCAGTCCGCGTACAAGCGAAAGAACGACGTTCGTAACACCGCCGGTTTGGAAAATATAGCAGTCAGAAGCCATCAATATTTTCATAATCACTAATCCTTGAAAAAAATCGCATAGAAAGCCTGACTATATTGTAACACATTTAAGACGATTTTTGACGAACATGATGCATTATTTTAAAACAAATCGTATCATTTATTTGTGAGCAAAAATGGCGTATAATAATTACAGTACCAAAGAGCCTGCTTGAAATATGGATAGCAAAAGGCCGAATAAGGGACAGTAAATAATAGTATATTGTTGTTAGATGAAAGTTGTTAGAGGGTGAGAATATGAGAACTATAATTGACATTCTAAATGAGTATACTAAAAAGGATCCCAATGCTGCAATTCTTTTCGACGATGCACATTCAAAGGGAGTGACCTATGCTCAGCTTGATGACATGTCTGGCAGAGTCTACGCGTATCTAAAGGAAAACAATATTGGCAAAGAAGATTTTGTGCTGATTGACCTTCCGAGAGGAGTTCTGCCTATTGTTGCGATGATAGGCGTTTGGAAGGCAGGTGCTGCATGGGCACTTGTAGAGGACACATATGCTCCCGAAAGAATCGAGTACATCAGGAATGACTGTGGCTGTAAATTTGAAATAACCTCAGAAAACTGGGACATTGTAATGCATACCGAGTACCTGGAGGGTCACGAGGATCCGGATCCCCATGATGCAGCATATGCGATTTATACATCCGGAACAACAGGCAATCCTAAGGGTGTACTCCATGAGTATGGAAATCTTCAAAGAGCAATTGACTCTATTACCATAAACGGCGAAGTTCCATTTAATGAAAAGGACAGATTAGCCACGCTGTCACCGATGAACTTCGTTGCAACTGTAATTGTAATCCTGGCAGGATTAAACGTATTTCGTGGCAAGAACTTTATCGTCTCCTATGCAACTATCAAAAATCCCAAGGCCTTAGCTAAATTCTTCCTAACAAAGAGAATCACGATAACATTTATAACTCCGTCCTATGTTCGCATGCTTGGCGGACAAACAGGTCCGTTCCTCAGAATGCTCTTTGTCGGCAGTGAACCTGCAAACAATATCAGCATGGATGGCTGTGACCTGATCAATATCTATGCTGCCAGCGAAGCGGGATTCGCGGTTGGCTTCTTTGAGATTGATAAGCCATATGAAGCATGTCCAATCGGTTATCCTCATGTTGACATAGACGTAAAACTGATTGGAGAAGATGGACAGGAAGTCGCTGACGGAGAAATAGGAGAGCTTTGCTTCCAGGACGATTATGTCCGTGGATACCTGAATCTGCCTGAGGAAACCGAGAAATCATTTGTAGATGGTTACTTCCACTCCGGAGACCTGGCCCGTAAGGAACCAGATGGAAATTATGTACTCCTGGGTCGTTCAGGCGACATGATCAAGATCAACGGAAACAGAATTGAGCCTGCGGAAATAGAAGCGGCAGTCAAGCAGGTTCTGGACGTTGACTGGGTGGCAGCCAAAGGCTTTGAAGATAACGGAAAGAGCTTCCTCTGCGCCTATGTTATTGAGGACGTCGAGATAGATTCGGATAAAATGAGAGAGGAACTCTCCAAGAGACTTCCTTACTACATGATTCCGGCCTATTACATGAAGATAGACGAGATTCCACTAAAGCCAAACGGCAAGATGGATAGAAAAGCACTTCCGGAACCGGACATCAAGGATTTCAAGAGCGACTATGTTGAACCGAGAAACGATTTGGAGAAGCTCCTCTGTGCAGGATTTGAAAAGGTTCTTCACCTTAGTCAGGTCGGTATTCATGACGACTTCTATGAAATGGGAGGAGACTCTCTGGCATCTATCGAGCTCATCACGGAATGCGATCTTCCGGGTTTAAGTGCCAACGAAATATTTAGAGGAAGAACACCTGAAAAAATTGCCGAGCTTTACGAGAAAGCACGCCTGATGGATGACGGCGTGAGTCCGGACGAGAAGAATGAGGAGTCCCTCAAAACTCCGCATCCTCTTACAACGGAGCAGCTCTACATGGTTGACTACCAGCTGTATACGCCGAACTCCACCATGTATAACCTTTATACTCTCATGAAGATGGACAAAGAGATGTTTGACATGGAGAGAATGGCCGAGGTTATGAAGGATGCTATTAAGAGCCATCCGGCGCTTCTAACAACCTTCTCCTGGAACGAGGATGGTGAACTCCAGCAGCAGTACAATCCGGAATCGGTGAATGACATACACGTTGAAAAGCTCAGTGAATTTGAATTTAGATTTGTTAAGGACACCCTTGTTTATCCATTCAAGATAATTGAAGGACCTCTATATAGGTGCAGAGTATTTGAGACCGAAAAAGCTGGCTATGTTTTCTTTGATGTACATCACTCGATGTTTGACGGAACATCCATGAAGGTATTTATGGAGAGTATCGGTAAGGCTTATATGGGAATGCCGATTGACACCGACTACTATTACCTGACATTAAAGAGAAGAGAAGAAGAAGAGCATACTGAATTCTATGAGGAGAGCAGGAAATATTTCGAGGACAGATATGATGGAGTTGAATGGTCCACATATCCAAAGCTTGATCATGAGTCCAGAGAGAATGAGCTCGGAGAAATCTTTGCTCCTCTGAATATTGAGCAGGCTCAAATGAATGCCATGGAACGCGCATACAGAATCAGCAGAAACGAATTCTTTATAACCGTAGCGCTCTTGGCGATTTCCGTTTACAACAAAAAGCAGGACATCAAAATATCCTGGATCTATAACGGACGTGAAGATACTCAGAGCATGAGCACGGTAGGACTTTTGTTCAGGGATCTTCCGGTTGCCGTAAGACTAAAGGATTCGGATACGCTTAGGAATTTGTTCCTGGATGTTCAGGAGCAGGTTCAGAAGGGAATCGAGCACAGCTGCTATCCTTATGTTGAACTAAACAGCCATGTTGCCGATGGTGAGTCCGCATATCTTCTTTACCAGCAGGATATTCGTGATATGAATGGTGCCGATGCATTCGATATAGAGATGGTTGACGTCAGACAGAACCAGGCGGCATCGCAGACATTCCTGGATATCGAGGTCCTGGATGGAGAGGACGGACTTGAGCTCATGATTGACTTTGCTGCAAGCCTCTACGATGAATCCAGCATAGAGCACTTCAAGGATATCTATGTAAAACTTGCTCAGTCAATGGTAACCCACAATTCTCAGACCGATGTTACTATCGGTGAATTGAAATCAAAGCTCGAGGATAAGCATTCATTCTTTGATATCATCAAGGGTAAATTCAGCTGGAAAAAATAATAATTATATAATCACCAATTCTTTTCCCCGACATCTATGAAATTTGATTTCATGATGTTGGGGATGGAGAGGTAAAAAATATGCAATCCTATAAACAAAATCAAGTCCTGGATAGAATTCCTGAAGGAGGAGAATACAGTTCAGCCAAATGCGTGAATGGTACCTTTGTTGGTGTAGAGAACGAGGGAATTGTCGCGTTCAGGGGTATACCTTTTGCTCAGCCTCCGGTTGGAAAGCTCAGGTGGAAGGAGCCCTGTCCTGTTGTTCCCGATGATGGCATATATGAGGCATATTACAATGCCAAGTCGCCCATTCAGACACAGGCAGAATCCGAGAGAGCTTCTTTTTATGAGCAAGGGGAGGACTGCCTATATCTCAATATCTGGACGGCTTCCGGTTACCAAGGCGAGAAACGCCCCGTCATGGTCTTTATCCATGGAGGAAACTATGGATGGGGAGGTACCGTGGATCCTCTTTACGACGGTCACAACTTCATCAAGGCACATCCAGAGGTCGTACTTGTCGTAATAACGTACAGAATCGGATTGCTGGGGTTTATGGATTTTTCAGACGTTCCCGGTGGAGAGGCATATAGCAAATGCGGACATTTGGGTTTGCTGGACCAGGCTTGCGCATTGAAATACTTGCAGGAAAATATAGAGTCGTTTGGCGGTGACAAGAATTGTGTCACTATTTGGGGTGAGTCTGCAGGAGCGGGTTCCGCATCTCTGCTTCCTCTTATACCGGAAGCCAAGGGGCTATTTCACAGGATAATAGCCGAGAGTGGTTCCATTGCCTTAACGTCAGGTGAAGAACAATGCCTTCTACTGACAGATCTGCTGTTAGAGGAGTCTGGTGCCGAGACCATGGACGACCTTCTTGCGCTTTCGGAAGATCAGTTGAAGAAGATAAATGAAAAACTAAACGATGAAAACAATTTCCCGGAAAGAGACGGAGTTGTTATTCCTGAGGATCTCTATGCGGCATATGAAAAGGGAATTGATCCCGATATAGATATACTAATCGGTACCAACGCGGATGAACTTAGGTATTGGATAGCGGAAGTCGGAAGCGTTAGTATGTTTAAATACCTATGCAAAGTTCTCCCGAAAAGCCATATGAATTTTATGACTCTAGAGGAAAAGACCAACTTGAAGGCACTCATTGAAGAAGAAACGAAGACTGTTGGAGATAGGTCTTGGGCAATTTCGGAGTTGTATAACGACGTATTGTTCAGGCTTCCGGCTATAAGGATGGCAGAGGCACACTCTGCCAATGGCGGAAATGTCTATCTCTACCTCTGGGAGAAAGCATCGGATATCCCTGATATGGGAGCGTGCCATGCTGTGGAACTTTCATATGTTCTAAATAATTTGGACGATACGATTTATACCGGAACCCCGGCAGACCCTTTGATTGCATCAAAGGTGCAGGAGATGTGGATCAACTTCGCCAAAACGGGAAATCCATCTACCGATGATCTAACATGGGAGAGATTTGACAACGCATCCAGAAATACGATGGTGATAGGAGATGAATTCTATCAAAAACGAGAAGAGATAACCAAGAGAGAGGAAGTTTTGCTCCCGCTGCTTAAATACTACCTTACAAGCAATAGCTACTTCATGTTTTACGATGTCCCGCTCAAGCGGAAGCTTGGTATCGTGTCGGGATTTATCACCATAGAGATAGGAACGTCGGTTAAGAAGCTATTTGGAGGAGAAAAATGACAAGGATGAATCTACGAAAACTCGCATTGCTGGGCATTGTAATTTGCTTGGCTCTTTCAGTTGTTGTTTCAGGACCGTTTGTATCTACGAATTCATATACAGTCTGGGCTGATGAAGCAACAGAATCCGGATCGGAAGAAGTTATTGCCAATGAGGTGAAGGGAGCCATTATTGAGGAGAGCTTCACGAAATACGGAAACCTCTATCTTACGATAAAAAAGGAAGATTTAGAAAATGCCGGATTTGAACCGGGTGATATTCTTGCCGTTAGATTCCTAAATCAAGAACTTGAGCTTCCTTTTACAACAAATTATTCCGACGTTGAATCCGGAACTCCGGGGCTTTTTGCTCTCGCTTCAAGCGATTATATTTCCATGGCAATTAATATGGGGGATTTCACGACGACCTATGGAATTGCTACCAAGACCACATTTGAAGACAAGACCTATGAGTGGAATATTAATGAAGGCGTGGAACTACCGATTGAAGTCACAATCACAATGAAGGAAAAAGCCGGATACCTGGATGAATTTATTTTACACCAGCTCAGCTATACGGATGAACGCAGTGATTATCCTGATTTAACCGACGAGCAGTTCGCCAATTTCCGTGAGGTAAGGACGACCGGAATCGCTCCGGGCACTCTCTATAGAACAGCATCTCCCATCAACAACATTCATGGAAGAAGCGATTACGCCGATGCTGCAATTAAGAATGCCGGAGTTACGGTAATTATGAACTTGTCTAATGATGAGGCTGAAATAGAGGAATCCGAAGGCTTTGATGGAAGGTATTATGCTACGACAAATTATATTGGCCTGAACATGAGTAATGACTTAATGTCGGATGATTATAAGGCGAAATTTGCCGAGGGATTAAGATTTTTCGCAGAGAATCCGGGAGTGTATGCGATCCACTGCAGAGAGGGTAAGGACAGAACAGGATTCACGGTTGCTGTTATCGAATGCCTGATGGGTGCAAGCTTTGATGAAGTCGTTTCCGACTACATGGTTTCATTCTATAATTACTATGGAGTTACTCCCGATAACGAACGCTATAATGTAATAGCTGACAGTAATATTGTTAAGTCTCTCCAGAATGCATTTGGAGTATCTGACATAAGAAATGTGGACCTTGCCGCTGAGGCTGAAGAGTATATAAGGGAAATAGGGCTTACAGATGAAGAGATAAATAAGCTTAAGGCTAATCTTTCCGGAGCCAATGAAAAGCCTGGTGTGCCGGAGGAGCCGGCGGATAAACCTGCTGAGGATAATAAAACCGAGAATAAGCCTGCAGTGAAGCCGGCAGCCAAGGATGATAAGACGGTGACACCGGTTCCTAAGACCGGGGATGAAAGTGTTGTAATGCTCTGGCTGGCGCTAATTGTTGTTTCTGCATTATGCACATCAAAGGTATATCAGGCCAAGGTTGAAAGGGACGGATAACATACTTGCCGTATGTAGAGGGAAAGCATGGTAAAGGATGATTTTGTAAAAATAGATATAACCGATATGTCAGAAGATGGAGCAGGAATCGGTCATGCTGATGGCATGGCCGTTTTTGTAGATGGCGCAGTTTATGGTGACACTGTGCGTGCTCGTATCACGAAGGCGAAGAAGAACTACGCCCTTGCTGAATGCGTGGAGATTCTGCAACCGTCGGACAAGAGAAACGACGGCTTTTGTGAGTTCTCTCGAGACTGTGGGGGATGTCCTCTGGGTGACCTAAGATACGATGAGCAGCTCAATCTTAAATCAAAGTGGGTGAAGGACAAACTTACCAGAATCGGCGGACTCAAGGAACCCCTCATACGTCCAATAATCGGGATGGATGAGCCGATAAGATATAGGAACAAGGCCGTCTTTGTTGTATCGAAATCCGGCGAAGTTGGTTTTGTTAGAAAGAAAAGCCATGAGGTGGTCGATTGCCCCGATTGCAAAATCCAAACGGAAAAGTCTATGGGCGTTGCAGAGGGATTGTTTCAATATCTTCAGGAGAAGAAGGTGTTTGGAGTGGTCGAAAACCTCATGGTGCGAACAGCTCCCGGAACCGGAGAGATGATGGCAGTCATAAAGACAAAGAACAAGGGTAAACTGCCTGACCTGGAACTCTTGACGGGGCTCCTTGATGAAGGAGCGGAGTTTAATCTGGAAAGCATTTATGTGGACGACAAGTGCATCGCAGGAAAACACGTAATTATTGAAGAGACAGGTGGCCTTAAGTTTGAGATATCGCCGGAGTCCTTCTATCAAGTGAATTCCGAGCAAATGCTAAAGCTCTACGAAAAGGCCATGGAATACGCTGACCTAAAGTGTGGAGAAACGGTCCTTGATTTATATTGCGGTGTAGGTACTATAGGTCTCTGTGCTGCCAAAGCCATGGGTGATTCAGGCCGCGTAATAGGGATTGAATCCGTGAAGCCCGCGGTAATAGACGCCAACAGAAACTCCGTAATTAATGGAATGGTGAGTACCAGGTATCTCACAGGAAAAGCAGAGGATGTGCTTCCGGCCATTATGGGATTAAAGCCCTTCATGGGATATAACGATGTGAACAAATTGGTGGAGAAGGAACCGCCGCTCACAGTCGATCATGCTGACGTGGTGTTCCTTGATCCTCCGAGGGCAGGCTGCGATGAGGAATTGCTTGGCGCAGTCGTCCAAGCAAAACCGGATAGAATAGTCTACGTATCATGTAATCCTGCGACACTTGCGCGCGACATCAAGTACCTGACCGACCAAGGCTACGAATTCAAAGAAGCAACACCCGTGGACATGTTCCCGCACACCGGGCACGTGGAGACAGTAGTCTGCTTGAGCAACAAAAATGCAAAGCCGAAGGACTATGTTGAGATTGGCGTTGACGCTGTGGATTATTACAACATCAAGAGCGCAGAGAAAGACGTTTGACAGATTATTGAAAAAAACCTGTGGGATGAACCGTGATACGGGACTTCCACAGGTTTTCCTTTTGCTGAAATTCGGTTGCGCTGATATAATAAACATGACATACAGATGACGTGTTACATGCGTTAGTATATGTATGGAGCGTGAGAAACATGAAGATAGGCAGGCTGATAGGAATATTGTCAATCTTACTGCAGGAAGAAAAGGTAACGGCTCCGGAACTGGCAGAAAGGTTTGAGGTGTCTCGCAGGACAATTAACCGCGATATTGAGGACCTTTGCAAGGCCGGCATTCCTATTCGTACAGTGCAGGGCACCGGCGGCGGTATCAGTATTATGGAAGGGTACCGGATGGACAGGACAATTCTGACATCAAGGGACATGCAGATGATCCTTGCAGGACTGCGAAGTCTGGACAGCGTGAGCGGGAGCAGTT
>CAMYVY010000020.1 GCA_947302715.1 uncultured Clostridia bacterium
CGGAGAAACGATTCAGACAGAGGATATTCTGGAGGCCATCAGTTTTCAGGAACAGTATTTTATGGGAGAGTTATATACACTATGATCGATATTTCTAAGCTTAGCAAGAGGTATTCAGTTCGTATTTTGGAAGAATCGGACGTAGAGACGCTTGCCCGGATCTGTAAGCAGAATACAGTTTTTTATGAGTATACCGAAGCACGCCCAACCAAGGAAAATATTCTTAATGATATGAAGGCAACTCCGCCGGGAATAACTATGGATGATAAATACTACTTTGGCTTTTTTGATGACCGGGAGCTGGTAGCTATTATGGATCTGATAGATGGGTACCCTAAAGCGGAGATTGCGTATATTGGCTTTTTTATGATGAATCCACAGTATCAGGGGAAGCAGACAGGGACTGCTATTATTGCTGAGGTTATAGATTATTTACAAAGTACAGGAAAAACATCGGTTCGGCTTGCGATAGATAAAGGGAACCCGCAGTCCACGCATTTCTGGAAGAAGAATGGATTTGAGATTATTTCGGAAGCAGATGTCAATGGGTGGACGAAGTTGGTGGCAGAGAAGTCATTAATTACATAAAAATGGAAGCATCCTAAAGCGAATCAGATTTAAGTTCCGCGTAGATTATGACGCTGAAGCAGGTGGCAAGGTGTTGCTCAACGAAAACGACGTCGAGACAGTGACTTTGCTAAACCTGGTAAATTGCTGAAAATCCTTGATTTTACGCTATTTTATCCACATATGACATTCAAGATTTCCCCTGAAGGAAACCGCAGAAAAGCGATTGAGAACGAAATTTCCGTAAAAGTATTCTTGGATGTCGAGACTGTGAACATATTAGATAAATACGATTTAGGAGAAGATATTTAGAATAAACCAGGTATATTTTTCCGAAAGAAGCTCAAAACTCACCTTGAATTTTCCGAAAGAAGCTCAAAACTCACCTTGATTTTTCCGAAAGAAGCTCAAAACTCACCTTGATTTTTCCGAAATCATATAAAAACTCACCTTGATTTTTCCGAAAGTGAAGCTAATGGTGTTCTAACAATACCGCATTATATGGCTCATCTTCTGTTTAAGTGGAATGCAACACTGCCTGTGGAGTGAAAAGCGGATATTTAGAATAAACCTAGTCCATTGAGAGGGCGTTTCCTAATAAGGTAGCGCCATTTTTGTTGACAGTAAGCTTCTTTTAAGTATAATTAGTTATACAAATCATACTTATGGAGGGTGGTAACATGACTACACCAAAAGGAAAATATGCATGGACGGCAACGGTCGGAGAGAAGGGGCAGATTGTGATTCCAAAGCAAGCCAGAGATCTTTTTAATATAAAACCGGGGGACACATTACTTATTCTTGGTGATGAGGAACGTGGAATTGCAATCCCGAATAGTGATGCATTTTCAGAACTGTTTGATTCTGCTTTTATGAAAAAGAAGGGCGGTGACAAAAAATGAGAATTGCCTGGTTCTCCATTCCTGCATATGGACATACAAATCCAACGATTGGTGTGGTAAAAGAGTTGGTTTCACGAGGTCATGAAGTATATTATTATAGCTTCAACCAATTTAAAGATGTCATTGAAGGTGCCGGTGCGCATTTTATCAGTTGTGATGAATTTGATCTTGGGCTTAATCAAAAATCTGACATGGCTGATCGCATCGGAAAGGATATGGTTTTATCCACCCAGGTTATTGTAAACGCAACTCTTTCTATGGATGAAAAGCTGGAAAAAGACATGGCTAAGATAAAGCCCGATGTAATAGTAGCAGACTCTGTTGCCTACTGGGGAAAGCTCATTGCGATGAAACTCGGCATTCCTTTTGTTTCTTCTACGACAACATTTGCCTTTAATAAAGAGTCCGCGGCAATTATGAAACCCTCTGGTAAGGAACTGCTCAAAATGATGCTGGACATCCCGAAAACTAAGAAATTGCTAAAGCCGCTTAGAGATAAAGGATATCCTGCAGAAAACATCTTAACTATCATCCAAAACGACAATAATACAACGACCGTTGTTTATACTTCTAAGATGTTTCAACCTCATGCAGACAGTTTCTCCGATCGATATACATTTGTAGGTGCTATTCCGAAAGACGCGCGGGAGAGTTTTAACAAAACCAAAGATAAACTGGTATATATCGCTCTGGGCACTGTGGACAATAAACATCCGGACTTTTACAAGAATTGCATTGAAGCATTCCGCGGAACTGATTATCAAGTGATCATGTCTGTGGGGAAAGAAACTGATTTATCTTCATTCAATGATGTGCCTGAGAATGTTGAGATATATGCCTTTGTGGACCAGGTGGCGGTACTAAGAGAAGCGGATGTTTTTCTCACTCACTGTGGAATGAATAGTGCCAGTGAAAGCTTGTACTTTGGAGTACCTCTTGTTCTGTTTCCACAGACTCCCGAGCAGGGTGGTGTGGCTAACAGAATCGAGGAACTTGGCGCAGGAGAGAAGTTAACGGATACGGATTCCACGTCGATTAGAGAATGTGTGGAGGATGTACTTCTCGATTCGCGCTATCGTGAACAGGCGCAAAAACTTGGAGATAGTTTAAGAAATTGTCCTGGCGCTGTCGGTGCGGCAGATACTATCGAACGGGCATTTCGTAAAAATGAAAACTGAAAAATGTTCAAATCACGCAGTCGAGGGTAACCTATTATGTTCTAATCATAATGACGACGCATGTTGAGACGGTGAGCCTTTTGCAGCGAGTGAGCAACACCCGGGAAAGAACAATTACTCTTGATGTCGAGATAGAAGACTATCATAGGATCAAGAACGAAGGGAGATAAGATTTATGATCTTTGTATGACCGGGCTGCTGAAGGAGAAATTTGATGGAAATCATTGATTTTTATGTCAGTGATAATAAAGATTACTGGCTTTCTGAAATAAATAAGAGCGACTGGCGAGCAGGGAAATATCTGTTTGAACTGCTCCGGGATCAGAAACTGAAGGAGTTGTGCGGCGAATCGACCAAAGTGCTCCTTCTTATTGATGGTGACAAATTGATTTCCTTTTGTACATATGCTGAACAGGATGATATACGGGAGCCGTCACTGACACCTTGGGTCGGTTTTGTGTATACGTTCCCGGAGTATAGAGGGAACCGATGCATGGGGAAGTTGCTGGAATATGTTTATATGCTTGCAAAGAATGATGGACATAAGCATATCTACATTTCCACGGGCGAAACGGGGCTCTATGAGAAGTACGGATATCAATTCTGGAAAATCATGAAGGATGTCCATGGAGATGATAGCCGTGTGTATAGAACGGAGCTTGATTATAAATATCATTATTAAGGAGAGTGCTGTTTGAAAAAGCTACACAAAACACTGGAGATTGCAAGGGGAGGAAAAATATAGAGGAGTGAAAAAATGACCAAAGCGGATCTACATAAAGAATTATACGAACTGCAGGATCTAACGTATCGTGATATGCAGATAAAGATAATCCCGACCATCAATCCGGAGTCGGTGATTGGCGTAAGGACTCCGGAACTTAGAACCATGGCAAAGGAACTTCTAAAATCCGGAGACTATAGGGATTTTATAAAAGAACTGCCACATAAGTATTTCGAAGAAAACCAGCTGCATGCTTTTATCATCTCCGGGATAAAAGATCTGAATGAATGCATGGAGGAACTGGAGAAGTTTCTTCATTATGTAGATAACTGGGCTACGTGCGATCAGATGTCTCCGAGGATTTTTAAGAAGCATAAAGAAGTACTTCTTAAACATATAAAAAAATGGATCCGATCCAAAGAGCCCTATACCATAAGATTTGGGATTGGCATGCTTATGGAGCATTTCCTGGATGATGACTTTGATCCACTTTATCCGGAGATGGTCGCAAAACTCAGAAGTGAAGAGTATTACGTCAATATGATGATCGCCTGGTATTTTGCAACCGCTCTTGCGAAGCAGTATGAAAGCATTCTTCCTTTTATTGAGGAGAAGCGGCTTGATGACTGGACACATAACAAAGCCATACAGAAAAGTGTGGAGAGCAGAAGGATTACAGAGGAACAAAAGCTGTATTTGAAATCCTTGAAAGTGGTTCGGCCAAAGTTTCTTTGAGTATTGAAGAAATAGTATTAATCTTAGAAAAAATGTGATGATAAAAAACGACTTGTGGACTTGTTACAATGTAACAAGTCCTATTTTGTTGCTAAAAATAAAAATAAGAGATTATTTATCAAAATCTGCTCCACGAATCAAACTCTTGTTGGAAAGCAAGATTATGTATCTTATAATGAAGCATAATCCACAGCAACTTAGCGATGTTTTGTATAAACGCTAAATCCCAGTACGATGAATGACAATCAAGACCAAAACGTTTCATATTCATACAAAAAAGAAATAGGTGTGGAAACCTTTGTGTTTCCAATTATCTTTGCGGCATTCTTTGGAGTGTTTGTCTATCATATGGGGCTTGCCAATACGCTGAACACGATGATGAATACAGCGTACAGACTCCTTATTGACACAGTTCTATATATAACAGCAGTTTGTGTAATCATGGGCGCAGTATCGGCACTCCTATCTGAATTTGGATTTGTGGCATTGGCAAACCGGATTCTGCAACCTTTGATGCGCCCCATTTATAAACTTCCGGGTGCGGCAGCGTTAGGAGTTGTAACCACATTTCTGTCGGATAATCCTGCAATTCTCGCACTAACAGACGACTACCATTTTAGACATTATTTTAAGAAATATGAATTTCCTGCGCTCACAAATATCGGTACTGCCTTCGGTATGGGCCTTATCGTATGCACATACATGTATAGCTTGTCGCCGGCAATGGGAGAATCTCTCGGCACTGCGGTCGGCGTAGGACTCTTGGGTGCGATTGTGGGGAGTATAGTGAGTACCAGGCTAATGCTGTTCTTCACAAGAAAATACTTTGGTGACAGCGCCGAGGAATACCACACATCCGATGCAATAGCAAGTACGCCTGAGGACATGAGACCGATTCGTCATGGTGGCATCGGAAGTCGAGTTATTTCCGCAGTTTTGGATGGCGGGCATAGTGGCGTCAAAATGGGAATCAGCATTATTCCGGGCGTTTTGGTTATATGCACAATTGTGCTTATGCTTATAAACGGTCCGTCCGAATCCGGGGATTATACCGGTAGTGCTTACGAAGGAATACTGCTGCTTCCAAGGATGGCAGAGAAGGTTGACTTTATTATCAAACCGCTATTCGGGTTCTCCACCCCGCAGGCCATAGGTGTTCCGGTTACTGCTCTTGGTGCAGCCGGCGCAGCGCTCAGCTTGACGTCGAACCTGGTCAATCAACACCTGATCAACGCCGGGGATATAGCTGTATTCACATCCATGTGCATGTGCTGGAGCGGCTACCTAAGCACACATGCGTCGATGATGGATAGTTTAAATTGTAAAGACTTGATTGGAAAAGCGATATTGAGTCACTCCATTGGAGGACTCTTGGCAGGAATATCTGCACATTGGATTTATGTTTTGATAACGAGTATTTTCTAAAGGAGTATGTAGATGTTTAAGAATGTAAAGGAAGCAATTAAGTATATCAAGGATAACGACGTCAAAATGGTCGACTTTAAAATGGTTGACATTAACGGCACATTTAGGCATGTGACAATTCCGGCAAGCGGATTTACCGAAGAAATCATGAAGGATGGAGTTGGCTTTGATGCTTCCAATTACGGTTACGCCGTTGTTGAGAAAAGCGACATGGTATTCATTCCTGATGTTGCAACTGCCTTGATGGATCCGTTCTGTGAAGTCTCAACATTATCCATGAGTGGAGACGTAATGATTATCGACCATCCAAAGAACAGACCGCTTCCGCATTATCCAAGGAATATAGTTCGTGCTGCAGAGGCATATATGAAGAAGACGGGAATCGCAGACAAGATGATCATCCTCCCGGAATTCGAATTCTATCTGTTTGACGAGGCCGGCTGGGAGGTAGGAAGCAGCCATCAAGAAGCGTATGTGGACTTTAACCAAGCTCACTGGAACAGCGCGGTTGAAGGCACCGGCAATGTGGTGCCATTCCAAAAGAACTACCATGTGGCCAAGCCTCAGGATACGACTTTTGATTGCCGTAGCGAAATGGTTCTCAGAATGGAAGAAGCGGGAATCCCAATCAAATATCATCATCCGGAGGTCAGTGCAAGCGGTCAGTTCGAGATCGAGCCGCAGCTTGGTGAGATGTCAAAGATGGCCGACGCATCCATGATGATAAAATACATCATCAAAAACACCGCGCAGGAATACGGACTAAGCGCAACCTTCATGCCGAAGCCTGTATACGGAGAGGCCGGAAGCGGCATGCACGTTCATATGCTTCTTATGAAGGGAAAGAAGCCTGTGTTCTCCGACGACAAAGGCTATTCCCATCTAAGCCAGACTGCTCATTACTTCATGGGTGGCCTGCTAAAACACATCGCATCTCTCTGCGCAATTACAAATCCAAGCACCAACTCGTTTAAGAGATTGGTCCCCGGATTTGAGGCACCGGTTACGATCGGTTATGCGACATCCAACAGAAGTGCAGTAATCAGAATCCCGGCTTATGCCAAGACTCCTGAGCTGAGACGCTTTGAACTCAGAAATCCGGACGCAACATGCAATCCGTATTTTGCCTATGCGGCGATTTTGATGGCGGGTCTCGACGGAGTAAAGAACAAAATAGATCCGCACAAAGAAGGATGGGGTCCATTCGACGTCAATCTGTATAACCTGCCCGAAGAGGAGAAGGCGAAGCTAAAGGGGCTCCCAACGAGCTTGGACGAGGCGCTGGATGCTCTGGAAAAAGATCACGATTATCTCACCGAGGGTGGGGTCTTCCCGGAAGAGCTTCTGCTTAACTTTATCGACATGAAGCGCAAGGAATGCGCTGAACTGGCAAAAATCCCAACACCTGCGGAATTTGAAAAATACTATAATAGTTGATATAATTCAACTATGGATAAAAAACAGAAAATTAGCGGCGCGATGTTTCTCATCACCATCGGTATCGTCTACGGCGACATCGGAACATCGCCCATGTACGTGATGAAGTCAATCCTGGAAGGGAACGGTGGAATCCAGCATGTTGATCAGGATTTTATCATTGGCTCTCTTTCTCTTGTCATATGGACCATCACATTACTCACCACAATTAAATACGTTCTAATTGCCATGAAGGCTGATAACCATGGTGAAGGAGGAATCTTCTCGCTATATGCTCTGATCAGAAACTATGGCAAATGGCTAATCATACCTACCATTATAGGTGGGGCGGCGCTGCTCGCAGACGGTGTATTAACTCCAGCAGTTACAGTGACAACAGCAGTCGAGGGACTTAGGAGTATAGCCAGTGTCAACGAACTCCTGGGACCGACATATCACAAGGTTGTTATTATAACTCTGGTGATTATAGCAGCGCTTTTTATGGTGCAAAGAGTCGGAACCAGCAAAATCGGAAAAGCCTTTGGTCCCGTAATGCTTATCTGGTTCCTCTTCCTGGGGATCGGCGGTATATTAAAAATCGCATCATTTCCGATGGTGCTTTCCGCGATAAATCCTCTCTATGCAATTCGCGTATTATTCTCACCAAATAACAAAGTTGGCTTCATGATATTAGGCAGCGTATTTCTGGCTACCACCGGTGCGGAAGCACTGTATTCCGATATGGGCCATGTGGGAAGAAACAACGTATATATTAGCTGGCCATTCGTCAAGGCTTGCCTGATTTTAAATTACCTGGGACAGGGTGCTTGGATTATAAATAACCAGGGATCTGCGGAGCTCGCAGCAGTTGAGGACATGAATCCATTTTTCATGATGCTTCCCGGTGCGATGCGCCCGTTTGCGATACTTCTCGGAGCCGCCGCAGCGATAATTGCATCGCAAGCACTGATCACAGGATCGTTTACCTTGGTTTCGGAAGCGATTAACCTGGACCTGCTTCCGCACCTTGAAATCAGGTATCCGTCTGACACCAAGGGACAGCTCTACATAAGCACGGTTAATCACATCCTCTGGGCCGGATGTAGCCTGGTGGTTCTCTACTTTAAATCAGGATCCAGAATTGAGTCTGCATATGGATTGGCGATTACGTTAACCATGCTCATGACAACAATGCTTATTTCCATTTATTTGAGACACGTCAGAAAACAAGCGATTCTCTCGTGGCTGGTGCTTTTGGTATTTGGCGTTATAGAAGTAATATTCTTCATCTCCAGCCTGGGCAAACTCATGGTGGGCGGCTATGTGACAGTAATAATCACATTGATACTCCTATCGCTCATGGTCATTTGGTATAGAGGAACTCAGATAGAGAATACGTATAATACAAAGCTTCATTTTGGCGACTTTGTTGACAATCTGGAAGCGCTCCACGAGGATGATGATATACCGCTGCTTGCGAATAACCTGGTATTCCTGGACGGTGATCGAGACTTCGAGACCATAGACAGAGATATTCTGTATTCGATTTTTGACAAAGACCCAAAACGCGCAGATGCCTATTGGTTTGTCAACGTCACTATTTTGGATAAGCCGAGGGAGATGTATTACAAGGTCGAAACCTATGGAACTAACTACATCTTCCGCGTGAAACTATATCTGGGATTTAAACTCAGCCCCAGAATAAATGTCTATCTGAGGCAAATCGTTAGAGACCTTCAGGAAACAGGGGAACTTCCCAAACAAGACAAGAAGTATTCAATCTACGGGGCGTCAACTGTCGGCTCGTTTAAGTTCTGTATAATTCACAAGACGGTATCATCCAAGTCAGAACTATCCGCGCCTGACGAGAGATTGCTTTTGTTCAAGAATGCAATAAGAACTGCTGCCGGATCCAGAGTCGCCTGGTATGGACTTGATACGTCAACCGTAATTACAGAAAATGTTCCCTTGATTCCCGGTTACGAATCAAGGGAAGAGAAGATAACCAGACAAGAGTAATGGGGTTACTTCTGAATGACATTGACATATGTGTATGGGATTTCGATACCGTTTGCTTTCAGGGCTTCGTTAACTCTGATGTTTACGTCGGACCTAACTATTTCTGTCGGAACACCCTTGTAGTATACGGTGGTTTCCATCCTTAAACTGCTTGGCTCATAGGCCATAAAATAAACGTCGTCATAAATGCGGTCGTTCTCAACCTTCTTACCTCCAACGGTATAAGGTGAGTCAATGATGGCATTTTTTATTACGCTCATAGCTTTCTTCACGTCGCTTCCGTAACCGATCTGGAATTTGGCCTGGAACGAACGCATCCCTGTATGATAACTGTCGTTTAGAATGGTAAGAGTATTAAGCTTACTGTTGGGAATGATTAATTCCTGGGACCCCCATGTATGGATTACGGTGTGTCTCATGGTAATATCTCTAACGATTCCCGACTGTCCGTTTTCGAGTTCAATTCGGTTTCCAATCTCGAAGGGCTTGTAAATACTGATCATTAGGCCGGCAAGGGTGTCCTTGATGACGTCCTGTGCAGCAAAGACTAGAACGGCACTTATAATTGCAGTCCCTCCAAGAACGGATTGCCAAACGGATTCGATGCCGTTAAAAAATGATAGTCCAACTAGGCAGCAGACAAATGTAATAATAACTGCATTAATCTTTCGAAAGAAAATTAAGTGTAGATATTCTCTCTTTCTTGCGGAGGTGAGTTTGTCAAAGATAATTCTGTTAATAACAAGCAAAACACATGTAGCAACAATAGTTACAATAACGACTGTAAAATAGTAGCTTATGGAACCTTTAGTAATCATTTTTGCCTTTCAATTTAAGCGTAAGTATGTATTATTCGATTCTCATTGTAAGTGGCGGGAAGCCGTCTAAAGTCATCGTATAGACATCACCGGGAGCAATTGGGTCGCCCGCGAGGAATGACCCCGACAAAACGATATTGCCCTTTCTAAGATATGTCCCGTATTCCATGAGCTTCTTCGCAAGCCATGTAACCGATGTGATTGGCGATCCCATAACCTCGGCGCCGGTACCGGACCCCAAAAGGGTACCATTTTTCTCCATAACCATACCGATGCTTTTGGGATTGATTTCACTTAGCTTCTTGGGCTGTGTGCCAAGCATGAATCTTGATGCCGCTGCATTGTCAGCGATGGTATCAGCTACGGTGATTGTCCAATCATTGAAGCGTGTATCGCAAATCTCGAAGCAAGGAATTACCCATGATATCGCGCTCGTGATATCCGCAACGGTGATTGAATCGCCGATTAAATCTTCACCGATTACAAAGGCGAGTTCTCCTTCAATCATCGGTGCATTCAAATCACTTGTGATGCACGGAGAACCTTCGGTGATTTCAGTATGTGCCAGGAGATATCCATAGTCGGGGGAATCGCAGTTTAGCATCTCCATCATTCCGCGACTGGTTATTCCGATTTTGCGACCGACTACTGTGCCACCATCAGCAAGTCTTAGGCTTAGGCCTTCTTGCTGAATGGCATAAGCATCGTCCACGGTGAGGTCGGCGTATTTATGAGTCAGTAATTCAATGGGTGAATTGTTCTTTTCTGCTTCATATAAATCTGTGGCTATTCGGGCATGAACTTCGGGAGTTAACTTATAGTCCTTTTTCATTTTTAACCTCCTATGGTCACTTGCCGGTGAGTTTTTATAAATTATATCACATTTTTGAACTGAATAAGCATATAATCATACTATGTTATAAAAAGGCGATAAAAGAGTAGAGGGAGATATAAATGATTTGCGATAACCTGAGCGTAGGGAGAAACGGGCATCTGTACTTTGCCGGGCATGACACTGTTGATTTAGCAAAGAAGTATGGCACACCGGTTTATCTTATGGATGAAGATAAGATACGCGAAAAATGCAGGATTTACAAGAATGCGTTGCAAAAGTATTTTGGTGAAAAGGCTGTTCCTTTATATGCATCAAAGGCAAACTGTTTTAAGCGCCTTTATGAGATAATGACAGAAGAGGGGATGGGTATAGACGTCGTATCGTCAGGTGAAATACTTACAGCTGTTTCTGCAGGCTTTGATATGAGCAAGGCGTATTTCCATTCCAACAACAAGACGGATTGGGATATAGCATTTGCGATGGATAACGGCGTTGGGTACTTTGTTGCAGATAATTATGAGGAAATTGATGCTATAGAAAAAGAGGCCGCCAAGAGAGGAATCAGCCAAAAGATTCTGCTCAGGCTAACTCCGGGAATTGATCCGCATACATATGAGGCCAATTCAACAGGTAAAATAGATTCCAAATTCGGGACGGCAATCGAAACCGGACAGGCATTGGAAATCACCAAGTACGCGCTGGAAAAGGAACATATTCTCCTTAGAGGATTCCATTGCCATGTTGGGTCGCAAGTGTTTGAGGAAGATGTGTTTGAGCGCGCTGCAGTAATTATGCTGGAATTTATGGCGGAATGTAAAGAGAAGCTTGGGTATATAACCGATGAGCTTGATCTTGGTGGTGGATATGGAATTCGATACGTGGAGAGCGACCCGCATTTGGATATAGAGACCAAGGTTGGGCAAGTTGCAGAGGTTGTGAAGGCAACTTGCAATAGGCTCGATTTGGCACTTCCGGAAATCCGCATGGAGCCTGGTAGAACCATAGTTGCTGACGCGGGTATGGTACTTTATACGGTGGGAAGCGTAAAGAAAATAGCAGGCTACAAGAATTATGTATCGATTGATGGAGGGATGTCCGACAGTCCGAGGTACGCACTTTACAAGGCCAAATACACTTGCTTTTTGGCGAACAAGATGAACGAAGCGTACAGCTTCAAGGCTTCCGTAGTGGGGCGCTGCTGCGAATCGGGAGACATCATCCAAGAGGACGTGATGCTTCCTGAGAGCGTTGGGCGTTATGATATCCTTGCTCTCTGCACAACGGGGGCGTATCATTATTCGATGGCATCAAGATACAACAAACTCCCGATACCCGCAACGATAATGCTTAGGGGTGGAACCGAAAGCTACGTTGCGGTTAAAGGGGAGACTTTGGAAGATTTGATAAGAAACGATGTGTAGGATAATGAAATCAAACAGTAGGTAGGGCCATACGGTAGATGGCTTCCATGTCTGCCCGTTTGAGAACCTTTGCTGAGCCCACCTGTCCGCCAACTGCGGCTTCGCAGCCCAAGGCCAACTCTTTTATTTGGTCTTCCGTTGGCTCAATGCCTAATTCCTTCATGTTTATCGGCATATCTATCTCGCGGAAGAAATCCTCTATCGCTGATATTCCCTTTAGGGCTATCTGTTCCTTATCATCCCCGGGATTAACTCCCATAACGTCAACTGCAAATTTCACGAATCTGTCCAAGCAGTCCTTATAGACATATCTGGCCCAGCTTGGCCACACTGCGGCGAGACCTGCACCGTGGGTCACATCGAACATTCCGCCCAGTTCGTGCTCAAGTCTGTGAGAAGCCCAGTCGCTTCCCTGATGCCCGCAGCCCGTTAAACCGTTATGAGAAATGCTGCTTGCCCACATTACCTCTGCTCTGGAGTTGTAGTTGGTTGGGTCGTTATGGAGAATCTTCGCGTGCTTCATAACTGTCTTAAGAAGACCTTCTGCAATTGCATCTGTGATGTCTGGAACTTCACCCTGGGTGAAATACCTTTCCATTGTGTGCATCATTATATCCACGCAACCGGACATGGATTGATAATCCGGAAGGGTAACCGTAAGCTCTGGGTCCATAATCGCGAACTTTGCGCGGCAGAGATCGCTGTTACATCCTCTCTTTTGACCGGTCTTTTCATTTGTGATTACACTGCTGTCGCTCATTTCGCTTCCGGCTGCGGCTATGGTAAGCACCGCTCCGAGAGGGATTGACGCCTTTGGAACACGGGTATGCTCGTAGAGTTCCCATACATCGTATTCCGGCTCAGCAAGACCGTAGGCTATGGCTTTTGCCGAATCGATTACAGAACCTCCGCCTACAGGAAGAAGAAAGTCAACTCCCTGGGATTTGCAGAGTTCCAGGCCCTCATATACCTTCTCCAAATGAGGATTTGGAACAACTCCGCCCAATTCCACGTGGGGAATACCGAAAGCATCAAGAGAGGCTGCCACCCTGTCAATGAGTCCTGACTTTACGGCGCTTTGTCCTCCGTAATGAATCAAAACCTTGGTACCTCCGAATTTTTTCACCAGTTCGCCAACCTGATCTACAGTGTTTTTTCCGAACACCACCTTGGTGGGTGTATAGTAATTGAAGTTATTCATTTGCTTCTCCTTCCAAAAGATCATTCATGGGCAAAGCCCTACTTGCATACAGTATATCATTAGTGACAAAGATTTTGGTAAAAAATCATTACTGGAATTTGTTGCGCAATAGCTTTGGATTTGCCTTGATAATATGGTACAATCTAACCAGATTAATTATATGGAGGAGGTTCAAAAATGGCTTTTAAATCTGATATCGAAATCGCTCAGTCTTGTAAGTTGAAAAAAATTACGGAAGTAGCCAAGGAAGCCGGTGTAAAGGAAAAATATCTTGAACAATACGGCAATTACAAAGCGAAGATTGATTATGCTCTTCTAAAGGACAGTGCCAAAAAGAAGGACGGCAAATTGATTCTTGTTACAGCCATCACTCCAACCCCTGCAGGCGAGGGTAAGACAACTACTTCTGTTGGATTGGCTGACGGACTTAGAAAGATAGGCAAAAAGACAGTTGTAGCTCTCAGAGAACCTTCTCTTGGTCCGGTATTCGGAGTGAAGGGCGGTGCTGCCGGTGGCGGTCATGCTCAGGTTGTACCGATGGAAGATATCAACCTTCATTTTACCGGTGATTTTCATGCGATAGGAGCCGCAAATAATCTTCTTGCCGCTATGCTGGATAATCATATACAGCAAGGAAATACATTGGGCATAGATCCTAAGCAGATAACGTGGAAACGTGCTGTCGATATGAACGACAGACAACTTCGCCAGATTGTTGATGGTCTTGGTGGTAAGGCCCAAGGTGTTCCCAGAGAAGATGGCTTTGATATAACGGTAGCATCGGAGGTAATGGCTGTACTGTGCCTGGCGTCGGATATCACAGACCTTAAGAAGAGGCTTGCACGTATCATCGTGGGTTATACATATGAAGGTAAACCGGTTACAGCGCACGACTTAAAGGCGGAAGGTGCAATGGCTGCTCTCCTTAAAGATGCCTTAAAACCTAACCTTGTGCAAACATTGGAGGGAACGCCGGCACTTATCCACGGTGGGCCATTCGCAAATATTGCGCATGGATGCAATTCAGTTACGGCAACAAAAATGGCACTTAAGTTGGGTGATTACGTCGTTACGGAAGCCGGATTTGCAGCTGATTTGGGTGCAGAGAAATTCTTGGACATCAAGTGCAGAATGGCAGATTTAAAACCAAGTGCAGTGGTAATAGTTGCAACGGTTCGTGCGCTTAAATATCACGGTGGTGTTCCAAAAGACAAACTCAACAAGGAAAATCTGAAGGCGTTGGAAGCGGGTATGCCCAATTTGCTGCAGCACGTAAGCAACATCAAAGATGTCTTTGGTCTCCCGTGCGTAGTTGCAATCAATGCATTTCCTACAGACACAAAGAAGGAACTCTTGCTGGTAGAAGAGAAGTGTAAGGAATTAGGCGTAAATGTTGCTCTATCCGAAGTTTGGGAAAAGGGTGGAAAAGGCGGCGTTGCACTTGCTGAAGAAGTGGTACGTCTGTGTAAGCAGCCCAATGATTTTAAATTCTCATATGAGCTTAACAGCACGATAGAGGAAAAGATTCATGACATAGCACATAAGGTCTATCACGCTAAACATGCACTGCTTCTTCCGAATGCGAAGAAGCAAGCGCAGCAGCTCGAGGAATTGGGTTTTGGAAATCTGCCCATATGCATGGCAAAGACGCAATACTCGTTCTCGGATGACCCGAGCCTTTTGGGGGCGCCTCAGGACTTTACCCTTAATGTTCGCAACCTAAAGGTATCCGCCGGTGCGGGATTTATAGTTGCGCTTACAGGTGACATTATGACAATGCCTGGTCTTCCCAAGGTGCCGGCAGCCGAGAAGATTGATGTAGATGCAAATGGAAAAATAACGGGGCTTTTCTAAGATGTTCGTTGAAAAATCGGTACGTGAATTTGTGAATGAAACTGCATCAAGCGCTCCCGTTCCCGGTGGGGGCGGGGTTAGCGCTTTAGTTGGTGCTCTTGGTATAGCTCTTGGCGATATGGTCGGTGAACTCACTACAGGAAAGAAGAAGTATGCCGACGTTGAAGAAGACATAAAGAGACTAATGAAGGAAGCTCAAAGCCTAAAGGAAGAGTTCCTGAAATTGGTTGATGCCGATGCTGAGGCTTTTGCTCCCCTTGCCAGGGCTTATGGAATGCCGAAGGACGAACCCGGGCGCGATGAAATCATGGAAGATGCGCTTAGGACGGCCGCATCTGTTCCGCTTGAAATTGTGCGCACGTGTTGCAAAGCAATAAAAGTTATAGAAGAGTTTTCCGAAAAAGGTTCACGTCTTGCAGTTTCCGATGCCGGCTGCGCGGCTGCCTTATGCGGCGCAGCTATGCAGGCTGCAGCACTTAACGTATATATAAACACAAAATCCATGAAGGACAGAGCCTTTGCTGAATCAATGAATTCAGAATTGGATAAACTGCTGGATGAATACATCAAGAAGGCAGATGCAGTTTATAACAAGGTTCTGTTAGAACTGAAATAGATATAGACCGGTACCAAGAATAAAGATACGAGAAGAAATTGCATGGCTGAAATACTGAAGGGCGCTCCGGTTGCGGAGAGCTTGACTGAAAAAATGATAGCCGAGGTTCAGGAATTAAAGGCGAAGGGCATTGAGCCGTGCCTCGCTATTCTTCGCGTAGGCGAAAGGCCGGATGATATCACATATGAAAAGAGCGCAATGAAGCGCGCGGAAAAGGTTGGTCTAAAGGTTAGGAATGCAATACTTCCGGGAGATGTCAGCCAGGAAGACTTTGATAAGGCGTTACAGGATTTAAATGAAGATCCGCTGGTTCACGGAATTTTGATGCTGAGACCACTTCCTGAGCAGTTAGACAATGAGAAGGCGCGAAAAATGCTTGCGCCCGAAAAGGATGTCGATGGATGTACAGATGAATCTCTTGCCGGAGTTTTTACCAATACCGAAATTGGATTCCCACCTTGTACAGCCCAAGCGGTTATAGAAATTCTCCACCACTATGGAAAAGAGATTAAGGGGAAAAAGGCTGCTGTAATCGGAAGATCTCTTGTGATTGGACGTCCGGTTGCGATGATGCTCATGCACGAAAACGCGACTGTGGTAAACTGTCATACGAGAACCGTAGATGTTCCGTCGATTACCAAAGAGGCTGATATATTAATCGCAGCAGCGGGAGTTCTTAAATCCGTTAATTCTGACTATGTTAATCCCAATCAGACTGTAATTGATGTAGGAATAAATTGGGATGAAGAGAAGCAGGGAATTTCAGGGGATGTGGACTTTGATTCGGTGGAACCCATAGTAAAAGCCATTACTCCTGTTCCCGGTGGAGTGGGTACCGTAACAACTTGTGTTCTTGTTTCCCATGTAATTGAAGCAGCAAAACGCAAACTAAAATAGGATAAGGTAAAGTGGAAATGAATTCAATTAAGACCTTTATATTATCGATATTGGGCGGAATGTGCATCTCCATAGGTGGATGCGCATTTCTTTCGTCCGAAAGCAAAACTGTTGGTGCGATATTTTTCGTGGTGGGTCTTTTTGCAATCTGCACCTTTGGCTTCAATCTTTTCACCGGAAAAGTTTGTTATGCTTTGAATAATAAACCAAGCTATCTGATAACGCTGGTGATTATCTGGGTCGGGAACTTCTTTGGTAGTTGGCTGACAGGGATGCTATTTGGACTGACCAGAATAAGTAGCCTTTCCGAAAAGGCGGTCGGCATGGTCGATACGAAACTAAACGATAGCTTAATAAGTATTTTCATCCTGTCCGTATTTTGCAATATTCTTATCTTTGTAGCAGTGGATGGTTTCAAGAATAATCCGCATGAAGTCGGAAAATATCTTTCTATTTTCTTCGGTGTTACAGTATTCATAATATGCGGATTTGAGCACTGCGTAGCCAATATGTTCTACATTACCATGGCAGGAGCGTGGTCCGGAAATGCGCTTTTGTTTTTGATTGTAAATACCATCGGCAACGCTATTGGCGGACTTTTGATTCCGGCCTTAAAGAGAATATGTGATGACAAACCGGCGTAGAAATCTGATGTTGTTTTAGATTCGGACGATCAAAAAACAACATCACAATAAAAGGAGTTTTATATGTCTAATGATGCTTCAAAAAATCAAACAGGAAGCTCACTCGAGGATAACATAAAAGAAAAACGACGGAAGCTTGACACGAAAACTATTGTGATCATCGGCCTTCTTGTTGCTATGGAAATAATTCTGAATCGATTTTTGTCCATTAATGCATGGAACATCAAAATCGGATTTAGCTTTGTTCCCATCGTGCTTGCGGCTGTTCTGTTTGGCCCAATTCACGCAGCTGTGGTAGGCGGACTCGGAGACCTTCTGGGGGCGATACTTTTTCCGATAGGAGCATATTTCCCCGGGTTTACTCTGACAGCGGTATTAATGGGATTGGTTTGGGGGTTCTTCCTTCATAAGGAGCAGACGATACCAAGAATACTTGCTTCGGTTGGAATAAACCAATTCATTCTGGGACTTGTTGTGAATACATTTTGGATTTCGGTTCTATACGGGTCACCTTATGGGCCTTTGTTTGTTACAAGAATATTTCAGGCGCTGGTTTTGACTGTTGTTCAGGCTGTCGTGATATATGGAATCGGAAAAGCAGCACCGAGACTTACGAAGTTCTTGGTTGTTTGAACAGGACCGGCATAGGAGATTAGAAAGATGTCAACTAAAATGACTCCGGAAGAAGCTATATCATATATAGAGAATTATGGATGGAGTACAACTCGACTTGGTCTTGGTAGAACCAAGGCGCTTCTTGATGCTCTGGGAAACCCACAGAGAGAATTAAAATTCATTCACGTCGCAGGCAGTAATGGCAAGGGGAGCACCTGCAGCATGCTCGCGGAAATACTGAAGAATGCCGGGTATAAAACCGGCCTTTATATTTCCCCTTACATTGAAGTGTTTAATGAGAGAATCCAGATAAATGGTGAATACATTCCGGGTGAGAGGTTGGCGCAGATAACGGAACGAGTAAAAACCATTGCCGATTCCATGGAGGACCATCCAAGCCAATTCGAGCTTGTTACCGCTATCGCCATTCAATATTATCACGAGGAACAATGCGACATAGTTGTATTGGAAGTTGGTATGGGAGGTTCTTTGGACAGTACCAATGCCATAGATTCGCCGGAGGTGGCGGTAATAACGAATATAGGATTGGAGCATACGGAATACCTCGGGAATACGCTCGAAGAGATTGCTGAGACAAAGGGAGGAATAATAAAGTCGGGTTGCAATTGCGTTTGCTATGACAGTGCTCCGGAAGTAAGAAATACAATATCAAAGATATGCAGAGAAAAAAACGTACCGCTTTCCGTAGTTGATTTTTCAAGGATTAATCCTACCTATTCGGATTTGGATGGACAAAGATTCATTTATACTTTGGACACATCAAATGACTCTGCTCGAAACGATTGTTTCAGCGAGTACAACCTTGCCCTTCTCGGAGAACATCAGCTGCATAATGCCATAGTTGTATTGGAAACCGTAAATGCGCTCAGAACAAGGGGCTGGATTGTCCCTGAAGAAGCCGTCAAAAATGGCCTCGCAGAAGTGAAGTGGCCTGCGAGATTTGAGGTGTTGACTAAGGATCCGATTTTTATTTTGGATGGTGGGCATAATCCTCAATGTGCGGAAGCGCTGGTTGAAAGTATAAAGGAATACCTACCAGACCAAAAGATAGTTTTTCTTCTTGGGGTTTTGGCGGATAAGGACTATAACAGCATAATAGATATGATGATGCCGTTTGCAGAGGAATTCATATGTGTAACGCCTATTAGTGATAGAGCTCTACCAGCGAATGAGCTTGCTGAATTCATAAAAAATAAGGGTGGGAAAGCTAATTCGGTAGATACAATTCCAAACGGGATTATGGTTTCTCAGGAGGTTGCACAAAAGAACAATAATGCCATTATAGCTTTTGGTTCACTCTACCTGGCAGGAGCAGTAAGAAGTGAATTCAAGGCTGCGTATGGAAACTTAAAATGACTAATTGGAGGGTAAGAGGTACAACTCGACAACTCGACAAATTAAACGGGCACAAATCACAGGTCTCCATAGACGTAGAAATGAAGGCTGTGCTGCGCCAGATTGAATAGCATTTCTATGTAGAGAGAATCGTTCTTATATCCTGGCAGGACCCAATCTTTTACTATGGCGCCGGCTCCGGAAGAAATAAAATCGTAGGCAATAGTTGCTTGATTGGAAGAAAAATTGGAGTGCTTTTTCCATTCGGAAATGGTGCTCTGATGGTGAAACAAAAAACGAACTCATACCGCTATGCAATTTAAGCTTAAAACATCTAGTGAAAAAGGCAGGGAATCTACTGCGCCGTTTAGGTAGAACCTAGATTGTATCGATTAGCTCAGGTATTGATGGAGATAGTATTCTCCGAAAAAAAGAAGAAGCTCTGGGCCCTCCGCTATGCAGCAGTGGGTCGAGCTTTTCTTACATATAAGATAGCATATTCTTGTGAAAAGTCAAGCCTTCTTATCTTGACAGTTTAAGTAAATCTCCACTTTTCCTTATTATATAAAGACGCTTTATATCTTTTTTCTGGTTAAATTTCCGCTCTAGCTCTGCTGTACATGCCTTATCGGACATGCTTATCCTTCTTAAGTCAAAGATAATATTCTCTGATTGAAGCATAGCCTGTCTAAGGTTGTTTTCGATAGTCCTCTTGCTTTTTCCTGTAGGACTTTTTATTTCCCATGAAACACCGTCCATATTAATGTCGGGGGTGTGCATTTTGGGAGTGTTGTTTGGTGGAATAAACTCGATATCATAGCCAAGCGCAGCAAAAAACCTAGCAGTCTCTAGTTCGTGTTTCTCGGGCGGTACCTTCAGTTTTGATATAAATATACGTCCGTTCATATGTAAAATTATACCATCTGATTGAAAGTAGAACAAGGGATATATCTATGATATAGTGTAAAAAAGATATTTGTTCTATGGTCATACTATAGGACGGCAAGGAGAACTATTTATCGAATGCTCATTTATTCCAAATAAGAACATTTTTGGGGGGGGGTGTTCTAGCGGTCAGACAGAGAAAAGAACGGAATGATTTATACGGAATTATAGTATGGTAAACAATAAAGGGTCATGAAACATATCGAAGTTGTTGCAGCGATAATTGAAAAGGAAGGACGGATCTTTGCCACTCAACGAGGCTACGGTGATTATAAAGACTGGTGGGAGTTCCCTGGTGGAAAGATTGAAGAAGGAGAGCCTCCGGAGGAGGCTCTTAAGAGGGAGATTCAGGAGGAGCTTAATGCTGATATTTCTGTTGGGGAGCTTCTTTGTACGGTGGAGTACGATTATCCCAAGTTCCATCTGAAGATGCATTGCTATATCTGCGAACTTCTATCTCGGGAGGTGACTTTGGTGGAGCATGAGGCAGCCAAATGGCTTGCCTTGGATGAACTGGATTCAGTGAAGTGGCTCCCGGCGGACATTGAAGTAATAGAAAACCTAAAACGCATATGAGATTATTCATTTCGATAAACTTTGATAACAACATAAAAGACGCACTCCTCTCCGTGCAGGATGCCATGAGGCTTAAGAGTGTTCGTGGTAATTTTACTCGCCCTGAGAACATGCATCTTACCCTTGCTTTTATCGGGGACTACAGCGACCCCGACTATGTGAAAGAAGTAATAGACAGCATCGTCATGGCGCCCTTTGATATAAGTTTAAGTGGCATGGGTGACTTCGGTGGCCTTTGGTGGGTAGGAATAGAGAAGAACGACAGGCTCGAGACTCTTGCCAGGATTCTTAGGAGAAGGTTTGCAGAGGTGGACATTCCCTTTGATAAGAAAAGGTTTTCTCCTCACATCACCATAGTTAGAAAACCAGAGAGCGTGATTCCTCTCGCACCAGGAGATTATGCAGATATCCTAAGAGGAAAATCCATGATGGTTGACCACATCTCTCTCATGCGGTCAGACAGAGGGAAGAACGGAATGATTTATACAGAACTTTAAAAGAGTTAAAGAAGAAATCGAAGGGGACTAAGTATGATTTTTATAGAAGGCATTAGCACTGATCCGCGTTTTAATCTTGCGATGGAGCAATACGTTTTTGATAGCTTTGATAAATCGGAGGAGTATTTTTTGCTGTGGCAAAATCACAATTCCATAATTATCGGTAAGCATCAAAACACAATAGAAGAAATCAACCAGACCTTTGTAAAAGAAAATGATATTTCAGTTGTGAGGAGATTGTCGGGCGGTGGTGCTGTTTATCATGACCTGGGGAATTTAAATTACACAATTATTGTGGATCGTAAGGATAACGATAAGCTTGATTTTAAATTGTTCACCGGACCTGTTGCTGCTGTACTTAACGAAATGGGCGTTAGTGCTGAGGTCAACGGACGCAATGATATAACAATCGATGGAAAGAAATTCTCCGGAAATGCCCAGTACATCAAAGGTGGAAGAATCATGCACCACGGAACTATAATGTATGATTCTGACATAAGCGTGGTGGGTTCCGCTCTCAATGTCTCACAGGACAAAATAGAATCAAAGGGAGTCAAGTCGGTTCGCAGCAGGGTGACAAACATAAAGGAACACATGGGAAATCCGGTTCCGATTGAAGTGTTTAAAGAGAAATTCATTTCCGGATTTTTTAGGGGTATGGATGTTACTATGTATACCTTGACAGAAGAAGACATCCAAAACATAAATCGCATCAAAGAAGAACGATATGACAAGTGGGAATGGAATTACGGCTATTCGCCAAAGTACAATGTTCTAAAAGAAAGAAGATTCGATGACTGCGGAAAGATTGAACTATACATGGTTGTGAAGGATGGCCGTATAGAAGAGATAACAAGCCGCGGAGATTATTTTGGTAGCGGTGATTTCTCGGACATAGAAGAAAGACTGGTCGGCACTTTGATAAACGAAGACGCTCTGAGGATGGCCCTCCGCGGTTTAGACATAGGGTATTATTATAACAACCTTACAGAGGCTGACTTTGTTGATTTACTGCTGGGATAACAGGTGAAGGATGGAGCCAATAAAGCAATTACAAGCAATTATTGATGGAAGCGATAATATTGTTTTCATAGGGGGAGCCGGTGTTTCAACTGAAAGCGGTATCCCCGATTTTCGCGGGAAAAATGGGCTGTACTCCATGAGAGACAAGCTTCCTCCAAATGTCACACCGGAGTACTTACTCAGCAATACATGTCTATATTTTGATACAGAGCTCTTCTTAGAAAACTACAGGAAGAACCTTAACTGCTTGGATGCGAAGCCTAATGTTACGCACCTTTTCCTGAAGCATCTGGAAGACGCGGGAAAACTCCGAGCGATTGTCACGCAGAACATCGATGGCCTTCATCAAAAGGCAGGCTCCAAAAATGTCTTTGAGATACATGGCACAATCTGGAGGAATTACTGCAAGGCGTGTAAGAAAGAGTATCCTTCTACGTATCTCTTTGATACAGAAGGTGTGCCGCACTGTTCCTGCGGAGGGCTGATTCGTCCGGACGTTGTTCTGTATGGTGAAATGCTGCCACAGGCATATTACGATGCTGCAGATGTAATTGCAGAAGCGGAGGTCCTCATTGTGGCAGGGACATCTCTTCAAGTTCCAACCGCGGGCGCTTTGGTTGAGGAATTTCAGGGAGAGCATCTCGTTATCCTGAATGACACGCCAACGCCTTATGATGATTTGGCGGAGCTGATCATGCGCGAGCCCTTGGGGGAGATATTCGGGAAGCTGTGAGCGGAATAGCAGTTTACGCTATAGAAACTAATATATTAAGGTTAGTTGCGATAAGCCGGGCATGCGCCTGGCTTTTATTGTGCATTGGTTGAGATATGAAACAGCAATGTCGGTTGACATCGTGTCAATTGAGTGCTATCGTTTAGTTGTTGACACAGTGTCAACCAATTGAAAGGAGAAAATCATGTTCAAAGGAAGTCCGGAAATTGTCGCGCAGAGAAGAGAGGAAATAGTGGCTGCGTGCGAGAAGCTCTATCAGACGATGAGCTTCAAGGACATAACGCTTAAGGAAATCGGAAGTGCCACATCTTTTTCTCGTCCGACTATATATAACTATTTCCATACCAAGGAAGAGATATTTCTTACTTTGTATGAAAAGGAATATGACAGATGGAATGCAGACCTGGAAGAGATCCTGGCAAGTGATAAAAAGTATTCAACGAAAAAACTGGCCGACCAGATTGCGAGATCCTTGGAGAAAAGAGGGCAGCTACTGAAACTGCTTTCAATGAATAACTACGATATGGAAGCAAACAGTAGGAAGGAGTTTCTGAAATCCTTTAAGGTGGCATATGGAAAGTCACTGGAGAATTTCAGATTGATTTTGAAGAAGCATTGTAAGGAACTATCGAAAAAGGAAGTGGAGCAAATCATATATATCTTTTTCCCCTTCATGTTCGGAATCTATCCTTATGCTGAAGTGACATCCAAGCAGAAAGAGGCTATGACCGAAGCAAAGGTGGATTACAAATATCAGACGATTTACGAAGTCACATATAACTGCCTGGTGAGGCTTTTGGACAATGGAAAAAAGGAGAAATAGAAGGAGTGGAGTGAAATGAATATCACGTTGAATCTGTATTATACGGGCGAGAACGACAGTGCACGTAAATTTGCCGAGAAAATGGAGCAGTCGGGAATTGCCGACAGAATCCGTAATGAAGAAGGCAATTTGCGTTATGAATACTTTGTTCCGCTCAAGCAGCCGGAGACGGTGCTGCTAATCGATAGCTGGGAAGATCAGGATGCAATAGATAGACACCATGCTTCTCCGATGATGGGGGAGATTGCTGCGCTGCGCGAGAAATACGATTTACATATGAAGGTAGAACGCTATATTTCAGATGTTGATGGAATGCCCGATAGGGATAAGACATTCATTAAGGAATAGGAGGAGAGCAGTATGAGTGAGAAAATAGTACAGACTGCCGGAAGAGAACAGCTCGGTGAATTTGCACCGATGTTCGCACATCTTAATGATGATGTGCTGTTCGGCGAAGTGTGGAATGCGGAGACCATAGACGTCAAGACGAAATGCATCATCACAGTAGTATCGCTGATGGCTTCGGGCATAACGGATTCTTCCCTGATATATCATCTGCAGAACGCGAAGACACATGGTGTAACTAAAGACGAAATAGCAGCCATCATCACACACGCAACGATGTATGTCGGCTGGCCTAAGGGATGGGCGGTATTCCGTCTTGCGAAAGAAGTGTGGAGTGAAGATGTACCGGAGTTAACCGGAAAGGATAAATAAGGGTGAAGATTATGAGAAGAATGCTATCAGTATTCTTGGTGGTATGCATTATCGTTGGCCTAACTGCATGTTCAAGCGGAAACGTAGAGAAAGCCGCGGACGAAACTGCTGAAGAAACCGCGGAGAGCACAACTGAGGAAGAGCAGCCTAAAGAAACTACAGAGGAGAGCACAGCGGAGAGCGCAGAGGAGGGTGGAGATACCCTCGTCGTATATTTCTCGGCAACAGAAACCACCAAAGGCGTAGCGGAGAAGATTGCGTCTGTAACCGGCGCTGACATCTATGAGATCAAGGCTGCTCAGGAATATACCGATGCGGATCTTAACTGGCATGATGATAACAGCCGTACGACCCATGAACAAAATGAACCTGCATCACGTCCCGAAATCGGAAGCGAGCCCGTATCCCTTGATGGATATACGACCATCTACATCGGATATCCAATCTGGTGGGGTGAGGAACCTCGCATCTTGGATACATTCGTGGAAAGCTATAATTTTGATGGCATCACGATGATTCCGTTCTGCACATCTGGCGGTAGCGGTGTTGGACGGAGTGACCAGAACCTGGCAGATAACGCAGGAAGCGGAAACTGGCTCGAAGGAGAGAGATTAAGTTCAAGCATTTCGGAAGATGAACTCAGGTCATGGATCGAAGGACTGGAGTAATGAGAAGGATAATAGATGTAGGCATGACTGTTCTCCTGCTTTGCCTGATGGCATATCAGGTCACGGGAGAAATGCTGCACGAATGGATTGGAATAGCGATGACCGCATTGGTCATCGTGCACCAAATCCTTAATCGCAAGTGGTACAGCGCAGTCTTTAAAGGAAAATATAATCCATACAGAACAATATCAACAGCAGTGAATATACTGCTGCTGTTGTCGTTTGTGATAACTGCATTTTCGGGAATGTCTATGAGCGCTCATGCTGTTCCATTCCTCTATGGAATATCTCCGGTGTCTTTTGCCAGAAGGATGCATCTAGCGATGTCGCATTGGTCGTTTGCACTGATGGGGCTGCACCTGGGACTTCATATACCGGTGATGATATCCAGGATGAAGATAGAAGGAAAATCAAAAACCGTACTGACTGCAGTATTTTGCGGCTTGGCAGGTATAGGCCTTTTTCTCTTCATACGAAGCGGCTGGGCAGACTATATGTTCTTACGTGCAGTATTCGCCTTCCTGGATTATGAGAAAGCAGGAGCGCTCGTCTTCCTTGAGAACCTGCTGATGCTCATATTCTGGGCCTTTGTTGGCAATCTTGTTGCAATGCTCTGCAAGAAAGCAGTTCGTGCAAATAAAGGCAAATCTGACACCCAAACTGAGGAAAAAACTAATAGCAAACATAAAACAGCATATTGATGATTATGATTCATGGCGACCATCTGCAGGTGGTCGCTTTTTGATTCACCATATGGACAGTCTGTGATAAAATGGTCTTGTAAACTGATAAAATCCGGATGACTAATAAGGCTATATAGACATGATGAAACGAGACGATAAGGACAACAAAATAAGGATAGCGGAGACTATAATCATTGTCGCAGCCATTCTGATAATGCTATTATCTCAGCTTGTGGGTACCACGACTGCTCCTCGCGAGGCTGGTCCAATTCATGACATTGAGGACCTGAACGGTAGAACGATAGGTCTAACAAGGAACTCTGATTTTGAAAAGACAGCAAAAGAGAATTGGCCTGATTCAGAAATTTTTTATGTCGATGATAGTGCGGAACTTCCGAAACTTCTTTCCGATGGGGAGATTGATGCTTTCTCTGCAACATATTCAGAAACCGAAGCAGTTATTTCTGAACATACTGACCTTGTCGCTATAGTATCCAGTACAAGAACCAGTATGTATCCTGATGAGAATGGAGTAATAAAAGACAAGGACGAAGCAGAGTATATAGTGATCAGAGCTGATGACTATGAGTATCTGGCTGTTGGGAAGGCCCCGGACATTCTTGATGAACCGGGAGCAAAGGTGGCAGGAATTACAGGATCCTATCTCACGGCACTTCCGGCATCCGTTTGGCCCGAATGCGAAATTGTTAATTTTGATAGTTTCTCCGACATGTTTGTGGCGCTTGAAAGCGGAAAGGTTGATGCGGTTGCAGCATTTCGAAGTCAGATTGATATGGTAAAGGAGAACTATAATGATCTCGCTTTTGTCAGTATGCCGATTGCTACAGAAACTGATGGTTTCGGTACTGCCAAAAATGAGAAAGGCGACCGAATCAAAGAAGAATTAAATAGCTTCCTAAAGAAGATCAATGCGAACGGTGAGTTTAAGAAGTTGGTTTCCAAGTGGAATTCGGTTACTGCAGATGAAATTGTACATCTTGAATATGAATTTTCCGGCGAAAATGGTGTAGTGCACGTTGTCACTCCGGGTGCATGGTTTCCGATGACATACTTTTCGGGAGATGAGCTTACAGGACAATTTGTAGAGATGATTAACCTGTTCTGCATAGAATACGGATACCGTCCTGTATTTGAAACCGTAAATTTTTCAGCGGCAATAGCAGGCATTAATACCGGCAAATATGACATAATGGCGGATGCTGTATACATAACACCTGAGCGACTTCAGAGCATCAACATCACAGATCCCATTTTGGCAAGTGATGTGTATATCGTCGTCAAGGATGAATCAGCACAATCAGAGATGCCGAAGGCAGCTGCATTTCTGGATAGAATAAAAAAAGGTTTTTACAACACCTTTGTAATGGGAGATGGACTCAGAATAATCCTGAGCGGTTTAGGTGTCACTCTTATACTGTCATTTTTCTCGGGTCTTCTGGGTACTATTTTTGGAGCTCTAATATGCAAGCTAAGAATGAGCACAAACAGCTATGCAACTGCCTTTGCACGTATTTATATAAGGCTTATACAGGGGATACCCGTGCTTGTGCTTCTGATGGTGCTTTACTATATTGTATTCACCAGCGAATCAACCAGCGCACTGGTAGTCTGCATCCTGGGTTTTGCTCTGGACTTTGCTGCCTATGCAGCAGAAATATTCAGAAACGGCATAGAGGCTGTGCCGGCAGGACAATCAAGAGCAGCAAAGGCACTCGGATTTACTCCTGCGCGTGGCTTTATCAAGATCATCATGCCTCAGGCCATGGAGCATATCATTCCGGTATACGGCGGTCAGTTGGTAGCTCTTCTCAAGACAACTTCAATTGCAGGATATATATCTGTAATGGAACTGACCAAGGTATCCGACATCATCAGAAGCCGCACCTTTGATGCATTCTTCCCTCTTATTACAACGGCAGTCATATACTTCTTATTGTCAAATATTCTAATCAAGTTACTACAATATGCAGGTGGATCGTTAAAGAATAATAAGGTGGGCGGTCTCCTTAAGGGAGTTGACATAGAAGCTGCAGGAAAGATATCTGATGTTTCTCACGATCAAAAACACAATGATAGCGAGAAGAGTAAAGGCATTCTCGTAATAGAGCATCTACGCAAAAGCTTTGGTAATTCGATGCCGATAAAGGACGTAAACTGCGTCATAGATGAAGGCGACGTGATTTCGATTATCGGACCTTCCGGAACCGGAAAGAGTACACTTCTAAATCTTATAAATCGTCTTGAAGAACCGGATTCCGGCAAGATTATTCTGGACGGAGAGGATACCGGAGCAGATGGATACGACCTCAGCAAGCTGAGACGCAGGGTCGGTATGGTATTCCAATCATTCAATCTGTTCCCGCATCTTACCGTAGTAGAAAATGTGATGCTTGCTCAGGTAGAACTTCTGGGACGGAACAGGCAGGAGGCTTACGAGAGATCCATAAAACTGCTGGATATGGTCGGCCTTGCGGATAGAGCCATGAGGTATCCTGCGGTGCTATCGGGAGGCCAACAGCAGAGAGTTGCCATCGCAAGGACCATCGCCATGGATCCCGAGGTCATACTCTTTGATGAACCAACATCTGCCCTTGATCCGACAAAGGTAGGGGAAGTGCTTGCAGTTATCAGGAACCTGGCTCAAAGAGGGGCAACCATGCTCATAGTAACCCACGAGATGAAATTTGCCCGAGGTGTCTCGAGTCGCGTGTTCTATATGGACGAGGGGATTGTCTATGAAGAAGGCAGTCCTGAGCAAATCTTCGAGAATCCGGAGAAGGAAAAAACAAGGCAGTTCATACATCGCCTTAAGGTGCTTCACCTCGGTTTCAGTGAAGAAAGTCCGGATTTTGCTGCTCTGTCGAGTGGTATCGAGGAATTTGCCCACAGAAATATGCTATCTAAAAAGCTTTCGGACGGCATGCTTAGAGCTGCAGACGAACTCTGCGGCGAGATTATATTGCAGAGCCTAAGTGGCTATGGTGCTGCCGGAGTTACCTTTGAATACGACGAAGAGAAGAAAGAAATTGCATTTGCAGTGGAATACGGAGGGACCCAGAAGGATCCTCTTTCCGATGAGAAGAATCTTGCAGTTGTTATTCTGAAACAGGCCGCACCTGATGTTGTATATCGCCGGATAGAAGGTAGAAACAGAGTGGAAGGCCACCTATATGAATGAGGACATGTTGCTGTGACAAGGTCGACGCATCGCCTATCAGTAGCAACCAGCTGTTCAACGCCAACCGCATGATATATTGATACAATCAAGATTATTGTGCTATAATTATACTGCTACTGGAGAGTAGAAAAACCTTTGAAGGGAGGAACAAGATTATGAAGGCTGATTTATTGAAAGGGTTATCTGCTGAACAGATTGCTAAGGTAAAGGAGATGAATAACGTAAACGATATACTGCGCCTTGCTAAGGAGGAGGGCGTGGAGCTGACAGATGAGCAGCTGCAAGCTATCTCCGGCGGTGGATGCTTTGATGATGATGGCAATGGTAATCTCCGTGATCGTGACATTGTTACAAGACAGTAATGAGATAAGCTAAGCCAGACTCTATGTATTACCGACTAAGTGAAAGCGTTGCTCTACGAAAATGGAAATATGTAGACCGTGCACTGTATATTAAAGAAATGGAAGTCGCTGTTGGTGTTCCCAAAGAAGGATTTCCATTTCTTTTGTTTTGTGACGGTGAGCATGATCTTGAGCCAAATCCAATAATTCAAAGGGGAAGGCTTCTTGCGCACTGCTAAAAGCGTTGGCGCCACCCTACGAACCGGTGATATCCGACTATGTTCTGGATGAATTCAAGAGTAAATTTAATGAAAAATTTCCAGACAGTAAGGCATCGATGGAAGCTGAACTAAAAAGCATAACTATGGCTGACGTCATGACTGATTTAGAAAAAGAAATCAAGTATACAGAAATCTAAAACTTAACGTTATCTGAGAAATAATTTCCTAAAAAGGAGGAATTAGAAATGTTAAAAAGTAAACTCGGATTCGGAATGATGCGACTTCCACTAAGGAGTGCGGATGCAACAGACTTTGATTATGATCAGCTAAACCAAATGGTTGATACATTTATGGAGGCGGGCTATACGTACTTCGATACCAGCTATGTGTATCACAACGGAAAGAGTGAGGAAGCTGTACGCAAGTCGGTGGTGGAACGCCATCCTCGTGAGAGCTTTACTGTTGCTACCAAATTTCCAACCTTTAATCTAACGGAAGAAAATGAAATCGAACCTATTTTCGAAAATCAGTTAGAGAATCTTGGTGTGGAGTATATCGACTATTATCTTCTCCATAACTTCCAGACTGTTTATTATGATGGAGTGGATGGAAAAGGCGGGATTGTAAAAAAGACGCATCTGATTGATCATGCAAAGGCGTGGCTCGCTGAAGGAAGAATCAAGCATCTGGGAATCTCCCACCACTCGTCTGCGAAGCTGCTGGACCGCATTCTAACAGAGAATCCGGAAATCGAATTTGTTCAGATTGCCTTCAACTATATTGATGCGGAGAGTGAATTCGTTCAGGCAATGGACTGCTATAAGGTAATCCGTAAGCACGGCAAGATGAGCGTATTTATGGAGCCTGTTAAGGGTGGCGGACTTGCTATGGTGCCGAAAACCGTTGAGGAAGCACTGAAGGCCATAGACCCGAATGCCAGCATCGCATCCTGGGCAATCCGCTATGCCGGGAGCTTTGATGGAGTAATCTGCAATCTGTCCGGAATGTCAACCTTGGAGCAGGTGAAGGATAATATCCATTCGGTGCAGAACTTAAATCCCTTGACAGAGGATGAAATGAAGAAACTGTCGGAGATTGTGAAGATCTACAAAGGTTCGGGACCGATTGGTGCAGATTTAAGTAAGTATGAGGGTCTTAAACTACATGGGGCTACGGTGACAGGAATTCTAGAGGCATATAATATGTGTCAGCTACAGCCGGATCCCGGTTTTTCGGATGACAATAATTATCTAAAGAATGTCATTGCAGAGGAAGCACATCTCGATTGCTTCGAGGAATTGCCTGAGGAGAAAGTAATCCTGGCAGATGGAACGGATGTGACAGAGGAAGTTTTGAAGGCAGAAAAATGGCTGATTGAGAATAGCTTTTAGGATGTAATTCAGATGTTTTTCATGACAGCTGTACGCAATGGTCCTTCGTAATGAACATTATAACGGATGCCTCGTTTGACCAAAACGTCAAAGATGGCATCCTTATAAACACCTTCATCCCAATCTTGATCTATGGAAATATAAAAAGTATCCTTGAATGACGCGACCACCATGTTTACACCCATTCCGAACGAGTCAACATCAAAATACATGGAATCCACGTATTCTTCCATCTCGCCAAACAGGCTTCTGCCGGTATATGTTGTACTGGCTGTCTGGCCTGTCTTCATGGTCTTTGCTATATGGCGGGCAGCTACCTGCTTAATGAAGCGGAGTGGAACCTTCTGCAAAAGTGCAAGCTTGGAGCAATACTCAAAAGTCTGCTTCTTTATCACATCGGCATCTGAATATCGAATCACAATACCACGGCACAGAGTTCCCTGCATTTCAAGGTCATTTTTTCTCATTTTTTCATCATATTGAATCATGATGTTGGAGTAGGTGCTTGCTATTGTGTTCTTTACTCCGAGCGCAGGACGAAGGTTTACAGGGATTGATATTTGGATCATCTGAGAAGAATCGTTGTGTATCGAGTAAATGGCTTCAGACAGTATTAGCGCCAGCACTGTAACCGGAGAACCGTCATAGGAAGAACAGTATTGTATCAGATCAGCCTGCGGTATCGTGAACTTGATCGTCGTCCTTTTGTCCATGTCCATATGTACAAGGCCCATACGGTCAAGCTGCATCGGAGCCTTACAAGGCTTTTGTAATACAACTTTGCTTACAGAATCCGGAATCCCTGTTTCCCGCATTTTGTTATAAAAATCGTAATAAACATCAGCTGCTTCGCCTTCCGTATCCACATCATCAGGCTTGGCAACATCAGGGACATCCAGTGACCTTTGATAACGGACACAGCAGTAGTTATAAAGAAGCGCTTTTGTGAGCCTGTAGATTCCGGTACCGTCCATCTGCCCGTGGTAGACATCGGTATATATACTTTTTCCGTTATATGAGAACGCTATAAGCTGATCATTACTTTCTTCACAATTAAGGGGAATCGGCATGTCAGTGTTTTTGACCACCCATGGCCTGGGATTGGGAATATAGTAGAACTCACGCATATCCTTTTTAAGACTGACCTTAAGGAAGCCAAAGCGTTCTTCGAGCATATCCACCGCCTTCCGGAGTGATATGTAGTCTACTTCGTCCCTCATAATATATTCTGCTCGGATAGTGAAGGACAGGTCGTCCGATAAACCGTAGCAATCCGATGCACCAAATATCTTTATCCTGTTGTCTGCCATAGTTTACACCCACTTTAAATAAATATGTGTCCTTGTCTGTAGTGTAAATCGTAACACATTTATGATAGACCTACAAGATTTCATGTGGCTATGGCAATGTAGTAAACCTTGTCATAAAAAGAATTATGACAATGAGGATACGATAAAGAAAATGCTTCTTGCACAGGGTTTTTCATTTACAGAAAATGGAACTCTTTTCATACCGGAGGATGCAACATTAAAAATGGAAATACCATCTGAGTTAATTCCTGTTTGCCCAATTTGTGGTGAACCAATGGTTATGAATCTTAGAGCGGATGATAGTTTTGTTGAAGATGACGGTTGGCATGAAGCGGCAGAACGTTATCAAAACTTTTTGAGGACAAGAAAAGGGGAAGTTTTATTATTAGAACTTGGTGTTGGGTATAACACTCCGATTATTATCAAATATCCATTTTGGCAAATGGCAGCCAAGAATCCAGATGTAACTTATGCGTGTATTAATTATGGCGATACATATGCCCCAGAGGAAATAAAGGACAAAGCGATTTTAATCAACGGAGATATCGGAGATATCTTAGATCAACTAAAATAGTAGATAATTATATTTTTTAGACTATGGACGTTTCATAAGAGGAACGTCCTTTTTATTGTAAGGAAGGAGGAGGTATTGGTATAATATGATTGAGCAAAGAACATTTTCGGAGGAATACATGGAACAGAAACTGTTTACGGAGTTGCGTACGTTATATGTGACAAGCAAAGAAAGACCCAATGTAATCAGAATCCGGATTCGCATGCGTGATCTGGTTGACGCTGAGATTCTTCGCCGGGCGGTGGATACCACCATGCAAAGGTATCCCTATTTCTGTGTTGAACTGCTAAAGAAAGAAGGGCAGTATGTTTTCGCAGAAAACCACCGTCCGGTTGTGATCACGCATTCGCTGGCCGGTGTGGAACTGAATTCAAAAGAATCCAATTACCATATGATCGCGTTCTGCTGGCAGGACAACTGGATCATTATGGACGTGTTCCACGGCATGACAGACGGTACCGGGGCGTATGAAGTGGTGAGGACATTGCTGTATTACTATTGCTCTGAGCGCTATAATGTCAAGCTGAAAGAGGAAGGAATACACCTGGCCGGGGAGGAGATTTCACCGGAAGAGTGGGAAGACCCTGTGGTGGGTAGAAGCGATCTGCCGCTTCCAAGGAGAAATGAACAAATGACCGATGCGCTGAATCTGATTGCCGCGGCCGGTCTGGAGGATGATCACCGGCAAACCGTGTACAGCGTGGCCGTTTCTGAATCCGAATTCATGAGATTCAGTCTGGATAATGACGGAAGTCCCGGTACCATTGTTTCCTTGCTCCTCAGTCGGGCTATTGCGAAACTATATCCGGAAGCCGGTAACATCATTCGCATCGCCCTGTGTGTTAACCAGAGAAATGCCCTTCAAGCGCCGCTGGCCCATCAGAGTCTGGTCGGTGGGGTGATGCTGGAGTATAAGGAGCAGATGCGCGATTGGCCGCTGGACAGGCAGGCCACTGCCTATCGGGGCATGGTTTTTGCCCAGACCCTGGAGGAACAGGTGCTGATGGGCTTGGCCTCCTTCAAAGGAATCAATGAGTTGTTGCTCTCCAGGGAAACTGATCAGGAGCGCCTTAGCGTGGCTTCCAATATTAACGCGCTAACGACCCGGGTTGTCACGGCTGCGGTAAGTTACGTGGGCAAGGCAAACTATCGCGAGGCCGAGCAGTATATCCGGGATTTCCGCGCGTGGACATCCGTCTTGGGGGAAGGCATGCTCATCGAAATCTCCGCCGTTAACGGACGCTTTACGCTGGACTTCATTCAGACGTTCGCGAGTCCTGTCTTTGTGAATGCTTTCTTAAAGGAGCTTGATGAGAATGGAATCGTGTATGACCTTCAGGATGTCAATGAATTGGAGCTTCCAAACATTGTGCTTCCTTGGACGGTGTGACAGATTTATAAGAAATTCATTTTATAGCTAAAAAAGTAATCATGAGAGAGCGACATAACGTAATCCCCTTGCTGGGTGAGGTGGCCCCCAAAAGTCTAACTTTTGGGGGCCACCTCATAAATATGAGGCTTTTTATTATAGGTACGATTGTTATACTGTATTGACATTTGTCCCTAAAATTATATAATAATAGGGACAAATGGAGGGCGATATGAGCACATATATAAGTCAAATGAGTGACAGAATTAATGAAAGCTTTATAGGCAAAGCTTTTGTTGTCTCAGACTTTACCGATATAATGAATTATGAAACTGCAAAGAAAACAATAGCGCGTCTCGAGAAGCAAGGAGAAATAAGGCGTGTTATTCGTGGTGTTTATGATAAACCCAAATACAGTAAGTTGCTTAATGAAGAACTACTGCCGGATCCCGACGAGACAGCTAGAGCAATAGCGCGTAATTTTAATTGGACCATCGCGCCAAGCGGTAATACGGCATTAAATCTGCTTGGTCTTTCAACTCAGGTTCCGGCAAAGTGGGAATACATAAGTACAGGCCCATATAGAGAATATGAGATTGGTAATAATACAATTACATTTTCACATAGAGCCAATAAAACAATAGAAGGAATGTCCCTAAAAACTGCGATGGTTATTGAAGCTTTAAGGGCAATTGGCAAAGCAGAGATAGATGAGAAGACTCTGAACATAATTCGCAAGAATCTTTCTACAAAAGAGAAGGAGAATCTGATAATCGAAGGCAGACAAACAACAAGCTGGATATATGATTTGATCAAAGAAATATGTAGAGACCGGGAGGCTTAGATGTATAGAATTGCAAAGTTACCTGCCGAAGAACGACAGGAGTTATTCCAAAATACAGCCATTAAAAGAGGGATGAATGCAGCAATAGTTGAGAAAGACTTTTGGGTGTGTATTACATTGGATTATCTTTTTCATTCCAGTAAGTGGAGTGACGGATTTGCCTTTAAAGGTGGAACGAGTTTATCCAAGGCGTATAATGCAATAGAACGTTTTTCTGAAGATATAGATCTCATCCTTGATTGGAGAATACTTGGATACGGCATGAATGAGCCCTGGGAGGAAAGATCGAATACCAAGCAACAGAAATTTATCGATGATTCCAACGATAGGCTTTTCTCATACCTTAAGGATGAATTCCTACCTGAGTTTAAGGCAGGAATAGAAAAAGAAATAGAGCAAAAAGTGACAGTGTTTATTGACGAGGACGATGAAGGAATAGTCAATTTTGCTTATCCAAGCAGTTACAGAGACGAATCAATCCTTGAAGTGATAAGACTTGAGCTTGGATCACTTGCTGCGTGGACTCCAACACAAATAGTATATATAACTCCGTATGTGGCAGAAGATTATCCAGAGTTATTTACCATGAAGTCAACCAATGTTCTAACAACAACAGCGGAACGTTCATTCTGGGAGAAAGCCACAATCCTTCATCAGGAAGCATTTAGACCAGAAGGATCAATAATGCCTGCAAGATACTCAAGACATTATTATGATTTATATTGTATGTCTAAAACCGAAATCAAGGACAATGCAGTCAAACAGCCGGAACTTCTGGAAGAGGTTGCAAAGTTTAAGGATAAGTTCTATCCAAGGAAATGGGCTAGGTATGACCTGGCCAAGGTAGGAACACTTAAACTCTATCCGCCTGCCCATAGCATACAGAGACTTAAGGACGATTACAGCCAAATGAAATCAATGATATATGGATACTATCCTTCTTTCGATGAGGTGCTGGAAGGAATTAAAGGGCTGGAAAATGAGATAAATGCTTAAAACATTTTTATTACCCAAAAACACCGTCTTACTACCAATTATTTTAAGTGGAGAACCTACCGTAATATGATCCTCCGGACAGCGGGCTGTTCTAAAAAAGAATCTGGGAAGCATGGTAAAAAAGACCACCAGCATCACCCAGCGCACCCCGGACTGCGTGACAGAGGTGCGCATGTGCAACACCATCCTCACCGTGTCCGGCTACTTCAAGCAGAATGGCAAAGAAACAGCGGCAGACAAAATGGAAAAGGTTTTCCATTCGGTAGAGATTCTTCATTCTATGAATGAAAGAAACTGTATAAATACAACGCCAACTCTAGCGACATCCGATCCTTTGAATTGCTGAATTCCTTTTTTGTGATTTCTTGAATCTGTTTCAGACGATAGGCGACTGTATTATAGTGGACATACAATTCCTCCGCCATCTTCCGTTGATTCCCCAAACAGCGGAAATATGAGTCCAGCGTTCCCAGCAGCTCTACTCCTTTTGCGAAAGACGGGTCAACCAGATCTTTCAGCATATCCTTTACAAATTCTTTGATCTCCCTGTCCGGGTCATTCGCATACAACAGGCTCAGGATTCCGAGATCGTCAAATCTCAGAACCTTGCTCCCTTGCCGCGATCCAGCGGCGTGGAGAGCAAGGTTCGCTTCTTTGTTGCAGCTGATCAGGCCTGAGATTCCGGCATGGGGACGGCTACACCCTGCCGCGACAGATAACTCCGTATTCTCCGCCAAAAATAACGAGAGTTTATCGCATAACTGCCGGGGCAGTTCGGAGAATCTTGGGACGTCATCCGGAGACGATAGCAGCAGGAGCGTATCGCCACCACGATCCATATACCGTACATTTTCCGCAGCGCCGCCGACAATTTCGCGCAAAGCGCGAAAGAAAACCGTGCGGTGAAACAGCATCGCTTGGAGATTGTCTGTTGCGGACGCTCCCATCCGCAGGGAAAGCAGAATGTGACGGTCAGACAGGCGAAATCCGAAAGCGTCCGCCCTGGTCTGTTCCGCCGCGTCGTCCAGAACCGAATCGGAGAGCAGATGAAAGAAAAATTCGCTGAACCCGCGTTCCTCGCTCTCATGTACCGAATGAAATCGGGAAATTTCTAGAGGAATGGAAAGAAGGATCTGGCGCAGCAGTTCCGGCGGGAGCTCCGGTCCATGTTTTTCCCCGAACAGGTATAGTGTTCCAAATGAATTGCCCGCCGTCACCATTTCGTGCTGATCCGCGTCCCGCGCTGCTTCCTCAAAAAAAGCCGCAGCTTCCGGCTGAGGATAATGTTCCGCGTCTGCGTCGGTGAGCGCCACAGATTGACGATGATTGATTGCATCAAGAATCAACACGCTCCTGCCGGTGATCTCCCGGACTGTTGCGGCGATTTCATCCAGAGACGCGCCTTCGGTGATCGTTCGGGTCAGCAGCTCACCCACGGCAAGACTGGTCCGCAGCGCGGCAGTCTGCCGGCGGAGCAGCTCATCCGAAACCGCTTTTGTAATATCGGTAAAACGAATACCGGCAGGAAGCTCAACCAGCGGAAAACCAAGCTCCCTCGCCGCCGAGATCATATCTTCCGGCACCGCGCCTCCGAGAAACCGATCCGGCTTGACGCAGGCCCCCGCAACCCCCAGATCAAAAAGGCGGGGGACAAACTCACGGAGCAGATCGGGAGAGTCATATAAGGCATAGCAGTTCGTGACTACCAGTTCATTCGGCACAACCCAGTTATAATAATCCGGTATCTCCGACAGAAATACGCCCGAAACCGGATGCTCCATGCCTTCCCCACAGAGAACATGCGCATTTTGGAAAATCGGCAGTTGTAATAGTTCCGATAATGTAGGAAGATACTCGTTTCCTTTGTCGGCTTCCATTCCTGTTCCCTCCTCTGCTGTGATCTGCTGCTGTGATCCCTGCTGTGATCTGATAACAAGAGTTTATTGAAAATCTTGTGATATGTCAACATAGAATTCCCAACTTCTTTTGATATAATATGACATAGACACAGCAACTGAGAATGAAACGATCAGGAGGTTATAGAAATGAAGCAGGGTAAAGAGAATCACGGAACTGAGATGCGGGAAAAGGTAATGCAAAGTAAAAACAAATACAACGAATGGCGGGATACCAAGAATCCTCCCAAATTTATCGATTACCGTATGATGTTCATTTATTGCTAAGAAACCCATTTTTTTCACATTTTCATTGCGGGAGCGACCGGCCTGGTGTCGGTCGCTTCCAACCATGTATTATAAGAAAGGTTCTGTTTTGATGGAGAAAGCACAGGTCAATCACCGCGAGAATCCGATTGCAAAAATGGGGAATGTCCTCTTAAAATTTTCGCTGAAGTATATGCCTGACGCCAGCATTTTTGCAATCATACTGACGGTTCTGACATTTCTGGCCGGAATCATTGTTACGGATCAGGGGCCGAAGGAAATGCTGCTCAACTGGTATCATGGCTTTTGGGAACTGCTCGCTTTTGCGATGCAGATGACCTTGATCGTAGTGACAGGGTCAGCGGTTGCCAGTTCCCCACCCGTCAAGCGGATCATCAAGGCGATTGCCTCGCTTCCCAATAACGGAAGGCAGGCGGTTTGGCTTGTCACAACGGTTTCGATTGCAGTATCATACATTCACTGGGGCTTGTCCCTGATCGTCGGGGCGTTGCTGGCCAAGGAATCGGCCCGGTGTTTGTGGAAGAAACAGATACCGTTTGAGTATGGTTTGATTGCCGCCGGGGGATATGTCGGCCAAATGACATGGCAGGGACTGCTTTCATCCTCCATCGGTTTGTCGATTGCCAGCCCCGGACATATCCTGGAGGATGAGATTGGCGTGATCCCCATGGCGGCGTATATGGGGAACGGGATGAATCTGTTTGTAGCTGTCGCCTTACTCCTCCTGCCTCCGGCCTTTGCCATGCTGATGCACCCGACTGGCAACAATGTCTCTCCGCTGGATGCTGATGCGATACAGACGATTTCAGAGGATGAAAAGCCGGTCTTTTGTCGTCCGGAAAACCCCACCGTGGGCGAAAGGCTCAATTTCAGCCCGTTCATTTCCGGCGTGATCGGCTTGATGGGCGGCATTTATATTGTTTATGCATTTGCGACCAAAGGCTTTTCCGCGCTGGATATTAACTTTGTAAACTTCATTTTCTTTATTTTGGGCATTCTGCTCCACGGTAACATCGCAAATTATATTCGGGCCGTGGCAGACGCCGTCAACGGTGCTACCGGCATTATCTTTCAATTTCCTCTGTACGCGGGGATTCAGGGAATGATAAAATACTCCGGTCTTGTATCTGTTCTGTCCTCGGCAATTGTGTCGATCTCCACGCCCGTGTCCTTCTACTTTTGGACGTTCTTATCTGCGGGAATCATCAATATGTTTGTTCCCTCCGGCGGCGGACAGTGGGCAGTACAAGGCCCGATTGCGGTTGCATCCGCAAAAATGATGGATGCGGATGTGATCAAGACCTGCCTGATGGTAGGCTACGGAAATACCTGGACAAATATGTGCCAGCCAT
>CAMYVY010000021.1 GCA_947302715.1 uncultured Clostridia bacterium
CAATCTCTTCGATGTCTTCGCCTATCTCTTCAACTGCCTTTCCTATTTCGGACTCTGCTGTTTCATCTATCTTCCAAGCACTCTCGGAAAGATGCTTGTCGTCTTTTACGATGTCGTCGGCAATCTCTTCGATGTCTTCGCCTATCTCTTCAACTGCCTTTCCTATTTCGGACTCTGCTGTTTCATCTATCTTCCAAGCACTCTCGGAAAGATGCTTGTCGTCTTTTACGATATCGTCGGCAATCCCCTCAATCTCCTCCCCGACCGCCTCGACAGCTCTCTCGATTTTATCAGCAAGTGTCTCCCCTCCAGACACATATTCCGAAATCGTCATATCTTTGATGCCATTTATGTCGCTTTCGATTTTATCTATCTTGGCATGTAAATCTTTGATCTCGGCATTTCTTCGAGGTCTCATAACCACTCTTCCTACAAGCCAGCCTATAACAATAATAGCCAACAAAATCAAAAGAATAATTTCTATGACATATTGATTATCAATCACAAATTGTCCAATATTCCCTACTGCACTCATTACATTGCTCCCTTTGCATTAAATAAACTATCAAATCCCTTCTATTGTACAACAAAACAATAAAAAAGACAAAACTAAATCAAACTCCCAAAATGGCTCTGATTCCTCCCGCTATCCCGGGGAAAACCCGTCCACCCATGCCATAACCAACCTTTTCCACAGTTATTTCCGGCAGTGCAGTAAATTCATCGACAAAATGCTTCATGAGTGCGGCTCCCGTCGGTGTACATGATTCTGTCGGAATGATTCCCGCCCTGGACGGAACACCGTGAAGTATATTGAGAGTCGCCGGAGCCGGAACCGACATAATCCCATGTGCACATTTCACATAACCATTACCAACGGCAATTGGCGAAGATACTATTTTTCCCGGCGCTATCTTTTCTATCAAAAAACAAACGGCAGTGACATCGGCTATTGCATCCATCCTTCCAACTTCGTGAAAATGAACGTCCTCAACCGGGTGGCCGTGTGCTTTGCTCTCAGCATCTGCAATTATTTCATATACGGAAAGCGCATTTTCTTTGACAGAATCAGAAACATTTAGAGCAGAAATAATCTCTTCTATTTCATTCATCCCCCTATGTACATGATGCTGTTCATGCTCATGGTAATGATCATGTTCACGGTGACAGTGCTCATGTTCATGATCATGATCATGATCATGGTCATGGTGATGATGATAATGGTCATGATCATGGTCATGGTGATGATGATAATGGTCATGATTATGTTCATGATTATGTTCATGATGATGTTCATGGTCATGGTCATGGTGATGATGGCCATGCTCATGTTCATCTCCGTGGACTTCCCATTCGTCTGATTCTTCTTCACCGTTAATAAGAACACTCATATGTGTCCCGATTATCCCGGATCTTTCTACGCTCTCCGGTACATACCTAACACCGGGAATACCAATAGAATTCAATTCCTCGGCAATCTTTTCTCTATCGTCAAATAATTCCAATAGAGCAGCTGTGATCATATCCCCGGCTGCTCCAAAATTACAATCAAAAAACAACGTTTTCATAGATTATCTACCTTTATTTACTTATGATTACTTACCCTTACCTATTTACCTATTTACCTATTTACCTTTTCACTAAAATAATTGTATAGATATTCCGCGCTGGGATCGGCCTGTCTACTTTCTATGGTCATGGTTACATCATCCCTTAAATAGTCACCCACAGCCTGCAGAACTGAATCAATATCAAAGCTTCCTTTATCGACATCGTCGTGTTGGTCTCCGCTCCCATCGTTGCTGTGCAAATGAAGATGCCCGATCAAAGGTCCCATGCGCTTTATCCAATGTATGATGTTTTCGGTCGCATCCTGTGAATCGTCCTTCGATGTGCGTTTAGAAACTTCCTGTGAGTCGTCCTTTGACGCAAGTTTAGAAATTCCCTGTGAATCGTCCTTTGACGCGGGTTTGGATAATCCTTTTGAGGCATTTCGGGAAGAAACAATATTCGACGACATCGCGTTTGCATGCCCTATATCCAGGCAAATCAGATATCTCTCTTCTCCCTCCTTGAGTCCTAATTCGGAAGCGAGTTCCAGATTCACCTCATGAACAATATCGGTAAGCAAATCCGGTTCATCGTCGAACACGTTTTCTATATAGATTCTAATTCCATCAAAGGCATCTCTATCGAATAATACTTCTCTGGCAAAATCCTTCCAGAACGATACGGACCTTTTTAGGTGCCAGCTTTTATGATAAATCAGCGGAATATATCCATCATGCAGAACCAGGTCCTTAATCCCCATATGAGCGCAAATTTCAAGAGACGCCAGATATCTTTCACGCATCAGTTCTATAGCTCTCTTGTCTATGGCCGATGGAGTGAGCTCCGTAAAAGGACCATGCATGATGTTCCTTCGACAGTTGGAACCAGCCCTCTCCAATTCGCCCTCCATCCTTTTTATCACCCAATCACGCTTTTCGGGTTCCAAGTTTTCAGAGATACAGAGGTCGTTAAGTTCCAAACCGAAACCGTATTTTTTCGCCACCTCCTCTGCATTTCCTGAAAAAGTGGCTATATAGATGTCATTCAATTTATTCGTCATGCCATATTACATGTTATATCTGGGTTTATCCATAGTTGCCTGCATGGCAATCTCACTTCTCGTTCTCTGCTCAGGAACGATGAAGTTAAGTGCATGCTCTTTGATTTTTGCTCTTATTCCTGTTGTCGTTTTGATTTCGCCATCAACGCAAATAAAGAATTCATATTGATCGCGTGGCTCAATCGTAACATCCTTAGCCTCCTTCACATCGATGTAATCGCTGATTCCGGGAGTATTAAGATGTTCGCCACGCTTGAATTTCGGGAAGAGCTTCAAAAAAGTGGTTCTGGTAACCTTGTTGATGATATTTAATTCAAAGATGCCGTCATCAACAATAGACATGGGTGCGGACTTAATTCCTCCACCGCAATAGCTACCGTTGCAAACCGCGCAGAGGAGCATATCACCCTCTCTAAGAATATCCCTGGACATAAAACTGTCTCCGGTATTCTCGGTAATGATAAGTGATGTTCCCTCTCTTTTAAGGAATTTAACAAAAACGGAAAGCAGGTACGCAAACGAACCCGCGATCAAGGGCTTCTCCTTGAGTCTTCCCGCAAGCTCAACAACATTACAGTCAAAACCTATGTTTATCATATTGATGCAATATTCGGTAACGTCCGCGCCGTCGATCTTGCCCGTATATTCAATCAAATCCATAGGGACGACCTTCCCGTTTAATTGGGAATTGATATCCAGGAAGTCGCACTCCTCGGGGAAATTGCGTACAATATCGTTTCCTGTTCCAATAGGTATCGAACCCACCGCTATATTATCAAATCCATAAATGCCATTTACGACTTCGTGCATCGTACCGTCGCCTCCGGCAGCATAAAATCTCGCCTCTTCGCCGTTAAGCTGTTCAGCGAGATAATGTGCCCTTGCCTTCGCATCACCGGTCCCTTCAGTGACAATGATCTCATACTCATCGTCTCTGGATTTCATGACACTTCTAATTTTCGACTTAATTACATTGGCTTCTGTTCCCTGTCCGGCAACAGGATTTATAAAAAAGTAATGTTTCATGTGTTCAATTATACCATATTACTTCTTTATCTTGCACAACAAATTCTATAGCCCGTTTTTTCTTACAATTTGCTTATAACGTAATCGGCATAGTCCTTTCCCGTAGCCCCGTTTGCCCTTCCGGTGACCTTAAGCTGGGCCTCCTCCTGGCATTCGATAAGCGCCTTCTCAAGCCTATCAGCCTTTTCTATAAGCCCAATATGTCTAAGCATCATTTCAGAAGCCTTAAACATGCTCGACGGGTCCGCGAACATTTCTCTTCCATCTTCCAACATCCTTAGTCCCGATCCATGTATGGCTTCAAACATCGCATATTGGTCACCGATATTTGCGCTTCCTGCAGTTCCGACGCCACCTTGTATCTCGGCAGCTTCATCGCTTATGATATCCCCATAGAGATTCGGAAGCACGAATACCTGGTATGATGTTCTTACCGCAGGCTTTATCAGATTGGCTGTCATAATATCCGCATAATAATCTTCCGCTTCAATTCCCGGATATTCCTCAGCGACCTGATGACAAATATTCGAAAAGTTGCCGTCGGTTTTCTTTATAACATTTGCCTTTGTAATAATCGCAACCTTTGTCTTTCCGTTCAATTTGGCATGATCAAAGGCCGCTCTTGCGATTCTTTCCGTTCCGCTCCTCGTTGTCACCTTAAAGTCCATCGCAAGCTTATCGGGTATTTCAACGCCCTTGCTGCCAAGAGCATATTCACCTTCGGTATTTTCTCTAAAGAATATCCAGTCTATTCCCAAAGAAGGAACCTTCACAGGCCTTACGTTAGCAAAGAGATCAAGCTCCCTTCTTATCGTCACATTGGCACTCTCCAAAGTTCCTCCCTTTGGAGTGGTGGTAGGACCTTTAAGAAGTACGTCGCAGGTTTTAATATCTGCCATTACGTCATCCGGAACGGCCTTTCCTGTTTTCTCTCTGTTTTCTATGGTAAGTCCATCTATTTCCTTTAATACAATTTTTTCACTTTCTATTTCTTCCTTAAGCAAGACCTTAAGCAGCCTTACAGCTTCCGCAGTAATTGCGGGACCTATTCCGTCACCACCTATTACTCCTATTACAACCTTCTCCATATTGGAAAAGTCCTTCTTGGCCTCGGCAGCTTCCATCTTATTCTGTCTCTCAAGCTGAGATGTAATTAGTTCACGGAATTTGTCGCAAGCCTCATCTATATATTTATCGTAATTCATGTTTACACCTTCCCTTTTTTAGGGGTCCATTTTTTATTTGACCCATTATGTATTCATCTCATTTATTTCGGATCCCCTGTATATTATTAACCTTGTATATTCTCAATTACTGGCTACATAGCTTAACAGTCCGCCGGCCTTTATGATGTCTTGCTGGCGAGAAGATAAATCCGTTTTTAGCTTTATCTCTTCTCCATTGCTGTCATCAATCATCAAAACCTCGCCTGCCTTCAGTCCCTCCTCAATCCCAACTATTCTTAACTTGTCCCCTTGATTAATTCTATCGTAATCATCGGGGTCTTCGAAGGTCAGTGGAAGTATCCCGGCATTAACCAAATTCGCCACATGGATACGAGCAAAGCTCTTGGCGCAAACCGCCCTTACACCAAGATAGAGCGGAACCAGCGCAGCGTGTTCTCTGGAGCTTCCCTGTCCATAGTTCAAACCGCCGACAACGATGCTGCTACCTGCAGCCTTTGCTCTTTCGGAGAAGGTCGCATCGCATACCTCAAAGCAATACTTCGATAGATGCGGTATATTCGACCTGTACGGAAGAATCTTGGACCCCGCCGGCATTATGTGGTCGGTAGTGATATTGTCTCCAACCTTAAGAACCAATTCACAAACAAGCTCGTCCCCTATCGGCTTTCCAACGGGGAATTCCTTGATGTTCGGACCCCTTATTATTTCCGTTTTTGATGCTTCTTCCGGATCAAGAGGCGGAATGATTGCAGAATCGTCGACCGTGAATGCATCTGGCATTTCCACATCTATTTCCCCGGCTTCCCATAGCGTTCTGGGATCGGTTATCCTTCCGGTGATCGCGGCAGCTACGGCAGTTTCCGGAGATACCAGATACACTCCGGCATCCTTGGTTCCGGACCTTCCTTCAAAGTTACGGTTAAAGGTTCTAAGCGAAACTCCTCTCGAATTTGGAGAGAATCCCATTCCTATGCAGGGACCGCATGCGCATTCAAGGAGCCTTGCGCCGGACGACAGTATGTCCATCAAAGCATTTGTTTCAACAAGCTTGTTTAAGACTTGCCTTGAACCCGGCGATACCGACATACTCACGTCTTTACTTATGGTCCTTCCCTTTAGAAGAGAGGCAACTTTTAGCATATCGTAGAGGGAGGAATTCGTGCAGGAACCCACGCAAACCTGGTCAACTATTACTCCAGAAGTGCCATCTGCATTCGCTTTATTTGCAAGTTCTGAAACCTTGACCACGTTATCAGGGCTGTGAGGACAGGCTATCAAAGGTTCAAGAGCGCTCAAATCTATATCTATTATCTTGTCATAAACTGCATCAGCGTCGCTTTCAAGCGGAATAAAAACGTCTCCTCTTCCTTCCGATTCCAGGAATTTTTTCGTCACTTCGTCCGATGGGAATATCGAGGTCGTCGCACCAAGCTCAGCTCCCATATTTGTTATGGTCGCTCTTTCGGGTACGGAAAGCGTTTTTACTCCGGGACCTCCCCATTCGATAATCGCACCAACGCCGCCCTTTACTGTAAGTATTCTTAGAATCTCCAAGCTTACATCCTTTGCTGTAACAAAGGGAGCAAGCTTCCCGGTAAGATTCACCCTGATCATCTTCGGCATTGTTATATGATATGCTCCTCCGCCCATGGCTACGGCGACATCCAGTCCACCTGCACCCATAGCAAGCATTCCTATTCCTCCCGCTGTGGGAGTATGACTGTCCGAACCAATTAAGGTTCCGCCCGGACGAGCAAAGCGCTCCAAGTGCACCTGATGACAAATTCCGTTTCCGGGCCTCGAAAAATAAAGCCCGTATTTCTGCGCCATCGATTGTATGAATTTATGATCGTCTGCGTTCTCAAATCCGGATTGCAAGGTATTATGATCGATATATGCAACAGACAGTTCAGTTCTTACCCTCGGAATTCCCATGGTCTCAAATTCAAGATATGCCATGGTACCTGTCGCATCCTGAGTCAAGGTTTGATCTATCTTAAGCGCTACATCCTCACCGACAAGAGGTATCCCCTCCTGATTGAGTTTCGGACCTTCGCTTAAATCCAATTTCAAATGATCCTTGATTATCTTTTGCGCTATGGTTAAACCCATTTCGGACACCTCTTTCTATTTATCATCTGCAGCAAGAACGCTCCTGCAGGAATTTTCAAGATGCTTGGCCATTGCCTTTTCCGCATCCTTCGCATTTCTCTCAAAAAAAGCCTTGTATATGGCTTCGTGTTCAGTACAGGACTCCTTGATTCTCTTCTTGCTCTTTAGAGAATTTCTCCTGTATTTTTTCAGCTTGTGGTGAACTCCCGAAAGAATCTGATTAAAGGTTATCGATCCGCATGATGAATATATCAAGTCATGAAAATCCGTATCCAGATTTCTGACCTTTTCCGCATCGCCCTTTCCTGCAAAATAAATCTGCTGTTCGAGGATTTCCTTCATTCTTTCGATATCCTCATCAGACATGTTCTTTACCGCGCGTTTTGTCGCTATTACTTCGAGTTTTTTCTTAACCTCGTAGAGGTCCCTGACATCCTCTTCGTTAATCCCTCTAACCTCGGTTCCGAGGGATGTTTCCTTTACAAGATTGTCATATTCGAGTCTCGACAAAGCTTCTCTAATCGGCGTTCTCGATACACCAAGCTCCGCAACAAGCTGCTTTTCCGTTATTAATTCACCCTGCTTGTAATCTCCGTTTAGGATATGCTCTTCCAGTCTTTCATAGACTTGATCTGCCAATGACTTGGGTTTGTATTCGATAATCATCTTGGTTCCTTTCTTATTTAGATTCTTCCTTCAGCTCTTCCAGTTTTGATTCCAATTCCATATTTGAAAGTACCGTAGTCCTTCCGTCTAAGTACATTTCATCAACCCATTCCTTCATCTTTACTACGAGCTCGTTATTCTTATCCACCCTTTCTTCTTCCTTCAACCTGTAATGCTCATTTATCCAATAAGCGATTCCGGCGGCACCGCTGGTTTTGCTTACGGTTACTCCGGGAGGTCTATTAAGTATCTTCTTCGTATCAAATATATTGTAGATTTCCTCATCCTTCATGAGACCGTCCGCATGAATACCCGCTCGGGTAACATTGAAGTTTTCACCAACAAAGGGAGTATTCGGCGGGATCGTGTATCCAATCTCATCCTCAAAATATCTTGCTATTTCCGTTATCACGGTTGGGTCCATTCCATCAAGGCTTCCCCTGAGGGATGCATATTCCATAACCATGGCTTCCAGGGGAACATTTCCGGTTCTTTCACCTATTCCGAGGAGTGAGCAATTGACCGCCGATGCTCCATATAACCATGCGCATGTAGCGTTGGCCACTCCCTTGTAAAAGTCATTGTGGCCATGCCACTCAAGGCATTCGGACGGTACATCCGAATAATGCTGTAGTCCGTAAATAATACCGGATACGCTTCTCGGAAGAGCTGCACCTGAATATGGAACACCGTATCCCATCGTATCGCATGCTCTTATCTTTATGGCAACCCCTGCCTCCTTGGAAAGCTTCTGTATTTCGTTTACAAACGGTACAACAAAGCCGTAGAAGTCGGCTCTCGTTATGTCCTCCAAATGGCAACGCGGAATAACCCCTGCCTCAAAGGCATCCTTGATCGTTTCCAGATAGAATTCAACGACTTCCTTTCTGCTCTTACCCATCTTTCTAAAGATATGGTAATCGCTGCAGGAAACCAGTATTCCCGTTTCCTTTATTTCAAGTTCACGAACAAGCTTAAAGTCCTCCTTGCTCGCTCTAATCCAACAGGTGATTTCCGGAAATCTGAGGTCCATTTCCCGGCATAGTTCAAGCGCCTTTCTATCCTTCTCCGAATACACAAAGAATTCGCTCTGCTTGATGATTCCATATGGACCACCGAGCTTCGACATGAGCTTATATAGATGCGCAATCTGCTCCGGCGTATATGGCGCCATGGACTGCTGTCCATCTCTAAAGGATGTGTCCGTAATCCAAATGTCCTCAGGCATGTTCATCGGAACACGTCTGTGGTTAAAAATGAGCTTGGGAACCTCCTCGTAATTGTAAATATCTCTATATAGATTGGGTTCCTCTATATCCTGCAAGGAATACTTGTAGCTGGGTTGTTCAAGCAGGTTTGATTTCTTGTTAATTTCTATCATATCGCTTCTCCTCGTTTTAGAATAATTCCCGATAGGAATACTTATGAATTCATGTATACAAGTATACGCGGATTCAATAATATGTCAACACTTTAAAGCGGTAAATTTTCGATATTTTTTGTTGACATAAGAGCAATATGATAATATAGTTAATAAAATAAATAGTTCGCATACTAATTAAATTGCAGACCTCCCTCTATTGACCGTATGAGGCAGGTTCCCCATCTTATCTACAAAGGAGGATTATTCCATGAAAAAAGTCCCCATTATATCTGCCGAGCAGGCAGCTCAGATGATTCCGGATGGCGCAACAATAGCCAGTTCAGGTTTTGTTGCAAGCTGTATGCCGGAGGCTTTGACGAAAGCAGTTGAAAACCGCTTCTTTGAAACAGGCTCCCCTAAAGACATCACCCTTATTTACGCTGCGGCGCAAGGCAATCGCGACGGCAGCGGTGCAGATCGCTTTGCCCACGAAGGACTCATCAAGAGAGTTATAGGTGGGCATTATAATATGGCTCCGAAAATCGGAGAACTTGTCTTGGGCGGCAAAATAGAAGGATACAACTTCCCCCAGGGTGCGATATCTCAGCTCTTCAGAGATATTGCAGGTAAGAGGCTGGGAACCCTAACCCATGTCGGTATGGGAACCTTTGTCGATCCGAGAGTTGAGGGCGGAAAGTTAAACGAAATCACAAAAGAAGATTTGGTTGAAATAGTAAACGTACTCGGTGAAGAGAGACTACTCTACAAGGCAATGCCAATCGACTTTGCCCTTATAAGAGGAACTTATGCCGATGAAACCGGTAACATTACCGTAGAAAAGGAAGTATCAAGTACCGACGTAACGGCAATTGCTCAGGCGACAAAGAACTCAGGCGGCAAGGTTGTCGTTCAGGTTGAGACAGTTGTTGCAGCCGGCACCCTCGATCCCAAGCTCGTAAAGATTCCGAATATCCTGGTAGATGCAATCGTAATTACCCAGGATCCAAAAGATCATGAGCAGTGCAGAACCTGTGAATGGGATGGATCGATGTCCGGCCAGTATCACGTTCCATTGGAGGTCGATGAAGGAAACATCACTCCTCTTGATGCAAAAAAGATCATAGCAAGAAGAAGTGCTCTTGAACTGGAGGAAGGAACAGTAGTTGACCTTGGCATCGGCGCTCCCGAATTCGTTGCGACAGTAGCGAATGAGGAAGGTATCGGAGACTATATGACGATGGTTGTTGAGGCCGGTGCCGTTGGTGGAATCCCACAGGGAGGCCCAAAATTCGGCGGTTCCGTCAATCCCGATGCCATTTGGGATCAAAACGACATCTTCGACTTCTTTGACGGCGGCGGACTCGATCTCGCTTATCTCGGACTCGCCGAAGCCGATAGTCACGGAAATATCAATGTAAGTAAGTTCGGTCCAAGACTTGCCGGTTGTGGTGGATTTATCAACATAACGCAGAATGCCAAGAAGGTATTTTTCTGCGGAACATTCACCGCAGGCGGACTTAAGACGGAATGCAAGGACGGCAAACTTATAATCACTCAGGAAGGTAAGAATATCAAATTCCTTAAGGATGTTGAACAGATTACCTTCTCCGGAGATTATGCAAACAAGGTTGGACAGCCCGTTCTATATATAACGGAGCGAGCCGTATTCCAGTTAAAGGATGACGGCCTCCATCTGATAGAAGTTGCTCCCGGAATCGATATCCAAACTCAGATTCTTGACCTTATGGAATTCGAGCCGATTATCGACGGTGAGCCAAAACTTATGGACGAAAGAATATTCAGAGAGGAACTCATGGGGCTTAAATAGTGGAAATTCTACTTGTGCTTAGAAATCTATATGGTAACCCGGATCCTTTTGAGGACGAGCTCATCATTGGAGACAGTGATGTAAATGCTATTTCCGAGGCTTGTGAAATCAGGGATATGCTGAATGGTCTGCAGGGCGGTGTGGGAACTGAAAGCAAGTTAACCGCCCTGCTTTTTTCCGAAACATCCTCGGATAGCACTACAGTTCTCAAAAAGGCGATTAGTTACGGTGCCGATCGTGTGATACACGCACCCACCGACGATTTCGATTTCACAGACGCAAATCTGTTCAGCAGATTGATTGCGGATACCGTGAAGTCCTGTTTTGATGCCGGGGATTTAGGAATTCTCATGTTCGGCAGGTTGGCATACGATGGAGATAGCGTCAATATCGCCACACAGACAGCCGAGCGATTGGGATGGTCCAGGGCAATCTACAGTAAAAGTATAATAGGCACTGACAGCGGACTAACCTTCATCAAGTCTCTTGATGGCGGAAATACCGCCGAAGTAAGGGTTCCCTTCCCTGCGGTACTTCACTCAATAAGGAAGGAAGAACTGAGAAGACAGGCAAAGATTTCAGATATACTGAGAGCCTATGGCACGGAATCCAATCCTTCCAAAATGGAGATCGAGAGTATCCCCATTTCACACATCGAGAAACTAACGGAAAAAGCAAAAGCCATGAGTACTTCAACTCTCGGAAAGGGAATCCAGGAAATACCGCCCTATTCCGAAGCGAAGGAAATGATCAACTTGAACGGAATCAGCGATATAGAAACAGCCCAGAATATAATTAACACGCTTAAAGCCTTGGGATTTCAACCGAAATCAAACAGTTAGCGAAAGCCAAATGGATTATCAAATAGTTAAAATAAAAAACATAACAATCATGCCATCGAATATCTATTTTAGAGAGATGGGCGCAGTTTGGGCCGTAAGAAACAATATGGCTCTTATTTCCGATTGTACTGAGCTTTGGTCGGATGATTCGGGTTCCGGTGTAAAAACCTTTGCCAGAAAGCCTTCCGTCGACGGTAAAAACTTTACCAAATACGAATTGGATGAAGATAAAGAATACCTCATTTTGATGAGAAGCAGCGACGGTGCAAACGAATTCATTGATTCCTTTAAGGATATATCCGTAACTTTGGTATCGGAAGCAGACGCAGCTGTTTTTGATGAAGATATAGAAGTGATTAAGATATCCGAAAACAAGGAATTCCGAAAGGATATAAAGGACGCCGAATTAATCTTTTCGGGCGGCCGTGGTATCATGAATGAAGAAAGCTTCGAAGCTCTAAGAGAATTGGCCAAAAGATACGACGCTTCCATCGGAGCTTCCAGGCCTATGGTTGACCAGGGCTGGGCAGCATGGGAGGAACAAGTTGGTCAGACTGGCTCAATCGTAAAGCCAAGGGTGTATGTCGCCTTCGGAATATCCGGTGCAGTTCAGCACATTACGGGAATCGAAAAAAGCCAAAACATCATAGCTGTCAATTTGAATAAGACATCCCCTATTTTTAGGTATTCCAATTATGGGGCTTATTCCGACGACAATTCAATTATACGAAATATGCTTAATATCATAGATAATAATTAGAGGGGTATAGATATGAACCTTGATCATTGTATAAACTATCTCCTGACAGGTGCTCAGCACAAGGTTTTCCAGGAGATGAAAAAGGAACTTGAACAATACGATTTAACGCCGATACAGTATGGAGTTCTGAAATGCATTTGGCAATTGGACCTTCATACACCAAAAGAAATAGCCGACTACCTCGGTATCGAGAATTCAACCATTTCCGGTATTCTCGACAGAATGGAAAAAAAGGATTTTATAGAAAGAGAAATCGATAGGGACGATCGCAGATTTATTTACGTGAACCTCACCGAGCAATCAAAATCATTGGAAGCCCCGGTGAATAAGACCGTAGAAAATGTCAATCATGCGGTGCTTAAAGACTTCACCAAGGAGGAAGCCGAACTTCTTCGCAACATGCTAAAGAAACTTATTTCATTTGAAGAATAAGTTCTTTGGCATTCTCCATAGCCGTATCCGTTATATTTTCACCGCCCAGGAGTCTTGCAATTTCAACGACTTGCGATTCTTTGTCAAGTCTTTCGATATGGGTATAGGTCTTGCTGCTGTCGGATTCTTTGAATATCCTGTATCCTGTATCACCCCTTGCAGCTATCTGCGGAAGATGCGTAATGCATATGACCTGATGGTTTTCCGAAATCTCTTTGAGTTTTTTCCCGACTATTGCAGCGGTGCGTCCGGATATACCTTGATCGATTTCGTCAAAAATCAGAGTAGGAACATTATCGTATGAAGCGGTAATGTTTTTAATTGCAAGCATAATACGGCTTATTTCTCCACCGGAGGAAGTCTTGGCAAGTGGCTTTAGAGGTTCACCTATATTCGTCGTGATTAGAATCTCCGCCCTTTCCATCCCATTTTCTCCGGGTTCGTCTCCAAGCGGAGTTAGTTCTATTCTTAAATCAGCATCATCAAAGCTTAGGTCCTTTAATTCAGAAAGAATCTTCTTTCCCAATTCATCGGCACTTTCCTTCCTGGCATCCGTAAGAAGTTTGCCCTTTTCCAAAGCGGCCTTTAAATTGCTTCGGTATTCCAGCTCCAAGTTCTTTCTTTCCTCATCAAAGTTTTCAATCTTATCGAGTTCTTTTGATATTTTGTCACGGTATTCTATAACCGCTTCAATCGAGCCATCCCTTCCTCCATATTTTTTCTTAAGACTGTCGAGTTGATTAAGGCGCTCGATTATGGAGTCAATTTCGCCGGGATCGTATGTCAGGCTATCCATGATTTTGCTCATGGATAGAGATACATCTTCAAGTCTATAATAAATATCCCTACTCTCCTCGAAGATGCTCCTTATTTCAGACGAAAACCCTTCTATCTCTTCAAGACTGTCAACTGCGTTTCCAAGAGCATAAAAGGCTCCGGAGATATTGTTTCCGTCTCCGTTCACGTTCTCATATGCGGTCTTGGCGGATGCATATATTTTTTCGGAATTCTGAAGAACCGAGAGTCTGTTTCTTAGTTCTTCATCCTCCCCCGGAAGCATGTCCGCATTTTCAATTTCTCTTAGCTCATATCTATAGTAGTCGAGCTTTCTCGCATTCTCCGATTCCAAGGAAAGGAGTTCTTCCAGATTTCTCTTAGACCTTATGTAGCTTTGATATTTATCGAAGTAGTCTTTTTTGATGGGGCTTATTATCTGACTGTGATAACCATCCACTATGTCAATATGAGTATCGGAATCGATAAGGGATTGATTATCGTATTGACCGTGAATGTCGGCTATATCTTTGCATTTAGCGCTAAGCTGGGCCAGCGTCACGATTTCACCGTTTAGTTTACAAAGGTTTTTCCCGGATGAATTCACCTCTCTCGAAATGACGATTTCCTCGCATTCTCCGTCATTCTCCAACGTCGCGGTCAATTCGACAACTGCCTTTTCTTTCCCGTTTCTCACATAAGAAGAATCAGCCCTGCTTCCAAGAGCAAGGCTGATAGCCGTGACCAATATTGACTTACCGCTCCCCGTTTCGCCTGTGATTATGGATAGCCCCTCGGAGAAGTCAACCTCCACATTATCAATTATGGCGAAATCGCGGATAGAAATATGATCTATCATTGTTGTCTGTTAACTCGCTTACTAAGCATATTGTTAAAAATGGACAATATTTCTTCAACATTGGAATCATCGTCGATAACCAGAAGGAGCGTATTGTCGCCCGCTATTGACCCGACAATATGAGGGAGTCCTATATTGTCTATAGCCTCTCCGGCAGCAGCACCGCAGCCGGAGAGGGTTTTGATTATGATAAGATTTTTGGCTGACGCAAATGACGTAATCGTCTCTCTAAAGATTTTAACAAAACGGTCCGATATGGGAGTGTCCTGCTGGGCACTAACGGCATACTTATATTTGCCTGAATTGGACAAGACCTTTACCAGCTGCAGTTCCTTGATGTCGCGTGAAATGGTTGCCTGCGTGACACTAAAGCCTTGGGCTCTCAGCATTGATGCAAGCTTTTCCTGTGTCTCAATTTCATTATTGGCAATGAGTTCTAAAATTTTATTCTGCCTTGAATATCTCATACGAAGCCTCGCCTTCTAAGTCTCTAACAATATGCCTGTTTTGTTCAATGCTTTTCTATTTACGCTTTTATACTATTTTGCAGAAAGATATTCATCTATAGCCTTTGCAGCAACCTTACCGGCACCCATGGCAGAGATTACCGTTGCTGCTCCCGTAACCGCGTCACCACCTGCATAAACGGCATCTCTGGATGTAAGTCCATCCTCATTAACTATGATTCCGCCATGCTTATTCACTTCCAATCCCTCGGTTGTATCCTTGATGAGCGGGTTCGGTGAAGTACCTATTGACATTACAACAGCGTCTACATCAAGTACATATTCGCTTCCTTCAATTGGAACCGGACGGCGTCTTCCCTTTTCGTCGGGTTCGCCAAGTTCCATTTTCTGAATATTGATTCCCTTGACAAAGCCGTTCTTAGGATCCATGCGATCATCAGGATTTTCGTATCCGAGAATCTCCACGGGATTCCTAAGGATGTGGAAGTCAACACCCTCTTCTATAGCATGCTCAACCTCTTCCGCTCTTGCCGGAAGTTCTTCCATGGATCTTCTGTAAACCAGGTATACGTGATCGGCACCTAATCTTAGAGCTGTTCTTGCAGCGTCCATAGCTACGTTTCCGCCGCCTACAACTGCAACCTTTCCGCCCTTCATGATAGGTGTATCATTCACGTCCCTATAGGCCTTCATGAGATTGCTTCTTGTTAGGAATTCATTCGCGGAATAAACGCCCTTGAGGCTCTCACCGGGTATGTTCATGAAGTTTGGAAGACCGGCACCGGAACCCACGAATACAGCTTCATAGCCCATATCAAAGAGTTCGTCTATCGTAAGCGTCTTTCCGATTACCACATTGGTCTCAACATCGACTCCGAGTTCCTTCAGGCCTTCGACTTCCTTTGCCACTATTGCTTTTGGCAGTCTGAATTCCGGAATTCCATAAACAAGTACGCCACCTGCAGTATGAAGAGCTTCGAAAATTGATACCTTGTATCCCTTCTTAGCAAGATCTCCTGCGCAGGTAAGTCCCGATGGACCGGCACCAACTATTGCTACCTTATGGCCATTTGAAGGAGGTGCAACCGCTGCTTCCTTTACGTTCTCGTTATGCCAGTCGGCAACAAATCTTTCAAGTCGGCCTATTCCTACAGGTTCAAACTTGATACCAACAGTGCATTTTGATTCACACTGGGTTTCCTGCGGGCATACTCTTCCGCAAACCGCAGGAAGTGATGAATCCTGACTGATTATCTGATATGCACCTTCATAGTCTTTTTCTTTTATCTTTGAAATAAATTCCGGAATGCTGATATTAACCGGGCATCCGGCAACACAAGGTCTATTCTTGCAGTTCAGGCATCTCTCTGCCTCTGCAACCGCTGTTTCTTCCGTATATCCGAGAGCTACTTCGTTGAAATTTCTCGCCCTTTCCTTGGCATCTTGAGTGGGCATCTCATGTTTATTCGGTATAATAGCCATTTTACGCCTCCTTACTCTGCATCTTTGAACAGATTGCAGGCTTCATCGTATGCATGTCTTTCAAAGTCCGCATACATTCTGCCCCTACTCATTGCTTCATCGAAATCGATTTCATATCCATCGAAGTCAGGTCCGTCCACGCAGGCGAACTTGGTAACTCTCTTACCATCTTGATTGAGTGTGAGACGGCATCCGCCACACATTCCCGTTCCGTCAATCATTATCGGGTTCATGCTTACGTCAACAGGAATATTAAACGGTTTTGCTGTTGCAACAACAAACTTCATCATGATCAATGGTCCGATAGTAATTATCTTATCGAAGGTTTCACCAGCTTCAAGCATCTCCTTAAGAGGAACCGTTACATTACCTTCTCTTCCGTATGTACCGTCATCTGTCATAAGTATGACTTTATCAGAACAGGCATTGAATTCGTCTTCGAGTATTACTATATCCTTGCTCTTAAAGCCGATGATACTTGTAACTTCAACCCCTATTCTGTGGAATTCCTGAGCTACAGGCATAGCAATTGCGCAGCCCACGCCGCCGCCAACGATGCAAACCTTCTTGACGCCACTGGTATCGGTGGGTTTACCAAGTGGTCCAACAAAGTCCTGAATATAGTCTCCGGCCATTTTGTGGTTAAGTTTTTCCGTTGTTCCGCCTACAATTTGGAAAATAATCTTTACGGTTCCCTCCTCCGGATTCGTACCCGCTACGGTAAGCGGAATACGCTCTCCGTCCTCGTCAACGCGGAGGATTATGAATTGTCCCGGCTGAGCTTTTTTTGCTACCAAGGGCGCTTCAATTTCCAGTTGCGTGACAGTAGGATTGAGTGGCTCTCTTCTTACGACTTTGTACATCTCTTTATCTCTCCTGTCTTTTTTCATTAAATAGAGTGAAAAAATTAACAATATAACTATACAATAAAAACGAATTATATGCAAATACTTTAATATAAATGCATACTTATTAAAGCCTTGCGACAAACATTTCCAGTGCCAGTACAGGTCTTAAAAGTCCCATCTTTATATTCCTGTCTATTTCATATGCATATTCCAAGGATTCACGCAGCTTATTCTTGGTGTATCTCATGGAAAACGGTTTAAGCACTCGGAGTCTTGCCTCCTTTATGTCGAGCTTTTCCGCAATTAGTCTATCCGGAACCCTATCCTCTGCGAGCGCTTTGATGGAATACATCAATTCATATTGGCTTACTATCATTGCAACAAGGAGACTGACATCCGATTTATCCGAAGCGATATTATGTATGAGTTGAAACGCTCTATCCTTTTTTCCCTCTGATAAGCTGTTCATGAGCTCGAAAATAAAGGTTTCAATATCGCTTTCAACGGTATTTTTAACAGTTTCTCTTCTCAGCACTCCGTCTTCGGTAAGTGCAATCATCTTCGTGATGTCATTTGAGAAAGTAAATAGATCGTAGTCGCTTTCTTTATTGTAGTATCCGGTCTCTTCGATCAGGTAATCCATGATGTCCGGAGAAACCATAATTTTATGCGATTTAAAGCGTTTATTCACAAAGGATATGAGTTCCTTTTTATCGAGCTGGTCGAAGTCATATATTTTTCCGTGCTTTATTATGGCCTTAGGAAGCTTCCTCTTTCTATCCACGGAATCCTGAATAAAAATAAGTTTCGTGGTTTCCGGGATTTTGGCCAGATAGTCGATAAATCTGTCGAGTTCGGAGGATTGGGTTGTGAAAATCTTGGAATCCCTGACTACAACGATCTTCTTTTCGGATAGAAGAGGAAGAGTCTCGCAGTTTTCTATAATTTGCGAAAACCCGGGATCCTCGTCCAATACCGTTAAATCCAATACCTTCGATGCAGGTTCTACATACTTCCCGATAATTTGCTTAATAGCCCAATCAACCAAAAACTGCTCTTTTCCGCACAGCAAAAGAACCGAAGGCAGGCTTCCGTCTTTTATGTCCTTCTGTATGGTCTTGAAAGCGTGTTCCACTTTTTTGCTGTAATTACCGTACATCACTTTTCATATAATACCTGTCGAATTTGGAGGTTTTGTTAGTACAAACGATATAACCGGAATCGTCTTTGATAATTCCGATAGCGCCGTCAATATCGGTTCTATAAACAATTATACCTAAGTCATTCAATTTTTCAATTACCTCATTTGATGGATGACCATACGAATTGTTCTTGCCGACGGATATGACAGCCACCTTGGGCGAAGTTCTTTCAAGGAATTCCGTTGAAGAGCTGAACCTGCTTCCGTGATGAGCTATTTTAAGAATATCGCATTTAAGTTTATTCGTTCCGCGGTATTCCTCCATCAAGGCCCTTTCTCCCGGTTCCGTAATATCACCGGTTATGAGGGTTCTTATTCCATTATCAAAGACCATGAATACTCTGCTGTAAAAATTCTCATCGCTGCTATCTTCGTTTCCGGGAATCGGCCAAAGAACTTCGATATATCTTTCATCGTCAAGGGCTATCCTGTTTCCCGAATTCCCCCAAGTAAGAACTTCCTTTACATCGAATACCTCGCTCAGCTCCTCTATCCCCTTAAAATGATCCATATGCTCATGCGTTGACAGCGCAAGGTCTATATCGCTATTCCCGTTTTTTAGAAGGTATGGCTTTAGAATTTTCTTTCCGACATTATAATTATGCCTTCCTCCCCCATCTATCAATATGTCTTCATCTCCCCAATCAAGATGGATGGCGTCGCCTTGTCCAACGTCGATAAATACTTGGGAAGCTTTGTCGAATGGGCTTCTTCCCCAAAATGAGAATAAAGTAGCAAGTAGAATTATTACTACATGCACCATCAAGGAAGCCTTCCTCGATTCTTCCTTTCTTTCTATGAAAATCATTCGGGTTTCCGACGAGAGATAAATAATTATGAGCATATAGAACGCCGTAATACCAAGCCCGGGGGATTTAACATCGCTTGAGAAAAGACCTTCTTGATATATTAAGCCATCAAGCCAAATCATGAGCTCTCCCATTCCGGAAAGTATCCTTCCAACCGGAAACAGTCTCATAAAGCCGAGTACGCCAATAGGAACATAAAGCGATGCCAGGGAAACAGTAATCACGTTGGCTACTATGCTTACAGGCGAAAAGGAATTGTATGTCCTCATCATATACAAAAGGAGGAACCCCTGAATAGCAACCGTAAGGGCGAATTTATTTGGGATTTTCCCTCTAAGTCTCGGCGCAATTATGCTGATTGCATATGCCGAAAAGAATGACATCTGAAAGCCCACAGCGAAAATGAGGAATGGTCTGAAAATTAGCATTACGAGATTTATCAAGGAAACCGAACTAAGCATGTCATACCTTCTATTCACGATTTCCGAAAGCAGTTTCAAGTATACCAAGGCTATTGCTCTCGTAATCGAAGGTGTCCAAAGCGTCATTGTTCCATAGATAAAGAGAAAGAGAACGAAGAACGTCTTAAAGAAAATATCAAGAACCAAGGATTTCCCGAATAAATGGTCAACTGCTGTCTTAATCCTCTTGTAGGTAAGATAGATTATTCCTATATGAAGGCCGCTTGCAGCAAGGATGTGTGCGGTATTGTTTCCTTGAAAGCTTTCATATACCTCCTCGTCCATTTCGCCGGTATCTCCAAAAAGTATTCCCCTTGCAAAGGCTTTGCTCTCGTTTGACTCATCTTCAAAAATCCTGTCGAGAAAGTCCTCCCTCCTTCTCAGTATGCTTTTCTTTATTTCATAAAACCTGTTTTCGCTTCTTTGTATCTCGGATTCATCCATGCCCTTCCCGGTTATCCGTCCGCTGAGGTAGATTCCCTTTCCGTAAAGATAATATCTATAATCAAACGTATTAGGATTTGAAGGTGGTTCCGGAAGTTCTAATTCATTAATCAGATTAGCTCTTATTACGCTTCCAATTAAATCAATGCCATCGCCAATTGAAGAATCCGTATACCAGTAAATGATAGTGCCCTCTCCTTCCGTCTTACAGGTAAGCCTGTATCCATAGTCCTTTTCCTCTATGTATTCCACAATTGCTTCAGTGAGTTCGTCGTTTTGATTTTTGTTTTCATCGAGTCCTACTATATGCATATAATTAAAGAACATCGTTATGAGTCCAAAGAAATATATAACTATAAAAAATTTGTTTATTTCCAAGATGCGTATAGCGACAAATACTATTATTACACATAAGGTCAGGATACTTATTGGACTAAGTGCGTTCCCCGAGAGCTCCAAAGTATTTGGCTTTAAGAAGCAATCTATCAGAACGCCCGCCATCCACACACCAAGAGTAAAGAAGAGAGCCATCAAAAATGCCCTCCTCCTTTCAAGGACGTGACCTAAGGGTTTTAAAGCTCTTTCTCTATTTTGGGGCATAATAAAACCTCCGCACCGAAATGCCGAGGTCACATTCATATCCACCCTTGATAAATATACCATATTATTACATTTCTTACAATATCCTTACCATTTTCTCTTCTTCTACACCTTGGCAAGCTAATGTGTTATAATATATTAGTATTATTATGCTTTCATTTAGGGAAAGGATTTCATTGAATGATGGAAGAAAACAATAATATGAATACAGGACGTTCGACACGTGTTGTTACGGCAGAGGAATTGGCCAAGCTAAAAGCCTCTACAAGTAATAGCGTTTCCCATGCCCATGACAATACGTCTTCCACCGAGAGACCTTCTTCCGGTTATGTTACCCTTGCAGAGCGAAGGGCACAGAAAGAAGGCTATCGCAGACCGAATTATGAGTCTTATTCCGTTGCAAGCGAACCGGAAGTAAACCATGCTACCCGTTCCAGACGCTCCAGAAGAGGAGAATCGGTAAGACCTGTCTCCCCTTCCACTCCGGAAACGGTTCGAAGAACCGATGCGGTCTCAGAAACGGTCTCCCAGGATGTCAATTCTCAATCGGGAAGAAAAACCAAGAAAAAGAAAAAGGGTCGCAAGTTCGTCTGGGTTAAGCGAATTTTTCTTGTTTTGCTTGCCCTAATTCTTGTTGGAATTCTTGCCGCATGTGCCTTTGTTTACGGAATAATCAAGGACACACCCCCTATCGATCCTCAGACAATTTACGATTCACTGGAAGAAACCACCAAGATGTACGATGCCAACGGCAACGAAATAGATACTATCTACCTGGGATTTAACCGTGAGCTCGCGGATGTAAATGATATGCCGGAGAATCTTTTGGATGCAGTTATCGCCCTTGAAGATAAAACCTTTAGAACCCACCACGGTTTTAACTTTATCCGTATTTTTGGCGCAATAAGGGATGCTCTCCTAAGTGGCGGCCAGATAAGCGGAACCAGTACCATCACTCAACAGCTCGCAAGAAATATATATCTTCAAGATACGCGATTTGAACACAATTATACGAGAAAGATTCAAGAAGCTTATTATGCTCTCAGAATAGAAAAAGAGCTATCAAAGGACGAAATAATCGGAGCCTATCTTAATACCATCAACCTGGGTTATGGCTCCTATGGTGTTGAAACAGCATCACAAAACTATTTCGGAAAACATGTAAGCGAGCTCACATTGGCAGAATGCGCTGCTTTGGCTGCCCTTCCCCAGATGCCTACCTCATATGCACTCATCGTCTTCGAGGAAGGTGGAACGGCGGCAGCATATCCCGATACCGCACTTAAAGAAACAACCGACGGTGTATATATCGCAAATGATGCCAGCAAAGAAAGACGAGAGCTTTGTCTGGATCTGATGCTTGAACAGGAGCTAATTACGCAGGCTGAACATGATGAGGCCATGAGCGTCTCTTTGATGGACATGCTGAATCCTGATTTCGAGTCCTCTGACAGCAATGCGGCCTACTTCGCCGACTACTGTATTTCCGAGGTAATGCAGGATCTGATTGACGAAAAAGGTATGGATGAGGATACGGCATTTAGAACCGTATATCAGGGCGGACTCAGAATTTATTCGACCTTGGATCCGCAAGCTCAGTCCGTCATAAGGGAGGAATTTGCAAATCCGTACAACTATCCATGGGTTGAACCGACATATGACTACAACGGAAACATCATAGACGAAAATGGTTATGTCAAGCTCTATGACTATGATAATTTCTTTGATTCCGAAGGAAACTTCATACTCGGACCCGAAGAATATGAATTTGGTTCCGACGGAAGCCTGATCATATACTACGGAAACAACCTAAATATTTATACAACCGAGGTATCGGAGGGTACCGACTATAGTTTGGAATTCAAAACGATGTTCTACTATGACGAGGACTATACCTTCTATACGATTAACGGTGGTTACATCAATATTCCGAGAACCTATAAATCAATCAACGCTGAAAACGACCTAATCATATCTTCGGAATTCATGAATAGCCCTGACTATGAGGGTTACTTCGTAAAGGGTGAAGATGGCATCCTTAAGATAACTCCAAAAGCCTATTCCTTGAATCCAAAATCAATTCAGCCACAGGTCGCTATGACCATAGTGGAAAACAGCACAGGTCACATCAAGGCGATGGTCGGCGGAAGAAACACATCCGGCCGTATGATTTATAACAGAGCAACAGCGCTAAGACAACCCGGTTCTTCCATTAAGCCCCTGGGTGTTTATTCTGCAGCTCTTCAGCAAAGCGTTGAAGAATGCAATGCCGGATATACACATGAATTCCACGACTACGGCATAGATAAGCAAGGCGCTACTCTGTACGGCAGCTATCTGACTGCAGGGTCCATCGTCCTTGACGAAAAGATGACTGTTGACGGAGAGGATTGGCCAAAGAATTTCTCAAATTCCTATTCCGGATTGCAGACATTGAGATCTGCCATGAGGGAATCCATAAATACTTGCGCCGTCAAGATTTGGTATCAGGTTGGTGCCGCATATTCACTGCAGAATGTTAAGAATTTCGGAATAACCACCTTGGTGGAAGAAGGCGCATATAACGATGTCAATCCTGCAGCCCTCGCCCTCGGCGGACTTACCCAGGGCGTGAACACCTTGGAAATGGCGAGCGCATATACGGTATTCCCAAATAACGGCGTAAGATATGACACATGCTCCTATACCAAGGTTCTCGATACCGAGGGTAACGTCATTCTTGATAATTCCTCACCTGAGGAGCATCAGGTTCTCGATCCAGGTGTTGCCTGGATTATGGCAGACATGCTTCATGACGTAGTTGAATCCGGTACAGCAACCAACGCCTATGTACCTGACACCTTTGTTGGAGGAAAGACCGGAACCACATCGGATGAAAAGGATGTTTGGTTCGACGGATTTACGACAAATTATACCGCATCTCTATGGATAGGAAGCGACGTGGCGATAGATCTCTCCGATAACAGTACCGTTGCAACCGTGCTATGGGGAAAGATAATGAGGCAAATCGATGGTGCATATCTCGGATACAGAGCGGAGGCACCGTATAACGTCATTTATACCAACGGCGAATACTATGTTGATGGAACCGAAAAGGGTACTATCTCCGCCTCTTCCATTAAGAAGTCAGTAACGCTCTGTTCAGATACCGGACTTTTGGCTACGCCGGAATGTACCAAGGTTACGACCAGAGAATACAATGCATATGACGGAAGCTATACTCCACCTAACTATTATTGCTACCTCCACAATTCCGATCCAAATACTTATCCTGTCGGAAGCGAGAACGAGGCTAAGCTAAAAGAGGCCGAGGAAAAGAGAAAACAGGAGGAAGAGGAAAAGAAGAAAAAGGAAGAGGAAGAGCGACTTCGTCAGGAGCAAGAGCAGCAACAACAAGAACAGCAAGGACAAGAAGGAACTCCGGGCGAGACTGAAGTACCTGGCGAAAACGAAACTCCAGGTGAAACAGAAACTCCGAGTGAAACCGAAACTCCGAGCGAAACGGAAGACCCGTGGGTAAACCCGCCTCCCGAGGAATATACCGAACCGACGGAAGAGGGTTAGGCGCCCACCGCCCATGCCGAATATTTGCTAAGTCCTCGAAACTTGCAATAAAATCCAAAAAAATAAAAGCACCTTCGTGGAGTTGCCCAAGGGGTCCCACTTCGTCACCCATTGGTCAACTCCATTACGAAGGTTTTTTATTGTTTTTGGGTTATTGCTAAGTTTCTGCGGCAACCGCAAATATTCGGCATGGGCGGTGGGCGCCTAACCCTCTTCCGTCGATTAACCAATAATGCGTTTGAAGTCCTTGATGCGTTTACGGATGTCGTCCGCACCGAATACTGCTGACCCTGCAACAAGGATGTCGCAGCCCGCGTCCACTATCGCCTTTGAATTATCGAGGTCAACTCCCCCATCCACTTCAATAAGAAAGCCCATATTGTTTTCTGCTCTTATTGCATCAAGCTCTTCAATCTTGTCCAAGGCAATGGGGATGAACTTCTGTCCACCGAATCCCGGATTAACCGACATCACGAGGATGAGGTCTATGTCGTCCAGGATATTTTCCAGCGTCATTATCGATGTTGCGGGATTAAGCGCAACTCCGGCTTTTACACCTAAGGAATGTATGTGTTGAATTGACCTGTGAAGATGCGTGCATGCTTCCTGGTGAATTGTAATATATTCCGTCTTTTCGGTTACAAAATCCGCTGCGTATTTGTCCACATCCTCAATCATCAGATGGACATCATATGGAGCAGTTTCATATTTGTTCAGAGACTTCATCACTCCTGCGCCAAAGCTGATGTTTGGTACGAAGTGTCCGTCCATCACATCTATATGAAGATAATCCGCACCTGCCTTGCTCGCCTTTACTGCCTGATCACCCAGCTTGGAAAAATCGGCTGCGAGTATTGATGGAGATAGTTTAGCCATTTTGACCTCCGTGCTTTTCCACTCTTTAATATTTCAAATTATCTCTTATTTCATTTAGGGAACTAACGTATGAATTATATCGACTTTCGGAGATTGTTCCCTTTTCGAGTTCCAGGACCACGTTGCAATCCGGTTCCTTCAAATGGAAGCAGTTCCTGAACTTGCATTTTTCCGAAGCTTCTCCAATTTCCGGGAACAAAAATTGCAGGTCCGATTCTTCTATTCCATCCAAGTCAAATGATGTAAATCCAGGGGTATCGTAGACATATGAGTCTCCGAGCTTAAATATCTCAACATGCCTTGTCGTATGCCTGCCTCTCGAAGTTTTGTCACTGATTTCCCCGGTTTCCATTTCCGCTTCGGGAATAAGTATATTTGTTAGAGAAGATTTTCCGACGCCTGAAGGTCCCGCAAGCGCAACTCTCGAACCGGAAATGAGCTTCTTTAATTCATCTATTCCCTGATCCGAATCTCCCTTTTCATCCAGGCAGCAAGTAACTACCGTTGGATATATTATTTCATAAATACTTTTGAGTTCGTTTACCTTGCTCTTCACATTCTCGTCATCCAAATCTGACTTGTTTATGCAAACTATAGGCTCTATAGATTTGCTCTCCGCCATGACAAGGAGCCTATCTATTACCTCAAGGTTCGGCTCCGGGTCAGATACCGAGAAAACGACGATCATCTTATCGAGGTTCGAGACAGGTGGACGAGCGAAGGAGTTTTTCCTCGGGTAAACCTTGGTGATGACGCCGTCATCGTCTCCGGGAAGCGGCGGCGTAGCCTCCACCTCATCGCCGACTATAATCAAGGCTTTGTTTCTCTTTAATACGCCCCTTCCTCTTGCCCGGAAAACGCTTTCACCGGTATCCACGAAGTAGAATCCGCCTATTCCTTTAGTGACTATTCCTCTTGGCATGTTCCACCTTTAAGTCTCATCCGTTTCCGTTGGTTCCGTCGGTTCCGGCACAGGATCGGGGTCCGGCACAGGTTCAGGTTCCGGTGCGGGTTCAGGTTCTTTGATTACATAAACAGTAATCGTCGTTCCCTCTTCAACTTCAGCGCCCGGTTCAATATCCTGTCTAAGAATTGTTCCCGCAACGCCGGTGCCCGTAGGATCTTCAACAAGGTCGCCCAATACAATCTTTAATCCCCTCTCCTCACAGATCAAGGTTGCTTCGTTCATGGTTCTTCCTGTAAGAGACGGAACAGATGCAGTCTTCACTTGAGGTTCAACCGCAATACCTATATCGATATAACTGTCCTTAGCGACTTCATTTCCTCCAGCGGGCGATTGCTCCACAATCGAGCTTGGAGTCATCGCACTTTCAACCTCATAAACCTCGCCGAGCTTAAGATTGAATGTCGCCAGATACGTATCCATCTCATCCCTTGACGTATATGTGTATCCAAGCAGGTTTGGAACACTTGTCGTGGTTATTTCCTCACCCTTGCTCAGGTGAACGACTATCGTTTCTCCCTTCTTGGCAGAACTCTTTGCAGCAGGTTCCTGGCTTACCACCTTACCTGCTTCAATGGTCTTGCTGTAAACATCATCACCCCTGGAAATCTTTAATCCTTGTTCTTCAAGAATCTGAGTTGCTTCTTCTATCGTTCTGTTTTTGAGGTCTGGAACGCTTATCTCTCCGGGGCCGGAACTAATTCTTACGGTAATCGTTTTCCCTTCCTTCACGTTTGAACCGGAGACAGGCATCTGCTGGACGATTTTTCCTACCTCGATATTATCGCTGCTTACGTCATCGCCTCTTTGAATTATTAGTCCCAGTTCATTGAGCTCAGTCATGGCCTCCTCGTAGGTCTTGTTCGTGAGGTCAGGCACCTTTATCTCATCGGACGCACCAATAAGGCCCATGGACCTCAATGCCCCAAGGAACAAAAGCGCAGCGATAAGTAGCGCGATTATCATTATTAGGACCTTTATCCAGGTCTTCGAGAGGAAGCCTCCGCCTCTGTTTCCGTTGTTTCCGTTATTGCCATCGGAACCATATCCACCGGTTCTTGATTCAGCAATCTTTCCTTTTGCGATATTGTCGAACTCGCCTTCATCAACAGGTTCGCTCTTTATTCCAGTGGAATTAATCCTGTTTGCGTTTTCAACGGCAATATGCAAGCCGCTGTTAAAGTAATTGGTAACAAACTCAACATTGTTCAAATCCTCCAGGAGTTCCTCTGCAGATTTGTATCTGTTGGTTTGGAATTTGTCGGTTGCCTTCATGACCAACTTTTCCAAGTTGGGCGGAATTCCCTTCATCAGCTTTGATGGTGGAATAATCTCTTCATTTATGTGCTTGAGCGCAACCTCGACCGGATTCTCGCCATCAAAGGGGACTCTTCCCGTAAGCATCTCATACATAACTATTCCGAGAGAATAGATGTCGGAGCGCTCATCCACATACGAGCCTCTTGCCTGTTCCGGTGAGAAATAATGTACAGAGCCTATTATTTTGCTGGTATCAGCCATGGAAGATGAATTGCTCACCGCCTTGGCAATACCGAAGTCTGTCAGCTTTGCCACTCCATCCGTATTTATAAGGATATTGTGAGGCTTAACATCCCTATGGATGATTTGGTGCCTGTGCGCCAAGGCAAGCGCTGACGCAACTTGCTTGGCAATGCTTATTACAAGCCTTGGCTCCATCGGAGCCTCTTTTTCTATTATCTCCGACAGAGGCCTTCCGTCCACCAATTCCATGACTATATAGTTGATATTTCCGCTCTTGCCTACGTCGTAGACAGCCACAATATTGGGATGCTGAAGTCCCGCAGCAGCCTGAGACTCTCTTCTGAAGCTCTCGATAAACTGCTCGTCACGCGTATACTCCGGGCGCAAAATCTTGATGGCAACATATCTGTTTAAGAGTCTGTCTTTCGCTCTGTAGACTATGGCCATACCGCCCTCGCCGATTTTGTCGACAAGCTCATATCTACCGGCTAACAATTTACTCATTTGATCTCATCCTCCGTTAAATTGATACAGATGACAGTTATATTGTCATGTCCCCCATTCTGATTTGCCATATCTACCAGTATGTCGCAAGTCTCGGTCATCGAATACCCCTCTTTAATGACTCTTGCCATATCTTCATCCGAAACCTCTCCGTAAAGCCCATCGCTGCAAAGCATCAGGCAAGCCTCTTCCGTTAGGCCTATGTGGAAAAAGTCCGGCGCTATTTCTTGCTCCGCTCCTACAGCCTTCGTTATCATATTCTTATCAGTATGATTCTCAGCCTCTTCCGGCGTTATAACACCTGCTTTTAGAAGTGCGTTGACATATGTATGGTCCTCGGTAAGCTGATTGAGAAATCCTCTCTCGTAGAGATACGCTCTGCTGTCACCGATGTTTGCAATGAATACATCCTTGCCTCTTATGCAGGCAATGACCATCGTAGTTGCCATACCCTTGTTGGATGGATACCTCACCCCCATATTGTAAACCCGGGCATTGGCTTTTTTGATAGCCATAAGCATCTCTTTACAAATATCTTCGGCTCTGGTTGATCTGAGCGGGTGGTCCTCAAAGTACTGCGCCACCTCGTTTACCGCCGTTCTGCTTGCTATTTCTCCTGAATTGGTACCACCGACGCCATCTGCCAAAATGTAAATCCCGTCGTTTTTCATTACGAAGAATGCATCTTCATTATTTGTCCTTTTGGCACCTTTGTCGGTTTTGAAACCCACATCCATAATGGGGATTCTCCTTTCGCCTGGTAATTATCTATTCTCTTGTCATGACCGCTACGTAGAAGCCATGGCGCATACTGTCTATTCCCGGAAGAAGCGTTCTTTCCCATTCCAGATTAAAATCCCTGTTCGAGGAAAGAAACTTCTCAATTATATCTTCATTCTCTCTTTTGTCAATCGTGCAGGTACTGTATACGAGCTTTCCTCCCGCCTTTACCTTTCTTCCGGCATTTTCTATTATCGATGCCTGAATCTTTGTCAGAGATTCGGTTTCAGGCCTTCTCAGCTTTATTTCCGGTTTACTTGATGTTACTCCAAGGCCCGAGCAAGGGGCATCAACCAAAACCCTGTCGAAAGTCCCCTGAATCTTTTCCATCGAATTAGCGTCCGTCGCATCTATTTCCATGGTTTTTATTATGCTTAGTCCAAGTCTTTCGGAACTATTTTCCACGAGCTTCAGCCTATGCAAATGAAGGTCACAAGCCGTTATGCTTCCCTTATTCAGCATGGCCTCCGCCATTGCACAAGTCTTTCCTCCGGGAGCGGAGCATAGGTCAAGGACTTTGTCACCGGAAGAAGCACCTACGCTATCCGCTATCCAGCATGATTCCTCACTCTGAATCGAAATGAACCCATTTCTGAATAATTCTTCCTCGGTGATAAGTCCATCACCCTTCGATATTTTTACCGCTCGTTCCGAGAGCTCTGACCTCTCGACTTTTAACCCGAGGGCCTTCAGTTTTTCAATTGTTTCATCACATGCCTTATCTTTGGAAGAAGCGCCGCCTTCCATGGCTTTAAAGACATTGATTCTGATATCAATAGTTCCTTCTTTCGAGGAATCCGTAATTCCCCTAAGAATGCTTTCCGCATCCTCTCCCCTTTGCTTCAAAATAATATCTATTATTTCGGGAGCAAAGGAGTATTTAACCGAAAGATATTCGGTTAAATTTTTATTCGGGTCCGGAAGAGGAATTTCGCTTTTCCTTCTTGTCCAGTTTCTTAGGACGCCGTTTACAAGCTTCTCCATGCCTCTAACGTATTTTTTCGCGAGGCTTACAGAGCTATTAACCGCGGCATAGTCCGGAACACTATCCATAAACTCAAGCTGATATAGTCCGAGTCTTAGTATAACCAGCACTTCCGGCTTCGTTCCCGAAACGCCTTTGGACAAGATTTTATCCAAAAAATAGTCTAAATACAACTTGTTTTCAAGAACGCCGTAGACCAGCCTTCTAACAAAATCGTCCGCTGAAGCTTCTTCTTTAAGAGCCAGATTCGAGAAGCTGCTTTCTTTCTCAATTTTAAGGAGCACTTTAAATGCTGCATCCCTTTTATCAGCCATCGTTAGTTTCGTCTTCCGCGAATTGCCAATACTCTAAGCAGATTTGCAACGGCTACGGCAAGTGCCGCTACATATGTCAAAGCTGCTGCCGAAAGAACCTTCTTTGCTCCTTTGACTTCATCCTGATTGACAATATTTAATGTTTGCATCTGATCTATCGCTCTATTGCTTGCATCCAATTCTACGGGTAGCGTGACAAGGTGGAATACAACGACGGCAACAAAGGCGAGCACCCCAATATTGAATACGGTATTTCCGAGTGCCCCATACTGCGTATTTCCACCGCTCGCAAGAAGCATAATTCCGACCATTATCAAAATCCATGAAACCCTTGATGCAAAGCTCACAACAGGCACTATATTGTTTCTTATTCTAAGCGGAGCATATCCGAATGCGTGCTGCAAGGCATGCCCTACCTCGTGGCATGCAACGGAAACTGCACTTATAGAATTCACGTTGAAGACCGACTGAGAGAGGTTGAGCGTCCTGTTCTGCGGATTATAATTGTCCGTTAGACTTCCGGCTACTTGGTTAATCTGAATGTCGCTTAGTCCATTTGCATCCAGCATCATTCTGGCAGCCTGGGCTCCCGTTAGACCACGGCTGTCAGGCACATTGGAAAACTGTTGAAATGCCGACTGAACCCTTGCACTTGCTACCATCGAAAGAATGATTGCAGGTATTAATAGTATCATGCTTGTATAATATCCCATTATTCCTCCTGTTTGATTTAAATATTTAATCCAAAACCATGCCTGCTTCCAATTTATGACCCCTCAAATAACTTCCGGCATCCATCCAGTTCTTGCCGGGAATCTGGAGTTCCTTTAGGCAGAAAACGCCATCCTTGGCTTTAATATAAATACCTGTATCGTCAGCCTTTAGAACCGTCCCATAAGGTGCCGATTCCGGAAGCGGTTCGCCTCCTTGCTCCAGATATTCATGAGTGGTCAGCGCCTTTCCGTGTTTAAACTTAAACACCTCTCCGTTCAGGTACGAATATGCTCCCGGCCAGGGTTCATATGCTCGTATCATTCTATCTATCTCCGAAGGTGTATGAACGGAAAAGTCGATTTTCCCGTCTTCCTTCTTTATCAGTCCTGCATATGTCGAAAGGCTTTCATCCTGCTTTTTCGGATGACATTCTCCTTTTTCAATCAAATCCAGCGCTTCCAGAATCAGATCTCCTCCAAGCTTGGAGAGCTCGTCCGAAAGGGTCGGATAATATAGACCGCTTCCGTCCTTCGTAAGGGGAATTTCCGATTGTAAAATCATGTCCCCGGTATCAAGACCTTCGTCCATCTGCATGATGGTAATCCCGGTTTTTTCATCACCCGCCAGAATCGCATGCTGCATCGGTGCGGCGCCGCGCCATCTCGGAAGAAGCGAGGCATGAATGTTCAGGCATCCGTATTTAGGAATACCAATAAGTTCCTTTGGTAAAATCCTGCCGTAGGCCGCGACCACAATTGCATCAGGATTAAGAGCCTTTATCGTCTCAAGTATTTCTTCGTTTCCCTTAATTCTATCGGGCTGAAATACATCGATTCCACTCTCAATTGCAAGTTCCTTAACAGGCGGAGGAAGCATCTTCTTTCCTCTCCCCTTTGCCCGATCCGGTTGCGTAATAACCGCAATTATTTCATGCTTTGATTGAATTAGTTTTTTTAGGGCGGGAACAGCAAAGTCAGGCGTTCCCATATAGATTATTCTCATTCTTCTTCGGTTTCCTCTTCTGCCTCTTCATCGGATTGCGCTTCATGTACCTCTATCGCCTTGTCCGTATAGAGAATACCTTCCAGGTGGTCATATTCATGGCACATTACTCTTGCAGCAAAATCTTCAAACTCGTAGTCGTGCCATTCGCCGTCAAGATCCTGCGCCTTCATCTTGATCTTCTGAGGTCTAATCACAGTACCCTGAAGCCCCGGGACCGAAAGACACCCCTCTTGGCCTTCTTGTTCACCTTCCCGTTCATATATGTCGGGATTTATCATAAAGTATATCTCTTCAGGATTGTCATCGGGAAAAGGTTTTGCCACAAACATGCGGCGCATAACTCCTACCTGCGGTCCCGCAATTCCCACACCACCTTCGGAATCCATCGTCTCGAGCATGTCGTACATCGTGGTGCGTATGCGGTCGGTAATTTCAGTTATTTCCCGACTTCTCTTTCTAAGTATTTCATCACCCTTGGTGACCACTTTTCTTAATGCCATCTATTTCCTCCAGTAATTGATTATTATCGTCCGAGTATCGTTCCTAAATCGTACTGTACGGATTTACATCCACGACGACGGAGCAGGAATTCTTCTCGAATACGGTTTTTTCTATGTATTTTGTTATCCCCGCCAAATAACGGGTTCTCTTTGAGATTCGATTATTCTCCTTTGATGAATCTTTTCTTGCCTTTATCAGGACATAGAACCTAAAAGCCTCATTGTTTGCCCCCTTAAAGGTCCTCGATATCCGTGGCGAAAAGACTTGATCCTCGTTAAATGTATAGGGCTTTATATATTCGCAAAATCCCTCCGCGGTAGAAAGCGCATTCTTTTCCGCTTTATCCGTAAACTCCACGAGTATCAGGTCCGAGAACGGCGGATACCCCATCAGTTTCCTGAACTCCGCTTCCTTTCTGAAATATCCATCGTAATCGTATTGCGCTGCGGCTTGGATGGCCATGTTATCGGGTGAATAGGTCTGAACTATAACCTTGCCCTTTTCATCGCCTCGTCCCGCCCTTCCGGCGACCTGTGTGATAAGCTGAAAGGTTCTTTCTCCAGATCTGTAGTCCGGGATATTCAATCCGGCGTCTGCCGCGATTACTCCAACAAGACCCACATTCCTAAAATCCAGGCCTTTGGCGACCAATTGCGTCCCTATGAGGATGTCCGTCTTGCCCTTGGCAAATTCATTTATTATGCGATTTATCTCTCTACTGTTTTTCGCGGTATCGAGGTCAAGCCTTGACACCCTGGCCTCGGGGAATTCACGCCTTGTAAATTCCTCAACCTGTTCCGTTCCAACGCCGAAATACTTTATGTATTTGCTTCCGCAGGTTGGGCATAATTTAGGAACAGGCTTCGTCTTCCCGCAATAATGACATATAAGCGCATTCCGTTCCTTATGATACGTCATGGATATACCGCAATCGTCGCATCTTACGGCTTCTCCGCATTCCCTGCATGAAACAAAATTGGAATATCCCCTTCTGTTTAGGAACAAAATGCTTTGTCTTCCGGCTTCAAGATTGATTTCTATGTTCTTCCTTAGTTCGGAACTGAACATACTCCTGTTTCCGTTCTTCAGTTCCTCCCTCATATCCACTATCTCTACATCGGGGAGCTTTACGCCATTATATCTTTCCTTAAGCCTTAGTTCCTTAAATATGCCCTCCTTGGTTCTTTCATAGGTTACAACCGAGGGGGTCGCACTTCCTGCAATCAGTACTCCACCGTAATACATCACCCTCTTCATAGCTACGTCAACGGTGTCGTATTTGGGGTTCTTGTCCGATTTATAGGTTTGCTCATGTTCTTCATCAAGAACAATTAAGCCGATATTTTCGAGGGGCGCGAACACCGCCAACCTCGCTCCGATTACTATATCAACCTCACCGCGTCTTATCCTCTGCCATTCATCAAAGCGTTCTCTGGGCGTAAGTTTACTATGCATTATGGCAATCCGCTCTTTTCCGAATCTGCCGACAAATCTCTCCGTTATCTGCTTTGTAAGCGCTATTTCGGGAACCAGCATGATGGCTGTTTTCCCGAGGTCAACGGTCTTCCTTATGGCCTGCATGTAGACTTCGGTCTTACCGCTTCCCGTTACACCGTTAATGAGGAAGCTCTTTTGTTTTCCGCCCTCCAATGCATCAAGGATTTCCCGGGTAGCCTTCTTCTGCTCATCGGTTAGAGCATCTATCTCAAGTACTTCCTCTTCGATTCCTTGGACAGGCCTTTTTTCTTTTCCTTCCTTTGTCGGCTTTCCGGGGGGAATGAAGCATTTTATCGCGTCGATGTATTTAACTCCATAGCGCATCTTCATCCACTTGCAGGTAGATATGATTTCCGGTGTAAGAGAAATGCTTTCATCAAAGTCGATTACGCTCTTGATTTTGCCTTTCTTACTTTCATCTTCGTCGTCCTTGATGGATGAATAGTCAAATACATAGCCTCTTAGCTCTTTGTTTCCCCGTCCAAAGGGCACTTTCACCACATCGCCAATTTTGATTCTGTCCGACAGGCTTCCGGCATTGTATGTATAGAAAGAATCGGTGTATCTGGTATTATTGTCTATTACTATGTCTATAAACTTATCATTCACAGATTCTTTCCTCTTTTAGTTTTAAGTTTTAGAGCAAAAAGATATTGTTTTTTCTGCTCTCGATTTCCATTTCCTTTGGCCAAACGCTGACCTGAACTTCACCAATATGAGCCTTCCTGAGGAAATACATGCAGAGTCTGCTCTGTCCTATACCTCCACCGATCGTAAACGGAAGCTCATCGTTTAGAACGGATTTCTGGAATGCGAGTTCCCTTCTATCGTCGGCATTTGCGAGCTTAAGCTGTCTGTCCATGGCCTTTGAATCCACCCTTATTCCCATGGATGAAAGTTCAAATGAAATCTCCAGAATATCGTTCCAAAGGAGAATATCGCCGTTTAGTTCCCAGTCATCGTAGTCGGGAGATCTTCCGTCGTGCTTTTCTCCGGATTTTAGATAATCCCCTATTTTCTCAATGAATACGGCTCCATGATCCCTGCATATTAGATGCTCCCTCTCCTTTGGAGTCTTATTGGGATATAGGTCCTCCAATTCCTGAGTTGTTATAAAGTAAATTTCATTGGGTATTTCAGTTTGAATATTTCTATACAGTCTATTGACATAGTCACTCAGGTTTTTGATCGCATTATAGATAGTTATAACCGTCTCATGAAGGTATTCTGTCGTTCTTTGCTCCTTGGTTATTACCTTTTCCCAGTCCCATTGATCGACATAGACCGAATGAATATTGTCCAGATCCTCGTCGCGCCTTATGGCGTTCATGTCCGTATACAGACCATGCCCCGGTTTTATACCGTATTTCCCAAGCGCCATTCGTTTCCACTTGGCAAGGGACTGAACAACCTCAACCTTTTTTTCTCCCATATCCTTGAGAGTGAATTCAACCCTTCTCTCCACACCGGTAAGGTTGTCATTTAATCCTGTTTCCGGGTCAACGAAGAGGGGTGCCGTAACACGCCTTAAATTCAGCCCATAAGCCAATTCTTGCTGGAAGTAATCTTTGATCTTTTTAATTGCTCTCTGGGTTTCCATCGGAGCAAGTATTGGTTCGTAATCCTTTGGAATTATCAGTTCCGACATTCTTCTTTCCTCACACTTTCAATCTTTTTTTCTTAATCCCTTTTAGAGAATCTGCAGCCGCAATAGTCCTGTCTATAAAGTTCATATTCACGAGCGAGCTGAACACTTCTTTGGAATCCCGCCTTCTTTTTGAAGTCTATATCAAGATAACTGGCCCCGACTTCTTCGGCAACCTCATTTGCTATCGAGCTTATTACCTGATAGTTCTTATGTGGGCTTACCGTTAAGGTTGTTGTGAAAAAATCGAATTCAAGTTCCTTCGACCTCTTTGCCGTCTCGTGGAGCCGCTGTCTGAAGCAGACCTTGCATCTCGCTCCTCCCTCAGGTTCATTTTCAAGACCCCTAACCTTGTCCAAATATTCTTCGGGTGTATAATCGCCTTCCAAGAAGTCAATGGGTTCATAAGCATTATCCTTCTCATTAAATGCCTTTATGAACGCCTTCTGAGTTTCCTTACGTAGCTCATACTCCCCAATTTCGGTGATGCATGGATTATAGTAAAAAATAGTTATTCTATAGTCCGGGACGAGTCTCTCTATTACCGCAGTGCTGCATGGACCGCAGCAGCTATGTAATAAAAGCGACGGTTTTTTCTTTTCGGGAGCAAAGGCAGCAAAATTATCCGCCTGAACTTCCGAAGCGGAAAAAGCGGTTTCACAACTTGGATTAGTGTTCATTTTTTCAGCATTGCGTATTTTTTCCATACAGAGTGATTATACTACAAATAACACCTCCATGGAACAAAAAACACCAAAAAATCACAAAGGCGGCTCCCCTTGGAACCGCCTCTAAATGCTATCTCAGTTTATCAGATTCTTCCTTGTTCGGGGACGATCAGGTCAGGTCCAACCCTTCCCTCATTATAGTGGCGTCTGCAGAGCGATACGTACATATCGTTTCCGCCTACAACTATCTGCTGACCCTGTTTTACCATTTCGCCATCAACGAGCCTTGCGACCATCGTTGCCTTTCTTCCGCACCAGCAAATCGTCTTGATTTCCTCAATTTTATCCGCATAGATGAGCATATAGTAGGATCCTTCGAACATCTCATTTCGAAAGTCGTTCTTGAGACCATATGCTAAGACAGGTACATTGAAACTATCCACAACCTCGGCAAGTTCCAGAACATGATGCTTCTTTAGGAATTGGCATTCATCAACAAGAACGCAGTCGATGCTCTTTCTGTTGTCTTCCTTGATGAAGAGTTCCAGAATATCCGTACTGTCAGATACGATCCTCGCATCCCTCTGCACACCTATTCTCGATGTTATTACACCTTTTCCATACCTGTTATCAACAGATGGTATCAGAGTAAGGACATTCTTTCCACGTTCTTCGTAATTATACGCAACTTTGATGAGTTCGATGGATTTTCCCGCGTTCATCGTACTATAGCGGTAGTATAACTGTGCCATAACATCTCCTTATTTATTAATACAGCCTCCCGGGCGCACGGCATCGGAAAGCTGCTTTATGGTGCCCAGACTCGGAATTGAACCAAGGACACGTAGATTTTCAGTCTACTGCTCTACCAACTGAGCTATCTGGGCAAACTATTAAATTATGTGGTGGGCCACCAGGGACTTGAACCCGGGACCTGCCGGTTATGAGCCGGACGCTCTGACCAACTGAGCTAGTGGCCCACGTTTTAATGGTCGGGGTGGCAGGATTTGAACCCGCGGCCCACTGCTCCCAAAGCAGTTGCGCTACCAAACTGCGCTACACCCCGCTATTCTGCCTGATAGAAGTACGCTACAGGCAGTTTTGGCAGGGGCAGAAGGACTCGAACCCTCGGCACGCGGTTTTGGAGACCGCTGCTCTACCAACTGAGCTATACCCCTATAATTAAGTGGCGGAGAAGATGGGATTCGAACCCATGCGGCCCTAATCGAACCCTAACGGTTTAGCAAACCGTCCTCTTCAGCCTCTTGAGTACTTCTCCTTGTGTATCTATGGCGGAGAGGGTGGGATTCGAACCCACGGTCCCTTGCGAGATCACTGGTTTTCAAGACCAGCTCCTTAAACCACTCGGACACCTCTCCTAACGCCCAAGTGCCGATTTCAAAGATAATGGTGACCCATCGGAGACTCGAACTCCGGACACCTTGATTAAAAGTCAAGTGCTCTACCACCTGAGCTAATGGGTCATAGCTGACGAAAATGGCTGGGGTAGCAGGACTCGAACCTACGAATGACGGAGTCAAAGTCCGTTGCCTTACCACTTGGCTATACCCCATCAATCTAATATGGTGAGCCCATAGGGATTCGAACCCCAGACACACGGCTTAGAAGGCCGTTGCTCTATCCAACTGAGCTATGGGCCCACACTTTCAAAAAATGGAGCGGATGATGAGAATCGAACTCACGCCATCAGCTTGGAAGGCTGAGGTTCTACCATTGAACTACATCCGCA
>CAMYVY010000022.1 GCA_947302715.1 uncultured Clostridia bacterium
TAGACAGTAGCCATCGAACAAAAACGATGAAATGCGCATGGGGATTCGCAGAAAATCGACGATGGATATTGCGAGAAGGCTTTGTGGGAGGGCTAGACAGTAGCCATCGAACAAAAACCATGAAATGCGCATGGGAATTCGCAAAAAATTGACGATGGCTATTGCGAGAAGACTTTGTGGGAGGGATAGACAGTAGCCATCGAACAAAAACGATGAAATGCGCATGGGGATTCGCAGAAAAACGACGATGGCTATTGCGAGAAGGCTTTGTGGGAGGGATAGACAGTAGCCACCGAGCAAAAACGATGAAATGCTATGCTAAAAAAAGCCTGAAAAAATATTTGACAAAATATAGTTTGATAAAATATAATAAGCGTATCAAAGAAATAAGCAAATTATAATATGCTGTTTTCAATAGATTTACCTAAACAAAGTAAACTATTTCAACAAACATAGTTAATTATTTCAGCAAACATAGTTAATTATTTCAGCAAACAAAGTAAACTATTTCAACAAACATAGTTAATTATTTCAACAAATAAAGTTAATAATTCATCAAACAAATAGGAGGAAAATAAAATGGGTGTATATGATTATGTATTGAAGAATGGTGCGGGCGAAGATGTGGCAATGAAGGATTATGAAGGCAAGGTGCTTTTGGTAGTTAATACTGCAACAGGTTGCGGATTTACTCCACAGTACAAGGAAATCGAAGAGATGTACGAAAAATACCACGACAAGGGATTTGATGTGATCGATGTTCCTTGCAATCAGTTCGCAGGACAGACTCCGGGAACAGATGAAGAGATTCATGAATTCTGCCAGCTCCACTACAATACACAGTTCCCACAGATGAAGAAGTCCGACGTCAACGGAGAAAATGAGCTTCCGCTCTTCACATATCTAAAGAGCCAGCAGGGCTTCAAGGGATTCGGCAAGGGACCCAAGGCTCTCGCAATGAGCGCTATGCTAAAGAAGATCGACAAGAACTACAAGGAAAACCCGGACATCAAGTGGAACTTCACTAAATTCCTCATTGACAGAGAAGGTAACGTGGTTAACCGCTTTGAGCCAACAGAGGATATGAAGGTTGTAGATCAGGAAGTAGCGAAGCTTCTGTAATTAACAAAGGTATCAAAATGGCAATTATTGATGAGGCTCTAAAATTGGATAATCAGCTCTGCTTCCCACTCTATGCAGCAGCAAGGCAGGTGGTGTCGAGCTATACTCCTTACCTGAAACCGCTCGGACTTACATATACGCAGTATATCGTTCTCATGGTTCTTTGGGAAAAGGATGGCATAAGTGTCGGTGAAATATGCGATAGATTGAAGCTGGATAACGGCACGGTTACGCCTCTCCTAAAGAAAATGGAGGCTTCCGGAATCCTTGTGAGAACCAGGAGCAAGGAAGACGAAAGGCAGGTTGTTATTTCGCTGACAGATGAGGGCAAAGCTCTAAAAATGAAGGTGGCAAAGGTGCCGCAGGCGGTAAGTGATTGTGTGAACCTAAGCCCGAAGGAAGCTGAGATTCTATACGTGCTTCTGTATAAGCTGTTAGGTAAAGACGTACTGCATGCTTAACCGAGCAATCAAATCGAGTAATCAAATCAAGTAATCAAAATGACCTCCGTGAGTTAGGAGCAAAATCTAACAGACGGAGGTTTTTAAATTGTAGAAAAGAGGTTATACTTTCTATAGCGAAAAAACTGGGAAGATAATTAAAAAAATGTTCAAAACCCCTTGACTGTAAAGTTGGTTTATACCTTACTATATTCGTGAAAGGGCATGCAAGGTGACAGGATGACCATCAAGGAAGTTGAGAAAAAACTGAATATCCCGAGAGCAAGTGTCAGGTTCTATGAAAAAGAGGGCTTAATCAGCCCTGCCAGAATGGAAAATGATTACAGGGATTATAGTCATGAAGATGTGGATACTCTTCGCAGGATAATCATTTTTCGAAAACTGGGGCTGTCGATTGAACAAATTAAGTCTTTATTTGCGGGTACGCTCAGTCTATCGGAGGCCATTGAAATTAATATTAAGGATTTGGAGTCGCAGATAGACGAAATCAACGGTGCTCTCGAAGTCTGTAGAGAAATAGTGGTGGATAGTAGAGCTACCGATTTTGATGACTTTGATAGTGAGAAATACTGGAACGAAATCTTCGAAAAAGAGCGCTCCGGAAGAAAGTTCTTCGATATAGCGAAGGACAGCTTGGATTATCAAAAGGGCTTCTTTCTGCAATATTTCGGAGGTGATGATGGATCTTCGCGCTTTGAAGCAATAACTAGTCTCGACAACAAATTTATAGGCGGAAGTCCTTGGGTTGCGCTCATCGGGTTTATTTCCTGGTGCGTGTTTGCTAACTTGGGGATTCGAAACGTGGTAAATCCGTGGATGGGAATGTTTATAGCCGCAATTGCTTATGTGCTTGCGTCCATCGGTATGTGGATTACTTATGAATATGCGCAGAAGCATCCTGAAAAGGGGAACACGATAATACTTGTTCGAAGGTGCATGATTGTTCTACCTTTGATTATTCTCTTTGGAATCGCGATAATTACTATCGGGGATAATAATGCTAATCACGAGCATGACAAGTTATACGGTCTGTTTCTTTCTATTCTTTTAATTGCCTATCTTCTTCTGCAAGGAACAAGAGTCCTGTTGAAAAAATGTGAACCCAGTTGGGGGATAATTCTCTTTACGGGAATAATGATGTTTTTCTTAGCACTTCTGACACCATTTGGTTCACCTGTATCAGAGATTATTTCAAGTTGGAAAACAACAATAACAGCCTTCACGCCATTCTCAGAATATGGAGTAGTAGGGTGGATTCTTCTTATGAGTTATCTCTATTATCTGGTTGTTGATGCAGTACTCCTTTGGAAAAAACTTTGAGGATAACGATCAAATCAAGGGCGGCTCCAATAGTGGAGCCGCCCTTTTAAAGGAAGTTTCCTAACCCTGCTCGTATGGCCGGTTTTGTGGTGCTTGTCAATAGCTTCCTTATTTGCTGCGGTGGCTGTCGAACCATCTGGTGATTTCGTCTGGCCTCTTAAGTCGGTGAGAGTGCTTGCTGTTTATCTGCTGCGGTGGCTGTCGAACCAGCCGGTGATTTCGTTCAGCCTCTTAAGTCGGTGGATGGGCTTGCTGTTTATTTGCTGCGGTGGCTGTCGAACCATCCGGTTATTTCGTTCAGTCTCTTTAGGCGATGAGTGGGCTTGCCGCTTCTTGATAGTTCGTGGTTTTCGCCGCGGAAGCATACGAGTTTCGCCTCAACTCCGTGATCGATAAGTGAAGTAAGCATCTGATAACCCTGATCGATTGGGCAACGATAGTCCTCGAAGGAGTGAATGAACAAGGTCGGAGTTTTCACCTTGTTGGCGTATTTCATCGGGCTTTGAGACCATAGTTTTTCCGGATTGTTCCAAGGGTCGGATGCGCATTGGTCGGCGGTGAAATCGATTCCTATATCGGAAACTCCATACATCGAGAACCAGTTTGAGATTGAGCGCTGGCTTGCGCAGGCTCTGAACCTGTCTGTATGACCGATAATCCAGTTCGTCATGAAACCACCGTAGGATCCGCCTGTTTCAAAGAGATTGTTCTTGTCCATGGCCGGGTATGTTTTAAGCGCCTTATCGAGGAATGCCATGATGTCTTCGTAGTCAATCTGACCGTACTGTCCGCGGATATCCATGAATGCACCACGACCGTCGGAACCGGTTGGGTTGCAGAAGATTACGAAATAACCCTTGCTTGCCCAATACTGCATTTCGTGGTAGAAGACAGGCCCGTAAACGGTTTTTGGTCCGCCGTGAATATCGAGGATTACCGGATACTTTTTCTTCGGGTTATAGTTTATCGGTTCAAGTACAAATCCATGAACATCGTAGCCTTGGCGTTTTACATTAAGTGGCTCGGGCTCTGCGATGTAATTATCTTTAAGAACCGACGTGTTGAATTTGCTGATCTGCTTGATATTACTTGCCACATTGCCGCCCTCAGGGACCTTTATGGCAAAGAGCTCCTGCGGCATCATGTTGTGAAGCGCAATTGCAAGAATCTTATCTTCGTAAATATCAAAGGCATCTATGGAGCCGGGAACCTGCGTAACAGGACTTATCACTCCATCTTCAAGCTTGTACAAATTGGCTGATTCGTAGCGCGTAGAGATGAAATATAGCGTATTTCCTACAGCTTTGAGAACGTGGCCTCCGCCATAACGCACGTCAGCACCTACAGATGATCCGATGGATTCGCCGTAACGAGCATAGAGTTCGATTTCTTTTCCCTTATAATCCATCTTATAAAAATCCGCATCCGTGTTCAAACCATAGCTGCAATCTGAAGCGAGGATGATCATGAAGTCATCTGCCAAAGCAAAACCATCAATTGAGAATTTGTCGCTGTCTTCTGCGATGACGGTTGTTCTGCCTGAGCCAACAGTCATTACGTTTAGAGAATTTTCCCCATGAATTTTTAGGCGAGGTTTGATGGGATGTGAAATGAAGTAGAGGGACTTTTTGTCATTGCTGAGCTCTACCTGAGACACGCCAACATTCTTCTTTGTGAGCCATGTGAGTTTCTTTTTCTTGCTGTCCCAACGGAAGATGCCCGTATAGGCGCCCTTGGTGTATGTTGTTCCGTTCCACCACCAGGGATTCTGCTCGATTATTTCATAATCCTTATTCTCTTCCATATGCTTTTTATATGCAGCAAGATATTTTTTGTCCCCCTTGTATAGGTCTTCAAATCCCGGCATTACGCTTCCAAGAACTATGAAATCTCCATCGGGAAGAGGAATGATCTTCGACACGGGGATTGGGAAAGTATATGCAAGCTCGGCCTCTCCTCCGGATAGCGAGATGCGGTAATACTTTGTTTCGATGTTTTGCCATGCAGAATCATTGTCTTTATTGTAGGCCGATGAGCCATCTTGCTCGCGCTTCCCCGGAAAGATCAAGGTGTCCTCATCCAGGTATTGAAAGCTTCCTTCCTTTCCGAAGGATGTGAGTTTTTTCAGTTTGCCTGCTTTGTTCGTGTAAATATAGGACTTATAGCAATCGTTCTTTCTGTCGATTTCGGTTAGAACAAAGGCGGATGTCCGGCCTTCCGGTGAATAGGTGATATTGGATAGAAATTTAAACTTGCAAAAATCGTTAACGGCTATTGGCTTCATGCGTTTCCTCCTTGATTATTATATTGATTATTATATAGACGGTTTGTTTATTATTGCATCGGTAAAAGATATCTCTACACAATAATAGAGTAAAACACGGCATTTGTCATCTTTAAAATAATCATGTTATAATAGAAGCGAATTTTTGTGTGCGGTTTTTAATCGAAAGGTTTTTATGAATAATATAACGACGTATTTCGCCACAAGAAAAAATGTGTTTCTATGGCTGGCTTCCTTGCTTAGCATAATTTCCGCAGTTTCCAGAATCATATTTCTACTTGGGACGGGCGATGTGGTTGCAGCGAACCCGATTCTCTTTGTATGCACTCCGATAATAGCGAACCTGATTATTGCGATCAGATATCCGCTCAGGGCGGAGAAGCAATTCTACATTACGATTCTTCCGATTGTAATGCTCTCCATCTATTTGATTTCCGCGGGAAACAGAATAAATGATTCGTTCTTCATATCCATCGCTGCAGTGGTTTTGATTTTGATTTTCGCAATTCTCTATTTCATAACATTTATCGGAAGGATCAAAACCAAATACGTGGTGCTCTTTTATCTAATCGCGATTTGCGTAATAGCCGCGGTTAATGGCACCGTAAGAATGAACATAATAAACTATTATCCTGAAAGGAAATGGCTGCTTTGTTCCGATTTTTCAATAATCCTCTCCGTTCTTGCGCTGCTGCTAAGCGCGAAGAAGATGGGACCTTACAAGGAGGGGGATCCATATAGACTTCAATTCGGCGACAGACTGGATGGCAGGCGCGTTCATGGAATGCCAATCATGACCAAAGTCACCCCGCACCTGATGCCTACCAGAGTCGGACGAAGCAACTATATCTCCGATACGGTTGAGATAACCGAGATGGAGGAGTTCATCCGCCAGAAGAGAGCCGAAGGATATAAGCAATTTGGAATCATGCATGTTGTCATCGCATCGTATGTCAGGACTACCGCGGAGTTTCCGGAGCTTAATCGCTTTGTTGCCGGGCAAAAGGTTTACCACAGATATGAGACCTCGGTAAACATGGTCGTCAAAAAAGAAATGAACAAAGAAGCCGCAGACTCCTCGGTCAAGGTTCTCTTTGATCCTGCGGACACAGCAACCGATGTCTATGAAAAATTCAATGCGGCTGTCGAGAAGGCCAGAGAGCAGGGGATTTCCAACGGATATGACTCCATAACATACGTGCTCGATTATCTCCCGAGCGTTATAATGGCGCTCTTTGGATGGTTGGTTAGATTCCTCGATTACTTCAGCATCCTGCCGATGCCTCTGGAAAGAGTCAGTCCATTCCATGGCTCGATGTTTATAACAGCGATGGGAAGTCTGGGAATTCCACCGATTTACCATCACCTCTATGACCTTGGCACCGTTCCCGTGTTCTGCGCATTGGGACATAAATATACCAAGAATGAACTGAACAAGGAAGGTGAACCGGTCACAAGAAAGTATATCGACTACAAGGTCGTATGCGACGAAGGCATATGCGATGGATTCTACTATGCAGCAGCGATGAAGAAGATGCGCGGATACCTGAAGCATCCGGCGAAGCTGGATTTTCCGCCGGCTCGGGTAGTTGAAGATATTTATTAATATAGTTAGCAATGTATTAGCAATGTATTATCAATACAATGGGAGAAAACAATGATTTATTTTCGTTCTGACTACAGCCAAGGGGCCCATCCAAAGGTATTGGAGGCTCTTACAAAAACGAATTACGAGCATACCGATGGATACGGACTGGATGAACATTGCTTTAATGCGGCGTCCATGATTAAGGACTTAATCGGTGTTTCCGACTGCGAGGTTCACATGATGATAGGTGGAACTCCTTGCAATGTCACAGTTATAGCCGCAAGTCTCAGACCCTACGAATCAGTGATAGCGCTCAAGACCGGACATGCGTATTTTCATGAAACCGGCGGAGTTGAGGCAACGGGGCATCGCGTCATTGCGATGGAGGGCGTGAACGGAAAGCTTAATCCTGAGATAATAGATAAAGCGCTCGAGGAATTTGAGGATGAACATACTCCGCTTCCGAAAATGGTTTACATTTCCCAGCCGACGGAGATTGGTTCCGTATACAGCAAGGCAGAGCTCACTGCGATTTCGGAAAAATGCAAGGAAAAGAACCTCCTTCTCTATGTAGACGGAGCCAGACTTGGAGCAGCGCTTACATGCAAAGCAAACGACCTTTCCATCAAGGAACTCGCGTCACTGGTTGATGCATTCTATATCGGTGGAACCAAGAACGGAGCCTTGTTCGGAGAGGCACTCGTTATTAAGAATAAGGAAATGAACGATCACTTCAGGTGGATGATAAAGCGTCAAAACGGGATGCTCGCAAAAGGCAGACTCATAGGAGTACAGTTTGAGACGCTTCTTGATGGAGGAGAAGAAAGCATTTATTTCGAAATGGCGCGTCACGCGAATGACCTTGCGGAAAAGCTGAGGGTTGGGCTCGGTGAAATGGGCGTAGAGTTTTATAGCGATTCTCCAACTAATCAGATATTCCCCGTTCTGCCGACGAAGGTTGTAGAGGAATTGGAAAAGGAATTCTTTTTCTATAGATGGGCGCCGGAAAAGGATGGAATGACTCCGATACGTCTGGTGACAGGATGGGGAACAGAGGAATCCGACGTTGATGCTTTGATGGAAAAGGTTAGGGCTATTTATGGATGAAAACAAAAGCGTATTCAGGAAGAAGACCTTAGACAGAATATCTTCGCCCGAACAGCTTACGGATTATCTAAAGGTAACCAATCCGGGGGTTTGGATTGTTCTGATCATAGTAGTTTTGCTTCTCGGAAGCCTATTGGCGTGGTCATTTGTTGGACGGCTTGAAACAACCGCTCCGGTTAAGGTCGTCGTTGAAAACCACAATGCTGAGGTGATTTCGATAGAAGGTACGGAAATGACGGAGGGAATGACTCTTCGCGTATCCGATCAAGATGCTGTTATTGTATCTGCAAAGACAGATGATTATGGAAGGTCAATCGGTGTAGCAGAGGTTATGATGCCTGATGGAACGTATGACGGCAATGTAGTGACTGAAACGATTAGACCATTGGATTTTCTCTTGGAAAGCAGGTAGACCTTTGGGGAAAAGTCGCATTAAAAAAACAATTACTTCGGGAGTCGCAAAGGTTCCGGTAATTATGCAGCTTGAAGCCCTGGAATGCGGAGCTGCAGCTCTTGCAATGGTAATGGCGTACTACGATAAATGGGTCCCGTTGGAGCAAGTGCGTGTTGACTGTGGTGTTTCGCGAGATGGTTCCAAGGCGAGAAACATTTATTTGGCTGCAGAGCATTACGGTTTCAATGTGAAGGCGTACAAGATGACTCCCAAAGCCCTTCAGGAAGAGGGGGAATTCCCCTGTATAATACATTGGAACATGAATCATTTTGTTGTCTTGAATGGCTTCAAGGGCGACAAGGTTTATTTAAACGATCCGGCGAGGGGTGAGGTAACGGAAAGCTTTGAAGAATTTGATCGCGCCTTTACCGGCGTGGTTATTATTCCAGTGCCCTCCGAAAACTTTGAACCCGGAGGAAAACGTAAAAGCACGCTCGATTTCGCTAAGAAGCGCTTAACCGGGGCCGGTGCCATCATAGCATTTGTAATGCTGACCACCGCAATCAGTTATCTATTTGGAATCTTCAATTCCGTCACCAACCGAATATTTATGGATAGACTCATAACCGGGATGAACCGAGAATGGCTATATCCGTTTATGGTTGTGGTGACTCTTCTTGCAGCAGTTCAAATTATCGTCGCCTGGGCGCAGACGATATATTCCCTAAAGATAAATGGCAAGATGGCCGTAATCGGAAACACACAATATATGTGGAAGGTTTTGCATCTTCCCATGGAGTTCTTTTCTCAGAGACTTGCGGGCGACATCCAAAGGAGAGCCGCCATGAACGCTGCAATTGCAGGGACGCTGGTTAATACCTTTGCGCCGCTTCTTCTTAACAGCATCATGATGATAGTCTATTTGGTGCTTATGCTGAAACAAAGCCCGATGCTTACTGCAATCGGTGTTGCAACAATGGCGTTAAATGCGCTAATGGCTCGCATCATTTCAAACAGGCGAGTAAATATAACGCGCGTTCAGATGAGGGATTCAGGGAAACTCGAATCAGCTACAGTCACAGGAATCAGCATGATAGAAACCATCAAATCCAGCGGTGCGGAAGACGGCTTTTTTAGAAAGTGGGCGGGCTATCAGGCTTCGATAAATACTCAGAACGTGAAGCTTCAAAAGACCAATCAATTCCTCGGAATGATTCCGACGTTTTTCTCTACGCTTGCAAATTATGCTGTCCTGATAATCGGTGTCCTGCTTACCATGGATGGCAAATTCAGCCTCGGTGCTGTTCTGATGTTCCAAGGCTTCCTAAGCTCATTTATGTCTCCGGCCATGATCCTCGTAGGCGCAGGTCAGACCATACAGGAAATGCGCTCACATATGGAGCGTATCGAGGATGTCATGGAGTATCCGACGGATGTCAATGTTCTCGATAATAATTCTGACGATGATAACCTGGAAAAGCTCAAAGGAAATCTTGAACTTAAGAATATCACATTTGGTTATTCCAAACTGGACAAACCACTGATAGAGGACTTCTCGCTCAATATGAAGGTTGGAGAGAGAATTGCGTTGGTAGGCACCTCCGGATGCGGAAAGTCCACTATTTCCAAGCTTGTTTCCGGGCTATATGAACCCTGGAGCGGTGAGATTTTGTTCGATGGAAAACCAAGAAGTGCGTATCCCAGAGATGTGGTTGTGAGCTCACTTGCGGTAGTCGATCAAGACATAATCCTCTTCGAAGACACAATCTCAAACAATATCAAAATGTGGGATGAAAGCATAAAGGACTTCGAGATGATTCTCGCGGCGAGAGATGCCAGGATTCACGACGACATCATGGTTCTCCCGGGGGGTTATCAGCACAAGCTTTTAAGCGGAGGTAAGAACCTTTCAGGCGGGCAACGTCAGAGACTCGAAATTGCGAGAGTTCTGGCCCAGGATCCAACCATAATCATCCTGGACGAAGCGACATCCGCGCTTGATGCCAGAACCGAATATGAAGTTGTTAATGCGATTCGAGACAGAGGAATCACATGCATAGTGATTGCACATCGTCTCTCCACTGTCAGGGACTGCGATGAAATAATTGTATTGGATGGCGGCAAGGTAGTTGAAAGAGGAACCCATGAGGAACTCATGGCTCTTGGTGGTGCCTATGCTGATTTGGTGTCTAACGAATAGGGAGCAAAGGTATGGGATGGTTCGAAAATCAAATTGAAGAAAGAAGAACTGCCGACCAGCAGCTCCTGGAAGACTCCTTTGTTAAGGTCGCGGGTGTTGTACTTGGAGAGCGTGGAGCCGAGAGGGTACTTGATGAAAGGATAATCACCAAGGGCGCAATAGACGAAGTTCTCAAGTATTATCACGTAAAGCCGGTGGATGTTCCGGATAACATCAAGGACATTGAAGAGGAACTTGATTATTGTCTTCGTCCATATGGAATAATGAGACGAGATGTGATTTTGGAAGAGGGTTGGTTTAAGGATGCCTTTGGACCCATTCTGGCATTCACGAAGGAGGATGGACACCCGGTTGCACTAATTCCCGGTGAATTCAGAGGCTATTCCTTTACGGACCCCAAGACCGGGCAACATAGAAAGTTAAATAATTCAACTGCAGCGATCTTTGATAATGATGCTATATGCTTCTATTATCCGCTTCCTCAAAAGAGTCTAAAAATAAGGGACCTGCTTCTATACATGAAGCGCTGCATCAAGTTCAATGATTTAATCGTGGTGGTCATTGCAACTTTTGTTGCAAGCGTGGTAGGACTCGCCATACCTCGCATTATTCAAGTGCTTACGGGACCGGTCCTGTTGAGCGGGAAAAAGAGCGCGCTTATAGGGATTTCTCTATCCATCATAGGAATCACGCTTTCCAGTCAGCTGATTGAGAATGTGACGTCACTGCTCAGGAATAGACTTAACCTCAAGATATCTCTCGGTGTGCAGTCGTCCATGATGATGAGACTTCTTTCCCTTCCGGCATCTTTTTTCAGGAGTTATAGCCCAGGCGAACTTAGAAGCCGCTCGGAATCGGTCAATGACCTAAGCTCGTTTTTGATGGAGTTGATAATGACAACCGGGCTTACGTCCTTAACGTCGCTCATTTATATAACACAGATTTTCAGTTTTGCTCCGGCTCTGGTCGTTCCGTCAATAATAATCGTACTTGTGACGGTCGGGTTTTCCATTTTCTCAACGCTTTTGCAGATTCGAATTGAGAAGGAACGTAGGGTAGTGGCAGCAAGGGAATCGGGAATGAGCTATGGACTGATTACCGGCGTCCAGAAGATTAAACTATCCGGCTCGGAAAAGAGGGCCTTCGCGAAGTGGCTAAATATTTATTCGGAGGGTGCAGAGCTCGCGTATAATCCTCCATTTATCATCAAGATAAACGGTGTTATCACCACAGCCATCACTTTGTTTTCGAATATTCTACTTTATTACTTGTCGTTCCAGAGTGGAATTGACCAATCGAATTACTATGCCTTTACAGCTGCATATGGGATGCTTATGGGGGCGTTTATGTCGGTGACCGGAATTGCGCTAACCGCAGCGCAGATTCGTCCGATTCTGGAAATGGCTGAGCCCTTCCTGAAGGCAGTTCCCGAAACTTCCACAGAAAAGGAAATAGTGACAGAGATAAGCGGAAGAGTGGAGCTTGACCATGTGTCGTTCCGCTATGACGATAGCATGCCATACGTCATCAATGATTTATCGCTAAAGATTCATCCGGGAGAATATGTTGCGATAGTCGGAAAGACAGGCTGCGGAAAATCAACCTTGGTAAGACTTCTTCTCGGATTTGAGAAACCTGAAAAGGGAGCAGTATATTATGACGGAAAGGATTTATTGAGTCTGGACCTTCAATCACTCAGAAAGAAAATCGGGACGGTAACCCAGGATGCCGGTCTCTTCCAGGGAGATATCTATTCAAATATAGTGATAACCGCACCTGATTTAACCTTGGATGACGCCTGGGATGCGGCAGAAAAGGCCGGGATTGCCGACGATATCAGGGAAATGCCGATGGGTATGCATACCATGGTTTCGGAGGGACAAGGCGGGATATCCGGAGGACAAAGGCAAAGGCTTATGATTGCAAGAGCAATCTGCCCAAAACCCAAACTTCTCATCTTTGATGAAGCAACATCGGCATTGGACAATAAAACACAGAGGCAAGTTTCTGAAGCTTTGGATGCTATGGGCTGTACGAGAATTATCATTGCACACCGACTTTCCACGATTCGCCACGCTGACCGCATAGTGGTTCTTGATGGTGGAAACATAATAGAAGACGGGACGTATGACGAACTCATTGAGAAGAACGGATTTTTCGCCGAACTGGTCGAGCGTCAGCGCCTGGACACGGGAAATAACGCGTGATGAATCGATAATAATTGAGTACAATATGGGTGTAGTAATTGAAGAATGGGAGCAAACGCAATGTGCGATTTTGAATCAATATATGATGAATATTACGACCGCATATATAACTATGCCTATACGCTCCTTTTGAACAAGGAGGATGCTGAGGATGTAACCGAGGATACATTTTTGGCTGCATACAGGCATTTTGACTCCTTTGATCCCAACAAGGCATCTGCAGGTACGTGGCTATCGAGGATTGCGCACAATATGGCAGTTAATTTAATGCGCTCTTCATCCTATTCCAAGAAGGCGGAAATGCCGGAAGCATGGGATATTCAGGCGGAGGGGGACTTCACTGAGGAGTTTGCATCGTCAGATGCTATCCTAAAGCTATACTCAAAACTTAAACCAGAAGAGAGAGAATTTTTGAATTTGAGATATGTGGTAGGGCTAAAAGATGCGGAAGTGGGGTCGCTTCTAAATCTTAACGAAAAGGCTGTAAACAAGAGATATCAACGGCTTCTGGCCAAGTGCAGAACATTTATGGACTAAGTGCTAAAAAATTGTCTCCAAAAGGCAGTTTCAAATGTATATATAGTGTAAGAGCAGTAAATAGAGTTTATGGTAGATATATTAACGAGGAGGATAGCATTATGTCAGTTGAGAAAAAAGAATTATCAATGGAAGTATTGGAAATGGTTAGCGGTGGAAAGCTGAATGTCGGCTGGGAAAACACCATGGATGAATTCCTGAGAAAACAAGAGGTCATTGAACCGTTATTAAGAATGGGAAGCGGAAGAATAATAGACCCATCCGCATGTCCGCCGCTTTTAAAACTGCTTGAAGATATCGGGGACATTTGTGGACAGCCAGCATCGGATAAAGTCAAGGATTATGTCATTAATAAGCTTTTTGTTGTTGTATAGTCTGATGGAAGGGATGTGGTTTCTTTGAGCATATCCGATAAAGAGTTGGAAGTCAAAATAAGGAGTGCCAGCTTTTCTGATTCAACTCATAAGAAAATGTTAAAAAAGAGACTGTTTCAGGCATCTTCCGAGCTTTCACTTGGCGATTTAACCGGAGTGACAGGTGGTGTGGCTGATACCATGGGACACCCGGATAATGAGCAGTGGAACCCATGGCCGAATTCACCAACAAATCCCAATCGGGGAGAGCATTGAGGACCTTTGCGGTACATAATGGAGATAACATATTGTAATGCCACGTTTATGTAACGTGGCATTTTGTTATAGACGTAAAGTGTGATATAATAAAGGACCAAAGCAAATCAGGGTGGTTGAATGATATGAGCGAAAATACATGGAAATTCAGTGAACTAAAATTTGCAAGACCGGATTTAAAAGTGTATCAAGATATCTTTGAGGACGCCATCGATCGTGTAGAAAGAGCTGAATCGGGCGAGGATGTTTTACAGATGATTCTCGAACTGGATGCGATTACACGAAAGGCTGATGACTTGGTGCGCTATGTTTTCATACGCGGAACCATGGATACCAAGGATCCTTTTTACAAGGAACAGCAGCAATGGTTTGATGAAAACATGATTCGATACGATCAAGCGGTTCTGAGGTTTGGTGATGCCGTGTATAATAGCCCTCATAGAGATTATATAGAGGAAAAGCTTGGTCCGGTATATTTCATAGGTGCCGACATACAGCGCAAAACCTTCTCCGACGACTGCATTGAACTCTATCAGAGAGAAAGCGAGCTTGCTACGGAATACCAGGAAATCATGGGCTCGGCTGAAGCTGAGATGATGGGCGAAAAGAAGGATCTGAGTAAGCTCAAGGTTCTCTTTGGACATGATGACCGTTCCGTTAGAAGAGAAGCATTCTTTTTGTATTCAAAACTCATTGCACAGAATGAGAAAAGGCTCGAAGAAATTTGGGAAGAGCTAATCAAGGTTCGTAACCAAATCGGAGAGAAACTTGGCTACGATAATTTTATTCCAATTGGATATTTACAAAACCAACATATAGACTATTCGCCTGAGGACATAGCAATCTTCCGAGAGCAAGTGGTGGAAGAGATCGTACCACTATGTGAGAAGCTCTTTGAAGCGCAAAAGAAGAGACTGGGCATAGATGAATTGATGATATATGACGAAAAGGCTGTATTCCCCGGAGGCAATGCTCGCAGCGCGGGCGATGAGGAATACATGATAGAAAAAGCCAGAGAGATGTACCATAACATCAGTCAGGAAACCGGAGAGTTTATAGACTATATGCTCGACCATGAACTCTTTGAGTATAAGGATAGGCCCGGTAAGGCATCGCTTGGATATGGGACTATGCTTCTATCGAAAAAGGCACCATTTGTATTCACGCATTTTGATGGAACCATAGCTGACTTTCAAGTGATTGCCGGAGATTTGGGCGAAGCCTTTGCTCGTTATATTGGCGCGCGTTCACAACCGATCAAGGAATACTTCAGTGCAACATCCGACATAATGGAGTTTTATGCGCTTACGATGTGCCAGTTTGCATATGATTATGCAGAGGATTTCTTTGGTGATGAAGCGGACAAATATCGTTTCTACAATATGCAGGAAATCATTACGCTGATTCCATTTGCGTGTGCTGTTGATGAGTTCCAGCATATTTGCTATGGCAATCCCAATATTACGCCGCAGGAGCGCATGGCGGAGTGGCATAAGCTGGAACAAAAGTATATGCCGTGGAGAAAGTACGATGGTGATGATTTCATGGAGAGAGGGGGATATTGGTACAATACGCCACATATCTTCCTTTATCCGTTCTATTACATAGATTATGCATTGGCCAGGGTTCATGTGCTGGAAATGAAAAAGAAATACGCCCTGCATCCTGAGGTCACTTGGCGCGAATATATGGATTTAATAAAACAAGGTGGAAGGTTGAGATATAAGGAAATGGTTGAGAAAGCCAATCTCACGCCCTTGTTCCGGGAAGGCGCTGTTAAAGAGGCAATTAGCTACGCTAAAGAGGTAATGGAAGAATCGTTATAACTGTGGTGGAATCATGAGTGCTGATAATTGGAAGTTTAGCGATCTAAAATTCCCAAAACCGGACCTTGAAGTATTCAGGGCTCTTTATAACGATGCAATTGAAAGGGTGGAACTGGCACCGGATGGCGCCGAGGTCTTGGAGATTGTATTTGAGATTGATGAACTTTCCCGTAAAGCCATGGATTTACTTACGGCCACATTCATTCATCATACGATGGACACGACTGACGAACGCTATGAAAGCGATCAGCGTTGGGTTGATGAAAACCAACCGCTCTTTACCAAGATTATATTAGGCTTTGCGGAGTCTGTATATAACAGTCCATACAAGGAGTACATTGAGGAAAAAGCCGGCTCGATGTATTTTACCAAGATGGACATAAAGAAAAAGACATTCTGCGAAGAGAATATACCTTTAAGACAGAGAGAATCCGAATTGGCTTATGAATATCAAAAGCTGATAGCATCGTGTTCTGTGAATATTCAGGGGGAACCGAGAACCTTTATGGGGCTTCAGGGCTTGTTTTCGCATGATGACAGAGAAGTTAGGAAGGAGGCTTTTAGAGCCTTTTCCGGTTTTTTGAGTCAGAACGAAGAGAAGCTGGAAAGCATCTGGGACGAGCTTATTTCGGTAAGAACACAGATTGCACACAACTTAGGGTATGATAGTTACGTTCCTGTAGCCTATATGGAAAGGGGACGCCTGGATTATGGCATAGACGATATCGCCAAATTCAGAGAGCAAGTTCTTGAGGAGATTGTTCCTCTTTGCAGCAAGCTTTATGAAGCTCAAGCAAAACGAATTGGAATTGATAAGGTGATGGCATATGACGAGGAGATTGTTTTCTCGGACGGAAATGCGAAACCTATAGGCGATAAAGAATACACATTTAATCAGATTATTGGAATGGTCCGGGAGATGAGTCCGGAGACTGAAGAGTTCATCGGATTTATGTTGGAACATGAACTGATCGACTACGAGAGTAGACCGGGCAAGGCCGCCAGAGAGTATACCACCATGATATCCTCGCGAAAGGCTCCGTTCATCTTTGCCCATTTTGATGGCACTCCGTCGTCGGTTCAATACTTGATTGAAGGACTTGGTCATGCCTTTGCCGCTTACAGAGCTTCGCGGAGGCAACCGTTTGAGGAATACTATTCATCATCTGCAGACATCATGGAGATTCACTCCATGGCGATGGTTCAGTTTGCGAGCAAGTACATGGACCGTATCTTTGGTGAGGAGGCATGGAAGTATCGATTTGCCAATTTGCAGAGCCTTATGACGTTTATTCCTTTTGGCGTTGCAGTTGACGAGTTTCAGCATATCTGCTATGAGAATCCAAATCTCACACCGAAGGAAAGAACGAATGAATGGCACAAACTTGAACAAAAGTATATGCCGTGGCGCACCTATGATGAAGATGACGACTTCATGGCGCGAGGCGGATATTGGTATCACAAGGTGCATTTCTTCGTATATCCTCTATATTATATTGAATATTCATTGGCAACTGTTAATGCCATGGAATTATATAAAAAATATATTAAACATCCTGATACGGCGTGGAATCAGTATTTGACGCTCGCTGATGTTGGTGGGAGCAAGGGCTGCCTGGAGATTTTGAAACTTGCAAATCTGACTCCTGCTTACGAAGACGGAGCTGTCAAAGAATCGATAAGCCACGTCAAGGATGTATTGGAGGAATTAATATGACATTCGTCAGAAATGCCAATCACAAATCGTTTTTCTTATCTATTTTTGCTAGTTCCTTGATTCTATTAATTGTCTTTGTGACTACTCTTACCCCGATATACGCAGCCGATAAAATTCAAATCACAAGTCAAAGAGTTGCCGGAGAAAACAGATATGACACTGCTTTCTCCATAGCTGATGTGGTGCGCAACAAGAACGGAGTTTTTGATAATGTGGTTGTGGCGAGCGGAAGAAATTATCCTGACGCTTTGTCGGGAGCATACTTTGCTTGTGCCGTTGATGCGCCGATCTTGCTTGAAACAAACGGCTATGATGAACAGATCGTGAGCAAGGTTAAGTCATTAATGAATCCATCGGGAACGGTATTCATTCTTGGTGGACCAAATGCGGTATCGGAAGAGTTCGAAGAAATGCTCAGTACCTCCGGCATCAAGGCTGAAAGAATTGAAGGTCCGGATAGGTATGCAACAAATATGGAAATACTTGAAAACCTATTTCCTGCACCACCGACTCCCGGAGAAGATTCCAACGAAGTGAGTTTACCTGAGGGTACTGTAACCAATGATGTGCTTCTTGTTGCGTCCGGTAAATTCTATGCTGATGCTCTCTCGGGTTCTGCGATCGATGCGCCCATGCTTCTTGTTGGGGATAGCCTTACCCCCGATCAAAGAGAGCTTGTTCAATATGCCGCTTTTAAAAAGGTCTATATCCTCGGTGGACCAAGTGCAGTTAATAAATCAATAGAAGCTGCGCTTCAGTCCCTCGTCGGAAGTGGAAGTGTGGAGCGAATATCCGGATCAAATCGCTACGATACAAGCAGGAAGGTGGCGGAGGAATTTTTCCCGACTGCGGATACGGTAGTGTTGGTTTCCGGTCTCAATTTCCCGGATGGGCTGTCGGGCGCGCCCTTGGCAAGAATAAGTGCAGCACCGATTTTGATGGTTTCTGCAAATCATTATTCCTACGCGAGGAATTATGTGGTTGGAAAGGGAATCGCCAAGAATATCGTAATAGGAGGGAAAAGTGCCGTCTCCGATAAGTTGCAAAACTCCGTAATGGAGCAGTATGTTGGTGGAGACACTCATTCGCATATTTGGACAGCGAGCTTCAAATGGAGCGATACGAATGCGAATGCAACTTTTAAATGTATAGACTGTGGAGAAACCGAGAGCAAGAAGGCTGATGTTACATTCAGGATAACCAAGGCGGCGACTCATACCGAAGTTGGGAATATCACATTTACGGCAAGTGCGTCGGGCCCCGATGGGATAAGCCATACAGCAAACAAGAATAAGACGCTTCCGAAAATATTCCATGACTACAAATGGGCTTGGGATGAAAACAAGTATAATTCGGGAGACACTTACTTCACTGTGAGGGCTTATGCGTATACGGGAACTGCGGGCACCGGCTATTTCGGAGCATCGGGGAAACCGGCCGTACCCGGAACTGTAGCTGTAGATAGGCATGTAATTCCACTTGGAACAAGACTCTATATCGAGGGTTACGGCTATGCCGTTGCCAACGATACAGGCGGAGCCATCATAGGTAATACCGTGGATCTTGTTATGAATGGAGAATACATGTGCAGACAATGGGGCGTCAGATATCCGACCCTATACATAATAGGATAGAAAGGGACAGAAAATGCTTGCATTTTCAATGCCCTTGATGTAAAATGATTGAGCGCGTTTACGAGAGCGTTCTTTCTGGGAGCGTTCAGTAAACGAGTAAATCGATATGGTAGGACTATAGTGCCGGGCCAGTCGAGCTAATAGTTTTAGTCGGCCGAAACAAATCCGAGGATTCGAGTAGGCGCAATCGAAAAAGTTGAGGGTTGTCATTTTTGATGGACAGCTCGCAACCGAGTAGGTGGAAAGGAACAATCATGAAATCTTACATTGCAAAGCCTGCAGACATCGAGCGTAAATGGTACGTAGTCGATGCAGACGGCAAGACCCTTGGTCGCCTTGCAGCGGAAGTTGCAACGGTTCTACGCGGTAAGCACAAACCGACTTACACGCCTCATATGGACTGTGGCGATTACGTAATCGTAATCAATGCCGAGAAAGTCGAAGTTACCGGAAAGAAGAGAAAAGAAAAAGTATATAAGAGACATACCGGATATCCTGGTGGTCTCAGAGAAACGACCTTCGAAAAGCTCATCGCAAAGAAGCCCGAAGAAATCGTAAGACATGCTGTTAAGGGCATGATGCCCAATGGCAAGCTTGGTCGTCAGATGTACAAGAAACTCAAGGTTTACGCAGGCCCAGAGCATAATCATCAAGCTCAGAAGCCTGAGGTTTTGGAAGTTTAGGAGAAGGGAGGAATAGAAAATGGCGAAGATTCAATATCAAGGCACAGGAAGAAGAAAATCCTCCGTTGCTCGCGTTAGACTGATTCCCGGATCCGGAAACATTACAATCAACAAGAAGGACCTTGATGGATATTTCGGAACAGGAAATGAAGTAGTTAAGAACGAAATCAAGAGACCATTCCAGATTGCCGGATGCGAGGGCAAGTTCGATGTAGTTGCAAACGTACACGGCGGTGGATTCACGGGTCAGGCGGGTGCATTGAGACACGGCATCTCCAGAGCTCTCTGCGTTGCAGATGCTGAAACATACAGAGCACCACTCAAAGCTGCAGGATTCTTGACAAGAGACCCGAGAATGAAAGAAAGAAAGAAGTACGGACTCAAGAAAGCTCGTAGAGCTTCCCAGTTCAGCAAACGTTAATCCACACCTTTGGAAGATCAAACCCTGTATGCATATGCCTACAGGGTTTTTTTGAGGATAAGATGGTTCAGAAGAAAATAGTTACAATTCTGCTCAGCATTGTTATAGCTTTGTTTTTGCTCAGCGGCTCTATTGCGTGTCCGATACTGATAAGGCCGTTATACTATTCGCAGATAGATAGGCTTAACCTGGTTGAAAGAAGCGGCTATTCGGAAGAGACAATCAAAACCGCCTTCAATGAAATGATGGACTATTGCACAGGCGGAGGCGAAGATGCCGGTATCGAATTCGGTACCGGAGAGCTCGCCTGGTCCGAAGAGGGAAAGGCGCACTTTGATGATGTTGAAAGATTGTTTTCGTTGGACATTCTGATAATGGAGATTTCGGCTATAATCATCGTCGTCTTTGTTGGTGCGAAGATCATTACGGGAGGAGATGACAGGTTTGGTCAGGTATCCACTTTGACGGGACATCTGTCGAATACAGCTCCCGGGAGTCTGGGCTCTGAAAGAACGGCGCTGCTTCATCCTTACAGATTTGCCGGTCACGGTCCACTGTTTTGGGGGCCGGTTATACTCCTGGTTGTTTTCGCGATAATCGGAGTAGTTGCGGCTATGGACTTTGATTCGTTTTTCGTGAAGTTCCATCATCTGTTTTTCCCCGGCAAGGACAATTGGATTTTTGATGAAACAAAGGACGAAATCATAAGGATTCTTCCTGAGGATGTGTTTGCCAACTTTGCTTTAATTATACTTGTGATTCTGATTGTTTCCTGTGTAGGATGCATCATCGCTGACTTTATCATCGGAAGGGGTAAGCAAGACTAAATGCTGATTGATTATCTGAAAATCTTTTTTATGTCGATGTTGCCTGTCATAGAGCTTCGCGGAGCGATGCTCTATTCGCAGTTTTTGGAACTTCCGATAATACCTTCATATATAGTTTGCATAATCGGAAATATGATTCCGGTTCCGTTCATCTATTTCTTTGCCCGCAAACTTCTTTCGTGGGGCAGTGAGAAACCCTTGATTGGAACGCTGTGCCGTATCCTCCTTCAAAATGGAGAAAAGGCCGGACGGAAGGTGACGGAAAAGGCGAGCAGAAGAGGTACTTTTTTAGCCCTCTTACTCTTTGTCGGAATACCGCTTCCCGGGACGGGAGCATGGACAGGCACCTTGGCTGCAAGCATTCTCGATATGGGAATTAAGCATACTGCCGGTGCTGTAACTCTGGGAGTTCTTTTGGCAGGAATCATCATGATGACTGCCGGTGTTCTTGGCTTCAGCCTGCTGTAGATTCTCCTGATTAATAGCTGTTTTCATTGGTTGGAAACGGCTTTTTATTTTTTTGACAAGAGGGGAAAGACATATTTGTTATTTCGAACAAAATAGAAGCGATTATATATCGATTTTTCGATTATTTTGCCCAAATATGTTGATATTAAACAAAGCACATGCTATATTCTTCTTGCAATGAATTATTTTAATTCGACCCATACGCACTAATTTGGGCGTATGACCATACACGCTTCTCTGGAAACAGCCTCCTTTTGGAGGCTGTTTCCGTTTATGAGCCGCCCAAATCTTTGATTTGGCGCGCGGCTCAAACGCAACCAGTTGCCCAAGAGAACGAGAGAAACGAAGTTCGATTGGATGCAACTGTCTGCGGCAAATGAGCCGCCCGTCTCCAAAACGCAACTGTCTGCGGAGAATGACCTGCCCAAAACGCAACCAGTTGCAGGCTGCGCTTTACTGTGCTAAAATACCGTCTATGGGTTGCGTGTATTCAAAACAAGAATCCGACGCCCATAAGAAAGTGTATGAAAAGAAGGTGTATGTATTGAAAGTTGTAGTCCTAATTATCTACTTTGCCGTCTTGGTAGGTATCGGCTTCTATTGCCGAAAAAATGCCACCGACGTTAACGGCTTTGTTCTTGGTGGAAGATCCGTCGGACCTTGGCTAACCGCCTTTGCCTACGGTACTTCCTATTTTAGTGCAGTGGTATTCGTTGGGTATGCCGGTCAGTTTGGCTGGAGGTACGGAATTGCTGCCACTTGGGCAGGCCTCGGGAATGCGGTGATAGGCTCACTCATGGCCTGGGCGATTCTTGGTCGTCGAACAAGGCTCATGACCCAGCAGCTTGACTCTGCCACGATGCCGGAATTCTTCGGAAGACGCTTTGACAGCAGAGCACTGAAACTAATCGCTTCCATAATAATATTCATATTTTTGATTCCGTATACTGCGTCGCTTTATAACGGCCTATCAAGGCTCTTTGCGATGGCATTTAACATCGATTATTCGATTTGCATAATCCTCATGGCCATACTAACCGGAATCTACGTGATTGCGGGCGGATATATGGCGACGGCTATTAATGACTTTATCCAAGGAATAATAATGCTTTTCGGAATTGTGATAGTAATAGTTGCGGTAATCATGAGCAAGGGCGGCTTTATGGCTGCACTTGAAGGTTTGGCTCAGGTGTCGGACCCGGAGGTCAGCAACATCCCGGGCGTATTCAATTCGTTCCTGGGACCCGATCCTCTTAATCTGATGTTCGTGGTGCTCCTCACATCCCTTGGTACATGGGGCCTTCCGCAGATGGTTCAGAAATTCTACGCTATAAAAGACGAATCCTCCATCAAAAAGGGCACGATTATTTCAACCTTATTTGCAGTTGTCGTGGCAGGCGGTTCGTATTTCCTTGGCGGATTCGGTAGACTCTTCTCCGATCAAATCGACATAGCTGCAAACGGCTACGACTCGGTGGTTCCGACGATGCTTTCCAATCTGAGCCCTGCGCTTATAGCGATGGTGGTGATTTTGGTTCTCTCGGCATCCATGTCTACACTGTCGTCCCTTGTTATCGCATCGAGCTCGACGCTCACCATCGACTTCCTCAAAGAAACCGTCGCGAAAAACATGGACGAAAAGAAGCAGCTTCTCACTATTAGAATTTGGATAGTAATTTTTATCGCTATCTCTGCCGTGATAGCTTTGATACAGTATAAGAGCAGCGTTACGTTTATCGCACAGCTTATGGGTATTTCCTGGGGCGCGCTTGCAGGAGCATTCCTGGCGCCGTTCCTCTATTCGCTTTATTGGAAGGGCACGACAAAGGTCGCTTGCTATGTGAGCTTCTTCTTTGGTTCGGGTCTCATGATTTGGAACATGCTGTTTAAGAATACGCTTCCCGCCATCATCCAGTCGCCGATTAACTGTGGCGTGATTGCGATGGTTGCGGGACTCATTATCGTTCCAATCGTCAGTCTCTTTACCAAGAAGCCCGAGGAGTCGCTGGTTGAAGATGCGTTCAGCTGCTACAATCGCATGGCCTATGTTCAGGTGACGACATCGCTCCCGGACGAAGAATAGACTCATATTTTTGGGTTTATCGCTCTATAATATGGACTACGAACTGATACGAAGCAAAAGAAAAACGATTTCAATAGAGATAACTCCTGAATGCCGCGTCGTGGTGCGTGCTCCCAAATGGGCAGCAAAGGCGGAGATTCAGGAGTTTGTCATGTCCAAGGAAAAATGGATAAGAAAACATCTCTCTGAAATGGCGAGGCGCCATGCCGAACTGGAAGAAAGTCGCGCAAAGAAGGGGATTTTGACGGATGCGGAGATTCGCAATCTATCAAAGCTCGCAAAAGTGGATTTAACGGAACGCGTGAATTATTGGTCGCCGATCGTGCTGAATCCGGATGGTGAGCAAATTTCGTTTTTTGACTTTCTCGGACAGGTAGGAAGAAAGACGCCTGCCGTCAGCCGCGTCACAATCCGCCATCAAAAGACTCGCTGGGGAAGTTGCAGCAGAAAGGGTAATCTTAATTTCAATTGCCTGCTGATGCTTGCACCGGAGGAGGTTCGCGACTACGTGGTTGTACATGAGCTTTGCCATCTGCTCCACATGGATCACTCCCTGGAGTTCTGGGAAGAGGTCGAGCGCGTCCTCCCGGAATACCGTGCTTCTTACAATTGGCTAAAAGAAAAAGGCAGCCTGCTCATGGCCAGGCTGCCGTAGAAGTTTCCATTTCTGATTCTACGTCAAGCTATTCTCTGTTTTCTTCCGGGGCGCTTACGGTGGATTCGATGTTGACGAGTACCTGTGAGTATGGCGGCACCGACTTTGTTACGAAGGCTGAACCTCCGATTACGCTGTCGTGTCCGATAACCGTGTCGCCTCCGAGAACTGCGGCACCTGCATACAGTGTCACATTATCCTCAATGGTCGGGTGGCGCTTTGCTCCTCTAAGGGATTGTCCGTCCTTCGTGGAAAGTGCACCGATGGTGACACCTTGATAAATCTTTACGTGCTGACCAATTTCCGAGGTTTCTCCGATTACTATTCCCGTAGCATGGTCGATAAAGAAATATTTATCGATGGTTGCGCCGGGATGAATGTCGACTCCGGTCGTGCTATGCGCGTATTCGCTCATAAGCCTTGGGATATATGGAACCTTTAGAAGCTCAAGCTCGTGGGCAATCCTGTAAACCGTTGTTGCGTAAAGTCCGGGGTAGGCGAGCACGATTTCAATTTTGTCATAAGCGGCGGGGTCGCCATCATACGTCGCATCAATATCCGTATCCAGGTATTCGCGAATCTTAGGAATCTGATAAAAGAACTGAACACATATTTCTTCAGCTGCAGCTCGACGTACTTCCTTCGTGGAATCCATGTAGCGTGGGTCGTTGACAAGCACAATCTCAATCTGCCTTCCGAGGTCGTAAATTACATCCTCTATCAAAGCCGCCAGCATGTGCTTTGCCTTTGTCGGCGTATAATTCGCATCGCGATAATAACCCGGATAGAGAATCCTAAGCATCTTTTGCAGAATATCGGTTACTATATCCTGGTCAGGCTGACCGAAAAACTCCATGCGGTCGATTTCGCGACCCTTCTCATAATCCTCAAATATCGTATCGACAATTGATTGAACATTGATAGTTTTGTTCATGACACACTTCCTTATAAAAAGATAAATTAATTAATAGCAATATACCACATTTAAGGATATCTGCAACAGTGAAAAAGAATTCGGAAGTTCTTTTCGTGTCGTAATGAGCGGAACGGCTACGACACCCGAGTTGGCGACCTCGGATGGACGATGTGACCTCGGATGTGCGGTGCGGGCTGGGACGGTGCGACCTCGGCCTGAGCATCCAAATTTCGGAGTATTATTGTTTTTTGATGCCTTCGCTCCGGAGTATTTTTGATTTTTGATGCAAATACTCCGAAATCCCCGCCAGAGTCGCCAAATTTCGGAGTATTTTTGTTTTTTGAGGCTTTCGCTCCGGAGTATTTTTGATTTTTGGTACCGATACTCCGAAATCCCTGCCTGGGCATCCAAATTTCGAAGTATTTTTGGGTGACCGATATAAGTCAAACTATTCGTAATATTATGGTTGTAGAGAGTGTGGTTTTTTGGTACAATGGTAAGGTACGCGGACGGTAGCCGATTTATGGGTTTCAGGGCGTGCAGAGGTGAATAAATAATGCAGGATTTGCATTTATTATAACCAAAATCTATTTTTAGGAGGAATATAAATGAAAAGCTACACGAGCGAAAACATCAGAAACGTTGCTTTGCTGGGACATGGTGGTACCGGTAAGACAACATTCCTGGAGGCAGCCCTCCTGGAGACCGGTGTTACCAAGAAGATGGGAAGAGTTGAGGACGGAAACACAGTATCCGACTACGACAAGATGGAAATCGAAAAAGGATATTCCATCAATACATCCATCGTACCAATCGAGTGGAAGGACACGAAGATTAACTTCATCGATACTCCGGGATACTTCGACTTTGTTGGCGAGGTAAACTCCGCACTGAGAGCTGCAGAGGCTGCAGTGATTTTGGTGGATGCCGGATCCGGAATTCAGGTAGGAACCGAGGCTGCTTGGAACGCTTGTGAGCGCACGGGCACCCCGAGATTCATTGTAATAAACAAGAGAGACAAAGACGAATTTGACTTTGATGCAACACTTTCTGAGCTCCAGGGCAAATTCGGCGTAAAGCTGGTTGCAATGCAGTGGCCGCTCGGCGACGTCGATGATTCCTTGATGGAAGCTATCGCTGAATCCGACGAAGCACTCATGGAGAAATACTTTGAGGGCGAAACATTTACGGATGCTGAAATCAAGCAGGGTCTTGCGATGGGTATCGCCCAGGGCAGCATTGTTCCTGTTGCAACTTCCATCTTCCAGCTGAATCAGAGCATTGCCGGAATCCTGGATCTGCTCGTTGCATGTGTACCGAACCCGCTTCAGCACGGAAGCTATAAGGCAACAAACGGCGCAGGCGAGGAAATCGAAATCAAGACAACCAAGGACGGATCCTGCTCCGCATTCGTATTCAAAACCATCGTTGACCCCTTTGTTGGAAAGATTTCCGTAATGAAGGTGGTAACCGGAAAACTCGAGGGTGGCGTGGAAATGTACAATTCCAGAGCCGAAAAGGCCGAGCGCCTTGGCAAGCCTTTTGTTCTAAGGGGTAAGGAACAGATGGAAATGGCGTCCGCAGAAGCCGGCGACATCATCGCGGTTGCAAAGCTTCAGTATACAATGTCCGGCGACACCCTCTGCGACAAGAACAATATCGTGAGCTATGCGCCTCTTGATATTCCATCGCCTACATATTATATAGCCATTGAAGCAGTGGACAAGAATGATGAAGATAAGGTTGGAACAGGCCTCGCAAGATTGAGAGAAGAAGATCCTTCAATCGCGGTTGACAGAAATGCTGAGACTCACCAGACCTTGATCGGTGGACAGGGCGACATCCAGCTTGGAATCTTGATGTCCAAACTGAAAGATCGCTTTGGCGTAAACGTAAAGACAATCCCACAGAAGATTGCATATAGAGAAACCATCAAGGGCCAGGCAGAGGTTCAGGGTAAGCACAAGAAACAATCCGGCGGTGCCGGCCAGTACGGTGATGTTTGGATTAGATTCAGCCCATCCCAGGAAGAATTCGAATTCTCTGAGGAACTCTTCGGTGGATCGGTTCCAAAGAACTACGTACCTGCTGTTGAAAAGGGACTCTTGGAATCTATGGAGAGAGGTCCTCTCGCAGGCTGCAAGGTAGTAAACGTAAAGGCAGTTCTCTACGATGGTTCGTACCACGATGTAGACTCCAACGAAGTATCCTTCAAGATTGCAGCATCTCTTGCATTCAAGAAGGGAATCGTTGCTGCGAATCCGTGCCTCATGGAGCCAATCATGCATATGGAAATCACAGTACCTGACGATTACACAGGCGCGGTAATGGGCGACATGAACAAACGCCGCGGAAGAATCCTCGGCATGGAGCCTCAGATGGGTGGCGGACAAAAGCTCATGGCGGAAGCTCCGCAGGCTGAACTCTTCGACTATGCGCTCGTTCTCCGTTCAATGACTCAGGGCCGTGGTGCATTCGAAATGAACTTCGAGCGCTATGAGGAAGTTCCAAAGATGATAGCGGACAAGATTATTGCGGAGCACGCAGCAGAAGAGGCATAAATTCAACGATCCATTCAGCAATTAATGCGACAATAATAGCGTGGCGACTCTCGAAAAGGGTCGCCACTTTCATTATCTAAAGTCCGTCACGTTTACTACACATAACTGACATATTTTTATTGACTGTCCACAACATGCAGTATATACTATAGGTTGGGGTATGCTATTTGTATGGAATAAATAGCTTGCTTCGCTAATAATTTTTGTATGGATTGCAAATGTGTTTTACATATTTATAATTTGTTATTATTTTATCTTAATTATTTTTACTAGTTTATAATTTTCACACGAGGAGAAAGGAAAAGTCATGAGACGAGGGAGTAATTTGATGAAAAAGATTTTCAGTCTGCTACTGGCTATTTTGATGGTTTTTGGAAACCTGGCAAGCCCACTTTCCGGAGTCACAAAAGTCTATGCAGCAACACTTGAGGCTAGCAGCTGGAAGGAGCTGAGAGAGAAGATCTCAGCGGCTCAAAGCGGTGATACAATTGAGCTAACAAAGAGTTTCGCTGCGGAAAAGACAGACAAAACAAAAGATGGCACAATTGACATCTCAGGTGACAAAACTGTCACAATCAAAGCGAAAGAGGGAACGAATGTCACCATCTATCGCAAAGATGGAGAGGCAGACTTCCCGATGTTCAAAACATCAAATGATAACGCTAAGCTCATCTTAGGCGAGGGCATTACATTGTCAGGTATGACTTGTAGTCCAAAGCCTGCTGTGGGAGAGTTTAAAGTTGTCTTCCACAATGGCGGAGAAGGCGATAATGCCAAGCAAACAGATCCAGAAGTTGTTGCTGCTGGTCAGTCAATCGACAAGGATCCTACAAGCATAGCTTCTGATTGGGCCCCGGAGACAGGCTTAGTATTCAAAGGCTGGAAGTTCAAGGGTCCAAATGGAAATGAGAATAGCACTACGAGTAACGATCCGAATACAAGCACAGGGGACAAATGGAAAGTACCTGGAGACAAATACGGAACAATGACCCTCGTTGCCCAGTGGGAGAAAACAGTGCCTGCTGCTGGTGAGTTTAAGGTAGTCTTCCATAATGGCGGGAGCGGGGATAAGGCTAAACAAACTGATCCTGAAGTTATGCAAGTAGGAGAATCGATTGTCAAGGATCCTGCCGACATAGCTTCTGATTGGGCTCCGGAGACAGGATTGGTATTCAAAGGATGGAAATTTAAGGGTCCAAACGGTGGAGATAATGACACATCGAACAACACCCCGAACACAAGCACTGGAAATTGGAAAGTTCCTGCAGATAAGTATGGAACCATGACCCTCGTTGCACAGTGGGAGAAACCGGGCGAAAGCACAGGCGGTGGCTCGCAAATCAAGAGCTTTAATAATGGTTATATATTCTATGTTGATTACACTACAAAGAACCTTAAACTATATCAAACTGGTGCTAGTGGTACAGGTAGTTTTGCTTTGCCATCAAATCAACCTGTTATAGAAGGAAACAATGTTTATATTGATGGAACTCCATTAATATTTTGGAATGGTGTATATCTTGGCTCAGCCCCTTATGACAAATACAATAAGATCACTGTAGAAAGAGATCCTGATGACTCTACATTAGTTTATCTTAAATCGGGATATTCACCATATGAATATATAACATGGAATGTTGTAAATATGACGTGGGACACGAGCACCACTAAGAAAGGAGCTGCCTTTATCGTTGAAGGTGGAGAAGCTGGCGATCCTACGCCTTACACTTCGATAGATTCTATCGTATGGCAAAACGCAGAGACTTCAACTACCACAGAACCATACACATCAATTACAACTCCGGATTTTGTTGTATCTGATGGTTCCGGTGGCCAGGGATGTGACGGAAAATGCAAAACGTACACTAAAGGTGATTTCTCCAGCGGAAAAACAGATGCTCCAAGAGGTTTCTTCGTTGAAGTAGAAAAAGGTACGGTTGAACTTGCCGGTGCAACACTGGAAAACTTCAACACATCCACAAATAAGGATGAGACACCGAAGCATGTTGCTCCTGTGGTAGTAAATGGAGCAAATGCCAGGTTTGATGTTCAGAGTGGTAATATCCAGAACAATATAGTAGGTTACGTTGCAAAAGACGAAAAGTCCACGAATGGGGCGAATGTAATAAAGCAATACATCAAAGGAGCGGCTCCAAACGCACGTAGAAAAAATGCTCCTGAACCGGCTGACGGTACAAAAAAACGTCGCAATAAAGAGGCACTTATAGATGAAGGTACTCCTGGTTCCGGTATCACAGGAACAGCGGGTGCTGTTATCTATGCGAATGGAGCAAAGGGTGAAATCTCCGGAGGCTCCATCGGTTACAACAGAGCCGATACCGGTGGTATCATGGTAACAGATGAAGGTTCCTTTGTTGAAATCAAAAATGGCGCAAACATCAATCATAACGTTGGTGTTCAGTTCGGTGGCGGTACTACTGTTGAACAGGGTGGTTCCATCTACATGAGCGGTGGTGAAATCCACGACAACGTTGCATGGTTTGGTGGCGGTGCCGTATTTGCTACACAGAATGGTATCGATTGGCTCCTTGGCGAAAAGACAATGAGCAAATCCGACAGATTAGACGGTAACTTCACCCTTGACGGTGGAAAGATTTATGGAAACAATGCATTTACCCGTGGTGGTGGTTTTCTTGTAGATTCAAACGGTGTTGCTTTCTTGTCCGGTGAAATTCGAGACAACACATCCCGTGTACTCGGTGGTGGTGCATACGTAATGGGTGACCACCCAGATTATTCATATACTCTATATATCGCTAGCGGTCAGATATACGAGAACGAGGCTATGGACGCAGACCAGAATGAGCCTACAGTCACAAGCACTGCAATGTCCAAGAAACTTAACTCACAGAGCACATGTGGCGGTGAGTATAACATGTTTGCAAATAGCATGGCTGGCACATCTGACGATCTCGCAGATTTCCAGAGAATAAACGATGGTACAGGCGGTGGTGTATGGACATGTTCATATGGTTCCACAGTACTTGATTTAGATGTAAACAAAGTTTGGATTCATAAGAACCAGGCTGATGGATCAACTGGTAACATGAATGATAAACGTACCAAGAAGAATGATGTGGGCGGACAGGATTTCCACTCCGATAACGGTGGAGACGGAACGCTTCTCATGATTAACGCTGATTCAACCCAGTGGTTGGATGAAAATACAGGGGAAATGTATACTCCTGGCGAAGTTGATGCCGAAATCAGAAACCTCACAAACAAGGGGACAAATGGAAACACAACGACTGGAATTCAGATTTACCACAATGCATCACGTCGTGGTGGCGGTCTTGCTGCAGACGGAACATTCGTGTTTGGTGAAAAACAGGATGTAGCTCGCGTAACAGCTGAACTGGATATCTCTAAAGTTTGGGATGATTCAATTCCTGTAGAAGATAGAAAGCCCGTCATTATTCGTGTTGGTGTTGAGAATAATGGAAAAACTGCAGTTGTTCGCGACATTGAGTTGGACGGAAAAGAAGATCTTCCAACTGATGAAGATCCACTCCATGAGAACGCCGGATCAGAAAATGAATGGACCGGTGGCTTCAATCTTCCGGTAACAGTTGATACAGAAGATGGTGATCTTATCACAGTCTTCTATATAGAAGGTCCGGATGGAACAAAATATGATCCCAGCAAAAAAGCTGATACAGATGCACTTGCAGCAGCTCTGAATGGAAGTGACGGAAAGGGCTTTAAGCTTGCATCTGATGCAAAGCTCACTTTCACAGAGCTTGTTAAGAATGGTGATAAATATGAGGAAACAGGAGAGTATAAGTTTGAACCCGGTGAAATAAAGGTTGAGGATCTTGACCTCACAATCAAAGAGGTTACAAGAGTAAATGCACAGGGCGTCAAGGAACATGTACTCTATGTTAACTTTGCTAAAGTTCCGCTTAAGGCTCCACTCAGAAATGAGGCACCGAGTGAAGAGGTTCCGGGACCCGAGAAGTACATAAACAACAAGGTTCATCAGACACTTACCGGTTTTGATGAAGAGTTTGAGTATGAGGTTCTTGCTTATGTTCCAAAGGATGCAACAGAAGTTGTCATCAAAGATACACTAGAGCCGACGCTTGAGTTTGTAAATAAAACAAAAGAAACGGTACTGAGTGGTGTATATGTTCTCAAAGAGAACGATCATATTGGTGATGGTAAGACGGGTACAGTTGCCGTAACTCCAAGGGATAGTGTGTCCGGAAACACACTTCGTGTTGCAAATGGAGTTAAGAACGGTTCGCGTCAGGGAACAGAACTCGTACTGGATGGCAATACCGTCAAATTGACATTGAAAGAACAATTCCTCCAAGGAATCGAAACGCCTGACAATGACGCCGTATTTAAGAAGGAAGGAAAAGACCTTGATGGTGTTTGGGTCATGATGACATTCAAGGCCAAATACAATACTGAGGTACTTGAAGAAATCCAGAAAGCAACAAACGGCTGGCTGAAGGATGACGATCCAAAGACAGTAGCGGAGGATAAGCTTGCTTACATCAAGGCTGTTGGAGAGGTTCGTGAAAGAAATAATGATACGCATAACTACATCCTAAAACTTGGTGACAAGTATTACCGCTCAAATGGAAATACAGAAAACCATGGTAAGGTATGGGAAGATGTAACTGCTGACTCTAATTACTATATCAAGAATTGGAACGACACATCTGTATTCAAGGTTGTCGAAACCGATGTGATTGAGGCAGTAAATGATGTTGTTGAAACACCATACAATGGTTATGTAAAGAATGCTCAAAATCCGCACCACGGAACAAAGAACCAGGCAGAGTATACTGTAAAGCGTGGTAACGATTCTGAAAGCACATACAAGACAAACATTGTAACCGTTGAGGTGGATAAGCCTGAAATTGAAAAGTACGTATCAATTGCTACGGGAGACGATGGTGAACTTACTAACACCGATGCAAACGTACATCAGGAGCTTGTAAACTTTGATCGTGCATTCCGCTATGACATCATGGCATATGTAACGCAGGATGCGGATAAAATAACGATTACAGATACACTTAACAATCTTGTTAAGTTCCGTTTGAACGAGAATGGAAACATTGCTCTTGCAGCGGGTGAAGGCGCTGATAAGATGCTTATCACTGTAACCGACATGGGTACGGAAAATGACCATACTGTCGGAAGCACCGTTTCTAAGAAAGTGGACGGAAATACAATCAAAGAAATCGAGGTTGGTTCAACAGCTATAGAGGCTGAAGCCGATAGAGCTGCACAGGTTGATGTTAAGGATAATACGCTTACTGTAACTATTGAGAACCGCTTTGAAGAGGGCGAGGGTGGCAAACCCGATTACTCCAAGCCGATTGAAGGCAAACAGTTTGCTACAGATCTTCGTGGACACTGGGTAAGAGTAAGCTTTGAGGCTGTTCTCGATCCCGCCAAGTATGCGGATATCCTTGAGCATCTGAAAACCTTGGATGATAAGACCAAGACCGATGATGCGTGGAAGATTATCGATAAGGCAGATGGCAAGGAGGACCGTGCTGCTGCCAACGTAGGTAATGATCCTGTAATCGGTGGTGCGGATAAGCATGAAGGTGCTGCAAATACATCATCATATGTGATTGGTGTTCTTGATGATGACCATACTGCAATTACCGATAAGTATGATGATAAGTCAAATACCGTAACAGTAAAGCCGGAAACTGAAAAGGTATGGGCTGAAAAGACCTGGGCTCCGAATGATGCATGGCCAGAGGGACTGACTGTTACGGTTAAAGTAACAAATCCATCAGATACTAACAATGAATTTGAGACGGAAATCGTACTAACCGAATCCGGTAAGAAGTCTACAGATAAAGAACTTCCGAAGTTCTCCACACCTTGGGAAGCTGAAGAAGTAGTACCTGAAAACTATACCCAAGTTAAAAAGACCGGTACAGGTACGGAGGATGATCCTTATGTGTTCAAGAATGAAAAGAATAAGGAACCGCAGGTTGAAAAATATGTAAACGATAAGGTTCACGCAAAGATTGGAGAATTCGACAACAAGTTTACATATTCAATCATGGCTCTCGTACCAAAGGAAGCAACGGAAGTAGTTATTACCGACGAGCTCAATAAGGATTTGCAGTTCGTCTATGTTGACGAGGCAAAGACTCGCGTAATTCCAAATAAGGGAATCTTGGTGCTTAAGGATAATGACAGCAAGGGTGATGGCTCCGGTATCGTTGCAAACAAGCCAAATGCAAAGGGCGGAAACGTAACCCGCATAGCTGAAGGTGTTGCTACAGGTACACGTCAAAGCAATAAGGCTGAAGCAGACCGCGACTATAAGGTTGAAGTAAGCGGTAATAAGCTGACTGTAACCCTGAAGGAGGGATTCCTTAAGGAAGTTCGTGAACAGGACAATGTTGGCGATTTCTGGGTCATGGTCTACTATGATGCTGAGATCAAGCCGGATAGTTATGAAGCTATTGCCAAGAAGATCGCCAAAATAGAGGCCGGAGAACCTGATGCTGATGCAACCGATTCAAGCATAAGCTGGGAAAGAATCGAAAATGACAAGTCAACTATAGACGCTTCAGGAACTCCTCATAGCGAGGTTACAGATGGTGCGGACACTGTGGATGGTGTCCATGCCGGTATTGCAAATACTGCTGAATACACGATTACTATCAATAATGATGGTGGATCCACATATAAGACCAATACTGTAACTGTTGAGCCTGAATTAACTGAGGTTTGGGTAAAGAAGTTGTGGAATGGAGTCGATACTGAATGGCCTGTGGATGTTGAAAAGGTTCTAATAGACGTAAAAGACCCAAGTGGTAAGGTTGTTTATACTATTGAACTAAACAAAGACAAAATATCAGACAAGAGCATCAAACTTCCGAAGCTCACATCACCGTATACTGTCGAAGAGCAGGGAATTGAAGGATTCAGCCAGGTCGGAAGCAGAACAGGTGATGGCAAGACTGAAGGAACAGCATTCACATTCACCAACAAGAAGAATGACGGTAACCCGGTAAAGATTCAATTTACTACAAAGAAGAGCATGAAGCATGATATAGCTCTTGGAACTTATGACTTTGAGCTCTATGCTGAGGAAGACGTTGATACTACCGGAGATGAGCCTAAGGTTAAGGATGGAGCCTCACCGCTTCAGACAAAGTCCAATGATGCTGAGGGTAAGGTAACCTTCGACCCGATTCAGTATGGTGTAATTGAACCAGCTGAGTATACCTATTATGTTGTTGAGCAGGATAAGCGTGAAGATGGCGTTATCTATAGCACTGAGATCAAGACAATAAATGTTAAGCTCTCTATGGATGGTACTGATATCAAGGCTACAGTCAATGGAGACGAGTTTACGGGAACTGATCCGATTAACATTATTAAGGTAGATGATACTGGATTTGTAAACTCTAAGGAATTCCCAATCACTATCACAAAGACTGATCTTGGTGGTGAGGAACTTGCGGGTGCAAAGATAAAAGTATCAAAGGATGAAGCTGGTAATGATGTAGTTGAAGAATGGACATCCGAAGAAACAGCCCATGAACTCGACCTTGAACCGGGCACATACTATATGGAAGAGCTTGTGGCACCCGAAGGATTCCAGAGAGTAACCACCATCATTGAATTCACTGTGAAACCTGACGGAACAGTAGAAGTTAATGAGATTGACGTTGACCCGGCAGGACATGTTGAAAAGGATGGCGAAAGCGGAATCATCCTCGCCGATGCTCCATATGAGAAGCCGGAGATTGAGAAGTACGTAAACAAGGCTGACGCTACACCTGTTCAGCGCGATGGCACTGTTCATACCGACCTCTCTGCTTTCGATGAAATCTACACTTATGATATCCAGGCATATATCACAAACGACGCAACGTATGTTGTTGTAACCGATGAACTGGTCAATGTGCTGGAATTTGTAAGAGACGAAGATCATCCGATTACCGCCTACATAAAGGATGGTGCAGAAGGTGGCAAGGCGCCTAAATTATCGACGAACGGCACAAAACTAACAGAGGATGTGGATTACACAGTTAATCTTGATGGCCAAAATCTTACCCTTAAAATGGGAAGCCAAGAAGATGGTGCTGAGGTACTTGCGCAGGCAGGTAAGTGGCTCCAAATCACATTCTATGCGAAGATTGGTGACGATTATAGAACTATCGAAGCATTGAGGAAAAAAGGCGTAGAAGTATGGGATACTATAAAGGTAAACGATCCCGTTGATGATGCGGATGTAACTGAGGAATTCAGTGGTGCATCAGAGGACAATCATGAGGGCATACTCAATAAATCTTCATACACCATCAATAGAAAAGCCGGAGTGGATATTGATAATACATGGGAGTATGAAGACGAATCCAATACTGTAACTGTTCAGCCAAAGACCACAAGCATTACTGTTAACAAGGAATGGCTCCTTGACGGCGAGAAGGCAGACTGGCCAAGCGGTGCAACAGTCGAGGTCAAGGTCATTGGCAAGGACGGAGCTGTTGCGGCAAGCGATACGCTGACATCCGCGAAGCAGAGCGTCACCTTTGACAACCTGCCGAAGCTTGAGAACGTGACCTACACGGTTGAAGAGGGCGAAGTTACCAACGAAGGTAACTACACCATCGGACAGGTCGAAAAAGTAAGCGAAGGCGTATTTAAGATTACTAATACTTCCACATCACCAGAGAAGCCTGAGATTGAAAAATACGTCAACAAGGACGTACATCAGGAACTTGGTGAATTCGATAGAGCGTTCACTTATGACATAATGGCATATGTACCGAACGGTGCGACCAAGATTGAAATAACGGATACCTTGGTTGATGCACTCGAATTTGCAACTGCCGGTGATGGAACGGGAATTGCCGCAACAAGCGCTGCACAGGCTGTAGCTGCAGTCGTGATAAAGGCAGAAAATAACCACCAGGCAGGTGGAAGCGTAACTGGAACCGGAACTCCTGTAAAATATTCAGCGGATATCAACGTTAAAACTCTAACTGTGACTGTTGATAACATCGGTAAGGGCGAAGGTCAGATTGACGCTGAAGGCAAGTGGATACAGGTTACCTTCTATGCTAAGTACACGCAGAATATCATTGATGCTGCAAATGCCGGGGAACTCACGGAGATTCGCAACAATGGAGCAGTGATATCTGAGTCATTCCCGACACATACGGGAACTGTGAATAAGGCCAACTATACCATCTATGTCAACAACGAAGGAGATGCAAGAGAAGAATATAGAAATATCCCATCAAACGAAGTCACTGTAATTCCAAAGATGATTTCGTTCATTGGTGCAAAAACTTGGGAGGGTACATTTGTTGATGAAGATTTAGACAGTTGGCCGGACAACGTTGCTTCTGTGACATTTGATCTTATCAAGAATCCGGGTGGTGAGGTCGTAGACAGTATTACACTTACCAAGGATAAGCGGTTTGATACCTTTAAGAAGCAGCCAAAACTTACAGGTGTAACATACAAGGTTGTAGAACGCGAGATCGATGGGTATGAAATGGCAGAGGAACCCAATCCGATAACAGCTCTTGATGTAACAAGTGTAGTAATCACCAACAAGCCAGTTGAGGAAGAACCTGGACCGGATACGGTAACCATCGAAGCCGAGAAGAAGTGGAAGAATGCTGATGGCTCAGATGCATCATGGCCGACAGAAGTTTCTAAGGTTGAAATCAAAGTTCTTAATGGAACCGAAGTTGCCGGAACGATTGAGCTTACTTCGACCAAATCCAAGGCTTCAATCGAACTTCCAAAACTCGAGAGCGGTGAATATACGCTTGAAGAAGTCGAGGTTCCGGGATATACCACAACCAAGGACGGAAACGTATTTACAAATACTAAGAAGCCTGATGAACCAGGACCAGAACCGGAAACAGTAACCATCGAAGCTGAGAAGAAGTGGAAGAATGCTGATGGCTCAGATGCATCATGGCCGACAGAAGTTT
>CAMYVY010000023.1 GCA_947302715.1 uncultured Clostridia bacterium
AAACCATGTTAGAAATATTAAAAGCGAGGTTTCAGGATAATAAGAATCTTCATATGGAACTGAGTTGGCTTGACGTGGAGAAACGTTTGCTTGAGCATCCGGGCTCCATGGATGTTTTGAGAAGGATGGAGGAGAGCGGCGGAGAACCGGATACCATCGGCTATGACGAAAAGACGGGAAAGCTAATTTTCTGCGACTGCGCAAAGGAGTCCCCTTCTGGGCGCAGAAGCCTGTGCTATGACGAAAAGGCATTACAGGGGCGTGCTAAAAACCCGCCGTCAGGCAGCGCCGAATGGAAAGCAAAAGAAATCGGCGTTTTGATCATGACGGAGGAACTCTATCGCCGACTGCAAAGTCTCGGGGAATTTGATTTGAAAACGTCAAGTTGGATCACTACGCCGGATGATATTCGCGACAAGGGCGGTGCATTGTTCTGCGAACGACGTTACGGAACGGTTTTCACATTTCATAACGGGGCGGATTCGTACTATTCCGTGCGCGGGTTCAGAGGTTATACTCTTATATAAATTCCCATTTGTGAGGGATTAGAGATGAGTAAGAAGAAGAAAGAAACGATAGGAGTAATCAAAGGTATAGATCTCATTAAGAAGTCTGCTCCTGTTCAAGATATCCCATTTAAAACGGGAAAGCATATCACAAAGAAAGATAGACCAAGAGATAAGTCCTGGAAGAAATGGGATGAGGAAGATGATTACTTTATATATAGAAAATAATATAATGTTGATTATATGAAAAAGGTGACATATTTTTTTATTAAGTCCTGTCCATACTGCATCCATGTGGACAACTACGATTACTACTATGTTCCTTGTATTTTCATAGGTGATTCCAAGACTTACGAGGCTACATAAAACATGAGGTAGTAGCACTGTATAACAGCTGTAAAATGTGGTTCCGATTCCATATTATTAATATATATTGAATTGACTTCTGGGCAAAAACTGTCACCCCTGCACGCACTCCAGCACATCCACTACGACCTTGCCGGGTTCCACGATCAGGAACTGGGCATCCCAGTCACCTGAGATCAGCTTCTCCAAAAGGTGCGTTCCGCCCTTTACTATATTCATATCGGCCGCAAGCCAGTCTGCATCAGCTTTCACGGCTTCAAGGTATTCCTTACGATCGGCGCCGTTCACTTCCGTTTCAATAACGTTGATGGCCGAATACAAGTCTTTCCAATGCTCGTGGTACTTGGCCACCTTGGCGCGTTGAGGCCTGTCGGTGCCGCACTGAGTATTGGTCCACTGCCGCTATCATATCCCCGCGGCCTGTTGCTACTATTATAATACTGAATATAATACTGAACGACAAGGAAACAAACAATTATCCTTTTTAGGGGGGGGTGAAATAATGCAAGGAATAACATTTTCAGAAAATGAATAATTCAGCAGTTAATAAACTAGACGCATTTTTGGATAGAATATAGAACTCCTTATACAATGCACGGTGCACATTAAACCATAGTGACATGATAGTGACAAAAAAAGCCCCTTGCATATGACCAACATGTAAATACAATGCTTCCGGCTGTTTCATACGTGTCCGGGAGCTCCACTTTTTTGGCAGTTTGCTTAGGCAAGCTGCTTTTTGTTGCAGTGTTTTTGCATTTAATATGCGAATATGATATAATTCACGCATATGTACCGGCTTTCTGTTCGAGCGATAATCGAAATGAGAATCGAAGTAAAAATCGAAATGAAAGAAAGCAAAGATAGGTAAGAAAGTGAGTTGAATTGTCCTTTTATGGATCCTGACAGTCGATTGTCAATAATCATCGTGGTACTGCTTTTCCTTGCGGCTGCCTACTGTGCTCTAACAGAAACCGCATTGGCCTCAGTATCCAAAAACAAAATGAAGGTTGCCGCAGATCGCGGCGACATTCGTGCAAAAAAGGTGATGTATGCTTTGGAGCATTTTGACGAAGCCATCACAACACTGCTCATCTCAACTAATATAGCTCACATAGCAGCGGCATCAGTAGTAACAGTAATAGTAACCAGAAAATGGGGACTTTCGGCCGTTACTCTTTCCACTGTTGTTGTGACACTTCTCATGTTTTTCCTCGGGGAAATGCTCCCCAAGAGTATCGGTAAAAAAATACCTGAGAAGGCTAGCCTGGCTTGCACAGGTCTTCTTGTCGTTCTGATGAAAATCCTGAAACCATTCGAGAGAATTTTGACGATATTTAGCTCATTCGTCATGAAGCATTCCAAGGGCGAAGAAGCGAGCGTCACGGAGGACGAGCTCTATGACATAATAGAAGACATGGCCGAGGAAGGCTATATTTCTGACGAAGAGAGCGAACTCATCGTATCCACCCTTCAATTTTCCGATGTTACGGCGGGCAGCATTCTGACTCCCAGAGTCGACGTTGTCGGTTTGGACGTGAACAAAAGTCCCGAAGAGGCCATGGAACTTATCAAATCACAGACCCACAGCCGAATCCCGGTCTACGAGGACAGCATCGACAATATCATCGGCGTCCTGCAGATTAGAAAATTCCTCAGAGCCTATATAGCGAACAAGAAAATTCCTGAGGTTAAATATCTCTTGGACGAGGTCTATTACACCCACCAAAGCACGCAGATAAATGAGCTTCTATATAATATGTCCACGCGCAAGATCAATATGGCGGTTATCACTGACGCCTACGGCGGCACGCTGGGCGTGGTCACCGTCGAGGACATCCTCGAGGAAATCGTCGGCGAGATCTGGGACGAGGACGATGAGATTGTAGAACCCATAGTTGAAATAGCTGATGATACATATATCGCTAACGGCGACGAGACAGTAATCACGGTATTCGATTTCATGGAGTTCGAGGACCCGGACGAGGAAGAGAACGAGGAGCGCTTTACAAACCTCCTTATCGCCGACTGGGCGCTCGAGGAATTCCCCGAAATCCCAGAGAAAGGAGATTCCTTCGATTATTATAATCTCCACATATCAGTCGAAGAAATTGAACATAACAGAATATTTAAGCTGAAGATAGAGGTGCTTCCGACCGGGGAAGATGGCGCTTCAGCTAATGACATCAAAGTTCCCGATGAAGAGGACCTTGATTCATTTAGTACCGGAGCCTCCAAGGACGCCAATCAAAAGGGATTTGGTGGGGAAACCGAGAAACCAGATTCAGGAAAGGAGGTGCAAGCATGATTATAGGTGCTGTAATTGCAGGAATAGTTGTTGCCATAATTCTGTCGGCTTGCTTCTCCGGATCGGAAATGGCCTTCTCCAGCTGCAACCAGATAAGGCTGGAAAGAGAAGCCGAGAAAGGATCAAAGAAAGCAAAGCGCGCACTTACGCTGGCTGAGCGTTTTGATGATACCCTTTCGACGATTTTGATAGGAAACAACCTGGTTAATATCGGAGCATCCTCACTGACCACGGTTCTGGTGATTTTGCTCTTTGGATCTGACGAGCTGAACTGGCTGGGAACTTTGATCGTCACGATTTTGGTAATTATATTTGGCGAGACCATACCAAAGATCTACTGCAAAGAAAACGCCAACAAGGTAGCGCTGATTGCTGCAGGGCCTCTCACTGCGCTCAAGATAATCCTGACGCCGATAACTCTTTTGGTCGTGGGTCTGGTGAATCTTATTACCAAGCCGATTAAAGAGGACAAGAATAGAAATCAGGATGAAGAGACCACAGCGGAACTTCAGTCAATAATCGAAACCGCCGAGGGCGAAGGCGTGCTGGACTCCAACCGTTCCGAGATGGTTGCTGCAGCGATTGACTTTTCGGATACGTCTGCGGATGAAGTTATGACATCCAGAGTGGACGTGCTCGCGATTGATATCGATGACGACAGACAAGAGATCATCGATGCTGCGCTCTCGAGCACGCATAGCAGAATCCCTGTTTACGAGGATACAATCGACCACATAATCGGTGTGGTTCATCTCAACCATTTGCTAAAAGCATTTGCGGAGGATGATAATGCTGACCTGAGAAGCATTTTGATGGAGCCTTGCTTCGTATATAAAACCATGAAGCTTCCGCAGGTTCTGGATACTCTCAAGAAGAACAGGCAGCACCTTGCAATCGTGACCGACGAGTATTCCGCGACGCTCGGCGTAATATCCATGGAGGACGTCCTCGAGGAAATCGTCGGCGACATCTGGGACGAGACCGACGTGGTCAAGGTTGACTTCCGTCAATACGGCGAAGGAAACTTCAGAGTAAACGGCGACATGACCATATTCGACTTCCTGGAACTGATCGATGTGCCGGAAGAAGAATACGACTACGACTCATCCACCGTCGGCGGACTCGTAATCGAACTAAACGGAGACTTCCCCAAACGGAACGACTCGGTTGAATTCATGGGATATAACCTGAAGGTTATAGGAATGGATGAGAGGCGAGTCACCAGGGTCTGGGCAACCAAGCTCCCCGAAACCGAACAAGACAAATAAAGATCGCTCCCAATAGGGAGCGATTTATTTTCGGGATATTGTCGGAATAAGGTCGTGTTCGTTGTCGTGTTCTTCCGGATAAATATTTAATCTACGTTCTATATAGATTTCTTATTCAATCCTATAGTGGTTCGTCCTCTTTGGATCCGCGACGTATAGTATAGATCACTGCGATATCCATTATTACAACAAAGCCGAAGAAGATCATGCTTGCGAGTTCCGTACCTGTCATCGCGCAGGCATCGTAGAATCCGTGAAGGAATACGGCAACGAGATACCCGAAAAAGCGCTCGGTCTTGGACTTGGCGTTCATACCCATGAGGTGAAGGCGCTTCGCCCTACCGTAAAAATACCCCATGAATACTGAAAATCCCATATGTGCCGGAATCGAAAGCAGCGCACGAGACGGTGCGATTTCCAACCCGTAGCCCATTACATAACCCAGATTTTCCAATGCCGCAAAGCCCAGCGACACGAAAACGGCATAGACGATTCCATCAAAGCAATAATTGAAGTGCGGATGTTTCCAAGTTCTACGCCAAAGGAAGAAATACTTTGTTCCCTCCTCTATCACCGCTACAACCAAGAACGCAAGCAGGATTATGTAGAATGGATGACTTTGCGACACAAAAGAATCAAGCACCGTGATTGCAAATTGCTCCAAAATGCCGGCAAGCACCGCAGCCAAACATCCACCGAGAATTAGTTTCCACAGCAAATCCAGCGGTTCCTTCTCCACCGTGTCTTTCTTATATACATAGTACATCAGCACTGCCGCCGGACCAATCGCCGCCGTTATATAAATTGCTAAAGTAGCCATTCATCCTCCTATCAAATTGCGTAAATCATAACTTTGATTCAATCGTCACTTGGCGTCAATGAGTTTAGATATGCGAGCATTGATTTGCTTGCGTGCGGCCTCTTCCATGGCCTCCGCGACCTCAAGCGCCGTATCCAGATCTGCAGCACATGCCACCATTCCATGGTTGGACATTATACAGCCGCGACGTCCATACATCAAAACCTCAAACTCATTTTTTGAATCAAGGGCAGACCCACCAAGGGCTTTAGTCACATTCTTCGCAAGTTCCTCACTTCCTGAAGCTGCGTAATCGGCGACATAGATCAAGTCACCTGCCACCTCTTCTGCGAGATATTCATCCATCACATCGATAGGCATCTGACACGCGGCAAATACGGAGCAATATTTAGAATGCGTATGAATAATCGCACCAATGTCCGGACGATTCTTATAGATACCGGCATGAAGACTTGCCTCGGATGTCGGTTTGTTCCCCGGCAAGGAGTTCTTTGCATCTGATGTATCCTCATCAAGCAAAGACGTCACCGCCAAATTCTCTATATCCATCAAAACCATGTCTTCAGGAGCTAAGCTATCATAGTCGAGCCCGGATGGCGTTACAAGCATTAAGTCATCATCAATTCGCACAGAGAGGTTGCCCCATGTTCCTTGAACCAGCTTCCTCGCAATGAGCTTATTCCCATACTCGACCAAATTGCGACGTTCCTTGAATTCATCTATCAAGAGCTGCGATGCGGACACTTCGTCCTCCATGGGGTCCACATTGAGATTATCGGTCGTCGCAGAGTTCAAGTCGTTTAACTGTTCGTCAGTTCCATCTTCGGTAGTGAACTCAACTTCCCTGCGCTCGCGGCCGACCTTGGAATACTTTCGAAGATAATCTCTTCGAAGCTTTGACGCAATACGATCGGGAAGCGCCTTGACTCCGCCAAGGGCATCGGCCAAAATCTGAACTTCCGCAGCCTTTTCCAAAACCGTTAGCGCAACATATGCTTCGTATGGGTCGCGACCCGTCGTCACGACATAGTCGGCCTCTCTTCTTGATTTTCCATCCATGGAACTTCCGCTCACGGGCAGTTTGTCATCGGAATACAAAAGCTTCTCCGCATCGACTAAAACCGCCGCGCTGCGGGTTAGCGCTTTCGCAATTTCCAAATCATCGTCCGGGACTATCTTTACAGTCGTTCCAATTATCTGAGCAAAGTCATCAAGCGCAGCTACAATTTCTCTTCCTTCCCTTATGCATTGCAAGCAGTAAGGTGTCTGAGCTTCGATTCGAGCAAGGTCATCTCTCACCCAGAAAATGCGCATATCCTCCGGAAGGGGTCCAAGCTTCTTCATTTTTGCTGTATAATCAATCGTATTCATTTGTAATTGTCCCTACTCCGTATAATAATTATTCTCTTCTCTAACAGCTTCAGCTTCAGCTTCCAGTTCCGCACGGGCCAACGCTTTTGCACGCGCACGACGTTTTTTAACCTTCGCTGCACGTTTTTCTTCCTTGCGAGTTTGATGTTTTTCGCTGAAGGTTGCGGCAAGACCCACGCCCTTATGTACATATCTGAACAAGCCTTCCGTAGCTATCAAGAACACTACCAAAAGCATTGCAGCTTTCATCGTTATCGCATCTATATCGAACAGTTCAGGCATGAATACCACACAATATGCCATGCCACCAATCAAAACCGCAATCATCCCTGCATGCAGTTTATTCATCGGTGTTGCGACCTTTCCGAGGAACAGGAAACCAACCAATGCGACCAACATAGTAGCAGATGTGGAAATACAGGCATCATCAATCTTAAACACCTGTCCAAATATAACCATGGCACTCACGGATATAAACATCGTAATACCCGCAGGCGCAGCCATTTTGAATACGTTGGAGAGGAACTTTCCTTCTATCTTTTTGGTGTTAGGTTCCAGCGACAAAATAAACGAAGGAACACCGATGGTGAACATACTTATCAAAGTTATCTGGGATGGCTTGAGCGGATAGCTCAGCACGCTTATCATGGAGAACAAAGCCAGCAACAAAGAGAAGATGTTCTTTGTTAGATAAAGCGAAGCCGCCTTCTGTATGTTATTAACGACTCTTCGTCCTTCCGATACTACCGATGGCATCTGTCCGAAATCGGAATTAAGGAGCACAAGCTGCGCAGCATTAGCAGCCGCTTCACTTCCCGACGCCATCGCAACCGAGCAATCAGCATCACGAAGAGCAAGTATATCGTTTACGCCGTCTCCGGTCATGCCGACGGTTTTCCCCTGCTCCTGCAGTGCCCAAACGAATTGGCGCTTTTGTTCGGGGGAAACGCGTCCAAAAACCGTATACCTTTGAACCGCATCATAGATAGCGCGTTCGTTCACCAGGGTGCGAGCATCAACGTAACGATCGGCATCAGGAATCCCCGCCTCCGATGCAACATGAGAAACCGTCTCAGGGTTGTCGCCGGAAATGACCTTAACCGCCACGTCGTTTTCAGCAAAGTATTTAAATGTACTCTCTGCATTTTCTCTAACGGGGTTCCAGAGGAATATCAGTGCAAGCAGTTCCGAGAATCCTTGTATTTCCTGTCCTCTCGGTTCATCAAAAATCTTGCAGAATGCCAGAACCCTGTACCCCTCATTCGACATCTTGCTTATGTAATTCTCGTATTTGTCAAACGACATCCCAAGCACGTATTCGGGAGCACCTACAACGTAGTTTCCGCTTACCAGAGTTGCTCCACTGTATTTGTATTTCGAAGAAAATGGGCAAATAGAAATTACCGCCTCATTTGGATTGGCCTCGGAAAAGTAGTTCTTCAACGCCTCCATTGTTGTGCTGTCCGCACTTTGTTCCTGAACAAAGGTTCCGATTAGCCTGGTGAGTTCATCCCTTTCCATACTTTCATCCACTTGGGTGAATCCCTCAACCCTCATTTCCGTGGATGTAATGGTTCCTGTCTTATCGACCAAAAGAACATCTACACGAGCAAGGGCCTCTATGCATCTTAAGTTCTGAACCAGAACATTGTTTCTTGCCAGCTTCAGAGCAGAAACCACCATGGCAATCGACGCGGTCATATAGAGACCTTCAGGAATCATACCGAGAATCGCAGCTACAATTCCTATTACGCTGTCTCGAAAACCTACACTAAGGACAACCAAATGTTGAACCAGCATAACCAGGCCAACAGGAATGATTATCACACCTATCGCCTTAACCAGCTTGTCCAAGGAAAGAATCATTTCCGAATCCTCATTCTTCCCTTGTTCAGTGGCCTCCAAGGTTAATCTCGATATATATGAATTAACTCCAACCTGGGTAAGTTTCGCATAGCATTCTCCTGATACAACAAAGCTACCTGAGAGGAGTCGGTCGCCGACGGCCTTTGTGATTTCGTCTGCCTCTCCCGTTAATAGCGCTTCGTTTACCTGAATCGATCCTTCCAGTACGGAACCGTCGGCCGGTATCTGTGATCCTGCCCTAAGTACCACGACATCATCCAAGACCAATTGCGATGTAGGGACCTCAACTTCTCTGCCATCTCTTATCGCATGAGCCTTTGGCATCTTAAGCAGCTTCAGTTTCTCCAAGGTTCGCTTGGAGCGAATCTCTTGGAAGATTCCAACTGCGGTATTCGCTACCACGATAAGCATGAACGTCAGGTTTTTAAAGGAGCCGACCAAAACGAGGAGAAGCGCGAGCACAACAAAGATAAGGTTGAAGTATGTGAATACATTATCCTTGATGATTTGTTTAAACGTTCTGGTGGACGGGTCCACCTGGATATTCACTTTTCCTTCTTGGGTTCTACTAAGAACCTCCTGTTCAGTTAATCCCATCTTCGCTTATCTCAGAAGAGAACCGCTCCTTTTTAAATCCTAAGTATCTCGTCCTCGGTAACAAGCGGTACTCCCGCCTTTGACAGAACTTCTTCTCCGGCAACTACATCTGAAACTCTTAAAATTGCACAAGCTCTATCTCCGGATTCAACGACAAAGGCATATGTGTACTCGATGTCGATTCCTTCATCCATCAAAAAATTCAGGACGGATGCCAAACCGCCGGGTACGTCCGCTGCTTCCGCAGCTATCACTTCGTTTACGGAATAAACAATCTCCGCATCGTGCAGCGCTTTTTCCGCGCCCTCTATATCGTCAACTATCACGCGAAGAATTCCGAAATCCCTCGTATCCGCAATAGTCATGGCTCTGAGGCCAATTCCGTTATCCGAGAATTGCTTTAGCACATGTGCCAGTGCACCTTTTTTATTCTCAACAAACATAGATATCTGTCTAATAGCCATGTTAATCCTCCCTTCTAATCGTGGAGCTTACGCTTATCCACAACACGAACCGCCTTGCCCTCGCTTCTTGTGATAGATTTAGGTGCAACAAGATGAACATTTGGTTTGATACCAAGCATGGTCTTGATTGCTCCGGCCAGGTTATTGGCATCTTGCTCGATGTCCTTCACAACATCGGAGAAGGATTCCGGATTCATTTCAACGTAAACATCCAAAGTATCCGAATTGTTTTCTCTATCAACAACAATCTGGTAGTTCGGAGTATAGCCTTCTTTCAGAAGTACTGTTTCTATCTGCGATGGGAATACGTTTACACCGCGAATGATGAGCATGTCGTCGGAGCGTCCCATAGGTTTCTTCATCTTAACCAAGGTTCTTCCGCAGGAACATTTCTCGCGTGTAAGCAGCGTGATGTCGCGCGTTCTATATCTAAGGAGCGGGAATGCTTCCTTCGTAATCGATGTGAAAACAAGCTCGCCCTTTTCACCTTCCGGCAGGACCTCTCCTGTATCCGGGTCGATGATTTCGGCGATAAAGTGATCTTCGTTTATATGCATTCCAGTTTGCTCTTCGCATTCAAACGACACTCCCGGTCCGCTGGTTTCAGTAAGACCATAGATGTCGTAGGCCTTGATGCCGAGAGACTTCTCGATATCTCTTCTCATTTCCTCCGTCCAAGGTTCAGCACCAAAGATTCCGGCCTTGAGTTTATTGTCCTCCGGCTTGTAGCCGGCTTCCTTAAGCGACTCACCCAGATACGCTGCATAAGATGGAGTGCAGCAAAGAATCGTCGACCCGAGGTCCATCATGAATTGAAGTTGTCTCTCGGTATTTCCGGAAGACATCGGAAGCGTCAGGCATCCGACCTTGTGAGAACCGCCGTTAAGTCCGGGGCCTCCGGTAAATAGTCCGTAGCCATAACAAACATGGCAAACGTCACCCTTGTCACCGCCCGCTGCAACAACAGCTCTGGCGCAGCAGTCTTCCCATAGATCGACATCTTCTTGCGTATAGAACGCAACAACCCTTCGTCCTGTGGTTCCTGATGTCGATTGAATTCGAACACAATTATTGAGGTCAGTTGCAAGGAGCCCATAAGGATACTGATCCCTTAGGTCATCCTTTGTCAAAAAGGGCAGTTTGTGGAGGTCGTCCACGCCCTTGATGTCGTCCGGGATCACGCCTTTTTCTTCCATGAGACCACGGTAGTATGGCACATTGTCCCAGACGTGTTTGACTTGCTTAACAAGTCTCTCGCTTTGGAGTGCTTTCATGTCCTCTCTGGACATGGTTTCGTACTCCGGTTGGTAATAACGTTTTTCCATTTTCACACACACTTTCTTTTCAAATTGCTATAACGGATAATATATAGTTGTCATTTCAAGTTTCATTATTTAAACATCAATCATAAAGATTAGTCTTGCGAATTCAATTCAGAAATGCTTATCTGTCCCTCGATTTTGGGAATTATATCATGTTCACTTATCTCAAACTGTGATTCATTAAGTTCATCAATCTGTGACGTTTCACCTTGAATGTCTTCATCAGCTCCTTCCTCCATACTTGGAGCCACAGTCTCACTTATAAGCTCTGTTCCCAAGACTTCCTCAACATTGTGAATATTGATATCGTGGATGTCTGCAATATCCGCAGCTGCAAGGTCTGCAGCGGTTATGCCGCCATTCTCACTCTTCCTGTAGTAAACAGGCATCGTAAGTCTCACCGTAAAGGCCTGACCTTCGTCCTGATATGAGAATGTTCCACCCATGTCCTTGCATATTTTTTCGCAGGTCTTTAGTCCAATCTTATTGCTCTCCACACGTCTTGATTCCGTGAGAACATTATTCACCATTCGAATCACAATATTTCTTTTATCCGGATCGAGCGACGCACTGATTCTGACAGCGGATGTTTTATCCGCATATTTAACAATATTTGAAAAGATGTTATCAAACAATCTTCTCAGTCCGGAGATATCCGCCTCTATTTCAACAATTCCTTCATCGCCGTCAAGATTGCCAGCGCCCTCTCCGATCCTATAATCGAGGTCGATGTTAAATCCATAATTGATAAGCTCGGCAGAATGCTCAGAGATTATCTGCTGGAGCAAAATTCCCGCATCGTATACCTCATTATTTTTCTCGGCACCCTTGCTTCCGAATACCAAGAAATATTGGAATAGCTTGTCCGACAAATCCTTGAGCTGGAACGCCTTGTCCCTACAGGCTTCTATGTAGCGCTTCTCCTCATCCTTGTTTTGATATTTCTCACTCTCAATGATATCGAGATATCCTATAAGCGATGTCAGCGGCGTTCTGATATCGTGGCTCATCGCGGTTATCAGTTCCGAGTTTTTATCCCATGCTTCCTTTTCGCTCTGGAGCCTCTTGATGATATAGTTGCGCATGGAGTTGACATTGTTTGCAAGGCTTCCAATTTCATCGTTCGCCGTGCCTTGTATATTGGCACCAAGGTTGCCGCTGGTTACTTCTTCTACCTCGGCAGAAAGCCGGACGATGCGTCCAAGCACGCGACCATTATAAATCAAGATGATTCCGATAAGCGTTAGCACGCACAGAATAATTCTGACAAACATCATCATTCGGTAGAAATATTCTTCCTTGTACACGTTTATGTAAACATAGAATGGACCGTCTTCAAACTTGATGATTCTGTTCTTTGTGTCCTGCTTAAATGTTTCTGGAGTAATCCTCGGTCTTTCACTGTTGTAATAGACATTGCTTTGATCGGTTGTTACATCCTCAAGCGGAGACGGAGTTGTGCTTATGCTCCATCCACCATCAAAAGCAATTGAATAGTTGTCCGATACAACCAGGTAAACATATTCCTCGTCCTTTACCCACCTCTGCAGAAGTTCGGTATCGGTGCTGTCAACGTTGTTCTTCTCTATGTACTCAACTAGGCTCTCAAAAGCCTCATCCTCATTTTTGGTAACGGCAGATTCGCTTTGGTAATATTGTTCCACGACAATAGTCTGAATCCACCCAAGTATCTCAAATACCAGAAGGGTCATGATCAAGGCGATCACGACCACAATAGCGAGTTTTAGATTCAGCGTAATGAAGTGCTTTCTTTGAGTTTTCGTTTGCGCGGTATTTTGATTCACTCTACTCTACCCTATATCCTTTACCCCAAATTGTTTTAATTATTTCAGGGTGATTGGCATCCTCTTCAAGTTTTTTTCTAAGGTTCAGAATATGAACCATGACCGTGTTTCCATCGGAAGGAAGGTAGCTATCGTTCCACACTCCCTCATAGAGTTCCTTGTTCCCGACAATCTCTCCTCGGTGTTCAACAAAATATCTCATGATGGAATACTCTTTATCCGTAAGGGGAATCCTACGGTCGTCCTTTATGGCAGCTCTGCTCTTGCTATCAAGAATTACGTTTCCACCTATTGCCGCCGGATTCTGGTTTTGCGAGTTTTGATTATTGTATTCCTTATAGCGGCGAATCAAGGACCTTACCTTCATGGTAAGCTCTGTCTGAGAAAACGGCTTAACCAGGTAATCGTCACCGCCTTGTGAATATGCATCGACCTTATCCTGATCCTGAGATTTTGCCGTAAGGAAGAGGATTGGAACTGTCGAGCGTTTTCTAATCATTTCGCAGGTCTCGACTCCTGTCATTCCGGGCATCATGATGTCGAGAATCACGAGGTCAATGGTTTTATCAGCATAAACCATTTCCACCGCAGAGCCTCCGTTCTCGGCCTGGACGACCTGATAGCCCTCGCTTCCCAAAAGCACCGCGACTACTTCGCGAATATCCGGTTCATCATCCACTATCAAAATCTTATAATGTTGTTCCATTTATTAGCCCTCTTTATGTTCGTACCTTCATCATATACTTGGTCATGCCTTTCGGCTGCCATTTTCGTTAATCACGCTACCTATCATCAAGATGATAATTGCTGCGCCTGCTGCCGCCGCTATGGTACCTATCAGGAGCAAGGTCTTAGCACCGGCTAAGTCCAGGATTATACCGCCCGCAAGGCTTGCAGTCAGGTTCCCAAGAGTAACCAAGACCGTGAACATGGTCTGTCCCTTTACAGCCTCACCTTCTCTCATATTATCGTCTATGAACCTGACCATCGCCGGCAGGAACAAAGGGAATGAGAAGAAGTGTATGAGCTGTGCCGCGAGCAGCATTCCAACGCTGTTAGCCATGAGATGCGCAGCAGCCCACAGAACATATGCGATTGATGCTACAATCAGCATGGACTTGGTTGTGAAGCGTTCATACAATTTGTCAAAAACGATTAGCGTCGGAATTTCCGTAATCGCAAGCAGCGAAAGAATTCTTCCGACATCGGAGCTGTCACCGCCTACATTTCCAACTATTTGAGCCATATACGCATTTGGCAAGGTGTTGGCAAAGTACAGTCCCAGCACCCCAAGGCACATCACCATGAACAGCTTGTGGTCTTTCATGAACTGCCCCAGGGTAATCGTTTCATCAGCAGCATTAGCTTTACCTTCAATTGCCCGGTTTTGCTCGTTACTTTCTCCAAAACCTGTATCTTGATTTTGCTCGTTACTTCTCCCCAAGGCGCTCGGTCCCGAGGTTATACTGTGTGCATTGCGGATTTTGATGTAACTTTTATGTGTTGCATATACTGTAGCCGCCAAAAGAACGAGCACAATATCCCCTGCAATGGGAAGGATGTCCGTCCCGAGCTTCTCTACTATGCTCCCCATAAAGAAGCAAAGCACTGAATACGACAGCGACCCGATACTCCTACAGGTGCCGAATGCAATTCTCTCTCCCGACTCTTCGAGTCTGCGGTTCACCGCGTTGATAAACGGCTGATTTGCCATAAGCAGCGCGAAGCATCCCGTGAACAGCACTGTAAGAAGTGGGCTGCGTTCCTTTTGAAAAATCATCAGCGTAGAAAGCACCAGATTCAATATCGTAATACCTTCTATCGCATAGAACAAAATATTCTTGCTGCCTCGGTCGGCCCACTCCGCGAAAAACGGCTGAACCAGAATCGCGATGGTGTTTCCGAGAGCCAGCAGTACCCCTATTTCGGAATTGCTGTATCCCCTCGCGAGCAAAAACACTGCTGCAAACGCACCCAGCACCCCAAAATACATCCAGTAGGCTCCATGTATGGACGCATAGTGCGCATTTAATCTCTTTCCCGATGGCATCTTAACTACAACTTTTCTTATCCAGTAATCTTCTTTAATATCAAAGCAAATAACTACGCAATTATACCATGTAAGAGCCACTTATTACAACACAATGCATGGCCTTCCAAACAGTATATGTTTTGATTATCGCAAGATGTGTGGTAGAATCGAGCGGTATGGAATATAAATAATTATAGAGAGTGGGTGTTATTTTGAGTAGCAAAATCGTTGTTGTGAGTTCCTCATTCAAGGAGGAACATAAGAGATTGATAGCTGCGGTAGCTGAAAAGCACGGCGAAACGGTTGATTTTTACACGACCGCAGCGGACGCAATCCCAAATGTGGGCGATGCTGAAGTCATATACGGCTTTGGGACCAAGCTCCCTGAAGCCGCGCCGAATCTCAAGTGGTTCTGCACTTCCTCGGCAGGAATTGACATTTACCCCAAATCACCTGCCTTTGCCGGAAAAGACGTGCTTTTTTCAAATTCATCGGGGTCATTTGGTCTCCCAATTGCGGAATACATCATCATGATGAGCCTCTTCATGATGCGAAAAATGCCCGAATATCAGGAAATTATTAACAAACGTGAATGGACAACGAGCTATAAGCCTATAAAAACCCTTTTCGGGAGCAAAATCATGGTACTTGGGACAGGTGACCTTGGCACGGTCTTCGCCAAGAGAGTGCGCTCGTTTGAACCGGAGCTTTTGATAGGAGTCAGCAAAAGCGGTCGCCCAAACGAGTCGTTTGATCAAGTATTCTCTATGGATGAGCTAAAAGCCTCCCTTGACCCGGGCGATAAGTCAAGTGAGCTCTCCTCAATAATTTCCGAGATTGACCTCTTGGTGATGTGCCTTCCCGGTGCTCCGGGGACCGAGAATATTCTTAATGACGCATTCATAAACAAGCTACCGAACACGGCCTATGTCATAAACGTGGGACGTGGATCGGCCGTTGACGAGGATGCAATAATTGCGGCACTTAACGAGGGTCGACTGGCCGGTGCAACACTTGATGTATTCAAGACGGAGCCGCTTCCCAATGATAATCCCCTATGGACTACACCAGGATTACTGGTTACACCACATATTTCCGGGCAAGAAGCTAACCCATGGACCATCATGAATAATGCTGCCATGTTCGCTGAAGACCTTGATAATTACCTTTCGGGTAGACCTCTCGCCCATTCCGCCGACCTCATTAGGGGGTATTAATTTAGTCTAACGATTGGAACAGACTATCGGCGGAAAAAAATAGGCGCAGGCATGATTGCCTGCGCCTTAGCATTATATGCATTATTTGCTGTAGTCGAAGAATCCCTTTCCGGTCTTCATTCCGAGCAGTCCGCCTCTTACCATCTTGACGAGAAGTGGATGCGGTCTGTACTTTGTGTCGCCGAATTCCTTGTAGAGTGTATTCATGATTGCAAGGCATACGTCGAGTCCGATGAGGTCGCCGAGAGCGAGAGGTCCCATTGGATGATTTGCGCCGAGCTTCATTGCTGTGTCGATTCCTTCTGCGGAAGCAACGCCGTCAGCATAGATGCCGATTGCTTCGTTGATCATCGGAACGAGAATTCTGTTTACCACGAATCCCGGAGCCTCAGCAACTTCTACAGGAGTCTTGCCGAGAGCCTCTGTGGTTGCAACAACAGCATCCTTAACTTCGTCGGATGTTGCAATTCCCTTAACAACCTCTACGAGCTTCATTGCCGGTACAGGATTGAAGAAGTGCATTCCGATAACTCTATCCGGCTTGGATGTTACCGATGCAAGCTCTGTGATTGAAAGTGCGGATGTATTTGTTGCCAGGATTGCATCATCCTTGCAAACCTCATCGAGCTGCTTGAAGAGCTCTTTTTTCTTTTCCATATCTTCTGTGGAAGATTCGATAATCAGGTCGCAATCCTTAAGTACTTCGAATGTGTCTCCACCGGAGATTCTTCCAAGTGTTGCAGCCTTGTCGTCTTCAGTGATTTTCTCTTTGCTTACCAGCTTAGCAAGATTCTTTTCAATCTTTGCTACAGCTGCATCGATGTAGTCCTGCTTGCTGCTTCTGATTACTACATCATAGCCGCTCTGAGCACAAACCTGAATGATTCCGGATCCCATTGTACCGGTTCCCATTACGCCGATTTTCTTCATCTGATTTTTCCTCCTGTTAACTAATATACAACCTTAACATTTTGGGCTCGCACGCTTTAATGCAATCCTAAAATGTCATTTTGTTAAATTATTAACTACCCATAGAGAGATTATATCACAACTAAATATAAAGTAAAGTCACGTTTTATATTTTCGCCTTTAATTCTTCATTTATCAGGTAGTCCAGGTCTCCATCCATGACTGCGGCGACGTTCCCCACTTCCGCATTTGTCCGGTGGTCCTTAACCATCGTATATGGCTGGAATACGTAGGACCTAATCTGCGAACCCCAGGCAATCTGCGAAAAGTCGCCTTTTAGCTCCTTCAGGTTCTCCTTTTGCTCGCGCTCGGCAAGTTCAACCAGCTTCGACATCAAGATACGCATCGCGACTTCGCGGTTTTGATGTTGGCTACGCTCGTTCTGACAGGTCACGACGATATTGGTCGGTATGTGCGTAATTCGAATCGCCGAATCCGTTGTATTTACGTGCTGACCTCCGGCGCCGCTCGATCTGTATGTGTCGATTCTCAGGTCACCCGGATCGATTTCAATGCTTATGTCATCGTCTATTTCCGGCATCACCTCGACCGATGCAAACGAAGTCTGTCTCTTTCCCGCAGCATTAAACGGTGAGATTCGGACCAACCGATGAACGCCGTTTTCCCTGCGCAAGTAACCATATGCGTTCTGTCCCTCGATAATCATGGTGGCGCTTTTGATGCCCGCTTCAGTATCGTCCTGGAGATCGGTCACGCTTACCTTGTAGCCGCGCTTGTCTGCCCAGCGCATGTACATACGCTGAAGCATCTGTGCCCAGTCCATGGCCTCGACGCCGCCGGCGCCCGCATGTACGGTAAGTATCGCGCTGTTATGGTCGTACTTTCCATCAAGAAGCGCAGTTAGCCTATAGCTCTCCACATCGCGGCTCAGCTTATCGAAGCTTTCGATAATGCCCTCCGCCTCGTCCTCGTCATCGAGTTCCTCTGCAATCTCTATCAAGTCAGGAATCTCGTCGAGTCCCTTCATTAGCCGGTCATATTCGCCGACAGTATTTTCAATTGCCTTTTTTTCTTTTAAAACCTTTTGGGCAGTCTCCTGGTCCGACCAAAAATCCGGATCCTCCGACTTTGTTCCCAATTCACTTAATTTATTCCTTAGACCAGCCAGGTCAAAGGGACTCACCTGCCTCTTTAAGTTTTGCTATCATGCTTGGAAGTTCCTGCTTTATCGGTTCCAATTTCAGCATACTTATCACTCCCTTCATTACTTAGTTTATCGTCAGCAAATTTAAATCTTCCGAATATATGCCATTATGTAAAAGTCTTTTATTCGCCGAGGGTGGGTTCCTCCACTCCTTCGGGAAGCGGTCCTGCGCCTGCGCGACCGTGACAGTTTTTAAATTTCTTTCCGGAGCCGCATGGGCAGGGATCGTTTCTTCCAACCTTCGGCTGCTCGCGTTTAACTGTGACAGGCTTACTCTCCCTCGGAGGAACCTTTGCTCCTCGGGCAGGCATCCCCTGCATGCCGGAACCGGCAGCGGCACCTGCACGAACTGCTGCACTTGCAGCCTGAGCTTCCTCGTCAACGTAGTCATCCTTTCTCGCCTGATCAACGCGGACAACCTGGCGACGCTCTGTCTGTGTCGCAATTGATACATTGTAACAATACTTGACCGTATCCTCCTGAATCGCACCAATCATCTGGTCAAACATGTCAAAGCCTTCTTTGGCATATTCGGCTGCAGGGTCCTGCTGACCGATTGAACGAAGTCCAATTCCGGATTTAAGCTGGTCCATCGCGTCGATGTGATCCATCCACATATTGTCGACGACTCTGAGCAGGATTGCACGCTCTGCTTGGCGCATATGCTCAGCTCCGATTTCTTCGTCCTTTTTATCATAGAGTTCATCGAGCTGCGTTATTATTTCGTCGCGCAGCCTGTCCTCCGTCAGGTGAGTAATCTCGTCCGGTGTCCTCGCAGGAGCTTCATATGCGGGAACGAGCTGCTTGATGTTTCTATCAAGAGTTTCAAGGTCCCACTCCTCTGGATATTTGCTGTCGGCTACCGTTGGTGCGATGAGCGCATCAACCATGGTATCCTTCATGTGCATTACGTAATCGCGCAAATCTTCGCCGAACAATACCTTGCGACGTTCACCGTAGATTATTTCTCTCTGTTTGTTCATGACGTTGTCGTACTGGAGAACGTATTTACGTACACTAAAGTTTCTGCCCTCTACTCGCTTCTGTGCATTTTCAATCGACTTGGAAAGAATGTTTGCTTCCAGCGCTTCATCCTCACCCATGCCAACCTTGCTGACTATTCCGGCCATTCTGTCGCCGCCGAAGAGTCGCATGAGGTCATCTTCCATAGATATGAAGAACTGCGTTTCACCTGGGTCTCCTTGACGTCCGGAACGTCCACGGAGCTGGTTGTCGATACGTCTCGATTCGTGACGCTCACTGCCCAGGATAAAGAGTCCTCCGAGTTCCACAACTTCCTCGTGTTCTGCTTGACGTTCCGCCTTATATTTATTGAGCAGCTCATTGTATTTTGTTCGAGCAGCATTCATGTCAGGGTCATCGGATTTAACAAAACCCGTTGCGAAATTAATTTGCTCCGATGTATACTTCGGTTCGCCTGATTCGTCGTCCATTTTCATATTCGTCATTTCACGACGAGCTTCGAATTCGGGATTGCCTCCCAGGATAATATCGGTACCACGGCCGGCCATATTGGTTGCGATAGTAACCTGGCCTTTTCGTCCTGCCTCTGCAACGATAGCTGCTTCTCTCTCATGATGCTTCGCGTTCAAGACGTTATGTTTCACTCCGCGCTTATTCAGCATATCGCTCAGCATCTCGGATTTTTCGACGGAAACGGTACCTACCAGAATCGGTTGCCCTGTTTCGTGAATCTCAACCACCTTATCCACTATCGCCTTGAATTTTCCGCGTTCTGTCTGATAGATGGAATCCGGAAGGTCGATTCTCTTGATTTCTTTGTTGGTCGGAATGACAACAACGTCCATATTGTAAATCTCACGGAATTCCTCTTCCTCGGTCTTTGCAGTACCGGTCATTCCGGCGAGCTTTCCGTACATTCTGAAATAGTTCTGAAGCGTAATCGTCGCAAGTGTCTTTGATTCTGAACGAATCGGAACGTGCTCCTTCGCCTCGATTGCCTGATGGAGACCATTGGAGAAACGACGGCCGTACATCAAACGACCGGTGAATTCGTCAACGATGATGATTTCCTTATCGTTTCCCTCACCTTTCTGGACAATGTATTCCACATCGCGTTCCATGGTATTGTGAGCTTTTAGCGCTTGCAGTACGTGGTGGTTTATGTCCATGTGCTCCGGATCGCCGTAGTTTTCGATACCGAAGAACTTCTCTGCCTTTTTGACACCTCGGTCGGTAAGCGCAATCTGCTTATCCTTCTCTTCGTAGATGAAGTCGTAGATTTTTTCATCCATCTCAGATTCTTCATCTCCACCGAGCGCCATTAGCGCACCCTTCTTTTCTTTTACTATCTTCTTTCCGTTTAATGTACGAACAAAGTCGTCAGCCTTCTTGTACATTTCGCTGGAGTCTTCTCCTTTTCCGGAAATGATAAGCGGTGTCCTCGCTTCATCTACCAAAATGGAGTCAACTTCGTCGATTAGAGCAAACGCGAGTTCCCTCTGCATGAGCTGCTCTTTATATGTAACCATGTTATCGCGAAGATAATCAAAGCCGAATTCGTTGTTTGTTCCATATGTTATATCGGATAGATAGGCTTGCTTTCTTTGTTCGCTTGTTATTCCGTGGATTACAACGCCAACGGAAAGTCCAAGGAAGTTATAGAGCTTTCCCATCCACTCCGCGTCACGCTTGGCCAGGTAATCGTTGACCGTAACAACGTGCACACCATCACCCGTTAGCGCATTTAGATAAACGGGAAGAGTCGCAACCAAGGTCTTACCTTCACCTGTTTTCATCTCGGCGATTCGTCCTTGATGGAGAACTACGCCACCGATAAGCTGCACCCTGAAGTGCTTCATTCCGAGACTTCGCCAAGCGCCCTCTCTACAAACAGCAAATGCTTCAGGCAGGATATCGTCGAGAGTTTCTCCGTTTACAAGGCGTTCTTTAAATTCATCCGTCTTTGCTCTCAGTTCTTCGTCCGATAAAGCAGCCATTTGGCTGTCATAGGCTTCTATTTGATTTACTATCTTATCAATCTTCTTAAGTTCTCTGGAGTTCACGTCTCCAAAGAGTTTTTCCATAAATCCCATAAGGCATCCTTTCAAGTATAGTGCATGCTGATTTTAGATCTAACCGGCTTTGCTGCCAACAGTCTTCTCAACCCGTATATTGGCTTCTGTTCTTGGTTTATTCATCTTTGCCGAGCATATATTTTATCATATACATATGAAGAAATAAAGTAGAAAGGCTGTTCCTCTTGGGACTGCTGTTACTTCGTTTCTGTCTCGGCCGCCACCAGGAATGCGCCACCGTAGATTTCTCTAAGCTTTGGTTTTTCTATTTTGCCCGTAGCATTCCTGGGAACCTCTGCGAAGATGATCTTTGCCGGCCGCTTATATCTCGGAAGCGCCAAACAGAATTCGAAGACATCACGCTCAGTGCACGATCCCTCTTCCTTTAGTTCAACGATTGCAGCAGAGATTTCTCCGAGCCGCTTGTCGGGAAGACCGATAACTGCAACATCCTTTATTTCTTCCATCTCATGTAGGAAGTCCTCTATTTGTACCGGATAAATATTTTCACCTCCGGAAATGATGACGTCTTTCTTTCTGTCAACCAGATAGAAGAAGCCTTCATCATCCTGCTTCGCCATGTCACCGGTATATAGCCATCCGTCCTCGGTCAAGACCTCTGAAGTTGCGCCCGGATCCTTATAGTATTCTATCATGACGGCAGGACCGCGAACCGCAAGCTCACCTACTTCACCGCGAGGCATTTCTTTGCGTGGCGCAGCAAAATTGCCGGAAGTATTGACTGTCTTTTCGCGAGCATCGTCCTCAAAGGATTCCACAACCTTGGCCTCCCATCCATAACCCGGGACACCGATTGCTCCAACCTTTGATATATTTTCGATTCCAAGGTGAACGCACCCAGGTCCCAGGGATTCGGACAATCCGTAATTGGTGTCATAGTCGTGGTTCGGGAAATACTCCTTCCAATGGCGAATGAGCGAAGGCGGAACGGGCTGCGCTCCGATGTGCATGAGTCTCCACTGGTCGAGCTTATAATTGGATAGTTTCAGATCGCCTCTATCCAGTGCATCCAGGATATCCTGAGCCCACGGAACCAGGAGCCAAACGATCGAACAATGTTCGTCGGACGCAGTCTGCAGTATATGTTCAGGCTGAGTTCCCTTCAGCAAAACCGCGGTGCCGCCGGAAACAAGGGACCCAAACCAGTGCATCTTCGCCCCCGTATGATATAGCGGCGGGATGCAAAGGAAGACATCTTCTTTCTGTTGACCGTGGTGCTTTTGCTCGGTAAGTGCCGAATGCATTAATCCGCCATGCCTATGGAGAATAGCCTTCGGAAAGCCAGTCGTTCCCGATGAGAAATAAACGGCAGCCAAGTCATCGTCATTAAGCTCGATTGCGGGAGCCTTGCTGGAATAATTTGATGTTTCCATCGGGAAGCTTTCCGCAAAATCCGGGCATTTTGCACCCATGTAAAAAAGCAGCCTGTGGTTAGAGAGTTCTTCCGATATTTCAGATATACGTTCAGTGAATTCCGGTCCAAATATCAAAATCTCAACGTCGGCAAGTTCGACACAGTATTTTATTTCGTCTGCCGAGTATCTGTAATTGAGAGGGACTGCAACTGCCCCGGATTTCAATATGCCAAAATAAATTGGAAGCCATTCAAGGCAGTTCATCAAAAGAATGCCAACCTTCTCACCACGCTTAACGCCGCGACCGAGCATCGCGTTGGCAACGCGATTCGCCTTCTCATCGAAGATTTTCCAAGTTATATCAAGTCGATATGGGCCGGCCGCAGATGGTTCCATCAGACCGGACTCCTTCCAGGTCTTAAACTGCTTAGCGCTGACCTCCGGATTCACTTCCACCAATGCAATATCGTCCGGATAGTTTTTTGCATTAAACTCTAAAAATTCAGTAATAGCCATATACACACTTTCCTTTTCTTTTATTTCCGGCGATTGATAGCATAGTCTCAATCGCGGATTTTATATAAGCAATATGCAAAATATATTACTTTAATGTATATAATAATACAATCTATTTCATTTCCCGATTATAAACATCTACATCGAGAAGTCCCTCGGTCTTTGCAACCACCAAGCTAACGGCAACATCACCCGTCGTATTCGATGTCGTTTCAGCCATATCAATAAATGGAATAATACCGATAATTAAACCAAGCGCTTCCGTCGGAACTCCAATGCTCCTTAGGACTACCGATGAACAGATTAAACCTGCCCCCGGAACGCCCGGAGCACCAAGCGAAAGAAGAACTATAGTAAGCCCCATCGATAACAACGTGGCAGGAGGTACATTAATACCATAGGCTCTCGCCAGGAACAGCGAGCTTGTTACCAGGAAGGTGCACATTCCATCCATGTTAACCGTGGCCCCAAGCGGAATTGAGAAATTCGCCAGTTTTGGACTGATACCCAGTTCCTCGGTGCAGACCCTCATGTTAGTAGGCATCGCCGCAGAGCTTGAAGAAAGCGTAAAGCTCGTCAGCATCCCCTCACGATTTTTCCGGAAGAAGGTAATCGGATTGAGATTGGCTATAAGAGTGATTAAAAGAGCATACACTGCCATCATTGTTATCAGCGCCAAAGCCTCGTTGAATACGAACCCAAGCAAGTGGAACAGGGTTGACATATCTGTATTCCTGACCATTATGGCGATCGAGCAGAAAACTGCCACCGGGGTGAATCCCGCTATAATTGTCGTTATTGTTAGAAAGAGAGAATTGCATTGGTCGAAAAATTCCTTGATCATTGACGCTGATTCTCCAATTTTTCCAAGGGCAATTCCGGACAGAACAGCCAGGAAGATTATCTGAAGTGTATCCGATTCCACAAACGGTTTAACAAAATTGGAGGGCACTATATTTACAATCGTATCGATTATCGAAACGTCATAACCCGCATCTTCGATTGCGGCGCTTGTGCCTCCTTCAAGAGCGAGAGCAAAGCCGAGGCTGCCCGGCTTAATTAAGTAGAACAGGGCTGTCGATGTTATTATGGCAACAAAAGTAGTGAAAAGATACATACCCATCACCTTTGCGCCTATTCTACCAAATTCACTCAAATTGCTAAATTGGGAAAAGCACGTCACTATCGAGAAGAAAACGATCGGCGCAATTATAATTCTAAGTGAATTCATGAATATCGTTTTGATGGGTGAAAGCAGGTAAGTTATCATTCCTCCCGAAAACGTTTCCGGAAGAACAGTTTTCATCAATAGACCGCATACAATCCCAAGAACAAGTGCAGCTACTGTTGCTCCAAGAATTGTAGTATTCGACATTCCCATGATGATTTGGACATTGTTGCTTCCGCGCTTGTGGTAGTATTTCAATTTGTCTTCTTGAGATTTTAGAAGCAGCGCACTTATTGCTCTCTGGCTGTCCCTGTCATCATCAAGATCGCCCGCACTCCCGGATGTTTTTTCTTTCGTCAAATCACTCGGGCTGGCTGCACCGGCAAAGATGTCAAATTCATTACCTTCACTTCGAATGTTGATTTTGGTGTCGCCAAAAAATTTCTTGACCTGAATTTTGATATTGTCTTCAGTTGAGTTTTCGATTATCTGAGGAAGCACTTCCTCAACCATAAGAAGTGTTCGGATAATATTTTTCCTGTTCGTGGTGACATGATTTAAAACAGCTTCAATAAATTCAATAACCTCACCTAAAGTGCCTGCTCCTATATTAAAAACTCTTTTCTCGTTAATAAATCTTTTGCCTGTCACGATTATCTTCTCCGGATTGATATATCTTCCATATTATATATATTACAAATCGTCAATAACCAAGCCCTCAGCAACCACGTCCTCAGTAACCACGTCCTCAGTAACCGGGCTTGTATCTATCGACTTATCTATTATAAACTTCTTGCCCGAATTTCGTCAAAGTTCTTCCAATAAGCTTCGTCAAAGTCCTTCCAATAGTCTTTGCCGAAGTCCTTCCAATAAAAATGGCCTTCGCATCTTTGATGATTCGGGCAAGCCCTATTGCCGGATTTTGAAGGTCTTTGGAGCGAGTCTATATGCCAGAATTAAGGCAACTACAGAATAGAGAATGGAAAAAGCGATAACACCAACGGCAAACGGTATACTCGGAATGTCAGCTTGCATCAGCATATAGCACAAAAAATAAGTCGCGAACATCACTATGCTATATACCGCGCTTTTTACCTCGGTTTCCTTTTCTTGCTGCTTTCTTGGCTTAGATGGGTTTGATTCTTTCAGCATCTTGATTTTGTTGATTGCACTTTGCTGATTGCACTTTGCTGATTGCACTTTGCTGATTGCACTTTG
>CAMYVY010000024.1 GCA_947302715.1 uncultured Clostridia bacterium
GCTCGATGGCTACTGTCTTCTCCATCAAAATCATCTGCTCGCAGTAGCCATCGCACGTTTTCTCCAAATCCCCATGCGCATTCGTCTTTTTTGCTCGATGGCTACTGTCTTCTCCATCAAAACCGCGGCACTCCAGCAGAGCTGCCACCCCACTACGAAAGCCTTCTGCAAAATTGGTTATGGAACTATAGCATTTCCCCAAATATCTCGTCAACTTATTTTTTTACACGTTGCAATTACTTGCTCACAGGCACTAAAACTTCCCCTTACTCGCAGTTTTAATTTCTGTCAAGACAGTTGCAATTAAAGCGATTACGCTGTATATTGAAATAGTTATGAAATCTGCGACTGATTTAACAAAAGGACCAATAATAAGGCAACTGCTTTTTTTCTTCATTCCAATTGCCGCGGGATTTATTTTGCAACAGCTGTATAATGCGGTTGACGCTCTTGTTGTATCAAGATATGTTGGTACAGCTGCTCTGGCAGCAGTTGGTGGAAGCGCAGCCAGGCTCGTCGATTTTTTAATCGGCTTTTGCGTTGCCCTCTCCAACGGAGCAGCCGTCGTTATATCGCAGTTCTACGGGGCCAAACAGCTTGACGATGTCAAAAAATCCATCCACACATCGTATCTCTTCTGTGTGATTTTAGGCATTGTCCTTACAGTAATTGTCCTCGTTTTCACACCACAATTTCTTTCATTGCTAAGAACCCCGGCTGAGACCTTTGATGCAGCCGGCAGATACATGCGCATCGTTTTCAGCGGCGCGCTCTTTACCTTGGTTTACAATATGGGCGCATCGGCCCTAAGGGCCATGGGCAACTCTCGCTTCCCATTCTTCTGCCTCGCCATGACCTGCATTCTCAACACCATCCTTGATATTGCTTTTGTTGCGGGGTTTAAGTGGGGCGTTAACGGCGCAGCGATTGCAACGGTTATCTCACAGGCAATCAGTGCAATTCTCGTGACGGGAGCGATGATCAAAACCGACGAGGCGGTCAGATTCTCGTTCAAGGAACTCAGAATCAACAAAGACGTTCTTAAGAGAATGATGAGAATCGGCATACCCGCGGGCCTCCAGTCTTCGATGTATAGCGTTTCGAACATCATTCTTCAGGTAGGAATCAATATTCTCGGAACAGTTGCAATTGCAGGCTGGTCCTTAAGCGGCAAAATCGATGGCCTCTTTTGGGTGGTGTCCAGCGCGTTTTCCTCAGCGGTTACGACCTTTGTCGGTCAAAACTACGGTGCCGGCAGAATCGACCGTGTAAAAGAATGCGTCAAAAAGGGATTTCTGGTATTCGCCGCAATCACAATCGTCCTTTGCGTTGGAATACTGCTCCTCGCGAGACCGCTGCTTGGTATTTTCACGAACGACCCGGAACTGATTGAAGCAACCAGATATATCATTTTCTTCTTTGTTCCGACGTATATTTTCTGGATTGTAATCGACATGTTTTCCGGAGTCATGCGCGGCCTTGGCGACAGCTTGATGCCGACAATCATCACTGGTATTGCTATCTGCGCATTCAGGATTCTTTGGGTATTTACGCTGTTCAGCGCATATCCGACGCTGTTCATGATTTGTCTTTGCTATCCGATTTCGTGGATACTTGGGGATATCGGAATCCTGGTGCACTATTTCAGGTCGCCGCTGTTAAAGGTCAAGCAAGTTGGTCAGGCGAGACTCCCTGGATAACTACGTTTGACGTCGATTAATTATTCCATCAAGAATCGCTCCAGAATGAAGAAATCAACAAATGAAAAACGATTGAACGAATGTATATATAGTTGTATAGATGAAAATGTACATATATATGTATAGATAAATGAATGATTGTATGGAGGAAGGAATGTACGAAAGAATTACTGAAGAGTTTATCGATTTTGTGACGGAGAATCCGACGTGTTTTCACGTAGTTCAATCAATCTCGGAAGGCTTGAAAAAAGAAGGGTTTGGGGCGCTCCCAGAGACCGAAATCTGGGATATTAAGCCGGGCGGATGCTACTACACCACCAGAAACGGCTCGTCGCTGGTCGCCTTCAAGGTTCCGGAAAACGACGTAACCGGATTCAATATCATGGCAGCCCACACGGACTCCCCTGCTCTAAAGATCAAGGGCACCAGGGCGGAGATTCCGGAAAATGCGTACGTAAAGCTTAATGTCGAATGCTACGGCGGTCTCTTGATGTCCACTTGGTTCGACAGACCGCTCTCATTAGCAGGTAGAGTTATGGTTCGCGAAGCCGCCGGCCAAAGTGGTGTAAATGCAGCATCCAGCGGAAGTACATCAAAGGCAATCGGCAAAACTGCTGCAAAGGCAGCCAGCCGGAGTACATCAAAGGCAGCTCTCCCCTCATACAGACTTGTTGAAAAGCTTGTTAAAATAGATAGGGACTTGCTTGTGATTCCAAGCGTTGCCATTCACATGAATCGCGAGGCAAACAAAGGGTTTGAGTATAATCCGCAGGTTGACCTGCTGCCGCTCTTCGGTATGAACGTCGCTCAAGAAGCAGCCAACGTCACAGAAAACAGTAAAGCAAAGGACGTCGCCCCGAAAGCATCAAAAACGCAGAAGCCCAGCAACGATAAGAATGCTTCAGAAAGCCAACTGCTCCGCGTACTAAGCGAAGAGCTCGGGGTCGATCCTAAAGACATCGTTGACTTTGATTTATTTGTTTACGACAGAACACCAGGGAGAATATGGGGCGCAAACAATGAGTTCTTCTCTGTTCAGCATATCGATGATCTCCAGTGTGCGTACTCCGCTTACCGAGGATTTATTGACGCAGATACAATTGGAAGTGTAACCGCAGATAAAGCCAAAGGTACAAAAAACAAAATTCATGCGTCGATGCCTGTTCTTGCCCTTTTTGATAACGAGGAAGTCGGAAGCGGAACCAAGCAAGGCGCCAATTCCACTTTCCTTGAGGATGTTCTTTCCAGAATTAGCGAGGCGCTCGGTTACGGAAGGCAGAAGCAGAACGCCATTCTCGCCGGAAGTTTCATGGTTTCTGCAGACAACGCGCATGCTCTCCACCCGAATCATCCCGAGCATCACGACCCTGTGAACCGCCCGATTATGAATAAAGGAATCGTAATCAAGCACGCCGCAAATCAGCATTACACAACAGATGCAGTTTCTGCTACTCTCTTTAAAGAAATATGCAATTTGGCAGATGTTCCAACTCAGGAGTTTTACAATCGCTCCGATAAACCCGGCGGAAGCACTCTTGGAAATATATCCAACTCGCACGTAAGCGTAAACTCTGTCGATATAGGTCTCCCACAGCTCGCCATGCATTCATGCTACGAGACCGCTGGCGTTCTTGATGGAGCGTATATGGCAAGGGCATCAAAGCTCTTCTTTTCAAAGACACTTGTCGTCGATTCCAAAACGAACAGTTATTACTTCAAGTGATAGGCAAAAAATAGATCTACAGATTTATAGATTATATAGATGAAAAATGCTTTATAAAAGGAGGGCCTCGCCCTCCTTCTTTTGACTTTAAATATATCTACAGTTTTTCATCAATATCGATGTCTTCATCAAGTACGCTATTTTCATCAAAGTCAATTTCGTCATCAAGATTGATTTCGTCATCAAGAGCAGCAGCATCTGTATCAGCAAGTGCAGCATCTTCATCAGCAAGTGCAGCATCTGTATCAGCAAGTGCAGCATCTTCATCAGCAAGTGCAGCATCTTCATCAGCAAGTGCAGCATCTTCATCAGGTTCTGGTTCCTCGTCGGGATACGACATATCAATAGGCTCACTCGAGTTTGGCAAAACACCAAAGAGACGCGCCTTCCGTTTCCGCCTTTTCTCCTCTCTTGCCAATCGTTTTTCTTCCTTTTTTCTCTTTCGCTCTCCTTCGTTTTCCTTATAATGGCGAACTACATTCATTACATTGAATACCGCCAGAATCAGAAAAATCACAACAAGAACAAAAGTCTTGATATATTCACCCATAATTATTCCTCAACCTAATTGCTCAATCCCGATTAACAAATCTTGATTATTGAGTCTCGATAATTGGTTTTCAATTATCAAATCTCGATTATTGACTGTACATTACAAATCTTGATTACTGAGTCTCGGACTTTCCAAGTCCGCATCCCACAAGATATAAAAGTAAAAGAGGCGGCCCCAATGGACCGCCCCATAAAGAGCTTGTTTGTATCAACTAGATAGCTGATAAGCCTAATGCACCTACAAGCAGGAATCCTACGCAAGCTACAACGCCCATTACGAGGAGTGTAAGTACGCAGTAACCCATGATGTCCTTTGCACCAAGACCTGCAGCACCGAGTGCCGGCAGAGCCCAGAATGGTTGAATCATGTTTGTCCACTGGTCACCCCATGCAATAGCCATACCTGTAACAGCTGGCTTTACACCGAGTTCGAGACCTGCAGGCATCATGATCGGTCCCTGTACTGACCACTGTCCACCGCCGGAAGGTACGAAGAAGTTTACGATACCAGCTGCGAGGAATGTCCAGAGCGGGAATGTAACATGGTTGGAAATACTTACGAAGAAGTTGGAGATAACTGCTGCCAGGGATGTTCCTGTAGCACCACCTGCGAATACCATCATTGCCTGAATACCAGCATAGAACGGGAACTGAAGGATAACGCCTGCTGCACCCTTTGCTGCATCGATAACAGCGTGGACGTAGCGGATTGGTGTTCCGTGTCCGATGAGACCGAGAATCAGGAAGATGAAGTTTACGGAGTTAAGATCAAGACCATTAAGTCCCTTACCAAACATTGTTCCGTTTACTTCGATTTTGATGAAGAAGTTAACTACAATCCATACAATACCAACGATACCGATGATCCATGCAAGAATTGGGCTATTCTCAATCTTTTCTGCCGGAGTTACCGGAGCAGGATATTCTCTTTCTTCGTCAGCAAGAACTGCAGGATCTACAATAAATACATCTTCTCCCTTTGGATGGGAAGCTCCGAAGATAACCGCTGTAAGAACTATTACAAGAACGATCATGATCAGGTTCCAGGGAGCAAAGATTGTTTCAGATGTAGAGATAAGCTCTGTAACAGCTCCGCCTGTGTTTGCCATACCATTCTCGCCGAGGTTAGCTGCTGTATTCAGAGCTAGCGGAATGGAACCGGACATACCAGCATGCCAAATGACAAATCCGGAATAACCGGCAGCTATAAGCATACGATAGTCAACGCCCTGGAGCTGTCTAGCAACTGCACGACCAAGGAGTGCACCAACGATAAGTCCGAATCCCCAGTTGAGGAAGTTAGCGATACCACTAACTATAACAACCAGCATAACACCCTGTGCAGGTGTCTTTGCAAGCTTTGCAATTGCTTCCAAAGCCTTCTTTACGATTGGAGCAGTAGCAAATGCTGTACCTGTTACAACAACAAGTGCCATCTGCATGGAGAAAGCAAGCAGTCCCCATACACCACTACCCCATGCCATAGCCATCTGGAGCGGATTTGCACCAGCAGCCGGCATCGCCGCAATAAATACGATAATCGTAAGAATCACAGCGAAGATGAATGCGTCAGGTAGAAACTTGTTCATAAAGTTAACGCATGCATTGGTGAATTTTCTCATAATTCTCCTCCTGTGTTTTGGTGAAAATGTAGTGAAATAATAAATACCTAATCAAGGAAAAATGGTGTGGTGTGTTTTATTTCAATAAAAATACCCACTTTCCCCTAACATAGGGATTTTAGCACTTTATCTTCACAAAGTCAACACAAACAACATAAAACAACAAAAAAATTACAAAATTTTCAGATTTTTTTCTGTCGCATTCGATAAGGTACTTACATTGCATCAATAGGAAGGTCCCTCAAGGGACCTTCCTATTAATACCGGCATCAGTATCTACATGCTGAACGCCCACTTAATAATTTAAATACCATAGTAACCGGAAAGGAGTGTAGCATAGATTGGAAGGAGAACCATCGACATTACCGTAGTTAGCGCCAAGCCCTCTGCAGCAAGCGTTGCATTTCTCCCACACTTTGATGTAAGGCCGACCGTTACAACCGCGGTCGGGAAACAAGTGCACCATATCATCAAGAGTTTCACGTCGGAGGTTACCGGCAACCAATTGACACCCAAGAACACTAAAATCGGCATTATTATCATGCTTATAATCGCAGTAAGAACAAGATCACGGTTCTTTAAAACAACTGTCAATTTACTGTTGGCCAATCTCATGCCTACGATAATCATCGAAAGAGGTGTTGTAACCGCGCCAAGCATATCTATTAGCTCCATTCCAATCTCCGGCAAACGAATCCTGCCAAACAATAATATCAAACCTATTACTGCGGCAATGATATTGGGATTAAGGATTGACCTTATGGTCGTCTTCAAGCCGCCCCTGGGGACCTTGACTCTGTCCCCTCCATAATTAATCTGCATTATCCCCAAAGAATAAATATAGATATTTAGCACGATATTCTGTATAACAATGAGAAAGAAAATATCATCTCCAAAAATAGCTTTGGTCACAGGATAACCCATAAAACCACTATTAACCGATGTCATAATGATCATTAAAACACCAAGGTCCTTCTTTGGAGTATTCTTCATCAAATTTTTAAAAAGGAATGCGACCGCTGCCGAGAATATAAAATAAGCTGCTGAAAGTATTATTACCGATATCGTCTTCGGAAGAGTTTCGGAATCCAATTCCCTGGAACCCAAGGAACTAAGTATCATGCATGGACATGTAACCAGAATTAAAAGATTCACCAGAGCAGGCTCTGATGAATTGGGAAGAATGTTTTTCTTGTTGCAGAAAAATCCTACCGCGATAACAGCAAATATTACGCTAATTTTAGATATAACTGTTAGCATTTTTACTATTTACACATTATAAATCTGCTATTTCGATAGCACATCTACCGGAAACCGGCGCACCTTTATAAGTACCATCAAAAGTTCCGGTTCCCAAGTACTCGCCTACCCTATCACGAACATACGGCGAGTAAACTTCTTGATCAAAAATATCAGGAGTAATTGTAACGTAAAAATCCTTTTCCGGAATATCCACACTTAAAGGAATCGGATAAGCATTTCCCGTATTATCACTTAACCACTCCGAATCAGCAGTGATCGTTTTCTCATCAAGCTCTATAGATTCATACTCTCCACCAAGGTCAATTATTGTAAATACAGAATCATCATACGTTCCCTTTTTACTCAGCGCATTGACTAAGGTGAATTTTTCTTCCTTATTATCAGGGAGCATCGTCAGCTTACAAAGCCTTGCATCGACACTTTTCTGTCGCCCCTTCGGAAATTGCAAATATTTCTTTTCTACCCACGATGTTCCTACAACATTATGGCTTACTCCATTAATCGCTACAACACCCTGGCAGTCCATATTGGTTGCTGCAAGATATTCCTTCATTTCTCCGCGTTTGCTAACGAACAAGTCATTACTTGGATAAGAAGGATATGCGTACTGTCTCTCACCAATGAAGTTCATTGCAACGTCAACATTTCCGCCTGTAATGTAAGCCACCAAATCCAACAATTCAAAGTCGCCCTTGATTGAAGAGGTATTGGCCGGAAACTCAAGTCTATCAGCATGGAGCTGTTTTTTCTTTACTTCACCAAAATCTCTTTCGAATAAATATTCCTCATCGTCATAGGTAATCGTAAGCAAGGTATCGAACATTCGCATGTATCGAAAACCCAATGGAAGAGAAGATATGTTCAAGTGAAAGATAAAGCTGATAGGAATGTTGTCCTCATCTTTTCCAAAGAAATATATCGACCAGGTATTTCTTCCTCGTCCGCTTGTAAATAACAGAGCATCATTATCTAACGTCATTAGTTCAGCATCACTCATATTGCTTACCTTTCACATGAACAATTAAAATACTTTTTTTCACACAAAGCATACAATTAATGCATATACTTATTTAGCTATGCTTAAACTGTATGAACATTCTCCAGGAACTCTTCGAAGTACTTCATATTCTCAGGACTATACGTCAATTCGCCATCCTGAATCTTGACGATTACTTCTATGCACCTATCCGTTACAGGTGTTGGAATCCCTACCTTATCACCTTCTGTTGCTACTACACCGCAAATTTGATGTACTTCGCAGCTGTTTCCTCTCTTGAGGTCTTGAAGCATTGAGGCTTCCCCTGGTTCATGACCCTTCCAAATATCTCTTATAACTTGAATCGATTCCGAATTGGTCTTCGCATTACCACGCTTGTGAGCTTTGTAAAAATCAAAGCCTTCATATTCATCAAGGGTTATTTCCAATTCAGCGCAAACATCGATAACTTCTTTCCCTATTCTTAGTGCAAGTTTAACTGCCTTGTCATCATCGGAAACTTCACCAAATGTATATCCGAAGCAAGTGCTAAGCGCACTGTATGTAGCATTCATAATCAGTTTGGTCCAGCGAACTCCCATCAAGTTCTCTGTTACATCAGTATGGCAAAATGCGGAGAGAACTTCCTGAACCATTTTGACTCTATCATTTATTGGCCCATCCACCGAACCGATGGTGAATACATTGGCGTGGTCTTCAGTAGTTAGTGCAGAGCAGCCGGGGCCTTTAAATGTTGCACCCCACCCCAGCGGAGCACCTACTATTCTTTCGGATCCCATCGCTTCTACCAATGGATATTCAGGAATGCCATTTTGAGATGTGCAAACCGTACTGTTCTCGTCTATATGCTTTAAAATCTGTGGAATGGCGACATCATTAAATGTCTGCTTAGCCATATAAATCACCAGGTCGTATATGCCCTCCATTTCCTCCGGCAGGCAAGCCTTAACAGGTTGAACAAAATCTACTGTGCCAACAATATGAGCACCATCTCTATTAAGCGCATCCACATGATCCTTGTACGGATCTACCAATACTACATCATAGCCTGCTTTGCTTAGGTAAGCACCAAGAATAGTTCCGGTTGAACCTGCTCCCATGATTGCAATTCTCATAAAAATCCTCCTTATTAAACGCACTGATACAATTATTTCAAATAGTCTTTTGTTTTATCCATTATTATGTCAAGCAATTTAAGATGCTCATTAGGTTCAAAGGTGACAAAGCTTAATAATATATTTCTATCCGGTATGCCAAGAAGAAATTGACCGCAGCTTCCGTAGCACATAAATGTTCCCGGTATCTCCGTCATCCATATGCCATAGCCATAACCATATTCAAATCTTGGTCCAAATGGAGATCCAACGGTTTCAACTTGCTTCGATATTGCATCTTTGATAAAACGCTCCGGCACAACCTGCTCACCATTGTATTTTCCAAGGTTTAAAAGAAGAGAGCCAAAATTAGACATCTCGTCTATATTTAGGAATATTCCATTGCAGGCATATGTATGGCCCTTCGGACAATACGTCCAGTCGGGGTTTTCTATTCCGATTCTTTCAAAGAACCTATATCTCAGGTATTCCAGCATCGACTCACCGGAGACCTTTTCAATTATGCAACTGAGTATGTAGGAACAGAAATTGGAATACTTAAACTCACCCTTTCTGGATAAATCGAAGCCTGCATTCCAAAAATAATCAACCCAATCCTTTTCCTTGTACCTTTCTTCATCAGTGGAGAAGAAAAGCGCCTTTTCAAGACCTATTGACATCATCAAAAGGTCTTTGATTGTAAATCTATACTTTTCGTCACCACCGATCTTCTCTTTGTATTCCGGAAAATAATCAAGCGCAACATCATCAAGAGCGATAAGTCCTTCACCCTCTGCAATTCCGACAGCACACGCAGTAAGTGACTTGCCAATAGAAAACACGTGCATTCTGTGCTTTGCCTTTACCTTGTTGTTCTCGGCGACTAATTCACTTCCCCTCACTACTTGGGAGTACAATAGCGTCAAGTTTTGTTCGTCAGCAGTTGCCATTATTTCGTCCAACAGAATTTGTTCTTTATTCTTTTCCATTTTGCACTCTTCCACTTACTAAATTATCCGCTTCATCAACCAACAATCATGTCTTTTAATTTGTCGTTCAGATATTCCTCTATCCAGCCATATTCCAATCCGTATTCATATGAACTCGATCCAAAGGCACTTTGGAATCCCTCTTCATCATATCCATATGTTTTAATTTCCTCAGCGCAATATTCTTTGAATTCTTCCTCTGTAGGAATAAGGTCATTCTCGGCAGCCACTTCATAAAGCACCATCTTCATCTTTGCTGCTTCCTCTGCATATTCCGCACTCGCTGCATATATATCTAAATCTTCATCGTTATATCCATAGCTAAGGATATAGTCATGAAAATAGTCTATTTCGTTATTAATAATTTCTTCCGGGAAGTCAGCAATTTTTTCACTATTCTGTACAAGGTCATCCCAATAATTAGAGAATGTTTCTTCTACTGCCGCCACAGAATATGAATCAAAAAGCTCTTGTTTTACCAATTCCCTAAATTCGTCAACAGATGAAAAATCTGTATTGGCTTTCACCCATTCATCATCCAGTTCAGGGATAAGCACATCATATTTATTAACAATGGTTATCTCGTAAGTTATACTCTCTCCCTGCAATTCCTCTGCATACGTAAAATCCTCAGACACGGTTTCCGTTACGGTCACAACATCCCCCACCTTATGACCAAGGAGAGCATCGTTAAGCGTTTCGGATAGATATCCTTCACCAAGAGTAATCTTATAGGGATCACTAATTGTATGGACAGTTTCACCTTTAGAATTCTTTGCAACATAGGTGATTTCTAATTTATCGCCATTCTTTGTTTCGCCCTCATTGTTTAAAGTGTCCTGTCCGGTTTCTCTAAGACGCAAAGTGATATTGTTATCAATCATTTCGTCAGTAATATTTACCGTAGGCTGTTCAAAAGAATAATCAAGATATCCTTCGGGAAGTTTCACATACTTACCGGGGTCCGCTTCAATATAAATATTACTTACGAGATTACCTTCGCTCCCCGTTTCGGTATTCACCGAAGCATCACCGCTTTGATTATTAGAGCATGCAGTTATCAATGCACAAATAAACAAAATAACGATAATTGCTAATAACTTTTTGATTTTGAATTTTCTTATTTCCTTTGCGTTAAACATCACTTTTACTATCCCAATTCTTATCTCAACTGTTTTTGATATGTATCCATCGAGGATACTAAAGTTAATATAAAAATTGTAAGGGCCTCTTATTATAAAATCAAGAGGCCCTACTTTGTTTATTCTACATTACCTTCTGTCCAGTTCATTATCTCTACAGCATTTCCCTCAGGGTCCTTGGCATATACAATCGTAATTGTTTTATCTAAACTTGGATAATACGATTTAACCAATTCGCCATAGGATGAACCTCCGTGAGCCTTGAACTTTTCAAAAGTCGCTTCAACATCATCAACCATGAAGCAAACATGTGCAAACCCGTATGAATTAATGTCTGCCGTATCCTCGCCCTTGGGTGTTTCATATGTGAAGATTTCAAATGTTGGAGCAATTTCTTCAGGATATCCCGGCATCGCAATATGCTCGCCTTTAACGGCTGCGCCTTTTACGCCTGTGGCTTTTTCAAACCATTCGCCCTTAAGATCTCTCATCGGGCCAACAGTATAGCAACCGAAGACATCCTTATAAAACTGAGACAATTTTCTCCAGTCTCGAGCGTTGATATTTGTATGTGTGTATCTGATACCCATTTGGCACCTCTCAAGTTTTATTCACTAACAGCCATTGCCAGACCATACATAAGGTTCGGGAAGAAAATACACAAAGCAGTAACAACAAGGATGATTGCAACAAATGGTATTATTCCCTTATAAATATGGGATAGTTTGATTCCCGGAACCCCTAATCCATTCAGATAGAAAAGTGAGAATCCGAAAGGTGGAGTTAGGAAGCATGTCTGGAGAAGTACTGCGCAAGTAGCTACTACTACCAATCTGTCATATCCGTATGTATCCAAAATCGGAAGGAAGATTGGGAATAGAATCATAACAATTCCAATCCAGTCAATGAAGCAACCAAGGATGAATGCGATAGCTAACATGAGAACGAATACACCGGTTCCGCTAAGTCCCATGCCCTGTACCAAATTGGTTACCATTGCGGATCCACCCATTCCAAGGAATGCTGATGAAAATGCGTTGGCACCAAATACGATAACAAAGCACATTGCAGTCGTCTTGGCTGTATCTATCATGGAGTTATGTATAACTTTAAGTGTTAGCTTTCTGTAAAGTGCACAGAGAATCATAGCTGCAAAAGCACCTACGCCGGAAGCTTCTGTCGGTGTCGCATACCCTGTAAAAATGGAACCAAGAACCGCTATAATCAAAATCATCGGTGGAACCAAATTTATAAGAGTATTTCTCAACTTCATTGCAAGCGTATACTTGCTCAGTTCAGCTTCGTCCATGCCCGGACCCCAATCAGGGTGAATGTGGCACATTACAACTATATAAACGATGTACAGAAGTGAAAGGGCAAGGCCCGGAACCAATGCTGCCGAGAAGAGCTTACCGACGGAAACCGTGGAATAAGATCCCATAAGTACAAGCATCATTGAAGGTGGAATTAGTATTCCCAATGTACCACCTGCTGCTACAGTACCGCAGGACAGTTCCTTGTTGTAATTATTCTTCATGAGAACCGGAAGTGCCAGCAATCCCATGGTTGTTACGGATGCGCCAACTACACCTGTCGTTGCAGCAAAGATAGTAGATACGATGATTACAGCGATAGCAAGACCGCCCTTCATCTTACCAAATAAGATCTTTACCGCATCAAACAGGCCATCGGCAACACCCGACGCCGTCAAGAAGTTTGCCATCAGAACAAACATCGGAATCGCAATAAGCGAATAGGAGTTCATGGTATCCCATACTCTTGTTGCAAAAATACTGTTGATGGTGGGACCCCAACCTATGTAACCAAATATGGTTCCTATTCCGCCAAGGACGAAAGCTAATTGGTGGCCAGTAAGAAGTCCTATGATTAGGACAACAAACATGCCAATTAAGAACATCGAATTACCCATTAAGCTTTCCCTCCTTCCACTGCGACTTCTTCAGTTATAGCTTCTTCTATACTTGTTTCAGCGAGAGCAGCTTCGTCTTCCTCAGTTGCTTTTTTCGCTTTTCTTTCTTTGTTTAAATCGATTTTGCCGCCGGAAGCAAGCCACAGTACATGCTTAATCATTTCCGAAATACCCTGGAGCCAGAGGAGACCCCATCCAATAGGCATACAGAGTTTAAGCGGCCAAATCAGTGGAGCCCATGATGACCAAGACTTGGCTCCTGTTGAAAAATCAACATAGAATGTTTTCCAAATTGCCGGAAGTAGATAAGTACAATAAGGTATAAAGAATATAATGAATGTTATTAGTCCAACTATGTGCTGCGTTTTTTCGCTCCAGCCACCTGACAAGATATCAACCTTGACTATGGAGTCATGAAGTAGGCCAAAGGCAGCAGTCATAAGAATAAGCCATCCATATACACCAACTATGGTTTCATATCCCCAGATTGTAGGATGTCCCAATTTTCTACTAACCACTTCGTATACTATCAAAAGCATCAGCGGAGCAGAAATATACGAACATACAATTCCGACTTTGTCATTAATTGCGTCAATAATTTTGGCAATTGCTTTTAAGACACTCATCTGTTTTCCTTTCGTCTGCAAATTGTATTGATTTTACTAAATAATATCGTGTGACGTTTAGAATAAACCGTTTTAGATCAATAAGTACGTTTTGAATATGTTTACGCATGGGATTGCAACCCCATGCGTAAACATTTTATAGAGCTTTTGCTATTTAGTTAAATATCTTATTTAGAATGAACCTTCTTCGAAGTTGATACCGAAGTCCCATTCACCCTGAGCTGTACGCCAGTCATTCATGGTTTCTCTGTAGTTCATCATGGATTCCCATACATGTGCATAGTTTTCGGATTCTGCACAACACTCATTTGTAGCTTCAACAAATGCTGCATAAATCTTGTCCATATCTTCTTCAGGAAGTGTGGTTGTCTGAACGCCAGCTTTCAGAATATCTACTGTAGCCTGAGCATCTCTCCATACATATGCTGCCTGCTTCTCAGCCATGCTGATCTTTGCAGCATCATAGAGTGCCTGCTGATATTCTTCAGGAAGAGCATCATATGCAGCCTTGTTTACCATACATCCATAAACTGAAGATGTCTGATGCCATCCAGGTACCAACCAATAAGAAGTTACTTCCTGGAAGTTGAGTTCCAAATCGTTACCCGGTCCGGAATATTCAGCAGCATCAATTGTTCCTCTCATAAGAGCTTCGTAAAGTTCGTTAGCAGCAATGGATACAGGAGTGATTCCGAGCTTTTCAGCTACGAGACCCTGAATCTTACCTGCGAAACGAATCTTCATGGACTGCATGTCTGTGATGGAATTGATTGGCTTGCTGGATCTGATACCTGATTCCATAGGTGTTGTGGTTGTCGGGAAATAGAGCATGCCGAACTGGTTGAACATATAGTTATATGCGTCTTCCCATCCGCCACCTTCATAAATCCATACATAGTAATCCCAGTTGGAGAAGTTGAACATTGTTGTAGCAAGAAGGTCAAATCCGATGTCCTTTCCGGACCAATAGGACGGCCAGTCACCACCAACTTCTACTGTGCCGGACTGTACAAGGTCAAATACTTCTGTAGCCGCACCAAGCTGTCCTACACCATAAGGAGTAATTGTAAAGTTACCATTTGTCAAACGGCTGACTAAGTTACACCAATCAGCATCAACCTGGAAAAGCCATGTTCCGTCTGTCCAGCAAGATGCAAGTCTCCAGTCAACTTTTTCACCACTCGGTGCTGCTGCATCAGTTGTTCCTGCATTAGCATCAGTGGTGCCGCCACCGCCACCGCCACAGCCTGCTAACAATGACATTGACAGTACCAAGATCATAATTAGAGCTAATACTTTCTTCCTCATTACTTTCTTCCTCCATTCTTGATAAAAACTGATAAAATTTCATACATTGGTATAACCCGTAACACTTGCTGTTTTAAGTGTTGCGATAACATCACACAATGTAGAGAATTCTCAACATCAGCTTGTGACGCTACCCAACATGCCATTTACGCAGATTACTATAAACATTACATTAAACAATACATTTTGCAATTATTCAGCTTACCACGTATTCTTACAAGCATCACTTTTTCACCAATATATAAAGCAACAACCATGCCAACATTAAACACCATCCTATATTTGTATTTCAAGTGAATTCCATTTCCCCTTGGCATATTCCTTGCTTTTATTATCGGTAAACCATTTCAGCCATATTATTTTTTTAGGAGGAAAGAATTATGGGAGTATATGTTGCAAGATATAAGGATTCGCCCTGTGTCGTAACGGCACCACCTGAAACAAGAACTATGCACTGCTTGATTTCGCAGAGACTTGACCCAAGCAATATGGATGTTGCTCTCGGTATGACAGAGATGACTCCGGGAAGTCATTCAGACGTCAGAGGCCATGACGAAGGAGAACTCTTCTTCTGCGTATCCGGAAAAGGTACTGTCGTAGTAGAAGACGAAAGAATAGTTTTGGAACAGTATGATGCAGTTTATGTACCACCAAACACAGTACATACACTGGAAGCCGATCAAGGCGAAAACTTCAATCTTGCTTGGTTCCTAACACCACCATTCGGCGGCGACATGATGGTCTATGACTGGTGGGCTGATGAGCAAAAGAATAAATAATTACTATAGCTAAAATCCTCATCCACATGGAAAGATGGGTTTTAATTAAACGGTCAAATGAAAACTCCTTCGGCGAGCCGGAGGAGTTTTCATTTGGCGAGAAGAAGAAAAAATCACATGAACGCTATTATATCGTTCACACTATGAGTTTAGGTTTTCGATAATATCGCTTATAGTATTTCTGCAAATGTCTGAAGTCTTGTTCTTACCTGCTCGAAGCTGTTGGTCTCCTGATCTATTTCAATCTGGAGGTGAGGTACATTGGCGGCTTCGAATTCCTGAATGAGAATCGGATAATCGAATTCCTCAGGATCGCAGAACTTCATCATGCAAACTATTACAGCATCTGCATTGTGCTTCTTGACAGAGTCTATAATCATCTGTCCCTTTGGCTTATTTGCATCGGTTGCGAGCGCGCATCCGTCGAAGCGATTCCATGCTTCAGCAAGCGCAGTAAGAGGATCCTTACCCTCCTCTACATCCTGACGGAAGTTTCTGGATTCCTGAGCAAGATCATCGGCAACGATTGCAAACTTGTTTTCTTTGAAAATATCAAGAATCTCATATGGCTCCAAGAGAATGCCGCTAGCCACAACCTTCTTGCCATCAAACTCTTCCTTCGGCTGAGCCTTAAGAGCTTCGATGAGTTCCTTAAGAAGTGCTGTGTGTTTTGATTTCTCCATAAACCAGCGAGCCTTGATTACGGCATGTCTGTCCGCCGGAGTAATTGTATTTGCATAGTCCGCGGCTACATCGCTGAATTCACGGCAGGTCTTTCTGTTTTCGTTATAGACCTTGATGCTGTTATTTATAGCATCGTCCGTAATCTCCATTCCAAGGATGTCCTGGAGTTTCGTTCTCACTATCGAGAATTCCTCTCTCAGGAATATGTCCGCAGCTTTTTGCGAAATCTTTCTGTTCTGCGGATGCGTGAATACGATTTCCGGAACATCTCTATGCCATTTCTGGCTCATGCACTTAAGCGTATCGCAAGGTGCAGAAAAAACAACTGCGGAAAGGTCGTCATAAACGCCTTCGAGCTGAAGCTCCATTACCGACTGCATTACTGAGCAAGCAAATGGCGGCAGGAAACTTCTGGCCTTTGAAATCTGCTTCTTCTGTGCGCCCCACATTCCCATCGGAAGATATCCCGTTGCATGAACAATCTCTTCCGGAGAATATACAGGCATTATTCCTATTGCACCCTTTCCGGTTTCTTTTTTATAGTCATCTAAAGCCTTCTTTGGATTGTCGGCTATGTCTTTAAATTCCTTGATTATTTCTTTTACATCTCTCATCGTGGCACACTCTCCTTTCCGAATTACTTGTTATTATCCATCATCTCGGACAGAGCTTGTACCCTGGTCTCGTACTGAGCTTCAGAGAATACTCTCGGATCCGTCTGGTCACCATCAAAGCTTACGAACGGGATTCCCATCTTTGCATTAACATATTCAGCACCCTCGTTGTTTAGGAGTCCCATCTGCTTGCAGCTGCGGTTAAGGTGAAGAACAATTCCTTCGCTCTGAGAATTGCTGACTATTTTATAGAACTCCTCGTATCTGTTGGCGCCGCATGTATTGATGTATACACGAGTATAGGCTTCGGCCATAGATTCCATGTCGCCCGGAGTGTATTCCAAATTCCAGAGTCCAGGGTACGCCGAACCGACCATGAGCGAGCCAAGATTCTTAAGTCCCTTAAATGTCGCACCAAGATAGGTCCAAACGGCTATTCCTTCCCAGGTTACTCTGTGCTTTTCATTCTCAGCATCACCAAAGGCATACTGACCGTTCTTTTCCTTTTCTTCAAGTTCATCGGCAAATCTGTGGAATGTGATTTCAGCATAGTCTCTTGCTCTTGCGCAAACGATGAGCGCCATATAGTTAAAGAGATCAAAGCCATTAAGTGCCGATGGTTTGTGTGTTGCATAGCTTGCAATCTTGTTCCACCAATAAACGGAACGCTGAACCTGCTCCTGGACCTCCAGGAATTTATCATAATCAAAAGGTCTTCCGCAGATTTCCTCAAGCTGCTTGATTGCGTCGCCGAACTGGGCTGCTATGTATTCCTTGTTGTGCTTCTGAACCGGCATGGTGTGGTTAAAAGGAACATCGATAATGATGCATGGAATATTCAATTCCTTCGCCAGGTTCTCATACCATTTAAGAAGCGTATTGCAGATATTGTTGCAGGTGATTACGAGGTCCGGAAGCGGAACATATGCGGCCTTTGATTCAGCCAGTTTCTCCGGTGTGTTTCCGGTCATCGCTTCTTGCTTCAGGAGTTCCATATATCCCAAATTTGTTCTTGCATAGGAACAAATATCTATGTTGTAACCCTTCTGATCGGCTACTTCCAGTAAATCCATGGAGCACTTCTTTGCGCCTGCACCGGCTGCATGAGTCTCCGGATATACCATAGCAATATCCATAGCTACACAGAATTCAGGCGGTGCTACAGATGCAGACCAGCATACGAGCCCACCGTTTTTCTTTTTCTCCCAAGCCTCTTCATCAAGCTTTGCTTGGAAATAAGCGAGTAGTTCCTTCGACGTTGCTTCATTCACATTGATTGGATCCATCTCCGATTTCCTCCTATCCTATTCTTCTCTCTATATCTTTTCACATTAGGCTATGTCCCTGGATTTCTCTCTATATGCCAGGAGCGCTGCACCGAGTGCACCCGTCAGCTGCGGGTCCGGTGCTACGATAACCTTTTGTTTTAATTCTTTTTCTATGGCGTCAACGGCACCTTCGTTCTGGGCAACTCCTCCGCACATTACAACGTCTTCATTTACGCCCACCCTGTAAAGAAGCGAGCAGGCCTTGCTTGCAACGGATGCATGAACTCCGGCAACGATGTTCTCTCTCTTCACTCCCTGCGAAAGAAGGGATATTACTTCGGACTCCGCAAAGACAGTACATGTACTGCTGACAAACGACCACTCCTCTGCCTTGAAGTGAGCATCTCCCATTTCAGAAAGCGGAATCTCAAGCACCCTCGACATTACATCCAAGAATCGTCCCGTTCCTGCAGCGCATTTATCGTTCATGACGAACTGCTGGATATTTCCGTTCTCGGAAAGCCTTATCGCCTTGGCGTCCTGACCGCCGATATCGATAATGCTTCTGGCACTTGGAACGAGAAAATGTATTCCTGCACCGTGACAGGTTATCTCGCTTATCTGAGTATCCGCAAAGTCTACATTGAATCTGCCATAACCGGTAGCCACGGTATATTCAATGTCCTCACGCGTAATATCTGCTCCATCAAAGGCTTCAGCCATCACTCTTTCCGGCCCCGAGGTTCCCGTTCCCACTTGAACAACAGCCTTTGTAACTATGTCCTTACCGTCCTTCAGGACCACCACCTTGCTGGATGACGATCCTATATCAACGCCCATCGTATACATCAAAATCCTCCGAATTACTTGCCCTCTTTTTCCCTGGCTTCCTGTCTGCTGGTAAAAGTAGCATTGTAATTGATCTCTCCTACCTCTTGGATAAGTTCAACCAAAATACCTTGTGTATATCTTGGACGGATAAAGTTCACGATTATATCTTCGGTACCTTCAACGGCAGCCTCCTCCAAGAGTTCCATTCCCATCTGGCGAACTTCTTCGGAGACCGCCTCTATATCATCAACAAGGTATGCAACATGCGCTATTCCGCCTTTGCCATTATTGAATTCCGTCAAAACTCCGGACTGGGGAATTATGAATTCAATTGCATCTGCCCCATTACCGTGCTTTGTAAAAATGAGATGCGAATCATATGCATCAACATGGCCTCTATAGTCTTCCTGGAGGCCAAACATGTCCATAAATGCTTCGGCCTTTTCCACTGTAGGCAAAACGACGCCCCAGTGATGAACTCTAATTATATGTTTTCCTATTCCCGTATTGGCAAACAAATTCTCCATTAATTTTTCCTCTTTCTCATCGAACACCAATATTTAAATCAGGGACGGCCCCCTATGGAAACCGTCCCCTAATTGCAGATTAATACTGTCTCGGAGCTCCGAGTCCAAGCATTTCACGTGCCTGTGCCGGCGTTGCAATCGGACGTCCCAATTCCTCGGCTATTCTTACTGCTCTTTCCACCAATTGAGCATTTGATTTAACCGGTTCACCAGGACCATAGTAGACAACGTCTTCTAAGCCCACTCTTACATGGTTACCCATGATGATGGCCTGTGTAAGCATTGCAGTATGTGCACCACCGATATTTATACAGGAGAAGATAGCATCGGGTGGAAGCATCTGCATTGCAAGAGCCATAGCATCGTAGTTGGGGAATACACCATTTCCACCAAAGAGCATCATGCACCAGTGAGGTCCCTTAACAACACCCTTGTCGATAATGCCTCTTAGTCTCTTGATATCTGTCAGATTGTACATTTCCCATTCAGGCTTAACTTCGTTTGCGTCAAATTCCTTCAGAAGTTCAACTATATCTTCATCATTGTTGATGAGGTCAAAGTGCTTTAGATATGCTTCTCTCTCGCCGCCCATTTCTGCGGTTCTTGCTCCAAGCTGCATTCTCTGAGATGTCGATGTGATATCGATGGATGCAACCTCAGGACGGGCTCCAACGGAAACATGAAGCAGATCAGATGTAGTATTTGTTGTTGTATCAACGAGTCTGCCGCCAATACATGTATTGTTGATAATGATGTCCGGGCATTTCTCGCGAATCAGACGGTTGACCTCTACATACTCCTCAGTCTTCTTTGTGTCAATAGCAGGATTTTCCGGCGATCTTCTGTGCACATGAACCAACGATGCTCCGGCATTATATGCCTCATATGTGGATTGTGCCTGATCTTCCGGACTCTCTGGCAAGTTTGGATTGGCCTCCTTACCATGCTGTCCACCGGTAATGGAAACCGTGATGATGAGTGGTGACATCTTGGTCAGACCATACTTTTTAACCTGATCCGAATAAGTCATCAGTTCACGATAGTCGCCTATTAGATAATTAGACAGTCCCATTTTGAAATCTCCTTTCATATGTGAAGTAAAATCGATTACACACTCTTCTATTTTTTTGATAAGCAAAAATAATGCCAAAATAAAAAAGGCTGAATTTATCAGCCTTTTCAAACAATCGTTATCAGATGTGACGGGAATGTGTAGGAAAATCACACCATGGGATGTTGTGAGATTGCTCCATCAACACATGTTTTTAGTTAATGTTGTATCGCTTCATCTTCTCGTACAGAACGCTTCTATCGACCTTAAGCATCTTGGCAGCAAGGCTCTTGTTCCCCTTGGCTTCAGCCAGCGCTCTCTTGATCGCAACCGTCTCAGCAAATTCCTTCGCATCGTTCAGGGAATCAAAGTCTATGTTGAACTCTTCTTCCGCCGGACCCGCGATTTCGGTCGTGTCCTTCATAGCCATCTTCTTTTCGACCTCTGAGAAGTGCTTCTTCTCAAGGACGCCGGCACCGACTATAAAGCATGCGCGCTCAATAATATGCTTAAGCTCACGAACGTTGCCCGGGAAATCGTAGTGCTTTAGGAAGCAAAGCGCTTCGTTGTCGATTCCCACTATGCTCAGTCCATTCTCTCTGTTAGCCTCTGCAATGAAGTGGTGAATCAGAATCTCTATATCATCCTTACGCTCTCTGAGCGGAGGGATTTCCATCTCAACCGTATTGATTCTGTAATACAAATCCTGTCTAAAGAGATTCTTCTCTATAAGTTCATCTATGTTTCTGTTCGTCGTGCATATGATTCTTGCTTGGAAGGGAGTGGATTCCAAACCTCCGACCTTTTCAAACTTCTTGTCTTGTATCGCTCTAAGAAGCTTTGATTGGAGGTTCATAGGCATGTCACCTATCTCATCAAGAAGAACCGTGCCTCTGCCCGCATATTCAAGCTTACCCATCTTGCCCTTCGCAAGTGCTCCGGAGAACGCGCCCGGTTCGTATCCGAAGAGTTCCGACTCAAGCAGCTCATTCGGTATCGCAGCACAGTTTATTTTTACAAAGGGAAGTTCGGCTCTGTCACCAACTTCGTGAATAGCATCAGCAAAGACCTCTTTGCCGCATCCGGTTTCACCTGTAATTAAAACCGGCAGAGGGAACGAAGCGCATTGCGCGACGATTTCTCTAAGTGTTTTTATTTGATATGATTCACCAACGATGACACTTCTGATATCTTTTCGCTTGCTTAGAAGCAATTTGGCATTGGAACTTTTAAGCCTTTGCACGTTTTCGGCAACATTGATCGCATAATCAATACCTTGCGGAAAAACGGTCTCAGACATAGCTCCAACAAGCTTATGCTCGTTGTTGTAAATCGGAACCCTGTTGCATACCACAGGAACTATTTCATGAGTATCCTTGTTTATGAAATTAAAGATTCCTCCAAATTCCGGTGTTTCAGTTCTAAGAATAATATGCATTCTGGTTCCGGGGATAACATCTTCACAATATTTCCCCACCATTTGGCTTTCTTCTTCGTAGCCTAAATACTGATAATGATATTTGCTGGCAAATAGAATAATACCTTCCTCATCAACAATGAGCTTTGCTCCTGACAAGGCATCAAACGCAAACTTTACGATATTGCCAAGCTTAGCCTGCAAATCCTCGTCATTCAAAAAAACCACCTCATCTCCATATTCACAAACGGGTTAAACGATCAAACAAGCTTAATTCAACGGCCAAAACTGTTGTTCAATAGCTACAACTTCCAAAAAACTGGTTTCATTACACCAATTCAGTAAAATGTATTTATATTAAGTGTGGTGATTACAATACATATTATAGCACTGTTTCACTGTTATTACAAATATAAATATATGAAGAAAAGATATAAAAATAGTGTGCATTTCTGCACACTATTTACAAATTTACGTATTTCCTTGATGTATTCCCTAAAGAAAGCAGATTTTTATCCGGCATTTTTATATACGTGCGACTCCGGATTCCTTAGCTGCTTTAGCTACCGCAGCTGCGACCGCCGGACCAACTCTATTGTCAAAGGCCGCAGGGATTATGTAATCAGCATTCAGCTCTTCGTCAGATATTAGTTCCGCAAGTGCCTTTGCAGCTGCCATCTTCATTTCTTCGTTAATGTCTTTCGCTCTTACATCAAGGGCGCCACGGAAGATTCCCGGAAATGCCAATACATTGTTTATCTGATTCGGGAAGTCGCTACGTCCTGTAGATATAACAGCGGCACCCGCTGCCTTTGCTTCATCAGGAAATATCTCCGGTGTTGGATTGGCACAGGCGAATATGATTGGATCCTTTGCCATCGTCTTTACCATGTCTCCGGTTACCGTTCCCGGCGCGGATACACCGATAAACACATCTGCTCCAACAAGCATATCCGCAAGACTCCCGGACTTCTTTTCTCTGTTGGTTACTTGGGCCATCTCTTCTTTAATCCAATTGATGTTATCCCTTCCCTCATAGATTGCTCCCTTGGTATCGCACATCGTCACATCTTTGAATCCCGCTGAAAGCAGCAGCTTCACAATCGCAATAGCAGCAGCGCCTGCACCTGATGTTACAATCTTTACGCCCTCTTTTTTCTTGCCGACAACCTTAAGCGCATTTGTTAATCCTGCAAGAGTAATAACAGCAGTTCCATGTTGATCGTCGTGGAAAATGGGAATGTCGCATTTCTCTTTTAGTTTTCTTTCGATTTCAAAACATCTCGGAGCAGCGATATCCTCTAAATTGATTCCTCCAAATGAACCTGATATGTTATAGACAGTATCTACAAATTCATCGACATCCTTGGTCTTTACACAGAGGGGGAATGCGTCCACATCAGCAAACGCCTTAAATAACGCGCACTTTCCTTCCATAACGGGCATGCCCGCCTCGGGTCCAATATCCCCGAGTCCCAAAACTGCAGTTCCGTCGGTTATTACCGCACAGAGGTTGTGTCTTCTGGTAAGTGTATAACTTTTGTCTACATCCTTCTGAATCTCCAAGCACGGTTGAGCTACTCCCGGTGTATAAGCCAGCGACAGCTCGTCCTTTGTTCCAACGGATACTCTTGATACAACCTCGATTTTGCCTTGCCATTCTTCATGAAGTCTAAGTGATTCCTTTGCATAGTCCATAGTAATTCACACCTTTCTATTTACTATTAACAACTATCAACATGCACAGAAAATCAATTCTCCAATGACTCCAGAATCTCCATGCGCCATTTACACATTCAGTTATAAAGCATTTGTTTCAAAAACGCAAGCACGTTTGCGCAGTCGCTCTATTCGCAGGCTTTGTTCATAGCCTTTGTTCGGGAATCGATGTCTTTTGTCGAATTATGCATTCGGGAAATCAACAAAAAATCAATTTCCCGAACAAAGCCGCTCTATTCATAGCCTTTGTTCGGGAATCGATGTCTTTTGTCGAATTATGCATTCGGCAAATCAGCAAAAAACCAATTTCCCGAACAAAGCCGCTCTATCCATAGGCTTTGTTCGGGAATCGAGGTCTTTTGTCGAATTATGCATTCGGGAAATCAGCAAAAAAACAATTCCCCGAACAAAGCCGCTCTATTCATAGCCTTTGTTCGGGAATCGATGTCTTTTGTC
>CAMYVY010000025.1 GCA_947302715.1 uncultured Clostridia bacterium
ATACCACAACCAAGGACGGAAACGTATTTACAAATACTAAGAAGCCTGATGAACCTACACCTGAAAAGAGAATTATCACGGTAGCAAAGGTCTGGAACGACTTCAATGACCAGGATGAGATTAGACCGACCGAGATTCAGGTGGTTCTCAAAGCTGATGGTGAAGAAGTCGAAACGGTAACCTTGAATGAGGCGAATTACTGGATGCACACCTGGGAAGACCTCGATATGGAAAAGGACGGCGTCGAGATTCAGTACACAGTTGAGGAAGTTAATGTACCTACGGGATACACTTCAACCCAGAGAACATCGGGAACGGTAACAACCATCACCAACAGTCATACTCCGGAAAGACCGGACGAACCGACACCGGGCAAGAAGAACATACCTGTAACCAAGTTCTGGGATGATGAGGGTAATTACGAAGGCCATAGACCGACGAGCGTAACTATCAACCTAATTGCAAACGGAAGACCTACAGGTGAGAGCTTGGTCCTCAGCGCAGAGAATAATTGGACCGGATACTTCAGCGATCTTGATGCAGAGGATGGAGACGGAAATGCTATTACGTACACCGTAGACGAAAACTTTGTTCCATTCTATGTGACAACAGTTCTCGGCTCTGAAACTCAAGGCTATACTGTAAGGAACTACAACAGACCGTGGATTCCAGAGATTCCGGGTACACCGGGTGAACAGGGCAAGTTCTCAGTCCAGAAGATTGCCAAGAATGGCGTTCCAACTGACAGAACTTACGCCGTGAGCGTCAAGATGACCGATCCGTTTGGTGAGGTATATAGTACGGTAATCAATCTGAAACCTGGAGATGATCCGTATCTCTTCGAACACGTAATGAAGGGAACAAAGGTAGAGATTGAGGAAGTTACCACAGGATACTATGTAACCTATACTGTAAATGGAGTAGAGAGACAGGACTTCACGTTGCTCGCAGGTGACGACATCAGAGTAATTGTTCTTAATGACGATGCTTGGCCGCCAAATACACCTGGCGAAACACCTCCGAAGAAACCTGGCGTTCCAAAGTCTGGAGATACTACAGACATATTCGGATGGGTTGCTCTCATGGGTCTGGCAGTTGCACTTACAAGCACAGTTATACTCAGAAGGAGAACAAAATAATAATTCGTAAAGCTTAAAGCTTATCGGGCGGCTCCCATTAGGGAGCCGTCTTTATTTCTGTGACAGAAGTGCCACGGATATTCACGGTTTAAAAACGGTGCAGAAAAATTTTTTTAATAAAAATAAAAGAAATACCCCCAAAGTAACACTTCCTTGCCGATTTTGTAACACGATGCAAACAGAAATATCACATTTTGGTTACAAGCACAGGTTTATACTTCGCGTAGTACTTTAGGACTAATACGAAAGTATTAGCACTAAAGTATGATGACAATTGAAGTGAGGGGGCCGCTGTTTCTTATGAGACAAAAATCCTTCCTCACAGGGTGTGGGGCAAGGATTTTCTTATTGTCCCCCTCAAAGCGAATTCTTGTCCCACCTAGTCATCTCAAAAAGTTTTCATTCAAAGTTCTACATAGATGTCCGTTATAGTTTGTGAGGAATTAGGATTCAAACAAGGAATTAGGAAAACGAGGGAAAAACAATGAGTAAGAGTAAAATGCTAAAGAGAATACTCAGTTTCGCACTTGCGTTGCTGGTAGCCTTCGGGCTTATCCCGCAAGTAGGCGGAGTAGCAGAGGTACAGGCAAAGGAATTAGCCGGTGGAGTTACAACTGCGGATAACAGAATCGCAGTAATTAAGACTCTGGACGGTGAACAGCCTGGTAATAAGGTCTTTACCTTTGAGCTGTATAATGCTGATGAAAATGGAAATGCAGTTGGTAGTCCAATACAGACCGCGAAGAATGGTCCTAAGGGGAATGCGATATTCAATGCAATTTCCTACAACGCTGCAGGAACATACAATTATGTTGTTAAAGAAGTAAACGACAACCAAGACGGAATTGTATATGATTCAGAATCCGAAAAGAAGGTTCAGGTTGTTGTTACGAGTAGTGGATCAACTGGAGAGACAGGAAATACAGAGGCATCAGATTTCCCAAGCACATTCACACAGAACCACAGTGATTGGGGAGAGAATACAGACGTAAGAATCGAAGGACCTATTGTAAAGGATGAATCTGGAGCAGTAATCGAAAAAGCGCAGGTAAGCCTGGTTCGCAAGAGCAGCGGAGCAGTTCTATACCAGTGGCTTTCAGATAATGGTGGAGTCGGCGTCAAGCTGATGAACGGGGAGACATATATCCTGAGAGCAGCAAAGAATGGCTACAGCATTGCTGATCAAGAGTTCACAGTAAACGCAACAACCACAACAAATGAAGGAGCAACCGGAGTTGCAGCAAACTGGGAAACATATGATTATTCAAAGGGCAACCTTTGGAGCGAAAAAGAAATGTCCTATGGTGGACAGGTAAAGGATGTAGTATACTGCATCAACCGTGGACTATCCTCTAGCCCAAAAGACTTTCCAAAGCGTATAGGACGTCAATTGGATGCCACATTACTTGCAGAACAGCTTTCATGGAATACATCCAGAACAACACAGGTTCTTGGATCTGATATGCCTAATGGATATCTAGATGATACAAATGTACCATCCGGATATGATGCAGAAACATGGCTGAAAAGAGTATTGTGGAACGGATATCCGAACAATGCGAATGGTAAGGCATACTCATATGAATCAACACAGCGTGCAGTATTTGCTATAGCACATGCAGGCAAGAACGAGAGCAAAGCAAAAGGTTCCGCTTACCTAGGAAATGATTCTGATGCATATGAGCTTTGGAGCATGGCAATCAACAATACAGGTAAAGAGGTGCCAGCTGGATTTAATGTAAATCTATATGTTCCGATTGATGATACGAAGGGACAGAGAAAAGGCCAGTCATTCATAGGCGGAAGATTCCATGGAGGAAGTGCAGTAAGCAAGTATACTGCGGAAGTGAGCTTGACTGGAAAGCTGGGAGCCTCCCAGGGGGGATTAACAGTTAAAGCCGAAACTGTAACCTTTGCAAATACCACAAAGAAGGACGATGAGCCAAGTGTCGAGACTCCTAAAACAAATATTGAAGGAACAAAGACACTTACAGGGAAAACGCTTGAAGATGGTCAGTTTACCTTCCAGCTAATTGATGAAACAGGTAAGGTTCTTCAGGAGAAAAAGAATGATGCTCAGGGGAATATTGCATTTGATGAAATAGAGTATTTCGCTGAGGATATGGGTGATGCCACTGAGAAAACATTCACATATAAGGTAAAGGAAGTTAATGACGGTCAGGCAAATATAAAATACGATTCAGAGGAGAAGACCGTTACAGTTAAGGTTACAGCAAAGAAAACAACCACAACATCTGAAACTCCGGCCGCTGCTGGAGAGACAGGAAATACAGAGGCATCAGATTTCCCAAGCACATTCACACAGAACCACAGTGATTGGGGAGAGAATACAGACGTAAGAATCGAAGGACCTATTGTAAAGGATGAATCTGGAGCAGTAATCGAAAAAGCGCAGGTAAGCCTGGTTCGCAAGAGCAGCGGAGCAGTTCTATACCAGTGGCTTTCAGATAATGGTGGAGTCGGCGTCAAGCTGATGAACGGGGAGACATATATCCTGAGAGCAGCAAAGAATGGCTACAGCATTGCTGATCAAGAGTTCACAGTAAACGCAACAACCACAACAAATGAAGGAGCAACCGGAGTTGCAGCAAACTGGGAAACATATGATTATTCAAAGGGCAACCTTTGGAGCGAAAAAGAAATGTCCTATGGTGGACAGGTAAAGGATGTAGTATACTGCATCAACCGTGGACTATCCTCTAGCCCAAAAGACTTTCCAAAGCGTATAGGACGTCAATTGGATGCCACATTACTTGCAGAACAGCTTTCATGGAATACATCCAGAACAACACAGGTTCTTGGATCTGATATGCCTAATGGATATCTAGATGATACAAATGTACCATCCGGATATGATGCAGAAACATGGCTGAAAAGAGTATTGTGGAACGGATATCCGAACAATGCGAATGGTAAGGCATACTCATATGAATCAACACAGCGTGCAGTATTTGCTATAGCACATGCAGGCAAGAACGAGAGCAAAGCAAAAGGTTCCGCTTACCTAGGAAATGATTCTGATGCATATGAGCTTTGGAGCATGGCAATCAACAATACAGGTAAAGAGGTGCCAGCTGGATTTAATGTAAATCTATATGTTCCGATTGATGATACGAAGGGACAGAGAAAAGGCCAGTCATTCATAGGCGGAAGATTCCATGGAGGAAGTGCAGTAAGCAAGTATACTGCGGAAGTGAGCTTGACTGGAAAGCTGGGAGCCTCCCAGGGGGGAACAGAAGAAGTAACAACAATTGAGATTGTATCAGTTGAAGCGGGAACATTCGCATTTGAAAACAAATACGAAGAAACTGAAAAAACTCCGGAAATCGGTACAACTGCAACTGACGCTGAGAGCAATGACACATCAGACAAGTCCGTGGCAGCAAAGTCCGAAGCAAAAATCAAGGACGTTATCGAATATAAGAACCTGAAGCCAAACACTGAGTACACGGTAGAAGGTTCAATGCACAAAAGAAACGCTGATGGTAGCGATGGTGGAGCAGTTGACGGAACATATGTTGTTGAAGGAACCGAAGGAAATACATTCACAAGTTCTGCCGACGGAAATGGAACAGTAACTGTAATCTTCACAGTCGATACAACACAGCTTGCAGGTGAAACCCTGGTAGCATTTGAAGAAGTTAAAGAAAACGGTGAGACCGTGGCAGTACACGCAGAGATTGGCGATGCTGCTCAGTCCGTGGAGGTTGAAAACCCTGGTGAGGTAAGTGTAACAATCACAGGTAAGAAAGTACTTAGCGGAAACGGCGCCCCAACCAATATCAAGGATATGTTCCAGTTCGGAATCTATGATGCAGATGGTAATCTCGTAACTAGTTCCGGAAACCATGGTATGCGCAAGACAAACCCGGATGGAAGTATTTACGCAGGTTTCAAGCTGACATTCACTGAAGAAGGAACATACACCTACACGATCAAAGAGAACAAAGACTACCGTCTTGCAGGCGCAGACTACTCCTGCATCTCCTTTGACGCAGAAGATAAGACAGTAGAAATAGTTGTGACAAACGTAGATGGAGAGCTTAAGGCTGAAGTAAATGGAACTACAGGTCTTCAGTACAGTTTAGGTGAATTCCAGAACACATTCAGCAAGCCGGAAATTGGAACAACTGCAACAGATAAGGCTGATGGCGACAAGATAGTTAAGGCTGAAGAAGCTGTTCAGGTAAGGGATATTGTTAAGTATAGTGGACTCATCGCTGGAAGAGAGTACACATTAACAGGTAAGCTGGTAACAAAGTCCTCCAACGGAGAAACTGTTGTTGCAACAAACAGCAAGAAGTTCACACCTGAAGCGGCTGATGGTGAAGTAGAACTCGTATTCACATTGAACGCATCCGAACTTGCAGGAGAAGAACTCGTTGCATTTGAAACAGTAAGCTATAACAGCAAGGATGTAGCAGTTCATGCGGACATCAATGACGAGGCTCAGACTGTAGAAGTTGAGACACCGGAACCGACGGAAGAGAATCCTGAAATCGGAACAACCGCAACGGACAATGCTGACGGCGACAAGACTGTTGATGCAGGAAGCGTCGAGGTTAAGGATGTTGTTAAGTACAGTGGACTCATTGCAGGAAGAGAATACACGCTTACAGGTAAGTTGGTAACCAAGTCTTCCGCAGGAAGGACGACTGTTGCATCAAACAGCAAGACCTTCAAACCGGAAGCAGCAGATGGCGAAGTAGACCTTGTATTCACAGTTAATGCATCGGAGCTCGCAGGAGAAAAACTTGTAGCATTCGAAACTGTAAGCTATAACGGCAATGAAGTAGCAGTTCACGCTGACATCAACGATGCCGATCAGACAGTAGAAGTTGAAACACCTGATGAGGATACTTTCGAAATCAAGATCAAGAAGACTGACCTTGGTGGACAAGAAGTTCCCGGAGCAAAGATAACCGTAACAGGTGATGACTTCACTTCAACATGGACTTCTACAAAAAGTGCAAAGACCCTGACGCTGAAGGCAGGAAGCTACACAATGGAAGAAACCGTTGCTCCGACCGGATATAGCAGGGTTGAGACAACAATTGACTTCACAGTGGATGAAGAAGGCAATGTGAGTGTAGAAGAAGTTACACAGGATATTACCACAACAACTACGACTACCAGAACCGAAGTTCAGACAACAACCACATTAGACGAAGAAGGTAATGAGGTCATAATTGAGGAAGAGGTTGAAGTAGTAGACACAGTAGAAGAGACCGAAACAGTTGTAATGACTTCTGCTGATGGAGATACTATCGTTCTTAAGAACGCACTGAATCCGGATGAGGAACCCGAAGAACCGGTCGAAGAGGAAGAGTTTGAAATCAACATCAGCAAGAATAAGATCGGTGGTTCCGAAATTGCAGGCGCCAAGATGACTGTGGAGGGTGATGGTTACAAGGAGACTTGGACATCGACAAAGAACCCGCATGTTATGACATTAACTGCCGGTGACTATGTGATGAAGGAAGTAGTTGCTCCTGCAGGATATGAACCTGTAACAACGGAAATTAGCTTCACGGTAAGTGCTGATGGTACAGTTACACTGAATACTGTGGAGGTTGATGGTGGTGGAGCCATATCTGCCAACGGAAACCACATCACATTGGAAGACGCTCCGAAGGACGAGCCTGTTGAACAGGAAGAGGATAATCCGTCCATCGGAACGACAGCAGTAGACAATGCTGATGGCGATAAGACAATCAAGGCCGACAAGGTTCAGGTTAAGGATATTGTTAAGTACAGTGGTCTTGTTCCGAACAGAGAGTATACATTAACAGGTCAGCTTGTGACTAAGGCATCCAACGGAGAGATAGTTGTAGCAAATGCTGAAACAACATTCACACCGAAGACGACATCAGGCAGCGTTGCTCTCGTATTCGATGTAAATGCAAGTGAGCTTGAAGGTGAAAAGCTTGTCGCATTCGAAACGGTAACCTATAATGGTAAAGAAATCGCTACGCATACGGATATCAATGACGAGGATCAGACCGTAGAAGTAGAGAAGCCTGAGGAGCCGGAGACACCTGAAGAACCGACACCTGAGGAACCGGAAACACCTGAAGAACCGACACCTGAAGAACCGGAAACACCGGACGAACCGACACCTGAGGAACCGGAAACACCGGATGAACCGACACCTGAAGAACCGGAAACACCGGATGAGCCGACACCTGAAGAACCGACAAATCCGAATGAACCGGAAGAACCAACACCGGAAGTTCCGGAAACACCGGACGAACCGACTCCGGAAGAACCGACAAATCCGAATGAACCGGAAGAACCAACACCGGAAGTTCCGACAACACCAGGCGAACCTGAGGAGCCGACTCCGGATATTCCGAGCACACCGGGTAAGCCGGATGTACCGACTCCAACAGAGCCGACGCCGAATATTCCGAGCACACCGGGCAAGCCGACAACACCGACGACTCCGACAGTGCCGAATATCCCGAGCACACCGGGAACACCGACAACTCCGAATACAAGCGTGCCGAAGACCGGTGATACAAACGATATGCTTGTATGGTTTGGACTCTTGGCGGCAGCCGGACTCGCTGTAGCGGTTACAACAAAGAGAAGAGCGAAGAATAACTAATAAGCCTAATTCCTATATGCAAATGCGTATATGAGTGAATTATAACGGAAGAGCGGTCTCAAACGAGGCCGCTTTTTCACGGAGTTTGCTCTTAATTGTTTTTTTGTTAGGGATAATGTAATATATAAAAAATAGCGAAAGCTTGTCGAAGTTTAAATATAAATACAGTTAGTGGGAGTTATAATGGCTAAGACTAAGAAAGCAAAAACAGTATTTGTGTGTCAGGAATGCGGTTATGAAAGCCCGAAATGGCTTGGACAGTGCATTTGCGGTGCTTGGAATACCTTTGTTGAGGAAAAGGTGCCTGAATTTGATATTGACGCACCGGATCCAAGACGCAGGACGTCAGATGCCACACTTATTTCTAAAATAGGAACAGGTGAGTTTAGCCGAATCGATACCGGAATAGGGGAATTAAATAGAGTTCTCGGTGGCGGATTGGTCCAGGGATCTCTCGTACTTATATCGGGTGAACCGGGAATAGGAAAATCTACGATTATCATACAAGCAGCTGCGAACATTGCAAATCAAGGAAAGCGTGTTCTCTACGTAACCGGAGAAGAGTCCGAAGAGCAGATCAAAATGCGTGCGGACAGAGTCTGCGGAGAGCTTTCGAGTGAGGTATTTATTCTCGCTGAAACCAATATGGAAAACATCACGTCGGTTTGCGAGAACCTAAAGCCTTCATTTGTTATAATCGACTCCATTCAAACCATGTATACTGCCGAGTTGGATTCCGTCCCGGGGAGTGTATCGCAGGTCCGCGCCTGTGGGAATATGCTAATGAATATAGGGAAGACTCGGAATATTCCGGTCTTTATTGTTGCACATGTTACCAAGAGTGGCGAGCTTGCGGGACCGAAGATTGTCGAGCACCTGGTTGATTGCGTTCTTAGTTTCTCCGGAGAGAGAGATCACGACCTCAGAATTCTCAGAGCATACAAAAATCGTTTTGGGACTACCAGTGAAATTGGCGCATTCAAGATGGAAGAAGAAGGTCTTGTAGAAATAAGCGACCTGTCGGCGACATTCCTGGATAGCAACGGTCCGAAGCCGGAGGGTTCGGTAGTATCTGCTATCTATGAGGGGAGCCGCCCGGTACTCCTTGAAATACAGGCACTCACAGCGCCTGCCAACGTCGGCTTTGCCAGAAGAACTTCTGTAGGTATAGAGAATCAAAGGCTGTCGATGATCTTAGCCGTCCTGGAAAAGAAGTGTGGAATCACAATGATTAACCAGGATGTCTATGTGAATGTGGTTGGAGGAATGCGTCCTGACAGCACTTCTGTCGACCTTGCTGTTGCCCTTTCGGTCTATTCTTCAATTCGTGGAGTGGCATCATCAAAGAGCATACTTGCGGTTGGTGAAATTGGTCTTACTGGAGAAATCCGCTCAATCAGAAATGTGGAGAAAATCGCTATGGAAGCGGCGAGAATGGGATACGAGGAGATTCTAATCCCCGTCGGAAATGTCGCAAGTGTTGAGAATGCCTTGAAGGGATCATCTGCCTTCTCTAAAACCAAGGTGGTCGGGGTCTCAAATATTCACGATGCAATTAAGGCCTTTAAAAACTAATTATTTGTCGTTTTCTGTATACATCAAGGTATGAATTTTTCAGAATTTATGGTAATATTATCATAGGGTAGAAGCGCTATTTTTTAGAAGGAAGCAGCTCCTATGATGGTTTTTATAGTATTATTCATCCTGTGGATAGTTTTTAATGGAAGAATAACATTAGAAGTGTGTGTGTTTGGGTTGGTATTGTCCGGCATTCTATCTTTGTTTTGCTATAAATTTATTGACTATGGACGAGAGGGAAAGAAGAGCATTACGATAAAGAGAATTCCTCTCATCATCGGATATGTCTTTACTCTGATCTGGGGGATAATAAAAGCTAATCTTATAATCATTCGTATGACACTATCTCCAAACCCCAAATACGAACCATGCTTAATTTATTTTAGCCCGGGACTCACTGAGGAGTTTACCAGGGTTATTTTGGCGAACTCAATTACTCTTACACCGGGAACCATCACAGTTTCGCTTGAGGATGACCGCTTCTGCGTTCACTGCCTGGATAAGAGCATGGGAAAGGGCATAGAAAACTCGATTTTTGTAAATAAACTCAAGAGAATTGAAAGGATATAAACATGATTGCCGAAGCAGGTACCACCACACTGGAACAGGCAACAAACATTTTGCTTCTTGCGGCCATAACCGGCATAGCTATTGCGATGGTGTTCAGTATGCTTAGAGCCATACTCGGACCACGCGCGTCGGATAGGCTTATTTCCGTCAACTTGATTGGAACAAAAACGATAATCCTGATTTGTCTCCTTGCTGTTTATCTCAGAGAACAGTACGTTGTTGATGTTGCCCTGATTTATGCTCTGATAAGCTTCTTGGCAGTAATCGTGCTTGTTAATGCATATAGGACGGCTCACGATATAAGAAATGCAAAAAAGGAAGAACGCGAGCAAGAAATGGAGCTTAACAAGGAGGAACGATGACAGTTGAATGGATTAGATTCATAATAGCATCGGTACTCATTGTCGTCGGTGTCGTGGTTGTCGGCATCGCGGTATTTGGGCTGTTCAAATATAAATTCGTCATAAACAGAATGCAAGTCGCAACTACGTGCGACACGCTTGGAATAATGCTTATCTTGATAGGAATAATTGTACTCCAAGGCTTTTCTGCCATGACCTTTAAGATTTTCCTAATCATTGGATTTATGTGGCTCGCGAATCCCGTAAGCAGTCACTTAATAGCCAAGTTAGAGATTGATACCAACAAACACATAGATGAAGAATGCGAGGTGATCGAAGATGCAAATATTTGAGTTTATCGCACTCGGACTTCTCATCGTTTGTGCTGTTGCTGTATGTCTTTCGAAAAACCTCTTGGTGTCCTTGATAATCTATATGTCATACAGCATGATTATGTCCGTTGTCTGGATTTTGCTCAGGTCGCCAGACTTGGCGCTAACAGAGGCAGCGGTTGGAACGGGAATAACAAGCATACTGCTCTTTGTAACGCTTAGAAGAGTGGACGCAATGAAGGACAGAGAACATACGCCCAAGAAGAGTAGAGGAAAATGAGTAGCAAAAGCATTAACGATAGTACAGAAAAAAGGAAAAGAATCAGGGAATACGGAAAAGCATATAGAGTGCTTGCCGTTATTTTGGCAATAATTATTGCCGCTTATATGATTTATATCGTTGTGAATCTACCATCCTTTGGTGACCCCGACAATCCTGCAAATAATGAGGTTTCAAGGAAGTATATAGAGGATGGACTCTCTGACACAGGCGCAGTCAATATTGTATCGGGGATAATCTTGGATTACCGTGTTTTTGATACCTTTGGTGAGTCTACTGTGCTCTTTGTATCATCGGCCGCGGTTATTATTTTGCTTCGGAATAAGAGACGAGAAGAAGGCAAGGGACCAAAGGAAGTAATATACGTATATCGTTCGGATTTAATTCTACGAAAGGTTGCGAAGTTTTTGGTGCCGATAGCGTTGCTTTTTGGAATCTATATAATTCTGAACGGACACGTATCTCCCGGTGGTGGATTCTCCGGAGGTGCAATCTTGGGCGGCGCCTTAATTCTCTTCTTTAGTTCATTTGGCTCCGAGGAAATGGGGAAGTTCTTCACTTATCGAACATTCAACACTGTAATTATTTCGTCGCTTATCGCGTATGCTATTTTAAAAAGTTATTCGTTCTACACGGGCGCAAACCAAATACACTCCGCTATTCCGCTCGGAACTCCGGGAAATATTTTGAGTAGCGGACTTATTCTACCTCTTAACATCTTTGTTGGACTAATAGTAATGTGTACCATGTTTGGCTTCTATTCCTTATTCCAGAAAGAGGAGATCTGATAATATGCAAGATATTTCTTTTAATTATTACGAAATCGCTGCGATGATTATCTTTGGAATTGGATTTACGTCGTTGCTCCTAAATCGCAATATTATCAAGAAAATAATCGGGTTCAATCTGATGGATACCGGTATATTTCTTTATCTTGGAGCAAAGGGATATATCGTAGGAAGGCTTGCCCCGATAGTAGTTGAAGGAAATACCGACTTTGAAACATATATCAATCCGATTCCGAGCGGTCTTGTTTTAACGGGAATCGTGGTTTCGGTCAGTGTCTCTGCGTTTTTCTGTGCACTGGCGGTTCGCCTGTATAAAGCCTATGATACTCTTGATTTAGATGAAATCATTAATAAGATGCATGAAGATCAGGAGGTATATTAGATGGCGTTTGTTCAAAACTTCCCATTCTTCAGCATCATGATAACTATGGTAGCCGGCGTCGTATGCGCAGTGCTTAAGCCTAAGCTTGCGCAGATTTTAACGATGCTCACATTGATTGCGGTTACCTGCATGTCTTTTGCGGTCCTGGTTTTCACGCTTAGAACCGGGGAGAGCTTTGTCTATTGGATGGGACATTTCCCTGCGCCATTTGGAAACGAAATCAGAGCAGGTGCGCTTGAGGCTTTGATGGCAGCTGCCTTTGGTGTGGTGATGTTTCTTTCCATCGCTGCCGGCATGAGTCACTTGGAAGAAGATATTGATAAGGACAAACAAAACTACGCATTCCTTATGCTCAATCTTCTTTTCAGCTCAATGCTTGCGCTTATTTATACCAACGATATCTTCACGGCTTACGTCTTTGTTGAAATAAATACTCTTACGGGCTGCGCAATCGTAATGGCAAAGAAGACCAAAGAAACGCTGGTTGCGACAGTAAGGTATCTTATCATGAGCCTTTTGGGCTCAGGTCTCTTTTTGATTGGAATATGCATCATCTACGACATAACGGGACACCTTTTGATGAGCAACATCAAAGATTCCGTTGCGGACCTTGTATCAAACCAGGAGTACATGATTCCTTTGGAAGGTGTGATAGGGCTATTTATCATCGCGATGGGAATTAAGAGTGCACTATATCCATTCCACATATGGCTTCCCGATGCACATGGTTCTGCGACATCACCGGTGAGCGGAATTCTTTCCGGACTTGTTCTAAAAGCCTATATCATTCTTCTCATCAAGATTTTCTATCGAGTGATTGGAATCGATGTGATAAATGAAAGCAGAGTGCTTAGTGTGCTCTTTGTTATGGGGCTCGTTGCCATGGTCATGGGTTCTGTCAATGCAATTAAAGAGCGTGACATAAAGAGAATGGTTGCATATTCGAGCGTCGCGCAAATAGGATATATATATTCAGGAATCGGAATTGGAGCCGGACTTGGTATGATGGCTGCTTGTCTTCACATAATCGTTCACGCGATTACCAAGCCGATGCTCTTCGCAGCCGCAGGAGGGTTTATGGAGGTTTCCAGAGGGAGCCAATCCTTTGATGACATCAAGGGCGCTGCAAGGCGGAATCCCGTCGCCGGTATTGCATTTACCGTTGGTACTCTTTCCATGATAGGAATACCGCTAACCGCCGGTTTTGCATCCAAGCTTTATCTTTCGATGTCGTTTATAGGGGTTTCTTCATCACCCGACGTGATGACGTGGAAGATGGTCCTGGGGCTTGCTGCATTAATAGTGAGTACGGTGCTTAATGCGCTTTATTATATACCTGTTATCATGCTCGTGTATTCAGGCGGTAGAGGCTCAGTTCAAACTTGGCGAGAGTTATCTGCGGTTGAGGAGGAACCTGAAGAGGTTGAAAACACTCATAAAAGTAATCTATTATTTACCTCCGCGATGATAGTTTTTATTGTGCTGAATATTGCATTGGGCGTGGGCTTTAGACCGATTGCGGATATCATAAACCAAGGGATAGCTATGTTAGGTTAGAAGGAGAAAAATGAATTCCAACCCGATGATAATAATCCCAATACTGTTTCCGATACTATCTGCGCTTTTGACCCTAATTATCAAGAGCAGTTTTTCAGTGCGTTCATTTAGGGAAAAATACGTTGGTTTAACTCTTGCTCTTAATCTGCTTTTCGTGGTTATGGTGCTATACTCAAAGGGCAACTTTACTGTAGTTAATCTTACGAGCACTCTTTCGATATGTCTAAAGGTAGATGAAGTCTCGACCATTTTTTCGCTTCTCGTTTCGGTTATGTGGCTACTCGCAGGGGTGTTTTCATTTGAATACATGAAGGACGAAAAAAGAAACGAAAGCTTCTATTTTTTCTACCTGCTTTCTCTGGGGGCGCTGATTGGTCTTAGCTTCTCCGGAAATTATTTGACGATGTATTTCTTCTATGAGGCGATGACGCTTCTAACCATGCCGCTCGTTCTTCATACGAGGACCAAGGAAGCCATAGCGGCTGCTCTTAAGTATTTATTCTATTCGATACTTGGAGCGTCGCTTGCTTTGATAGGATTGATATATATTAGCCGCTACGGAAGCATAGGGGAATTTGTCCCCGGTGGTACTCTTGATTTTACTAAGGCGGCGGGCAGCGAGAATATGCTTCTTATTGTGGCGTTCCTTGCAATCCTGGGATTTGGAGTTAAGGCGGGCATGTTCCCATTTCACGGTTGGCTTCCTACTGCGCATCCGATTGCACCTGCACCGGCTTCGGCTGTTCTTTCCGGCGTAATAACAAATGCCGGTGTGCTATCGATAATCCGCGTAGTGTACTATCATTTTGGAGTGGGATTTTTAAGAGGAACATGGGTGCAGACCGCATGGATAGTCTTAGCCCTGATTACCATCTTTATGGGATCGATGATTGCATATAGAGAGAAGCTGCTCAAAAAAAGATTGGCATATTCAACTGTAAGTCAGGTGTCCTACGTTTTACTTGGACTCGCGTCCTTTACTCATTTGGGAATGGTAGGTGCTCTGCTTCATGTTGTTTTTCATTCCGTGATAAAGGACGGACTCTTCCTTTCGGTTGGAGCGATTATTTATAAGACAGAATTGACATATGATTATGAGATGAAGGGAATTGGAAAGAGAATGCCCATAGTAATGTGGTGCTTCACTCTTTGCTCAGTTGCGCTAATCGGTATTCCTCCTTTCTCCGGATTTGTGAGCAAGTGGAATCTTGCGCTTGGATGCATGGAAAATAGCTATATGAATGCTGGCTGGATTGGACCTGTGGTGCTTCTCGTAAGCGCTCTTCTGACAGCGGGATACCTTCTTCCAATCTCGATAAGAGCATTTATCCCGGGGGATGACTATGATTACTCAACCTCCGAAAAATGTGAACCTAATTTATATATGACGATTCCGCTCGTTATACTTGCGGCGGCGTCCTTGTTTTTGGGAATGTTCCCTGAATCGCTTATAGGTCTATTTGATACGATTGCCAATTTGGTTATGTGAGGAAATTTGTTATGAGCTCTATCTTGGTTCTTGTAACTATCCTATTACCAATAATATGCGGCGCGACATTGAAACTGCTGAAATTAAAATCCTCTGCAAGAGAGATTTATCTTCTTGTTGTCTCGATTATAAATTCAGCATTGGTGTTTTTGATGCTGTTTAATAGACCGAGTGATGTCGTTACCTTGGTTTCGTTTGGAGAGAATTTGTCTGTTGGATTTCATGTTGATGGATTGTCGATGGTATTTGCCGGTCTCGTTGCAGGACTTTGGCCGCTTGCGATGAGCTATGCGTTTGAATACATGAAGCACGAAGGGGGCGAGGAGTTTTTCTTCACATTCTATACCATGACATATGGGGTTGTTCTCGGAATTGCTTTTGCTGCTAATATGGTTACGATGTATTTGCTCTATGAACTGCTCACTTTGGTTACGCTTCCCTTGGTTATGCATGGAATGGGAGAAAGGGCGATTCATGCAGGAAGGAAGTATTTGATTTATTCAATTGCCGGTGCTTCTGCTGCGCTGATGGGAATAATAATGCTGTACTCAGCTGCCGGTTCAATCGAATTTAAATACGGCGGTGTGCTTAACGGTGTTGGTTTTAATAACTATTTGCTCGTTGCGTTCTTGCTTTCCTTTGTTGGATTTGGGGTCAAAGCGGCGATTTTTCCGCTTCATTCATGGCTTCCGACTGCCGGCGTTGCACCTACACCGGTGACCGCGCTTCTGCATGCGGTAGCTGTCGTAAAGGCAGGTGTGTTTGCTATTGCAAGGACGGTATACTATAGCTTCGGAGCGGAGCTTTTATATGGAACTGTCGCGCAAGACATCGCGATGCTTTTGGCTATTATAACGATAGTATTCGGTTCCGCGATGGCGGTAAGAGAGAACAATCTAAAGCGTAGGCTCGCTTATTCAACGGTAAGCAATCTTTCGTATATCATTTTTGGACTTGTGCTCATGACGCCAACCGGATTTTCTGCCGGTCTTTCACATATGGTTTTCCACGGTATTATGAAAATCTGTCTCTTCTTCTGTGCGGGTGCGGTTATATGTCAGGCGGAGAAGCATGATGTATCTGAAATGAGAGGATTCGGAAATAGGATGCCGATTACATTCTTTTGCTTTACCGTCGGTTCTCTTGCTCTAACAGGTATACCGATGTTTTCGGGATTTATAAGCAAGTGGAATCTGGGTGCTGCCGCTGCTGGCGAGTCACTTCTTTCCTTCATTGGCATATGTGCACTGATGATATCGACGATATTGACCGCCATATATCTGTTTTCTGTGGTGGTTACTGTCTATTTCCCGAGCGGGGATTTTGATTATGGAAAGATTCGGGATATAAGCGATCCCGGAAAATATATGCTTGTTCCAATGCTGATACTATGTGTCTTGATCCTGGTTTTCGGAGTCTTCTCGGAGCCTCTAATGGGGTTCTTGAGTGAGGTGTCGGCAGGGAACTTATAGAAAGGTAGATTATAATGACGGGAGATTTTCTGCTAATCATAATGGTATTATGGCCCATGATTGGTGCCGTAATTGGATATTTAATCGGCAGAAAAAACAAAGAAGCGAGAAACTTTTTCGGCATGTTTGTTTCGGCTGCTGAATTTTTCATGGCCGCGTATGCCCTGATTAAGATTGCCTCAGGAAATGAGATGAGGTTTATTTGGGAGGGCTTCGGAGGATTTGGGCTCTATCTAAAGGCTGATGGTTTTAGAGCGCTCTATAGCGCAGTTGCTACCTTTATGTGGTTAATGACTACGCTCTTTTCCCGTGATTACTTTTCGCATTACAGGAGTCGTAACAGGTATTTTTTCTTCCTTTTCTTAACGCTTGGTGCAACGGTTGGTGTATTTCTTTCGGGCGATTTGTTCACGACCTTTTTATTCTTCGAGATTATGTCGCTAACCTCATATGTCATGGTTATTCACGACGAAAAACCGGGTTCCATGCGTGCCGGCGAGACATATATTTCAATAGCGGTAATCGGGGGAATGGTACTTTTAATGGGACTCTTCCTTCTGTTCAATGCCGTGGGTAGGCTCGACATTGACCTTTTAAAAGATGCTTGCGTCGCGTGTGAGAATAAAACGACAATCTATGTGGCTGCAGGGCTTATGCTGTTTGGCTTCGGGGCCAAAGCCGGTATGTTTCCACTCCACGTTTGGCTTCCGAAGGCGCACCCGGTTGCACCCGCACCTGCCTCAGCGCTGCTTTCGGGTATTCTTACAAAGTCGGGTATATTCGGTGTTCTGGTCATAAGCTGTGACATCCTTTTCCATGACTCGAAATGGGGAATGACGGTTCTCATCTTCGGAGTTGTAACTATGTTCCTGGGAGCACTTATAGCTCTATTCTCGATTGATTTAAAAAGAACGCTTGCGTGTTCCTCTGTTTCTCAGATAGGCTTTATCCTTGTGGGTATAGGGATGCAGGGCCTGCTTGGTGAGGAGAATGCCCTTGCTGTTCGCGGGACGCTTCTGCATATGGTCAATCATTCGATGTTTAAACTCCTTCTCTTCATGGTGGCTGGCGTCGTCTTTATGAATCTTCATAAACTTGACTTAAATGAGATTCGCGGATTCGGAAGGAATAAACCCATTCTTAATTTCTGCTTCCTTATGGGATTACTCGGAATTGCCGGTGTGCCACTTTGGAGTGGATACGTTAGCAAGACGCTTCTCCATGAAAGCATCGTTGAATATATCCACCATATGCATGGTGGAATAATGTTTAACGTAATTGAATACATCTTCCTTATCTCCGGTGGACTTACCTGCGCATATATGACCAAGCTTTACATTGCCATTTTTGTTGAAAAAGGGAATGGTTCTACGGAGGAAGGAGTCGTAGATGGAATAAGCGCGACGAAAGAGAAGGGAAGGTACATGAGCACGCTTACTTTAGTGGTGCTTGTTATAACTGCTTTGATTCCACCGGTACTCGGCATTCTGCCGAATGTATTAATGGATGGAATGGCGGACCTTGGCCAAGGGTTTATGCACGGAGTTGCTCACGAATCACATGTTGAATACTTCTCGTGGACTAATTTAAAAGGCTCGGTCATAAGCATTCTTATTGGCGCAGTTATCTACATTGTTGTGGTTAGAAAACTCTTGATGAAGAAGGACGAATCCGGAAATACCGCTTATATTAACGCTTGGCCGGAATGGTTCGATTTGGAGAACCTGATATATAGGCCGGTTATTCAGAACTTCCTACCTGCAGTTGGTATGGCTATAGCGAGCGTTTTTGATAGGCTTGTTGACACCATAACGGATGTCTTGCAGAGGACAGTTTTTGCAGCAAGCGAAAAAGGGGAGAAAATAAAAGAGTTTCCGTTCATGCATGAAAGAACGGAAACCGAAAAAGTTAGCAGAGAGATTTCAACAGGCTTCTCCTTTGGAATGCTTCTATTTGGTGTAGGATTTTGCCTGGTGATCTTGTTCCTGTTGATATCTTAATAGACGTCAAGGCTTCCTGACGTGACTCTCATTCATCTGCTCTTTTGATTTTTCGTAGACTTTGTTTTGGGTTTTCTTCACATGATCCTTGATTGCATCAAAGCTTTCTTTGCTGAGTACATGTTCAATTCTGCATGCGTCATCGAGTGCTGTATCTTCATCAACGCCAAGTGAAATCAGCCAGTTGGAAATGAGGACATGGCGTTCATAAATCATGTTAGCGATTTCCTTGCCGGACTCCGTAAGATAAATATAGCCTTCTCTCGTTACTTCTATATCGCCGTTCTCGCGGAGTTTTTTCATGGCAACGCTGACGCTGGACTTCTTGTATCCGAGGTCTTCAGCTATATCTACGGAGCGAACGACGGGATGTGACTTGCTTAAAACAAGAATTGTCTCCAAATACATTTCTGTTGATTCATTTGTCTTTGGTTTATTGCTATCCATTTATTTAACCTTTCTAATAATAGTATCATTAGACTAACCTTATTTTACCATAGGTATAAGTGAAGTCAATATGTTGCCGGAAAAATATCTAACCCGAGTTAGATAATTCTAACAAAAAGGTATTGACAAGTTTGGCGAGTTAGTATATACTAACCACAGTGAGACAACTCTTCCTCCTCCCTCATAATCATACTTGAGGACGGATCACGACAATATGATTGTTTCATGACATCTCTATATTTCATTTTGCGGACCCGCTTCTCCCCGGAAGCGGGTCACTTTTTGTTTGATGACTTCTTTTTCATTTTTTTATCATACAAAAACCATTTTAATAGTTGTATAATATGTGTTGAAGGTTATTAGTTGTTTCCATATTGAGGAGAGGTGAATTATGGGACTTTTCGATAGTTTTAAAAAGAAAGCAGAAGATACAGCCGCAAAGGTTGAAAACAAGACAGAAGAAAAAGTTGCAGCAGTAGAGGCAGCAGCAAAGGCCAAAGAGGAGCAGATTGCAGCAAAGGCTAAGGAAAAAGTTGCAGCTGCAAAGGCTAAAGAAGAGCAGTTAGCAGCAGAAGCGGCGGCGAAGAAGCAGGAAGCCATAGAGAGAATTGAGCAAAAGAAAGCAGCAGCTGCAGCAAGGGCTGAAGCCGTGAAGGCTGAGGCAGAAAGCAAGGTCGAGGAGATTAAGCTTGCTGCAGAGACCAAGGTTGAAGGAGCTAAGGCCGAGGTAGAAGCGAAGGTTGAAGAGGTTAAGGCAGAAGTTGCAGAAAAAGTAAATGATGCGTTTAAGTTGGATGTTGATGGTATATTTGGACCGGCAAGCATCAAGTCTCTCCAGCACATTTTGGGAGTAACCGAGGATGGCATTCTTGGACCCGAAACAACCAAGGCACTTCAGTCAAAGGTTGGAGCAGAACCGGATGGTGAATGGGGACCTGCAACCAGCAAGGCACTACAGACATTCTTGGGTGTAACGGCTGACGGTGAAGCAGGACCTGAAACATATAAAGCGCTTCAGACATGGATCAATAAACAACTTGGATTCTAGTTTGATTTTTTACGATAATAGTTTTTATTGTTTGGGCAGAGTCTCTGATTCTGCCCTGCGTTTTGGGAGGGAGTATGAAAAAGAAAATAGTTAGAATATTGGTGGTTTTGATGGTTATGGCGGCAATGCTTGTGCTGGCTGCTTGCGGAGGCGCTGGTGGCAGCGGCTCGGGTGGTTCCGACGGTTCCGGGGCGAGCGCATCGGTTGATGACATCAAAACCGTGGGGGATGCCATGGCCTTTTCAAGTGAAGAGAGCCAAAGAGCGTTCTATGACGATGTCCTGGTTTATGTATTTAAAGTGGATGATACATATTACAGGGTGATTGCGGATTTGCCCGAAGAAACATCAAAGGCTCTTTGGGATTTGGATTTCATGGATGAGGACTATGAAACCAAGTATAATGACTTGGTATATCCGTTGGAAATCCGTGAGCTCGAGGATTTATCCGAACAAAAACTCAGCCAGGAAGAAATGGATGCATTTGTTGGAAAGACCGGAAAGGAACTTGTCGAGGCAGGCTGGAGAACGGGAATGGGCTACAATCTAAACGATATGGAGTTCTGGTTGGACTATGGTCCGTTTGAGTACGCTGTCGTATTTGATGGAGAAACCGACTCAACCAATTTTGACGACATCGATGAGGAGGAGTTCATCAGCGAACGCACAGTTAAATCCATAGAGTATCTATCAATCGGTGACGCCACTAACATAGAATAGTTAGCGCTGAACGGTAGAAATAGGATGGTAGGCATAGAGAAACCGTGTAAATGAGATAGAATGGCATAAGTGAAATCTAAAAGACAAAACCTCTATAAACTTGATAAATCAAGACTTATAGAGGTTTTTTAATTGGTGGACCAGAGGCGATTCGAACACCCGACGCACGGTTTAGGAAACCGACGCTCTATCCCCTGAGCTACTGGTCCGGATTATTGCTGTCCTTAAAACACTATCTTATTGGCGTCACGGGACTGATTTTTCAGCTTGTCGTGGAAGATAGCTTTAGGCAAAGGATAGTATATCACAGAAATCCGAAGAATGGTATAATAATGTTTGATGAAATGTTGATTTTATGGTAAAATAATACGATTTTATTGTAAGAAATAACTTAAACTCGGAGGGGCAAATGATTTGTTCACAATGTGGTAAACCAATAGAAGATGATGATATATTCTGTGGATGGTGCGGAAGCAAGGTTGTAATGCCTGTTGAGGAACCTGATATTGATTCTGAGCCTGTGGAGGATGATCAGATTGAATCGACGACCGAATCGATTGAATCGACTGATTTGGCAGATTTAGCTGATGGTGCGTCTCAAGCGGATGACTTGATTCTAATGGAAGCAGAAGCAAAACTTGATAGGGTAAAACTTGATGGACTCACCGAGGATGGAGAGGATTCCGTTAAAATCATCGATGATTTTTTCCGAACAAGTGATGATAAGAGGCGGATTCAGGAAGAACTGAACAAGGAATGCGATGAAGCCAGGAAGTTCTATGCCATAGGTTTTGAAGATGACTTGCTGAATGATGCTGAAGCGGAGATGCGTCCCGGTGGCAACTGGGATCTGAACGACCCAATGGCAGTGTCTACAGCAGCTGCTGCAGTTGTGGCTGCGGCTGACGCAATCGCGAAGGTCTTTGCAGCAAAGGGTAAAACCATTCCGGGCATCAATGTTTCTGAGGGCGAAACGAATGCTGAACCTGAGATTATTGTAGAGCCAAAAGGTGTTGCTGAGCCTGTGGTTGCAGTTGAACCAAAAACTGTTGACGAACCCGAGGTTGTAATAGAACCCGAAATTGTTGGTGAACCCGAGGTTATTGCAGAGCCTGTAGTTGCGCCAACGGAACAGATTGTAGTTGAACAGAAGGAAGCTCCGGTAGAGCAGACTACAGTTGAATCTGAAACTGAGAACACTGAACAACAGGCTGTAAGCCCCGATGATTTGAAGGCTCAAATAGATGAACTTTCTGCATGGTTGAATTCATTGGATACAAACCTTTCTACGCCTGCAAATACAGCGAAAAATGCAAATATATCCAATACAGATAATGAAAGCAGAAAAGCTGAAACATTGGATTCGGTACTTACAGATATCCCGGAAGATATCCCAGAAGATATCCCGACAGCCGCTGCTATTGAAAGAGATATTGAGGCTTTGGAGAATGACGCCAAGGCATTTGAAAAAGACATTGAGGTATTAAAGGAAGAAATTGAAAAAGACAGTGGTGAAAGCGCATCGATAGAAACCGAAAAGCCGGAAGTGGTTGATGAAGAATACGATGAAGTTGAAGAGGAAGAAGAAAAGACAGGTGCATCAGGAATAATAAAAACAATTCTTCTTGTGATACTGACCATAGTATTGCTGTTAGCTGCCATTGGTTCCGTCCTCATTACCTTTGGCCGTAATACACAGGTGGGTGAATACCTATATAATTTGGTGACGGGTAACAATCAAGTTGTAGAAGAAGCTCCAGAGACTCCAACCACAAACTAAAATCAAAGGGGATAGGATGAAGAATAAAGCATTTTCCAAAAAGATAATAACATTCATCGCCTTGATGCTGATGGTCTGTGTATCAATGTCCGGCTGCAGCTCGCAGGGTTCAGGGGGCAAAGCATCCGGGGATGTATTGGCTGATTATTCGGTTTCCGATATGACCGGTTATTCAGGGCTTTCGGGATACGAAAAGGAAACCGTATTTGTAGATGTGACAATGGATGATATAAGCAAATTGATGGATTCCCAATCATCATTTGTGCTTTATTGCGGATATGATAATTGTCCTTGGTGCAATGCTTTGATACAGTACCTAAACGATGTTGCTTTGGAACAAGAGTGCAAAATTGCATATTTGGATACCAGAAGAGATCCTTCTTGGCAATCCAATGTTGATATCGAGGGATATGATAAGTTTGTGGAATACTTTGGTGAGTATTTGGACCCGGATGCAGAGGGACTTCCACATCTATATGTCCCCGATGTGTATTTTGTAAAAAATGGCGAGGTAGTTGAAAGGCATGAGGGGGTAACTCCCGGTTTGGAGAGTCCGACGGACCAATTGACTGAAGCGCAGAAAACTGAATTGCACGATACTTTGACAGAGGCATTTTTAAAGATTAAAGAATAGAACATTTTAACCGCAGTATTATAATAAAACGGTTACTTGAATAAGTAAAATCTACTTTGTACAGGTAACGTCTGCAGAAAATACA
>CAMYVY010000026.1 GCA_947302715.1 uncultured Clostridia bacterium
CATGGTAGCGGCGAGTGGAGTCGAACCACCGACCTTCCGGGTATGAACCGGACGCTCTAGCCAACTAAGCTACACCGCCACGCACCGCAGAACACTGCAACAAATATATTATCAAAGTGAACATCAAAAGTCAATGTTTTTGTTTCTTTTCAAGTAACATTTGCAATTCTTCTCTGCATCCACCGCATTTATCGCCTACATGGCCGAGTTCACAAAGTTCTTTTAATGTTGATGCACCGGTCTCTTCGATTATTTTTTCAACGTCGGATACTTTGAGTCGTCTGCATAAGCAAATCTCATATTCAGGCCTATCAATATTCATACCGTTCATCATAATCCTTCATTTAAAACAGAAAGCAGACGAATGAACCGCCTGCTTAGTTTCTGACTGCAGTAATTCGGGTCTATACTATTCTGTTACAGTTTCTGCTGTCGTTTCTTCTTCTGCCAGCAATTTATCATATGCTGCAAAGATTGCATCCTTGATGCGATTTCTCATTTCGGAAACCAATGGATGTGCGATATCTCTGAAATCACCTTCGCCCATCTTTCTAGATGGCATAGCGACGAAGAGTCCGTTTTGTCCGTCGATTACCTTGATGTCATGCACTACGAATTCATCGTCGAAGGTGACAGAGGCTACTGCTTTCATCTTTCCATCATCACTGATCTTACGGATGCGAACGTCGGTAATCTCCATGTTTTTCACCTTTCTCTGCATTTTTTGGAACGCTGTTAATTATACTTTATAATTTATAAAAACGCAATAAATTTAATTAAAGAAAAATAATTTGATAATTTTACATTTATATTTGGAATTAAGACAATACGAAATAAAGACAAGTAACATTTATTGTGTTATAATACCTTCGTATGAAATATTCATTGGAGGTTTTGACGAAATGATAAGTCTTGCCGATCACAGCAATATCCATTGTATAGGCATTGGAGGTATAGGACTTTCCGGAATTGCTGAGATTTTGTTGTCAAGAGGCTATAATGTATCCGGTTCGGATATGAACAAATCGGAGATTACAGAAAAGCTCCGAAGCCACGGCGCAAATATATTTATTGACCATAGGGCTGAGAATGTGGAGGAGGCGGATTTAGTCATATATTCCGCCGCTATTGCCGAAGAAAATCCTGAAATCAAAAGAGCTAAGGAAATGGGAATTCCACTGGCATCCAGAGCTGAGATTTTGGGTATTCTGATGGACGAGTATCCGGACAGCATTGCTGTAAGCGGAACTCACGGCAAGACCACAACCACCTCTATGGTTTCTTTGATTCTGGAAGCAGCAAAATTCGATCCGACCATTCTTGTTGGCGGAAATCTAAATGAGATTGGTGGCAACTACAAAGTTGGCGGTCACAACTATTTCATAACTGAAGCATGTGAGTATAGGGACAGTTTTCTTGAACTTAGACCGGAGATAGAAATTATACTCAATATCGATTCCGACCATCTGGATTATTTTAAAGATTTGGAGCACATAGTGAGTTCCTTCGATCGATTCACCGACAATATAAGACCCGGTGGAAAGATAATCGCTTATGATGCAAATCCTTTTGTAAACAGAATAATAAAGAATAGACCGGATGCGATTACCTATGGTTATAGTCCGAGCTGCACGTACAGCATTCAGGATGTGAGATTTGAACAAGACGGAATGCCGTCGTTTGATATCGTGCATAAGGGTGAACCCTTGGGCCGAATCAATTTAAGTGTTCCGGGCGAGCACAATATATTAAATGCAGGTGCTGCGTTTGCGTGTTGCTATGAATTGGGCGTTCCAACCGATATTATAATTGATACATTAAATAAATATCATGGTACGCAGAGAAGATTCGACATAATAGGAAAGACCGAAAAGGGTGTACTCTTGGTTGATGACTATGCGCATCATCCAACGGAAATAAAGGCAACTCTTTCTGCCGCACAAAATATCCCTCACAAGAGGCTTTGGTGCCTCTTCCAACCGCATACATATACCAGGACGCTTGCACTCTTTGATGAATTTGCGGAAGCTTTTGAGAAAGCAGATATACTTATCTTGGTTGAGATATATGCAGCAAGGGAAAAGAATATCCACAATATATCGTCCAAGGCTCTGGCCGACAAGATTAAGGAAACTCATCCCGATAAGACAATTGAATATATTCCGGATTTCAATGCACTTGCGGAAAAAGTTAAAAACGAAGCTCTTGATGGTGATTTGGTAATCACAATGGGAGCCGGTGATATATATAAAGTTGGCAAACTCATAATAGGATAATAGTCGCGATAATAGTGAGGTAAAAGACTGATGAAAAACGGAGTGTTTACGGATTATAAGGTTTTTGCAGGTAATTCCCATATTGCCCTAGCGGAAGAGATTGCGTCCATAATGGGGAAACCCTTGGGAAAAGCAACGGTGACTAAGTTTAGTGATGGTGAGATTTCGGTAAACCTCTGGGAAACAGTCAGGGGAATAGATGTATATATTGTACAATCTACCTGTGCTCCGGTAAACGACAATCTAATGGAACTCCTAATCATGATTGATGCCATGAGGAGGGCTTCAGCCGGAAGAATTAATGCCGTGATACCTTATTATGGATATGCGCGTCAGGATAGAAAGGCGAAGGCAAGAGATCCGATTACTGCGAAGCTTGTTGCAAACCTGATTATGGCAGCGGGAGCGGATAGAGTGGTTACCATGGATCTTCACGCAAACCAAATCCAAGGATATTTCGATATTCCTGTCGATCATTTGGTTGGACTGCCGATTCTTGCAAGGTACTTTAAGGATATGAACCTAACAGATTTGTGCATTGTTTCGCCTGACCACGGTAGCGTAACGAGAGCCAGAAACATGGCTGAATTCCTCAATTGTCCTATTGCCATTGTCGATAAGAGACGTCCGGAACCGAATAAGAGCGAGGTTATGAATGTAATAGGTGATATCGAGGGCAAGAATTGCATCATTATTGATGATATGATTGATACCGCCGGAACAATAACAAATGCCGCCAATGCCATAAAGGACATGGGAGCAAAGGAAGTATTTGCTTGTGCAACCCACCCGGTTCTTTCAGGACCTGCGATTGACAGAATCCAGGAATCTCAAATATGCGAGATGGCTATTTTGAATACGATTCCGATACCTGAAGAAAAGCTTATCGACAAAATCACAACTTTATCCGTTGCTCCGCTTTTCGCCGAAGCAATGACGAGAGTATTTACCAACGGTTCGATTAGTAAGCTTTTTGATACACCGAGAAATTTCTGATGTATATTATTTGCGGACTGGGAAACCCCGGTAAAAAATACGAAAACACCAGGCATAATCTCGGATTTATTACGGTGGATAGACTTGCGGAAAGATGCAATATAAGCATTAAAAAAAGCAAGTTCAAATCGCTTATTTGGGAAGGCAGCCTGGAGAATCAAAAGGTTGTAATAGTGAAGCCTCAGACATTCATGAATAATAGCGGAGAGGCGATAAGAGAGGTTATGGACTTTTACAAGGTTCCTACGGAAAACCTTTTGATTATATATGATGATATAGATATTCCTCTCGGAACGGTCAGAATCAGAACCGGAGGAAGTGCGGGAACACATAATGGAATGAGGTCTGTTATCTATATGCTTGGAGACGATTCATTTCCAAGAATAAGGATTGGGATTGGTGGAGAGCGAAAAGGCGACCTCGTTGACTATGTCATAGGCGGATTCTCTAAAGATGAGGTGAAGCCGCTCGAAGAAGCTTGCGATAAAGCTGTGGATGCCGTACTTTGCTACATCAGAGAGGGAATAAATATTGCCATGAACAGGTACAATACTCACAAGAAGAAGGAAAAGGTTGTACCCGCATCCGACGACAATTTGGACGGTGAAAAATGATAAATAATAAAGTGGCTATCACAGGGGTCGGCGGCTCGACCTCGGCGTATGTGATAGCCAATATTTTAAAGAAGGGAAGACAAGCATTAATCATTGTACCGGGTAGAGTAAGATCGGAAAGACTTGCAGAAGACCTGGCGTTTTTTTGTGATAGGGAAATATCGATACTTCCTCCCGATGAGGATGTTTTTCTTAAGTATGAAGCAAGAAACCAAGATCAAGAAATCGAAAGAGCAAGAATTCTAAAAAGACTAAGAACCGACCGTGAGGCTGTGGTTATTGCATCGGCATCAGGTGCAATAAAAAGAATAAACCCCCATTCATTATATGAAGAGAATTCCGTCAAGTTTGCTGTAGGTGACAAGCTGAATATCGATGATTTCAAAGAGGACCTGGTGAAGCTTGGCTATGAAAGAGTCAATACTGTATATGGGCAAGGTCAATTCGCGGTAAGGGGCGGAATCATCGACATATTCACCATGGACAGCGATAATCCGTACAGAATAGATTTCTTTGACGATGAGATTGACGGCATCAGATCCTTTGATGTGGAATCCCAGAGAAGTATTGAAAATATAAGCGAAGTTGAGCTATATCCGGTGAGTACGGCACTCACTGAAAAGCAGTCCTCGAGTTCCGAGTACGAATACATTTGGGACTATATGCTCGAGGGAGATGTTTTTATTGAAGACCCCGAAAGAATAAGAGAATCCCTTGAATTAAGATTTACCGAATTATGGAACGACTTCGAGTATTTGTTGGAAAAGGAACAAGCGACAAAGGAAGAAGGAGAACTTATAACCGGCATAAGCGATTATGAAAGAGTATATGATGTTCCGAATATCTATTTTCTTCAGCCTTTTACAAAGAGCATAAAAGGCGTTGAATTGACAGAACTAAGCTCCATCCGAGTTCAGCCCGTAACGAGTTACAACGGACATATGGATTTGCTCGCAAGGGATATTTCCGATTATGGAGCAAAAGGATACAGGACGGTAATTTCCGTATCGTCGGACAGCCGTTTAAATACCATTCGAGATTTTCTAAACGAAAGAAATTTGGACAATCTGGCAACAGTGAAGGAAGGGTATTTATCATCAGGGTTCATAGTTCCCGATGAAAGAGTATGCTTTATAAGCGATGGAAATATCTTTGATAGCTCCAAGCTTATGGGGCGAAAGAATCGCCGCAAGAGATATACCAAGGGTAAGGCGATACAGAGTTTTACCGAACTTCACAAAGGTGAATACGTTGTCCATGACAATCATGGCATCGGAGTTTTTCAAGGCATTGAGGAATTAAACGATCAGGGAATAATAAGAGATTATATAAAAATCAAATATCAAGGTCATGGCATCCTTTACGTTCCGGTAGAGCAAATGGATGTGGTTCAGAAATACATCGGTTCAGAGGGTAAAACACCTAAGATCAATAAATTGGGCACCGATGATTGGAGGAAAACCAAGCAAAAGGCCAAGAAAGCTGTTTCCGAAATGACGGATGAGCTTATCGCTCTATATGCAAAGAGAAAAGCGGAGAGCGGATATGCTTTTTCCGAGGACACGGTATGGCAGGCGGAATTTGAAAGTGCATTTCCCTATGAAGAAACACCGGATCAGCTTAAATCCATAGAAGAAATAAAAATCGATATGGAAAAAGAGGAACCTATGGACAGATTGCTTTGCGGCGATGTGGGATATGGGAAAACCGAAGTTGCAGCAAGAGCGATTTTTAAATGCTTGATTGAAGGGAAACAGGCGGCGATGCTTGTTCCAACGACAATACTGGCAAGCCAGCACTATGATACTCTTAAGGAGAGACTTAAAGGCTTTCCTTTTACAATAGAGCTGATGTCGAGATTCAGAAGTGAGAAGGATCTCACCGCGATTGCGAAATCGGTAGAGAAAGGCAAAGTCGATTTACTCGTGGGTACGCACAGGATTCTATCAAAGGATATCAGATTCAAGGATTTGGGTCTTCTCGTAATAGATGAGGAACAAAGATTTGGTGTCGCACATAAGGAGAAACTAAAAAAACTCAAGGCAGGAATAGACGTCCTAACGTTATCGGCTACACCGATTCCGAGAACCCTAAACATGTCGCTGACGGGAATCAGGGATATGAGTCTCATATCTGAACCACCAGAGGAAAGATATCCGGTCCAGACATATGTCATGGAACAGGATGAGGATTTGGTGAGAGAGGTAATAAACCGAGAACTTGATAGGGGTGGTCAGGTTTTCGTAGTATACAACAGAGTAAGGGGCATTGTCAGGATTGCCGAGAGAATTAGGGAACTCGTTCCGGAAGCAAGTATTGCTGTCGGCCATGGACAGATGAAGGAGTCCGCACTTGAGGAAGTGATGCATTCCTTCGTGGAAGGAAGGACGGATGTCCTTGTAGCGACAACTATTGTCGAGTCCGGTCTTGATATTCCCAATGCCAATACCTTAATCGTGCTTGATGCTGACAAGTGTGGACTTTCTCAGCTCTACCAGCTAAGAGGAAGAGTGGGAAGATCAAATAGAATAGCATATGCGTATTTGATGTTTCAAAAAGACAAGGTGCTCACCGAAGTAGCCGAGAAGCGACTTAGGGCTATCAAGGAGTTCACAGAATTTGGTGCCGGGTTTAAAATCGCCATGCGTGACATGGAACTTCGAGGTGCGGGAAATATTCTTGGTGCTGAACAGAGTGGGCATATGTTGGATATCGGATATGAATTATATGCGCGACTTGTAGACGAAGCTGCCAGAAGAGCAAGAGGCGAAGAGGTACATGAGAGACGCGAAGACTTTGCTGTTGAAATCAAAGTACCTGCGAGTATACCATCGGATTATATAGAAGATGAGAGTGTTAAGCTTGCTATGTACAAGAGAATAGCAGATATAGAAAATGTTGCCGAATCGGAGGATGTTCTGGATGAACTGATTGACAGATTTGGCGAAGTTCCGAAGGAGACGCTGAATTTAATCAAGGTGTCAATTATAAGAACGATGGCCGAGAAATCAAAGTTAAGCAGAATACATGAACAAAACGGCAAGGTGTATTTATCCATGCCTGATGAAGGAAGCATTTCCCCGTATTCAGTCCTATCGATGAATGAGGTGTTTGGACCAAGAGTTCTGTTCCATGGCGGAAGTGAACCGTATTTCGCGCTTACTACCGATTCAAAGTCAAAACTTGAAGACACGATAAGGGCATTGGAAGTGCTTTCGGAAAACGATTTACCATCGTAACATGTCACTTAATATGATATAATCAGGTATTGTTTATTGCGATAATTTTGCTTGGAGGTAATATATGCTTTTTAGAAATATATCTATACTTACGGAAAATTACGATATTAGAAAGAATGTGGATGTTGTCGTAAAAGATGACCGTATTGCTGAAATTAGAGATTCTGTAGAATACATCGAACAAAACGATGAAGATGTAATAGAGGGGAACTATTTGATGATTCCCGGTTTCTACAATTCGCATGCTCATTCTACGATGGCTCTCATGAGGGGATATGGTGAAAACATGCACCTGCAAGATTGGCTCTTCACGAAGATTTTCCCGTTTGAGGATTTCCTGACATCGGAAGCGGTATACTATGGGACGATGCTTTCGATTGCTGAGTCCTTTAAATATGGAATAGTGTCCACAAGCGACATGTACTATTTTACCGACGACATGGTAAGAGCTTATCTTGAATCAGGAGCAAAGACAAATGTATCGAGGGCAATAGCCAATCCTGATGGAATACCATTTGGGGAACTTATTTCAGCAAAGGAAATGATTGACGCCTACGAAAAACACCATGGTGCAGGTGATGGCAGAATACTAATTGATGCTTCAATCCATGCGGAGTATACGTCGAACGAGGAAACAGTCATTGAAATCGGAAAGTTAGCCAAACAAATGGGTATAAGAATGCATGTACATGCTTCGGAGACAAAGATAGAAACCGAGGAATGTAAGTTGCGCAGAAATGGTAGAACGCCCGTAAGGTATTTTGCCGATGCCGGTCTCTTTGATGTTCCTACAACTGCTGCTCATTGTGTTTGGTTGGAGGATGACGACATCAAAATCTTAAAAGAGAAAGACGTCTTCGTTGCTACCAATCCGGTGAGCAATTTGAAATTGGCAAGTGGTATTTGCGACCTTAAGGCGCTCGCGGACGAGGGCGTAAGAATTGCCATAGGAACCGACAGTGTTGCCAGCAACAATAATTTGAACTATTTTGAAGAAATGAAGACTGCCATGCTTCTCGCAAAGGTAAAAAACATGGATCCAACGGTCTTCTCACCAAAGGAAATATTGGCTATGGGAACGAGAAACGGCGCTCTTTCACAGGGAAGAGAAGATGCCGGATTTATTAAGGAAGGCTACAAGGCTGATGTTGTGCTTCTCAAGATGGATTCGCCAAACATGCATCCATGCTATGACATTTCGAGCAATATTGTTCTGTCAGCTACCGATAGTGACATATACATGACAATGGTAGATGGCAAAACTGTCTATATCGATGGTGAGTATCCCACAATCGACCTTGATGAAACAATTAAAGGGGTTTACAGATCCATAGACGATATACTTGGAAAATTGAATAGCCGATAATTCTGTAATTAATTATGGAAGATCTAAACAATAATATCGAAAAACAGGTTAATAAGGAAAATGGAATAGTAAAGGGTGCAGCAATAATAGGTGCAGCCGGTATTGTGGTGAAGCTTCTTGGTGCTGTATTTAAGATTCCTCTTACCAATTGGATGGGAAGCGTGGGGATGTCGTATTATCAAATCGCCTACGTTATTTATTCCGTTCTGATTGTTCTTTCTACTGCCGGATTTCCGGTTGCAATATCAAAGCTGGTTTCCGAAAACAATGCAAAGAAGCAGTTTGCCAATTCCGGAAAGGTATTAAAAACATCGCTTGGAATTATGACTTTTTTAGGTGGTGTTTCTGCTGCAATCTGTTTCTTTGGAGCAAATGCATATGCCAACTATGTAGAAAACCCAATGGCGGCACAGGCCATTAGAGCGATAGCGCCTGCGCTTCTATTTGTCCCGCTTCTATCTTCTTTCAGAGGTTTCTTCCAGGGAAGAAGAAATATGACACCGACTGCTCTTTCCGAAATAATAGAGCAGCTCACGAGGGTTATTGTCGGATTCGCTCTAACGAGGATTTTTCTTAAGAGTGGACTTCCCGCTGCAGCAGCCGGAGCATCATTTGGCGCAAGTGCCGGTTCACTGATGGCAATGGCCTTTATGATTCTTGTTTATTCGATGTTTAAAAGTCGATTGCAAATCGAGAATTCGAGGGGCAGCGATTATATAGAAGACACAAAGGTAATAATCAGGAAGATCCTTACCATTGCAATTCCTATCATCGTTGGGGCAGAGATTATCCCAATCATGTACAGCATAGACGCTACTGTAATTATGAAACGTCTGGTTGCAACCGGATGGTCTCAGGAAGAATCGACATATCTCTATGGACTCATGGCGGGATACTGCAATTCCTTGGTCAATATGCCGGAGTTTTTGATTCAAGCCATTGCAATAAGCATAGTTCCCGCGATATCTCATGCTTCAGCAAGAGGCGACTATGAAAACGTCGACAAGAATATAGGGACCGGATACAAACTGACAACATTGATTGCATTCCCATCCATGATTGGACTTTTGGTTCTTGCAAGACCGATACTTAAACTTCTGTATCCTGCCCAGATAGATGAAGCGATGGATGCTGTTCCGACCTTTATTGTGATGACGTTCAGCATAGTTACACTTGCTCTTTACGAAACATCAACGGGTGCACTGCAGGCTATTGGGAAGCAAATCATCCCCCTTCGAAATGTTGCCATCTGTGCATTGATTAAAATTGTGCTCACATATATCTTTGTTGGAATTAAATCGATCAACGTGGTTGGCGCGGCGGCAAGTTCCGTAATTGCATATTTAATCGCCTTTGCACTTAATGAAGTCGCGGTTAAAAAATATACGGGAGCAAGAACGGACATAATGGGCACCTTCATAAAACCGTTCATCGCTGCGCTTGTAATGGGGGCTTTTGCTTATGGCTCACATAAACTCTTTTCCATATTCTTGGGGAACAGTCTCTCCACCCTTTTTGCAATATTGGTCGGTGTGTTAGTTTACGGCATAATGGTGGTAGTCATTAGAGTGGCCAGCCCTGAAGAAATATCGGAAATCCCCAAGGGCGAGAAGATAAATGCGCTTATAAGGAAAGTGGTAAAGAATTGGTAGTGGAGAAAACGAATGATTGATAAGAGTAATTTAAAAGAAGAATATAACTATCTGTATGATGATTCAACCTCTGAAGAAACTGCAATCAGAAGGTTCATAGAACTGGTAAAGGTTCTTAGAAAAAAGTGTCCATGGGATATGGAACAGACTCATATGTCGATTAGACGTGGAATGATTGAAGAAGCGTATGAGGTTGTTGAGGCAATCAATAGAGAAAATTATGACAATCTGAGAGAAGAACTCGGCGATGTACTTCTTCAGATTGTATTTCACTCCGATTTGGCGAGAGAAGAGAATAAATTTAATTTCATAGATGTGGTAAACTATGAATGCGAAAAAATGATAAACCGCCATCCCCATGTTTTTTCAAATGGTGAGGCAAAAACAGTTGACAAAGTCCTTGAAAAATGGGAAAATATTAAGAGCAAAGAGCACGGAAACATCACGCATACAGAACGTCTGACGGATGTTCCGAAATCACTTCCCGCTTTAATCAGAGGTGAGAAGGTCCAAAAACGAGCAGCTGATGTTGGCTTCGATTGGGACAATATTGAACCGGCGATTGAAAAGGTTCGGGAAGAGTTAGAGGAATTCTGTTTGGCGAAAGCAGAAGCAAATTATGAAGGCATGTTTGAAGAACTTGGTGATTTGCTTTTTTCTGTGATAAATGTTTCTAGGTTTGCAAAGATTGATCCCGAGGAGGCACTCAATCGCTCAACCGAGAAATTTATCGACAGATTCCGTATGATAGAAGAGGCGGCTAAAGAATCCGGCAAAAATCTCGAGAATATGTCGCTGGAGGAGATGGACGAGCTCTGGGATGTAATAAAAAGCCAGCGTGCTTAATATTTTAAGGAGGATTTACGAATGAATAAGGCTGAATTGGTTGCTGCAGTGGCAGCAAAGACGAACTTCACAAAGAAGGATGCAGAAGCTGCTATTAATGCTTTCCTAGGAACAGTACAGACAGCTCTTGTAAAGGGCGAGAAGGTACAGCTCATTGGTTTCGGAACATTTGAGACCAAGAAGAGAAAAGCAAGAGAGGGTAGAAACCCACGCAAGCCGGGCGAAACAATTAAGATCCCAGCTTCCAAGGCTCCTACATTCAAAGCCGGTAAGGCTCTCAAGGATGCTGTCAACAAGAAAAAATAAGACGGCCTAAAGCGTTAAAAGGGGGACGGTTTGAACCGTCCCCTTATATTTTTTTTATTTTTCGGCAGCTATTTTGATGATGTCGGAATATCTTGCAAGTATTTTATCGTAGTTATTCCTAACGTGAGGGAACATGCATTTACTGCAGTCCTTAAACCCCGTTTCCGTATATGAATAATTCCCTCCGCAATTCGGTCCCAACGCATATAAGGGACAATAGCAGAACAAGCAGTTGAAATTATCGGGGTCGTTGGTTTTGTGACAAGGGAAAAACTCGCAATCCTTGTGACTGAAAAATGTATAATTCTTTTGTGATAAGTCTTTTTCTTTGTTTTCTTCGGTGTCCAAGCAATCCAGTCTGTCATTATTTTTGTCCATATATAATTCCTCCGTCCGTTGAAGAAAAGTACTGCATAGAAGAAAAGTATAGCATAGTCCTTTCCCTTGCGCAAACAGGGGAATAAATCGTATAATAATATCATAAAAATGAAGGGTGATAATATGCGTTTAGATAAGTACTTAAAGAATTCGAGACTCATTAAAAGACGAACTGTCGCAAAAGAAGCTTGCGATACGGGAAGGGTAACTGTCAACAACAAGATTGCCAAAGCGGGAACCGAATTAAATCCGGGAGACATCATCGGGATTACGTTTGGAAACAGCTCCATCACTGTCAAGGTTACTCTACTTACGGAGTCGCCAAGAAAAGAAGATGCCCAGGACATGTACGAGATAGTTTCGAATGAATAGTTTTCATCCAATTGCGACATTGATTTATTATGCAGGTATAATCGGACTTTCGATGTTCTCAGACTCTCCGGTTTTTCTTGTTATCTCACTAATAGCTGCAGTCATCTATGAGTTTTATTTACAGACTGTGGATGAGGGGATTTATTTTGCCGGAAGGACATTAAGGTCCGTTCTTTTGATGCTTTTGATTATATTTCTGTTTAGTAGCATTATTAACGGACTCTTTACACATAACGGTGCGACTGTTCTATTCTATATCGGACCCAATAGGATTACAAAGGAAGCATTTATTTATGGAATGGTGATGTCGTTAATGATTTCTTCTGTCATCGTATGGTTCATTAGTTTCGGGCGCATTATGACATCGGACAAACTTATTCATGTCTTCGGGGGCCTGGCACCTGTGCTTGGTCTCACCATCTCGATGATATTTAGATTTATACCACTCTTAAGACGAAGATATAAGGAAATAAGAATGGGACAGGCTTCACTTGGAAGAGGAAATATCAAGGGACCGATCAATAAAATAAGGCAATTCACGAAGGAAATATCAATTCTGCTTTCTTGGTCGCTCGAAGCATCAATAGAAAGTGCCGACTCAATGACTGCAAGAGGCTACGGGCTTCCGGGTAGAACGAGCTATCGAATCTTTACATTTGAAAAAAGGGATGGAGTATTGATAGCCTTAGTGATAATCCTTACGAGCTTTGTTGGCCTTACTTTTTTTCTAGGAGCAGGCAGAGTCTACTACTATCCTGAATTCAGATTTGCTGATTCCGAATATGGATACCTATTTGGACCCGCTATCATGGCATTCATATTGTTGGCTTTTATGCCTTTTGCAATTGATTTAATCGGTGAATACAGATGGAGAAAATCCGCATAGAGAACCTGACATTTAAATACCCGCTTTCGGAGAAACCTGCTCTTATCGATATAAATCTTTGCATTGGCAGGTCAGAATTTGTTGCCGTATGTGGAAAATCCGGCTGTGGTAAAAGCACCTTACTCCGACAGATGAAAAAGAGCCTCGTACCCTATGGCGAGAAGAGCGGTGCCGTCCTGATCGATGGAATATCGATTGAGAATCAGGATGACAGAACCAGCGCAATTGGGATAGGGTTTGTGCAACAAAATCCAGACAACCAGATTGTAACTGACAAGGTCTGGCATGAACTCGCATTCGGCTTGGAGAATTTGGGTTATTCAAATCAGGTTATCAAAAGGCGAGTGGCAGAAATGGCCTCATACTTCGGCATACAAAACTGGTTCAGAATGGATGTATCGGAACTATCCGGAGGTCAGAAACAGCTTTTGAATCTGGCTTCAGTTATGGCAATGCAGCCTGAGGTTCTGATTCTTGATGAACCTGCGTCCCAGCTCGATCCTATCGCCGCGACAGAATTTCTAAACACTGTCTACAGAATAAACAGAGATTTGGGTACAACCGTAATAATATCTGAACACAGATTGGAAGATCTTTTCCCGATGGCCGATCAAGTTGTCGTACTTGATGAGGGTAGGGTTCTTGCAAACGGTGACGCAAGGCAAATTGCATTGGAACTATACGATCATGTCGGGAGCGGCAATCCTCATCCCATGTTTTTTGGAATGCCGCATGTTGTCAGAATTTTTGCCGGAACTGAATTTGCGTCCAAGGATAATCTTCCGTTGACGGTGAGAGAAGGCAGACTCCTCTTGGACAATCTCTTGGAAGATAAGAAAGTAGAAGAAATATCTACAAAGTATGATTCAACAAGATCGAATACTCCCGATACGAATTCAAAGGAAAATGTCCTTTCACTGAAGGACGTGTATTTTAGATACAATCATAAATCGAACGACATCCTCCGCGGAATGAACCTTGATATAGATAAGGGTACGTTGAATTGTCTTCTGGGCGGAAATGGGAGCGGAAAGAGCACCTTGCTTAAAGCAATCATAGGAATTGTTAAGCCGCAGAGAGGTAAAATAACAATCGGTGCTGAAGAGAAAATAGCATTGGTTCCTCAGGATCCACAAGCACTTTTTACAGAAATAACTGTCGAAGAAGAAATGTTTGAAGGAATGGCATTTATGGATTTAAGTGAGGATGAGAAATTATCAAGAACCGAGGACATGCTTTCCTTGATGGGGCTTACTCATTTAAGAAAAGCAAATCCATACGATTTGTCAGGCGGTGAACAGCAAAGACTTGCTATAGGAAAGGTAATGGTTTACGGACCTACGATCTTGCTTTTGGATGAACCAACAAAAGGCCTTGACCCGTTTTTTAAATTGACGTTAGGGAGTGTATTAAGGGAATTGGTAAACCAGGGAACCACTATATTTATGGTTAGCCACGACATCGATTTTTGCGCAATTAACGGTGACAAATGCTATATGTTTTTTGATGGAGAGATTTCAGCTTCCGGGGACAGTCATGAATTCTTCCGTGGCAACAATTTCTATACTACTACAGCAAACAAACTTACGAGAAAATGGAGAGATGACTTGGTCCTCAGTGAAGAAGTGAGGGAATGGCTTAAGAGCATATGATGACACAATACGAAGCAGCAACTAAGAAAAGAATGAATGTATCCGCCATTTTGATTTTCATAATGGTTCCTCTTCTAATTGCTCTTGGTGTTATGCTTGGACAACGATGGTATTTCCTTACCTCCATTCTCATTCTAATTGCAATCATGGCTCCTTTCTTCATGATTTTTGAAAAGCGTAAACCGAAGGCAAGGGAAATTGTTTTAATAGCAACTATGAGTGCAGTTGTCGTTGCATCACATCTGGTATTTCACCTTGTTCTTCCTGTTCATATAGGTACTGCACTCGTAATAATCTCTGGGATTGCACTTGGTCCGGAGGCGGGATTTCTTATAGGTGCGCTATCACGATTTATATGCAATTTCTATTTGGGGCAGGGGGCCTGGACGCCTTGGCAAATGTTCTGTTGGGGGCTTTTGGGGTTTTTGGCCGGGCTTGCGTTCAATAAGGGGAGCATCGAAAAATTAAACTCCAGAACATTCAAGGTTATTATGGGACCAACCCTTTCTATTGTTTTTGCTGAAATCATTGCATATACCAGTATTATAGTTTTTCCGTCGGCTGATGGAATCGGATATGAGTGGAGATTCTACGCGTTTGGTGTCCTGGGACTCATTGTGGGAACCCTTCTTCAAAAAAAGCGACTCCCTGTTTCGGGAATAACGATGTCTCTATTTACTTTTTTCACAACGTTCATCATTTATGGCGGAGTAATGAATATTGCCACGCTTGTTACTTCGATGGCGCTTCCCATACAATCGGATTATGGAACGGAATTTAGTATCGATGCATTGAGAATGGTATATGTTACAGGTCTTCCCTACGATCTCATTCATGGTATAACTGCTGCTGTCTGTGTATTTCTTTTTGGGGAACCGATGATTCAAAAACTGGAAAGAATTAAGATTAAATATGGAATATATAAATAGGTGTCAATCATGGAATCAAGAAACTCACTAAGAGAAAGACTTTTACAAAAGAAATCATATAGGATAATGAGAATAATAATAGTTGTCCTTGCTGCATTTATGGTTATCTGGAATCTTACGCATAGTGATAGAGGAACCACCAATCCGAGCGACAATCAGTTTGTGAGTGTTGAAATAAGATGCGATGCCTTATTGGAGGATCCGGAATCAGTTGACGAATCGATAAGAGAGTATATTCCTGAAGATGGTATAATACTTAAGAGTATAGATTATCAAATAAGACCCGGAAAGACTACAGTATTCGATATTACAAATCAGGTTTGCCAAGATTACAATATACAGATAGAATATACATATACGCCGGGTTATGGCGGATACTATGTTGAAGGAATCAATTACATCTATGAATTCTCAGCGGGGAAGGATAGTGGATGGATGTATATGGTTGACGGCGTTAGCCCCTCATATGGTGCGGATAAAATGACACTTAATGGTGGGGAAAAAATTGTTTGGTATTACACGACTACCTATAGTGAATGATATAAGGAGCGATGGTTTGAGCAGCTTAAGAAATGATAGGGTAAGTGATATAGTAAATGAAGTCAAAAAAGCCATCTCGGGTAAAGATGATGTTATAGAAAAGGTTTTAGAAGCGATTCTCGCAGGAGGCCATATTCTAATAGAAGATATCCCGGGAGTTGGCAAGACCACACTTGCACTTGCGCTTAGCAAGGCCATGGGTCTTAAATTCAATCGAGTTCAATTTACGCCTGACGTTGTACCTTCCGATATAACAGGTTTTACTGTTTATGACAACAAGACCGATTCCTTTACGTATAGAGAGGGGGCGGCACTAACAAATTTCTTTCTTGCTGATGAAATAAACAGAACATCAAGCAAAACGCAGTCGGCCCTTCTGGAAGTGATGCAGGAGGAAAAGGTGACGGTAGATGGAGTTTCACATCCTGTTCCTCAACCTTTCGTTGTTGTTGCAACTCAAAATCCGGTTGGTACCGTTGGAACTCAGATGCTTCCGGAGGCGCAGCTTGACAGATTCATGATTAAAATATCCATGGGTTATCCTGATATGAATTCGCAGATTGAAATACTGAAAAACAGAGAAAAGTATAATCCACTTGACAAGGTTGAAAAAATAGTTTCATCTGATGAGCTGATCTTGATGAAAAATGAAGTTAAAAATATTTACGTGGACGAGAAAATATATAGATATATAACAGAACTCTGTGAGGCTACCAGGAAGAACGAATATATAAGACTTGGAATCAGCCCGAGAGGTGCACTCTCGATTGCCGGAATGGCAAAAGCGAAGGCATATGTTCAGGGAAGAAATTTTGTAACTCCGGAAGATGTAGAGCATGTGTTTTGCGATACATCCAGACACAGGGTATTCCTTCTCCCCAAGGCTTCGATTTCCAACCTGGATGTGGATACAGTTTTAATAGGTATTATGGATTCTATCAAGGCGCCCAAACTGGATTAGACTGAATGTACAATCATATTGAAGGAATTAAATTCATAGCGACATTTGTTATTCTGTTGCTCTTGTTTATCTTTACCGGCAGTGTGATTTTTCTCACTGCTGTTTTAACGATGCTGTTTTATTCACTTATATCGGTTTTGCTTTACATGTTTCAAGGGAGGAACTTTGATCTAAAGATAACGGCAGACTCCGAAGCTATGATAGATAAAACGTATCAAATCGTTGTGGAAATACGGAACAATTCCAAATTCCCGATCTTTGGTTTTAAATGCGGAATAGTTTCTCGCAATTTGCTTAATGATGAGATAACCAAAGATACTATAAAAGGCAGCGTTTGGCTCGGAAGAGGTGAGTCGATTCCTATTGCAAAAGTATCAAAGCACTATGGTGAAATTGAATCTGTAATTGATACTGTTGTGTTCAGCGATCCTATTGGAATACTAAAAAGAGAGGCTGTTCGCAAGGAGAGGCAGTATTTAGCAAATACTCTGGTTGTACCCGAAGACAAGGAGATAGAAATTATCCCTGAGATATCTGATAGATATGATGTGGAGAGTTTTCGATATGCGGAGAATCAAGTGGGAGACGATATCAGTGAGACTGTTGGTATTAGAGACTACCGATTGGGCGATGATATCAGAAGAGTCCATTGGAAACTAACAGCAAAAACCGGCGACGTATTGGTCCGAGAACTTGGACTTCCGGTGGACAATAACCTGCTCATCCTGTCCGAAAAGAATTTCTCATCATATTCGGAAAAAGAAGATCTATATGATGCCATTGATTATGTAACGGAACTAACGCTCTTGATGGTAAGTCATTTGGCAAGAAAGGATGTGCACCTTGCTCTCGGATGGGAGGATAAGAGAAAGGGGATTGTAATCACAAATATATCAAGCCTGGATGATTATTATTCGGCTCTCCACGAATTCGTTTCAACTCCCGTTTGCTTGAATAACTACAATATTGTTAGATATTATTTATCGGCTAATAATGGATACGGATTTAACAATTACATCGTTGTTACAGATGATTCTGAAGGAATAGATCAAGAGGATATTAACAAGCTTCGCGAATTTGGTCATGTTGAATTATTCGATACCAAAACAATTAAACAGCATACTTAGGAGCGGTATAGTTCTTCTATCAAGTCTCTTCGTTTCTGCGACATTTATTCTTTTGTTTGCTTCGAAACTGAGGCTAAGTTTTGATTACACATTTGGAGAATCGGGACTTAGAGGAAGTCTGGTATCCTGCTGGAATCAGGCTGCTGATACCCTTGGAAATTTTGATTATATAATTCTTGATAAATATAATGGAGAGGGTGGACAAGGTATTTTTCTCCTTCTTCTTTTTGTTGTATTAAGCATTGCGGCGTTTTTGATCATACGGAGTAAGTTTAAGTTCGCCTTACTCATTTTTATTATCCCGGAATTCTTAATTGCGGTTTATTCTTCTGTGGAAATATCGGTTTGGGTATACATATTTTCTGTTGCTGCCATTTTGAATGCTGTTATTTTTATATCAAGCGACAATGGATGGCAAGCGCCTGTTTTGACTTTTGCAGTCTTGGGGATGTTCTTTGTTTGCTATACATCTTTTCCGGAAGTGTTTTCTACGAATGCATTTAACGGTATAGCATCAAATGTTCAAGATGCATATTATGGCACAGATCCTCTTGGTCACGGGGACCTAAGGAAGAGGACGAGAAATGATGCTACAAAAGACAAAATAGCACTCAGGGTAGAAATGAGCGATCCCCAATCGATGTACTTAAAGGGATTTGTGGGCGGCAACTTCGATGGTCGCAAATGGAGTCCTCTTAGTAATGCGACCTATTATCAAAATATTAGTCTTTTTGATAATCTTGAATCAAATGGGTTTAACGTCCTTGGCCAATTATCTCAAGCGGCTTCTCTAATTGGAGAGGGAGCAATTGATTCTGACGATTTGAATACTTTGACTGTAGAGAATATCAGTGCGGATTCGAGATACGCCTTTGTTCCTTATGATTATCATTCTGAGATTAATATGAATGGTGAGTTAAAAGGTGGAGATATCTTCTCTAACGGAAAGTTCGGATCCTTTAAAAAATACGTATACACATCTTCTGTAAACCAAGTTGAACGATGGACCGATTTGGCAGGTGAATTCTTTACGTATGCCCTTGCGGGTCAAGATGAAAACATAAAGTCCTATCTTAATCAAGAAAGCCATTACAATGAATTCGTTTATGAGAACTATACTTCCATTGGCTTAAAGGAAAGAGAATTGCTTGCTGCCAGTATAGGAAGTAGAGGCGATCAGAGCAAAGGACATATGGATTATAAACTCGCAATCGAAAGTACAAGAAAATATTTGGAAGACGAATTTGTATATAGTGCCGATCTTGGAACGAAGAGTTTAACCTCAAACAATGAGCTCGAGGAATTCATCCATTCAAGAAAAGGCTTTGATATTCATTATGCAACACTTGCGACTTTGATATTCAGATATTATGGAATTCCGGCAAGATATGTTGAAGGATATTTGATTACTCCGGATGATGTATCGAAGGCAGAAGAAAGTATCGATTTGAAAAGAGAAAATGCGCATGCGTGGACTGAAATATATATTGATGGAATTGGCTTTGTCCCGTTGGAGGTTACACCTTCATATTATGGTGTAATGAAGGAAGCGGATATGACATCCGGTATTTCAAATGAAAAACTTGTTTATGATTTTATTAATCAATTCTCCAATAGCAAGATACCGGACGTGGTTGAGGATGAGGATGAATCGGAATATTCGGATGAGGGAACAAAGATGTTGGTCCGCGCGATTGCCGGTGTTGTTCTATTTATAATACTCATTCTCATTCTTTTCCTTCTTCATTTTTTGATCCGACGTATAATCGATAGTATTAAATTATGGAAACTGTTCCACAATGCTGAACCGAAAAAGGCGGTTTCTGCAATATACAATCGAATGGAGGACTTGGGTCTTGATATAAATGACGAAACGAGGAGCCTGGGGAATCTCGCTGCATATAGCTTGGATACAATTACCGAGGAGGATAGAAAATTCATGCTTAATCAATACAAAAAAGCAAAAGCAGCTAATAGGAGTAATTCTTTTAAATCGGTTAAACCGGCGACCTTATTAATACTCCTTCTTCTTGTTCCTCTTCTTTCTTCATGCTCAAAGCAATATAAATCATTTGATGATTTGTCTGGCATTCAAATCGAGACGATTAATTATCTCATGGATACAATTCCGGATCCAACTACATCTGCTGCCGGTGGAGATATTCTTGTTTTTGCTCTCAAAAAATCGGGAACTGAAATTCAGGAAAACTATTATGAAAAATACTATGACAACGTCTGCGCTGCTCTTAAAAAAAATAAAGGAGTTCTGTCTGAAGACAAATACACTGAATACGAGAGGGCTATTATTGGAATTTGCGCTATTGGGAAGAACCCTGAGAATGTAGCCGGTTATGATTTAACCGTATATTTGGATGATTACGACAAGGTAACAAATCAGGGGGTAAATGCAGCTTGGTATGCACTCCTTTCGGCGCGTGTGGCAGATATTGAACTTAAACATGAGGATGATTATGTTGACTATATTTTAAACAGCATAATTACCAAGGAATACGATGGTAAAGGACTTAGCGATTATATATCAATAGGTATTCAGGCTCTCTCCGGATATGTTTCAAATCCCCAGGTTAAAACGACAATAGATGATAGCATCGACGTGCTTTCATCATACCAGGATGCGGACGGTTCAATGGGGAATTGTGAATCAACGGCAATGTGTATAATCGCACTTACAATGAACGACATCAATCCATTTACTGATGAGCGATTTATCAAGGACGGCAATACGCTTATTGATGGATTGATGAAATATTATTTGAGTGATGGAGCCTTCTGTCATACCATGGAGCTTCGTGAACCAAATATCATGGCTTCCGAGCAAGCGCTCATGGCGTTGGATTCAATTAATCTCTTCGAAAAGGGAGCAAAGCTCTATGATTGAAAAGGGTGGTAACCTTAAAAAGAGAATACTGTTTTTAGTTGGAGCAATAGCTCTTGTGCTATTGTTTGTTTTGATGTCCGGATTTGCACTTACTGAACAAGGGAAAATAGACACACATGATGCATATGCGAATCCAAATGAAAACTATTCTCAGGTCCTTGTTACCGGCGACAATTATTATCTTGATGAAGTACAAGAGGAAGCGCTGCATGATAATACATTTAATCATGAAGAGAAGGAAGAAGTCATTTTCCCTGAAAACGAGGAAAGCATAATTAAGCCTGAGGAACAAACAGATATTGAAACTCCGCCGGAAGAGGAGGAAATAGAGGAAGAAAAACCCACCGAAGAACCGTCTCAAATAGACTCAATATCGGAAACCGAGAATCCGGAGGTGGATGATAATGCAGTTTCAAACTCTGAACAGGGAAATGCGGAGACTGAAACATCAACTAATACTACTCCCGTGATAGATAATGAGAATGATAATACAACAGTGGAAACGACAAAGGAACCTCTTTTGGAAACCACTTTAAAAAATAATCAAGTGATAGAGGGAGACAGCATAGTATTCAAGGTGAGGGGTACCGATTATCACAACAGAATAATAGATCCCTTCTATTATCAAGTGCGACTAAACGGCAACTTGATTTACAGTACAGGTGTAGATTCCGATGGCTTTGTAACGTATAGAAATCCGGAACCTTTAACCGAGGGAGGAAATGAAGTTTCTATATATATTGAAGATGAAGAGGGAAATTCAACATCTTCCAATTATATATTTGACTGCACATTTGTTGAAGAGACGCTCACGAACGAGTATGTCAGCCTGACAGTGGATGGAAGGATATTGGGTCTTGGCATTTTACTATCCACTACTGAACAGATATATGCCGATGAAAGCGCCTCGAACTTTGTTGATAGAATCCTGAACGAATATGGATTCAATCCAACGGGGAGCAATAATATTTATGGTTACTATCTCGCTCGACTTAATAAACCCGGAATTGTAGGAAGCCAGGAGAATATTATAGTGCCTGATTCGCTTAAAGAGCTGATTGGTGATTTGGATTATGAGAGCATGGATCCTGACAGCTTGGGAGAAAGAGATTTTAACGGTTATTCGGGCTGGGTTTATCTATATAATTATTCATATATGGGAGTCGGGCTTTCAACGATTACTCTAAGCGATGGGGATGAAATCGTCATATGCTATACCCTTGCCAATGGTGCAGAATATGATGGAACATGGTTCTATTACGGCGACTGGTAGAAATCTTACAAAAATGATGTAAAAAAAGACTCGAAAATAGTAAAAAAATCATTATTTTGTAATTGACAGGTGCTTTTTTGTATGATAATATAATTGAGCTGTCACAATAAAAGTTTAATTTTATTGTGCGGAATGCTCCTCGTAAAAATGTTGAATTATCAATGTTTTGGGAGTATGAACCTAGAAAATCTCATAGCAAAGAAAAAGTCAAAATAAAAATGACTGTGCACAAAATCAGAAATGGTAAAGTGTATGGTCCCAAAGCAAACTAAAGTTTGCAACGACAATTTCTTAAACAACAATAATTTCGAAACGAAATTAGCGAGCGCAAAGCGTAAGTATGAGTTTAAGGAAACTTTTAAGATTATTGAGCGAGCCGAGCGAAAGATGTGAGGCGAGCAAATAATACGATTAAATTAAGAGTTTGATCCTGGCTCAGGATGAACGCTGGCGGCGTGCCTAACACATGCAAGTCGAGCGAGAAGCTTATGTGATGAAACTTCGGTAGATTCTTTTAAGTGGAAAGCGGCGGACGGGTGAGTAACGCGTAGGCAACCTGCCCTTAGCAGGGGGATAGCCATTGGAAACGATGATTAAAACCCCATAATACGGATTTTACACATGTATGATCCGTCAAAGATTTATCGGCTAAGGATGGGCCTGCGTCTGATTAGATAGTTGGTGAGGTAACGGCTCACCAAGTCGACGATCAGTAGC
>CAMYVY010000027.1 GCA_947302715.1 uncultured Clostridia bacterium
TTTCGCTCCGGAGTATTTTTGATTTTTGGTGTCGATACTCCGAAATTTCGCCAAAGCATCTCGAATTTCGGAGTATTTTTGTTTTTTTGCCTTTTCGCTCCGGAGTATTTTTGATTTTTGGTGTCGATACTCCGAAATTTCGCCAAAGCATCTCGAATTTCGGAGTATTTTTGTTTTTTTGCCTTTTCGCTCCGGAGTATTTTTGATTTTTGGTGCCGATACTCCGAAATTTCGCCCAAACATGTCAAGAAGCGTATCTTCTACAATCAGCGGAGGCCAAGAACCTCCGGATTTCAGTTTTGGTTCAGCATTTCGAGAACTTCGTCTTCTGTGATTATTGGGATTCCAAGGTCCTTCGCCTTTTTGTTTTTGCCGGAATTGGACGTGATGTCGTTATTAATCAGATAGCTGGTTTTCGAGCTAACGGAACCCGCGACCTTCGCACCCGCCTTCTCCAAAACCTCGACCAAGGCATCGCGGTTTGCAAAGTGATTCAAACTTCCGGTTATTACGAATGTATGCCCTGTCAAAAACTCCGCGTCGGAATTGTCCTCATAGTTCTCATCAAGGTCGAGAACCTCCAGAAGGTCGCTTACCTTCCTCACATTCTCCTCGTCATCAAAGAATTTTCTAAAGCCATCAGCAAGAACGTCACCAACACCGTCTATCGAAGTCAGTTCATCGTATCTGAGGTTCTGAATCGCTGTCCATTTATTCTTGCAATGCTTTGCTATAACCTTTGCATTGGCAGTTCCAATCCCCGGAACGCCCAAGGCGTAGAGGAGTCTATCCGGTGTCGCATGCCGCGCTTTCTCCGTCGCTTCCATTAGATTATCGAAAGACTTCTCGCCAAATCCCTCCATTGCGACAATTTCATCGCGATGATCGCGGAGTTTAAATATATCCGCCGGTTCATGAATCATTCCACGCGCGATGAACTTCTCTATTGTCATTTCTGAAAGTCCCTCTACATCCATGGCATCGCGAGACACGAACAAGGTAAAGCTCTTTATCTTCTTCGCGGTGCACCCGGGATTTTCACAGAACAAAGTCCGGACTCCGTTCTCATCGTGAATTCGTGTCTCCTGCCCGCAGACCGGACACACCCCAGGAATCTCTATATGCGCCGAGCGCGTCAAGTTGTCCGCGATTTGCGGAATAATCATGTTGGCTTTGTAGACCTCGACCGTGTCGCCGATTCCGAGTTCAAGCTCCTCCATGATGCTGATATTGTGCAGCGACGCGCGTGTCACGGTCGTCCCCTCGAGCTCCACAGGATCAAAGATCGCAACCGGGTTAATTAGTCCCGTCCTTGACGCGCTCCACTCAATTTCTCGGAGCGTCGTCTCCGCAATCTGGTCGCGCCATTTAAATGCGATAGAGTCGCGAGGGAATTTTGCTGTCTCGCCGAGGCTCCGGCTGTATTCGATGTCGTCCAGTGTGAGTACCAAGCCATCGGACGGAATAGGGTTGGCCGCAACTTCAGTTTCGAATTTATCAACGGCGTCAACAACTGTTGCACCTGTTACCATTCGATAGTCGACCACATCGAATCCAAGCGACCTGAGCCACTCCATGCCTGCGCGCCTACTGGTCGCGACCATATGTATATCTATGTTTTCACTGGAATTAGCCTCGCTTATCTTTATGTCATTTGCGCTGCCATCGAACATGCTTATCTGCGCGGCATTTGTGTCCCCTCTTTTCAGAGTGGCATTTGCGCGGCCATCGAACATGCTTATCTGCGCGGCACCTGCACCATCTCTTTCGGGTGTGGCATCCGCAGACACCAAGCTAAATGCGTAGAACCTGACCCTACGCTCGCGGGTTACGGCGCTGTTTAGCTGCCTAACCGATCCGGAACAGAGGTTCCTCGGATTCTTGTACTTAGCATCAAGCTCAGGAATGGCATCATTTATCTCTTCGAAATCCTTGTAACTGATTACGGCTTCCCCCCTAATAACAAGATTTCCATCGTAAGCTATCTTTAAAGGTAGGTTGACAAAGGTCCTCGCATTGGCTGTAATTACTTCTCCTACGCTTCCGTTCCCTCTGGTGACCGCCTTTGAGAGCTCCCCACCCTGATATGTCAAGACAACTGTAAGTCCATCTAGCTTCCAAGATAGCAATCCCTCCTGATTTCCCAGCCAAGTTGCCAGTTCTTCCCTGTCTTTGGTCTTGTTCAGGGACAGCATTCTTGATGGGTGCTCCTCCTTCGGGAGCTCAGAGAGCACTTCATAACCTACCTGCTGGGTGGGACTCCCGGAAAGCACGGTTCCCGTTTCTTCCTCAAGCTTAAGGAGTTCATCGTACAGCGCATCATATTCAAAATTGCTCATGATTTCGGTGCCATCAACATAATAAGCCTTCGATGCCTTATTAAGCTGATCAACCAATTCTCTCATTTTCAGCAAATTATCTGCCATATTTACCTCATCATATTATTTTTCATGCATTATGCGCATTTAATTGCCCATATTATTCTTCATGCATTATGCGCATTTAATTGCCCATATTACTTATCATGCATTATGCGCATTTTATCGCCCATATTATTTATCATGCATTATGTGCATTATATTACCCATATTATTTTTCATGCATTATGCGCATTATACCTAAACATTGGTCAACCATTATGCCAGTATGCCAGTATCCCAGTATTTCAATATTATAGTATATATAAACACTATACCCTCTTAATGGGTGCCATGCCGGGTGCCAATTTCTTGGAACCAATGTCGCCACCAAAATCAACAGTCACCGATGATGGCGTAACAGCAATGACCGTACCAATGCCAAATTTCTTATGTTCTACTTTATCACCAACAGCAAAGCTAATAGCGCTCAACTCAGCATCGCGTACTGTTTTTTTCGTCGCTTCCTTTGCCCTCTTCAGCACATCGTATGGGTTGCCGCCCTTCATCGCATAGTATGAATGACTGTCATTCATCGCATCATATGAATTGCCGCCCTTCATCGCATCATATGGCTTATAGCCGCTCATCGCGGCGGAGGCTGCGCCATCCACGGAGCCAGTATATACTCCGGGACCAACGACACGCCCAATTCCGAAGTCGTTGCGCCTTTCGAAGATGGCGTCACCGGTCACGACCTTCTTATCCAGTTCTCTTAAAAACTGCGATTCCCTGGTGTATTCCGTGCGCCCATACATCGTCCGTACAGAGGCACCCGTCAAGAACAGCCGCTCCTTCGCTCTGGTCATTCCAACATAGCACAGCCTACGCTCCTCTTCAATTCCATACGGCGTTTCGAAACTTCTATGCCCCGGGAACAGTCCGTCCTCCATCCCGGGAAGAAATACGACCGGAAACTCCAAGCCCTTTGAACTATGCATTGTCATCATCACAACTGCATCTTCGTTCTCATCATGGTTATCGATTTCCGCCATGAGCGACAGCTTTTCCATAAATCCTGAGATGCTTGGACCTGCAGACTCCATTTCTCTTCGATCAAAAACATCTGCACGGATTCCCGCGACATCTTCCGTTCCCGATCTTTCGCTAATCACAGCATCATCCGTTCCCGGTCTTTCGCGAATCACAGCATCATCCGTTCCCAGCCTCTCGCGAATCGCATCCACGCTTGCCTCTTGCTCGTAGTCCTGAATCACCGACTTAAACTCCATCAAGTTTTCGATTCGCCCGTCGGCCTCTATAGTATTCTCAGCCTCAAGCGCAGCAAGGTACCCGGTCTTTACCAACAGCTGATCATATATGTCCGTAACTGTAAGGTTCTCTTCCTCGGCTCTGCAGGCATTAATTACATCCACCATCTCCTTAACCTGAATCGAAGCCTTCCCCGGCAAGCTCTGAATAACCTCGGGACTTGAGAGCGCCTCAAACAGGCTTTCCCCACGAACTCCGGCAAGCGCCGAAAGCTTGTCGAGCGTTTTGTCACCTATTCCTCGCTTCGGCTCATTTATTATTCTGCGAAGTGAAAGGTCATCCTTGGGATTAACCACAAGCCGCATATACGCCATGATGTCCTTAATCTCTTTTCGATCATAGTATCTGAGACCGGAAAGAACCCTATAGGGAATGTCTCTCCTGGTCAGCGCCTCTTCAAACTGTCTGGACTGCGCATTAGTTCTATATAGAATCGCAAAGTCGCTGTACTTGTAGCGACCACCGTTTGATTCACCGGTCCCTTTGGAATTCGCAAAACCGGCGACACCCATATCTTCCCAAGACTTATGCATCAAAAGCTCAATCTCCCCTGCAACGAAGGAAGCCTCGTCCTTTTCGTCCTCAGCACGGTAATAGGTAATCTTGTCCCCGGCCTCCGCCTCCGTCCAAAGTTTTTTATACTTTCGGCTTTTGTTATTCTCTATGACGGAATGCGCCGCAGTCAAAATATTCGCCTTGGATCTGTAGTTCTGTTCAAGCTTGATGACCTTCGCCTTCGGGAAGTCATTCTCAAAGTCAAGAATATTCCTGATATCCGCGCCACGCCACTGATAAATGCACTGATCGTCATCACCCACAACGCAGATGTTTTGATGCTTCTCAGCCAATAAATGCACCAACTCATATTGTATATGGTTAGTATCCTGGTATTCGTCAACCATGATGTATTTGAACCTTTTTTGATAATCCAAAAGCACCGACTCGTCCGCCTTTAACAACCTAACCGCATTTAAAAGCAAATCATCAAAATCCATTGCATCATTTTCTTTGAGCGTCTTTTCGTACATATAATAAGCATTGACAAGCGCACGACTTTTGATGTCCGTTCCCGATTGCTCCTCAAATTGCCTCGGTGTAATTCCCTGCTCCTTTTTGTCGCTGATTACCGACAAGATGTACGGCGCCTTGTATTGCTTGGGATCCAGGTTTAGTTCCTTGATGATGTTTCTCGCAATAGTCTTTTGGTCCGTCGTATCATAAATTACAAAATCCCTGTTATAACCTATCACGTCCGCATGTTCTCTGAGCATGCGAAGACACATGGCGTGGAAGGTCATTATCCACATGCCACGCGTGCTTCCGACCAAAGCTTCCACCCTGTCTCTCATCTCCGTTGCAGCCTTATTTGCAAAGGTAACAGCCAAAATGCTCCAAGGACTCACGCCCTGCTCGATAAGGTACGCGATTCTGTGAGTCATCGTGCTGGTCTTGCCGGAGCCTGCCCCTGCCAATATGAGAAGCGGACCCTCCAAATATTTAACAGCTTCTATCTGTTTATCGTTTAAGTTTCCAAAATCCATTCTGCCTCTTGCTCCATTCGTTATCTGCAGCTTTAAGCCATGCCTATTCTATTTCTGTCATTCGCTCGTTCTATTCTATCACATTACCCATTGACTGTCTTTGGGAAAAAACTTTACCTTAAAAAACAGCGCAAAGTCTTGATTTTTCTTGCTTGAAATACAGTTCTGCGCATGTTACCATTGGTGTATCGTTTTTTATTGAAGCGCTGAATAATTGTTTTGGAAATACTATCTAATCAAGCAATAATGATCTTATTTTTCGGGGAGGAAAGATGATGCGAACAAAAGCACGTGTTAATAAATTGGCGCTCGTCATAGGTCTGACACTTTTGATTGTTTTTGCATTTACCATCAAGACCACCTACGCGGACAGTGTCGACTCTGCGCAGGTTCTCGAGACTCAGGAGGAATCACAGGGTTCGACCGGCAGGACGAATGGTGCCTCAGATACAACGAATGACACAGCAAATAATACACCAAGCAATGAGGCGACCGATTTAACGACAAATTCTCCAACCGATACAGCAACCAATGCACCAACCGATGCTACAACCGATACATCAACCGATGCTACAACCGATACACCAACAGACACTGCAGCCGAAAATTCAACCGATAATTCTTTAGACGGAACAAGCGAAGGAACCGCTAACGGAACTGCAAGCGCGACAGAGAATCCCACACAATCCCAAGCTAATGCGGATCCAATTAAGGAGAGTACGGAACCAAAGCAGCCCGTCACCCCGGGCGTTGATCGCATCTACGGTGACAATCGAATTGCAACATCGATAGCTGTTGCTACGGAGCTTAAGCAAGAGCTCGGCAAAGATAAATTCGACAGCATCATCGTAACGAGAAGCGACAAATGGCAGGACGCTCTTTCCGGAAGCTATTTGGCAAGCGTTGAGGATGCTCCCATTCTTTTGGTGAACTCATCGGATAATACTGATGTGATGAACTACATTCGCAATAATCTCAGCACCACCGGAACCATCTATGTCTTGGGCGGCAATCTTGCTGTTTCAGATAAAGTTGAATCGAGTCTCTTGAGCATAGGAAATGTTGTGCGACTCCACGGCGCAACATCCTACGACACTAATCTCGAAATTCTAAGAACCGCCGACCGATTGACCGCTGACCGATTGGCTCAGGGAGGTACAACGAGCGGCGATGCGAGCGTCCAACCAGAGGGCGATGCTCCAAAGACGTGGGATACCGATCTTTTGGTCACAACGGGAAAGAATTTTCCCGATGCGATAACCATTTCCGCATTGGGAAAACCAATCATGCTCGTCTACGAAATAATATCGAATGCACAAAAGATGTTCCTCTCTGAGCATCTTGATGATGAAAGTACCATTTACATTATAGGTGGAAAAGCTGCGGTTAGCGAAGCCGCGGAAAGCCAGTTGGCGGAATACTCCACGCCTGTAAGAATCGCCGGCAGCAATAGATACGAAACATCAACCGCTGTAGCTGACACCTTTTTCAAGGACTCTGAGGAAGTGGCCCTCGCAAGAGGAGACATATTCCCGGACGCCATGGTCGGAGGAACGATTGCACACGCCAAAGGTATTCCACTCCTCCTAACCGAAAACGACACGGGCTTCGAGTCCGCTTACAAATACATCTACAAGAACAAAGGAATCAAACGCGTAACGATTCTTGGCGGTCCGAAAGCATTGTCTGAGGACACTGCCGCAATGACCCCGGACGGTATCAGAAGATACGGGTTCCTTACAATCGGCAACAAGCTTTTCTGCGCGCAAAAATCCGGCGACCTATACAAAAATACATTCTTCACATTTGAGGACGGAAAAGAATATGCAGCAACAACCACAGGCGTAATAGCGAAAAACGGTTGGGGCAAAGTTGGAAAGCTAAACTACTACTTTAAAGACTTCTTGGTTCACAGCATTTCCAGGAAAGCTATAGCCGTTTTGGATGAGGTTGGTTATACATTAAGAGCCGCCTACAATTGGTCAGCATCCATGCCATACTACAGCTTTGATTCAAATCCCAACTGGGGAAGCATTTGGTTTGCCGATTACGGGTTCTCCAAGTTCCGCGGCAATTGCTATGTTATGGCCTCGACCTTCTACATCATGGCGAAAACCTTAGGCTATGATGTCAAGCAGGTTGCCGGTTATGTCAACACCACAGTACATAGAGCCGCTCATTCTTGGACATTTATCAAACAAGATGGCGACACCTGGATATACGATCCGGAATTCTATAACGAACATGGACTTCTCGCATTTAAAATCAAAAATGGCGACACCCGATGGTATTATAATTCAGACTGGAAAGTAATGCCTATGTAGTATATAATATGATGCATATAGCATTCAAAAGAGAACGGGAATTATTAAATTAGAGATTGAATTAAAAGAGGGAGCGAAATGAAAGGTAGATTATCAAAATTTCTTATAGTCATAATGGCGCTAATTCTAACATTGATGTTAGCGCTTACGGGATGCACAAAGGAAGAGGCAAATGCGGAAGCTTCAACTGCCGTAAATGAGGCGAATAAGTCTTCCGAGGAGGAAGCCAAAGCGAAGGCTGAGGAAGAGGCCAAGAAAAAGGCTGAGGAAGAAGCCAAAGCGAAGGCTGATGAAGAAGCCAAGAAAAAGGCTGAAGAAGAGGCTAAGAAGAAGGCCGAGGAAGAAGCCAAGGCAAAGGCCGAGGAAGAGGCTAAGAAGAAAGCTGAGGAAGAAGCTAAAACTGAATCTTCTTCAAGCAGCACAGATACCTCCGCAAGTTCCGAAACCGAAACTTCTACCTATTACGAAGAGGAGAGTACTTCGACAACTTATACAGAAGAGGAATCCTATTCTGAACCGGAACCCACCTACGAGCCAGAACCCGAGCCGGAACCGGAGCTTTCAGATACGCCTCCCGATATTGATGATGTCGAAGGTGAATACGGCGGTGGTTGCATTGGCGACGCAGATCCATTGGGTTAATCCCTTTGCATAAACTTATTGAAAAGTAAAAGACTATGAAACAGGACTACAGGATTTCATATTTAAGAGCCCTTGCATGCATAGCCATCGTGATTTTGCATACGTTTTATATTGCAAATATCACCTTCACCGACAGCTACGGTCTATTTAGAAATATTTTGTCAAACACCGCCCGCAATTTAATGTTGTGGGCGGTTCCTAATTTTGTGATGATCACCGGAGCTCTTCTTCTTGACCCCGAAAAACAAATCACAATTCGTAAGATTTTTACCAAATACATCAAGAGAGTTTTCCTGGCTCTCTTGATTTTCTGTATTGTTTACCAGGTATTCGACAGCATAGCAATCGATAAAAACTTTGGAATTTCAAGCATTCTAACCGGCATCAAGGAAACACTTCTCGGAACCAGCTGGTCAACCATGTGGTATCCCTACACTTTGATAAGCCTTTACCTGCTCCTCCCCTTCTACAGAATCATAGCAGCTAAGGCAAGCCAGGGAGAAATGAGGTACCTGCTTTTCATATATGCACTATTCCTCTCTATTTTTCCAATACTGAGAATATGGGATATACGACTCGGCTTTACCATAAGTGTCGCTTCGATTTATCCCTTCTATCTTTTTATGGGACATGCCATTTACACAGGAATAATCAAAATCACCAAGCAGGCCGCCTTGATAATGATTATTGCCGGTTCGATACTCACGATTTTCCTCACCTCTCTCAGGTATGCGCAAGACATTGAAGCACTGGAGATGTTTAGAGATTACAATGGTATAAATGTGCTCATTCAATCCATCGGAGTGTTCGCTTATTTCTTTAGCGAAGGCGGCGGATTCGCTTTGCCTGGGGCATCGCCCAATCAGACTCCTGAAAAGAGTAGAGGAAGTAAGGGCAAGGGCCAGCTTATTCACAATATACTGCTTAGTATCGACGATAATTCATTTGGCATATATCTTATACACATCATTTTCATCAAATGGGTCTTCAGAGTTATTTCCTTCAATCCATATACCCATGGAAGCATCTTTGCTTTCGTTCTCATAATAGGACTGATAACTCTAATATCGTGGGGTATTACCTGGGTTCTCAAAAAGATTCCGGGGATAAAATCAATATTGTAAGTTTGAAGAAACCTCGGAGGTTCTATGGCAAACGGTTTATTGAAAAAAACAGAGAAGCTAAGCTTCACGTCTTTGATTGTGATTACCACACTATGTATTTTGGTTATGTTGGCAGCCGGTTTTATTGGACCGAGTTCATACGCCGAATCCGAAGACCCCGCTAAATTTGAAGAAACAGGCAAATCTGAGGAAGCCAACAAATCTGCGGAAGCCAACAAATCCGAAAAAAGCACATCAGAGATCACATCGGAAAATATATCCGAGAATACAGAATTAGCAACTGCTTCCGAATCTGAGAACGCAAATCCGGCAGAAATCCCCTCTACCGACCAAACCGTCCAAACAAATAAAACCAACCAGACTAATCAATCAAATCAGACCGACCTAACCGTCCAAGCCGATTCCGAAACCAAAAATTCCGAAACCAAAAATTCCGATACAAAAGATTCCGAAACCAAAGATTCCGATACCGAACGCAAGGAAGTAGAAGAAGGAGTCGAAAGAATCTATGGTGAAGACAGAATCGACACCTCACTTTCCATAGCCTCCGAAATAAAAAGCGAACTCAGCGAAGACATTTTTGATTCAGTTATCATAACAAGGAGCGACAGGTGGCAGGACGCCCTGTCCGGCAGTTATTTGGCCAGCGTGGAAAACGCTCCGATTCTTTTGATAAACAGCAGCAAAACCGAAGAGGTAATAAAATACGTAGAAGACAATCTTGGCAAGGACGGAACCATCTACATTCTTGGCGGAGAGCTTGCCGTTTCAACTGAAATAGAGAGCAAGCTGAGTCAGCGCGGAAATACCGTGAGACTTGCAGGAAATGATTCCTATGCAACAAATCTATCCATTCTCCGTGAGGCAGATGCCCGATCAAAAGCACTTGCCGAAGAAGGTAAAAAGCCTTGGGATACGGATTTACTCGTCACGACGGGCAAAAACTTCCCCGACGCCATTTCCGCATCATCCTCGGGAAAGCCGATCATGCTCATCTATGAGGTTCTTTCCACAGCTCAAAAACTGTTCTTGAATGAACATCTCGACGAAGAGAGCAACATCTACATAGTCGGCGGCACTTCTGCGGTTAGCGAAGCAGTTGAAGCGGAACTTGCGGAAACCTCCAAATCCGAAAAGGCTCCTGTAAGAATAGCCGGAGCTGACCGCTACGAAACTTCCGTTGTCGTCGCAGAAACATTCTTCAATGACAATCAAGAAGTCCTCTTGGCTCGCGGTGACATTTTCCCGGATGCAATGGCAGGCGGCGTTTTGGCATCAGTTAAGGGTGTTCCCCTTCTCCTATCGGAAAACGACAGGGGCTTTGAATCTGCATATAAATATATCTATCAGAACGGCAGAGTAAAGAAGGCAACAATACTCGGAGGCGCCAAAGCATTGTCTGCAGATGCTGCAGGGATAAATGAAAACGGCAAAAAAAAATACGGGTTTCTTACCATCGGAAAAAATATCTTCTATGCGCAAAACACCGGAGAGTTATATAAGGACAGGTTCTTCACAATAAACGACAAAACCTATGGTGCAACGACCTTGGGTTCCATCATCAAGAATGGTTGGGGCAAGGTAGGAAGCTTAACCTATTATTTCAGCGACTACCTTATTAATGATATTTCAAGAAAAGCAATTGCGGTATTGGACAAGGTCGGTTATACCTTGGAAGCTGCATTCAAATGGTCCGCAGCTCTTCCCTACTATCGCTTTGATGCAAATCCGAATTGGGGCTCAATCTGGTTCGCCGACTACGGATTTACCAAAGGTCGTGGAAACTGCTATGTCATGGGCGCCACCTTCTATATGATGGCAAAAACCATGGGTTACGACATAACCCAGGTTGCCGGCAACGTAAACATATGGCAGCTTCCACATTCCTGGACGCTTATCAAACACAAAGACGGCACTTGGATTTACGACCCCAATTGCTATAACGAAACCGATTACTATGCGTTTAAAGTAAAAAACGGAAAAGCGCTATGGACATACAACTCCGGATGGAAGGAGATGCCGATGTAGATTAATTCGCTGCCTGTGTCAGGTCCTCTACCTGCATCACGTTCCTCGGATAATTATATCTGCTGTAAGATGCATAGTCATTCATATATGACAGTCTCCAGCCCGGCGACAAGGTCAGGTCATAGGTGTAGTAAATACCATCCTCAAGTATATCAACCCAGGCATGGTCTGTTCTTTCATCACCCACCGTTCCATACATCAGCCTTGCATCATAACCAAGTGTCTTTGCCATATAGTAGAATGTGGCCGCCTTTACGTAGTCGTTGCCCTCTTGTCTGTTGAATCCAAAGCGAGCAAAATACGCTGCGCCCCATCTATATGTATGGCCATTCGTGAACTCATAATCCTTTAAATCTCTGGACCATTTATATGCTGCACTTAGAGTTCTTCCCGAATCATCAAGAACATCCTTTGCAGAAAGGCTTTCTTCAGTAATGTGGTAATCTTTGAAATAATATGTGAGATTTCCGGTCTTTGCCCATCCGTTCTGAACAAGCTTTCCGTCAACATCCGCACCATAGTATTCACCATCGACACTGAATGCTGTGTCCTTAACTATCGCGCCCGACCTTGATGCAAAATATCTGTTTCCGCCTACAGTAAAGAATGCCCGCTGGAACAGATTACCCTCGGAATTCGTGCAATACGTGTCGCTGCCGACATTTAAAAGCCCAAGCTTCTTTGAACCTGTATTTGCATTGAGTCCGGTAGCATCATTTGAAACAACCACGGGACCACCGAATACCGTAGCATGTCTAATTGCTGCATGATTGATGACATACTGATATGATGTGATGAATCCGGAATCCTGAGAAGTCAGGAGTAGCGGTGCATTCGTCTTTGCTGAAAAAACTCCACCGCAAAGACCATCCGGGAAATTGGTTCCCGATGCAAAGGTAACTTCCGTTGCTGTTGGATAGAACATATTCGCAATAGCTACAGAAGTGCCGTATCTATTGTTTCCATAGATTCTCGTGGGAATTCTGTACTTTGAGATTTGACTTTCCACTGTTGAATTAACCGCAGCGGTTCCTCCTATAATGTAGATTCTTCTTATTTCTCCCGAATGGTCTCTAATGTATGATTCCTGTTCGGAAGTAAGGCTCTTACCTACCAGCATAATCGGCCTTCCGGCTCCCGAGGCAGAAAGAGCATCTGGGAAGTTTTCACCCGAACAAATCAAAAGGTCACTACCTGTAGAAAACGACTCCTTCAAAATCGAAAGGTTGGTATCGTATCTGGTCTGTCCGTTTAGTCTCATGACATCCGGAGTGATTGCTCTAAAGCTCATTTCCAAGCTGCTTGAAATAGCGTAGTATCCACCGAGAAGAAATACGGTTCCGCCGGGTTTAAGATTAAATCTGACATACTCCAGCACATCGGTAGAGTTTCTGTTATCTACGATGATGAGAGGTGCATTGTATTTTTGTGCAAGGTAGCCACCCGAAAGCGCATCCGGATAGGAATCTCCCCTTGCTATTACGACCGCATCGAATTTGCTTATCCCAAGCTCATCCTTTAAAGCATCCGCAATCTCCAAGCTCGTACCATAGCGATTTTGACCATAAACCGAAGTGACGCCATAACCAGCGGCATTTACCTCTGAATTGGTCAGACTCGGCATCAAAACAGCCGATGCAAATGACATCGTTACCATCAAAAACGCCATCGCAAGCGAAATCAGAATGCGTGAATGTCTTCTTCTCATAATTCCCACTACCTCCATATTTTATGACAATATTATCAGCTCTAATATTCAGGAATGTCCGGATGATCCGGCTCAGGTTCAGGTTCGGGTTCTGGCTCAGGTTCGGGTTCTGGCTCAGGTTCGGGTTCTGGCTCAGGTTCGGGTTCAGGTTCAGGTTCTGGTTCAGGTTCCACATAGCCTCCGGTATTTCCACCCGTATTCCCCTGATTCTCTATCGTTTCGGTATTCTCGGTATTTTCCGTGGTTTCTGTATTCTCTTCAACGGCTTCTTCCTGGAGAGCTGCTTCTTCAGCCTGCTCCCTCTGGTCCTTGATTATGCTTTGACCAAGCTTTTCGGCCTTTTTCATTGCATCGCTTTCCGTTTTTTTCGCAGCAGTAATAAGCTCGTTTCTGGCATCCTCCTGTAGTTCAGAGGTTCCCAAACGAAGCTCGTAGGTTATTTTTTTAATCGCTTTGCTTACTTTTAGTTTTGCGTTTGTCTTGGCTCCGGCTCTTAAACTGCAGCCTGTCAAAGACATGGTTAACGCCAAGAGAAGAGTTAATGCTAAATAAAAGAATTTCACCAATCTTTTGTTCATGATTCCCAACTCCCATTAAAAACATCTCATAGTCCTCTATATTATATATTTCAGAGCCTATAAAGTCCATATTTTTCACAAAATTTATATATTTATACCCGGAATATATGACTTTACATAATGCAAAAAGGCACGGATTTTAGTTCCGTGCCTCCTGCAGGCTTTATTTAACATGTTAAAAACAGAAGGAGAAGTATGAGGGTTTTATTTCTTACCCAGGTAAGCCTCCTGGATGCTCGGGTCTTTAATAAGATCTGAGGCCTTTCCGTGCTGCTTTATGACACCCTGTTCCAACACATAAGCTTCATCGGCGATAGATAATGCCTTAAAAGCGTTTTGTTCAACCAGGAGCATCGTCTTACCCATGGCTTTGATCTCCTTGATGATGTCAAAGATTGTGTTTATGAGAAGCGGAGCAAGTCCCAAAGACGGTTCATCAAGCATGATGAGCTGCGGAGATGCCATAAGGCCTCTGCCCATCGCCAGCATCTGCTGTTCACCACCGGAAAGTGTACCCGCCCTCTGCTTTTCTCTTTCCTTTAGTCTTGGGAAGAGCTCATAGACGTGCGCGAAATCGTCCTTTATTCCCTGAGTGTCGTTCCTAAGATATGCACCCATTCGGAGGTTTTCCTCAACCGTGAGGTTGGCGAAGATAACACGTCCCTCCGGAACCTGCACAACACCCTCCTTTACGACCTTGTGGGGATGTGTGGAAAGCTTCTTGCCATTAAGTTCAATCGTGCCCTGGTACTTAACTATGCCGCTGATAGCGTTAAGCGTGGAGGATTTTCCGGCGCCGTTACTTCCGATAATGGTTACGATGGAGCCTTCTTCAACGTCGATATCGATTCCGCGAATAGCGTGAATACCGCCGTAGTGGACGTTTAAATCTCTAACTTTAAGCATCGACTTCCTCCTCCTTTCCAAGATAAGCTTCGATAACTTCCGGATTGTTCTGAATCTCGGAAGGAACGCCCTCGGCCAGGAATTTACCGAAGTTGAGCACGTACATCCTGTCGCAGAGGTTCATGATGAGGTCCATGTGGTGCTCGATGATGAGAACCGTAAGGTCGAATTTGTCTCTTATTTCCTTTACCAAATCGACCAGTGCAAAGGTTTCTTCCGGGTTCATACCTGCTGCTGGTTCGTCGAGCAAAAGCAGCTTCGGATCAAGCGCGAGAGCTCTCGCAATTTCAAGCTTTCTCTGAAGTCCGTAAGGAAGGTTAGCAGCCTTCATGTCGCGGTATTCCCAGAGTCCCATCATCTTTAACAAATTCTCGGTCTTTACATTGAGTTCAACTTCCTGCTCATACTGCTTCTTGAACCACGGATATACGATGTTGGTATACGGCACCTTCTTCGGGAAGAAGGAGCTTAGGAGTCCATAATTCGCGGTCTTGTGGCATGCGGTAAGAACGTTGCTGTATACCGTAGCGTTCTTGAAAAGTCTGATGTTCTGGAATGTACGGGTAATTCCAAGGTTCGCAATATCCGATGGTTTCTTCGGTCTAAAGATGAATCTTCTCTTGATATCATCAAAGAATCCTGTGCCGTACGGGTCTGCTACCGCGAGCTTAATCGCAGGTTTAACTGCAGTCGGAGTATCTCCTGCACTATCATCACCGTAGATGATTTCTCCCTCGGTTATGGTATAAACACCTGTAATCAAGTTGAATATTGTCGTCTTACCGGCACCATTAGGTCCGATAAGTCCATAGATTTCACCTTCATTGATTGTGAAGCTTACGTCTCCTACCGCTGTCAGTCCGCCGAAGCGCTTGGTGACGTTTTTAAGTTCTAAAACTTTTGCCATTACGCCTCGCCTCCTTCCAGTGTTCTTATTGAATCGCTGCCGTGGATAGCGTCATATTCCTCCCTGCTCTTGCGGACCTTCTCCGCAAGTTCAGGCGAGGCTGCAGCAATTTCGTCAAGTTCCAGACCCTCGCTATCCTTACCGATTCCTTTTATTCTTCTAAGGATTCCGGACGGACTGAATTCTATACCGCCCAAGAGTCCCTGAGGTCTAAATACCATAACAAGAACTACAGCCAAGCCGTATACTACCATTCTCCAGGTGCTGAATTCTCTGAAGATTTCCGGCAAGAAGGTCAGGAAGAATGCACCGACGAGCGATCCTGTAACCGAGCCCAAGCCTCCTATGATAACCATGATCGTCATTTCAGTGGACTTGATTAGCTGGAAGTTAAGCGGCTGGATGAATGACAGTCTGTGTGCCCAAAGAGCACCGCCAATTCCTGCGTAGAGAGCGGAAATCGCGAGCGACCTCATCTTGTAATTGAACACGTTAATTCCTATCGACTGTGATGCAAGTTCCTCCTCACGGATAGCTATCATGTTGCGTCCGTGGCGGGATTTTAGGAGATACCACATGAAGATGGCACCGACCACTACGAAGCAGTAGACCGGGACAATGGTACTCTTGTTTGGAATACCCGACATACCTCTTGCTCCGCCGAGGAACTCAATATTATTTAAGAGTAATCGTATGGATTCTCCGAACCCGAGGGTAGCTATACAGAAATAGTCTCCTTTCAGGTTCAAGGTGAGCGCACCTATAAAGAATGATACGAACATGGCTACAACGCCGCCGCCAAGTACAGCGAGTACAAACGGTACATGCGCCATTGTGGACAAGGCACCTGCGGTATATGCGCCAATCGCCATGAATCCCGCGTGACCAAAGGAGAATAGTCCTGTGAATCCCGTAAGGAGCGATAGACCCATTACAACCATCATGTTGATTCCACAGAGAATGAGGATACTTTCTATATATGACCAACCTATATTCATATCTTCACCCCCTTATGCCTTATCTTCCGTAATCTTGCCCATGAGTCCGGAGGGCTTGACTACCAATACGATAACGAGAAGTACGTAGGCAATTAAGTCTCTGTACTGAGATGCGATGTAACTGGATCCGAATGTTTCGATCAGGCCCAGGAGCAAGGAACCGATAACAGCACCGGGCAAGCTCCCCAGTCCTCCGAATACGGCAGCTACGAATGATTTGTTTGTTATAACACCCATCTGCGGATAGACCTTGTATCTCATTCCGTAGAGTGTTCCAGCAAGGCCGGCCAAGATACCGCCAAGCAGGAAGATGGTGAATATAACTCTATCTACGTTAACGCCCATCAAGGTCGCTCCCTTGGAGCTATATGATGCGCCTCTAATTCCTAATCCTATTTTTGTCTTTTCAAGAATGAATACCAGTATGAGAAGGCTGATGGCTGCAATGCAGAACATCAGTATATCTATCTTACTGATCATCAGTTGTCCACCACTAAGTGAGATGGAAGGATTCTTGAAGATTGACGGATAAGTTTTGAAGTTTGGACCTATGGTCGCAACGACCAAGTTTTCCAAGAAGATTGATGCACCCATTGCTGCGATAATGAAATACAGACTTGGGGCGTTTCTAAGTCTAAGTGGCCTATAGGCGAGCTTTTCCAATGTTACGGCAACTGCGCCACAACCGATGGATGCAATAATAAATGCGATAACCGGGTTTGGTGTGATTAGTGTCGTGGCGAAATAACCAAAATATGCTCCGAGCATGATTACGCTTCCGTGAGCAAAGTTGGAGAAGTTCAGAATACTATAGACCAATGAATAGCCTACAGCCATCAGAGCGTAGATACTACCGATGGATAGACCATTAATCAGTTGTTGTAAAAAGACATTCATTATTCTACTCCAATTGTTTGTGTTCCAAAAAAGAAGTTTAGATAGGCGAGTTTGAAAATGGGGCGATCGTTATGACCGCCCCAAACTAATGCATTGATTATTTTTACAGTGGGCTATACTTCTCTACGAATACTTCCTTGTTTGTGCCTGTAGCTTCGTCATATTCGTATGTCTGGATGGAAGCTTCCTTGCCAACCGGGTTGTGGTCTTCTTCGGAAAGCTTGATGTGTCCTGTGAGACCGTCAACTTCAACCTGTGTCAGCTGTGCTGCAACTGCTTCAGGATCAGCTGTTCCAGCTGCTTCAACTGCTGCACACCAGAGAAGGAATGCGTCGTTTGCCATGTAAGCATTGATTTCGATTGTAGCATCAGCACCATACTTTTCATGATATGCATCCTGGAGTGGCTTGAGAGCCGGATCGCTTGCATCATAGTGGTTACATACGTAGGAACCAGCAAGTCTCGGACCGGACATCTTGTTTACGTCTTCAGACTGCCATGTGTCACCACCTAAGAGAACTGCATCAAGACCGAGTTCTGCAACCTGTGGAACGATTGTGTAGATATCACCGTTGGATCCTACAGGCATGAGCATGCAGTCAACACCAGCGTTCTTGATGTCTGTGAGCTGTACACGGAAGTCCTGGTCGCCAGCGCTGTAGGCCTTCTCGATAACAACTTCGCCGCCGAGCTTCTCAAACTCTTCCTTGAAGTACTGCTTGAAGCCTTCGGAGTAGTCGGAACCTTGGTCATAAAGAACAGCTGCTTTTCTGCATCCGAGCTTGTCATAAGCATAGGAGCCTACAACTGCGCCCTGATATGGGTCGATGAAGCATACACGGAAATTGTATTCGTTGAGCTGTCCGTTGTCGACTGTAACTCTTTCACCTGTTGCTACTGTAGCGATACCTGCAGTCTTAGCAGAAGTAAGAATCGGTGTCATAGCAATAGCCTGTCCGGAAGAGTTAGGTCCGATGATAGCAGATACGTTATCCTGAGAGGTAAGTCTTGTTGTTACGTTAGGAACCTCATCAGCCTTTCCCTGTGTGTCATACTTAACAAGCTCAATCTGCTTGCCAAGAAGTCCACCCTCTGCGTTCTTCTGCTCAATAAGCATTTCAAGTGTCTGGCTTTCGCATGTGCCCCATACAGCGCCGTCGCCTGTGAGAGCACCGAGCCATCCAAGTTTGATGGTGTCACCACTGGATTCTCCGCCGGAGGAACCGCCGGATGAACCGCCTGAGCTTGATCCGCCACCGCCGCATGCTGCAAGTGCAAATACCATTACAAGTGCCAGCATTACAGCCAATACCTTTTTAACCTTCATGTGTTTCTCCTTTCTCAATAACGAAATATTAGAAACTCGCCTGGCGTCTGGCCAGTTACGCCCGACGCTAATACTATAAGAGTATTATATAAAGGTGCTTCAATTTGCTTCATAAAGTTTCGCAAATATTCGCACTTGGATAAGCATACATAACAATACATAAATATGCAATAATAGTTTCTTTTTTTCTTTTTTATAGGCATCTATATAGGGAACAGAATTCTTCGCTTTGGATAGTTGACCCGTTCATGATGTGTTATAATAACCTCATGAACAAGAATGCTAAACTATTTTTGATGATTGCTGTAAGCTCGCTTGCTTCACAGATTTCCTTGAACATGTTTCAAAGCGGGTTCATCCTTGCTTTGTCACCACTTTTCATGTGCGTTTTTTTGTATCTGTTTAAGGACCTTGATGCATTCAAAGCGGGATGCCTTATGGCGTTCTTTTCTCCACTCGTTAGACTCATTGTTGAAATGATAAAAACGGGTCAATTCAGCGGCCCGTTTCTCTACGTCTTCCCAGACGTCGGATTCTTTTTCGGACATGCAGTTTTCTTTTCATTTGCAACAAAGAATTTGGGCTACCTTCCATATCATAAATTCTATATAAGGCTGGTACTGTGTGACTTCTTCGGAAATACTTGCGAGCAAACCTTAAGAGTTATGGCCGGACTTACTGCATATTCGATAAACAGTTTTACCACATTTGCGATTATAGCCCTTATAAGAAGTTTCATAGTAATCCTGATTTGCATTGCATCGGATACCTATATGTCCCTTCTCGAAAAACGAGAGCATGAAGAAAACTATAAGAGACTGGTCCTTATGGCATCAACCTTTGAAAGTGAGGTTTATTCCATGAGAAAAAATATGAATGAGATTGAAGATATAATGACAAATGCCTTTTCTCTCTATCAAAGTCTTGATGATGAAGATGCATCACCGGAACTAAAGAACAAGGCCCTCTTAATTGCAAAGGATATTCATGAAGTAAAGAAGGGTTATCGAAGAGTAATTCAAGGGCTTCAGGATAATTTTCTTTCCGACTTTACTGATGACAGCAGGCTTAATATAAGCGATCTTCTAAAAATTCTCTCCATCGATGTTGATAGAAGCCGCGACCTCGAGGGAACCAACATTTCATTTCACTCAAGTTATGAAACCAATTATTCGATTCAGAAGCATTTTGCTTTCATGAGTATAATCAGAAATTTTATTTCCAACAGTATTGATGCGCTTTCGGAAATGCCCAAATCTCACCGCGGAGATATCTTTGTCAGATGCAGAGATATGATCAAGGGGGGCGTTAAATACTGCGCAATCGAAATTAAAGACAATGGTCCGGGAATCCCTGAGGACAGTCTGGAATACATCTTTGTTCCTGGTTATTCCACCAAGTTTGACGAGGAGACCGGAGACATCAATAGGGGCGTCGGGCTTACTCTTGCAAAGGACCTGCTTGAGGATCAATTTGATGGCAATCTGGAATGCGAATCATCACCAAAGGGAACGCTGTTCACTCTATGGTTTCCCGTTGAAAAGCTTGTTGAAAATGTAAATAGTTACAGCAATTATGGAGTAACCATAAATTCCGAAGATAATGTTGAACAGTATGAACACGCAGCAGGAATAATGAGTAGTTCCGACGATAGTGCGGATCATTCACTATCTACTCACTAAAAAGCAATTGAGGTGACAAACTATGATCAGTCAAGAGAAAATTGAATAATTTTCAGAATCGTG
>CAMYVY010000028.1 GCA_947302715.1 uncultured Clostridia bacterium
GAGAAGAGATTGTGCTTATAGATGATGACTTCGGTATGACTATAGATATGGTATTAGACTAACGAATTCAAGTTTGTAAGGCGACGACAGCTCGGGATTTGGAGGATGAATTATGATTAAATTCTTTGGGAAGAATAATGATTTACGAACTGAAGAAGGCGTAATAACAAAAACAGGATATGTAGTTATGATGCTGTCCTCTGTTTTTGGGCTGTGCGTATTTTTGATTGGAAGGTATTTTTATGGGAAGTCGCTGAAAGAGAAACAGTTAGATTAATTCAAGTTTACTTGAGAGATGTCAAATGATTATAAGAGATGCAAATAAAGAGGATTGTCCCAACATACTAATCCTTAATAAAAAAAACGTTGAGATGTTATTGTCTATGGATTATCAACAGTTTATGTATTTCATTGAGAAGTCAGCGCTTTTTAAGGTTGTAGAAATCGATGGAAAGATAGTTGCATTTTTGATAGCATTGCGAAGTAAAGTGGATTACAGCATACAGGTTTATCGTTGGTTTTTACAAAGATATTTCAACTTCATCTATATTGATCGTGTTGTGATTGATGAAGCTTATCGTAGGATGGGCATAGCCAGAAGACTGTATGATTGTGTGTTTGACCATAGTTATAGACAAGGTATTACAACCATAGCATCTGGAGTAGAGGTTGAGCCTAACTATAACAAAGCGAGCATTGAATTTCATAACTCAATGGGATTTGCAGAAGTTGGAGAGCAATATGTTAGAGGTGGTACGGTGAAGGTGTCATTACTGGTAAAGGAAATGGATGCTGTGCTGGAAACATGAAGGAATAACCATGATTAGAATTGAAGTCATAGAAAACAATAATGAAAAGAAACGTATTTCAAGAGCTGTTTTGGAATCACTTCCCGAATGGTTTGGAATAGAAAGTGCTCGAGAAAAATATATTGAGGATAGTGCCGAGCAAACAATGATTGCAGCTTTTGATGGGGAAAAGGAAGTGGGTTTTATTTGTTTAAATGAAACCGGAAGTGATACAGTAGAACTTCATGTTCTCGGCGTTTTAAAAGAATACCATCATAAAGGTATAGGCAGTAAGCTATTTAAAAAAGCAAGGAAAATAGCATCAGAAAGCGGATATTCATTTATCCAAGTTAAAACTGTTGCTATGGGAAAATATCCAGAGTACGATGCCACGAATAAATTCTATTTGAGCCTCGGCTTTAAAGAGTTTGAGGTGATTCCGGAACTATGGGGAGAAGAAAACCCATGTCAAATATATGTTATGCATTTGGAAATTATTAAAGGCGGTTACAAATAATTACGGGATATACATTAAACTCAAATTCCCGTTTGTGTAGGCAATATAGGAGAAGATGAAAATGGTTGTATTACACGAAGCCACAACAGAGAATATCCACGAAGTATGGGAAATGCAGATCAAAGCCTTTGAGGATCTCCTTCGGAAGTATCAGGATTATGATATGAGTCCTGGAGCAGAATCGTTTGAAAACATCATGATGAAATTCAATCAGCCTTGGACAAAATATTATTTCATTCTTGATGGCGATGATAAGGTTGGTTGTATCCGTATAGTAGATAAAAAGGATGGCTCAAGGAAGCGAATATCGCCAATTTGGATTATGGCTGAACATAGAAATAAAGGTTACGCGCAGCAAGCTTTTGCTGAAGTAGAAAAGCTGTATGGCGAAGATAACTGGAGTCTCGACACTATCATGCAAGAAGAAGGAAACGTTCACCTTTACGAAAAGGTCGGTTATCATCAGACCGGCGAAATTGAACATATAAAAGATGGTATGGATATAGTGTTTTTTGAGAAGAATTAGAATATAAAGGTAAGCATAATGAAAATTAATTGTGTATGGGAACATAACGGCAATGACAGTATTCTTTATGCCTCTGATTTTGTCGGAGCCTTTACAAGAGGAGCATCAAAGGAAGAAGCTGTTTTAAAAATGCCGATAGAAATACGACGTTTCCAATTGTGGCAAAATCAAGATCCATTTGATAACTATGAGATTTATATTGTTCAGGAGAAAGAATCCGATCTTCAAATCAAAGATGCTGACAGCGATGTTTTGTTCTGTACGGAAGAAAAGCCTTTGACTGCTGAGGAATATCTGAATCTAAAGTCTTTGGCTTTGAAATCTGCTGAAGATTTTTACGAACTATATAATTCTTTTCCTGATAAGAGTCAAAGCGTGCTTCCACCTCGCCAGACCTTTTATGGTGACGTTCCTCGAACTGCGGAAGAGATGTATCAGCACACGAAAAATGTAAATGAATACTATTTTTCTGAAATTGGTATTGATGCTGATAACGAAGGAACCATTGTAACTTGTAGAACAAGAGGATTTGAAGCACTTGAAAAAACACCTGACTTCCTATCAATGAAAGCGGTAGCTGGCAGTTATGATGAATTATGGTCTGTAAGAAAAGTTTTGAGACGATTCATCTGGCACGACAGGATTCATGCCAAAGCAATGTATAGGATGGGAGTTAAAACTTTTAGCGAGGATGAAATACCTGACGTTTTTGGTTTTGGTCGATAGTTCTCGGGGTTGCGGAGGTAAACAATGCTTGAAAAAACCAATTTAATGAATATGTGCATGGTCTGCGACGGAGATAAGGTTCTAGTCATAGATAGAAAGAAACCTAATTGGCCTGGAGTGACATTTCCCGGTGGTCATGTTGAGAAAGATGAATCATTGACGGATTCCGTAATTAGAGAAGTAAAGGAAGAAACCGGGCTTAGTATTGATTCTCCACTTCTATGCGGTATTACAGATTGGTGTAATGAAGAGGATAGAGATGTCGTACTTCTTTATAAAGCCACTTCTTTTTCTGGTGAACTCAAATCATCTGACGAAGGCGAGGTCTGGTGGGAAAAGTATGACAACCTTCGTAATCTCAAGCTCACATCAGGGTTTGAAACATATTTGAAAGTATATGAAAATGATAATCTCGGCGAGCTTTTCTACAGAAGAATGGATGATGGTACCTGGAAAGAGGAATTAAAATGACGGACTGCAAAGACATGTGTGTGCGCTGCGGTGAAGGTGTTATAAATATCCGTGTAGGCGCAATCATTATCAAAGATGACAAGATTTTGATGGTCAAAAATAACCGCGATGACTATTACTATTCTGTTGGCGGTAGAATTCAATTTGGCGAAACTGCAGAGCAGGCAGTAAAACGTGAAGTCCAAGAGGAACTTGGTTTTGAAATAGAGATTGACAGGCTCGGCTTTATTAAAGAAGCATATTTTTATGGAACTGTCGGAAGTGATAAAGAACGATTGATTTATGAGCCGGCATTCTATTTCTATATGAAAGTGCCTGAGGACTTTGAACTTGAAGATAAAACATTCTTGGAAGATGGATCGCTCGAGTATTTGGAGTGGATCTCCCTTGATACAACAAAGACCATATATCCTGAGTTTTTCAAGACAGAACTAAAGAAACCTAGCAACGAGATAAAACATATGATTGCAGATGAAAGATAAATAAGGACATTGTTGAAAGGGCCGCACTGCGGTCCTTTTCTCTAAAACAATAGATATGAGGCGAGATAATTAATTGGTAAGAGCTTTGTTCCTATCGCAAATTATCTCCCCCTTAGAATTGAAAAAACTTCAAAAAACGGCACCTAAAACGCACTATTTTTGAGGGATATATACCGCTTAATATTATTTTTTAGGATCTTGCGATGGAAATATAAAACATCATTTAGATGGTGTGTTTCCTGTCGCAGTGGGAATAAAGAAATCAGCGAATAAAGAGAAAAAGAGGATACAAGACTTGTGAAACAGAAAAAAGATTTTGTAGCACATTTGTAGCACATAAGTTATCGATAGCAGGCAAAAACAGCCCAAAATAACAAAAGGAAACACATGGTTTCAGAACCTATCAAGGGTTAGAATTTCAATGGTTATCACTTGTACCCAAGTCGTTTCAACGGTTCTGAAGATTTGCCTATAATCGTCCGGAGGTCGGAGGTTCAAATCCTCTCCCCGCAACCATTAAACCCTGTAGTCATGAAGACTACAGGGTTTTCAATTTTAACCAGCTTTTTCCTACTGCATCTCTATGAGCCTTGTCGCTTCAACAACATACCCAAATTTTGTATCGGAGAGTATTTCAATTAAGTTACCTATGTCATAGAATTGTTTGATGATTTCTACTTCTCTATTAACATCAAAAGGAATTCCTGTTGTATGAGGAGCAAAAGCTGTCCCTTTTTATCACTTCTAAATCTCTCCTTATTTGCTAAGGCCGTTTGCGTTAAGAAATCCTTTTACTTCATCGTATTTATTGCGCCTTCTTGCATATCTTAATACCGCTGAGGTATTTACAATATACATTTCATACATATCCTTTATCCCTTCTTCATAGTCCCCCTTAGAAAGCATGCTCATAAGAAGCTTGTTAGAGAAAAGATCTACTATCAGTTTTTCAAGACTCATACTATGCTTATCGGGGCACCCTTCAGGGGATTCCGAAACCAGTTTTTCTATGATGATGTCATCGGAATTACCATACCTAACTACATCTTCAATCCCAGGTCTAAGGAGTACCTCTCCACGATAATTGTCCATGAGACCGTCATACACAAATCCACAAGCCATCTTTTCCACTTCAATAAAGATATAGTTCTTCGCTAATTGATGATTCATGAATTCATTTAACCATACAAGTTCCCAAACTCTATAGTCAAGCAACGGATAATTCTTTTCCATATGGAGCCGTATTCTTTTCCCCTTTTTGCTATACGCCCCGGAATAACTTCTTTTTTCCTTATCACCTAGCTTTTCGTAAAGATTTCTTCCACTATGTGTTATTACATTCTCTGCCTTCAATTCCTCTATTAGATTTCTGAGAAGCGTCTCTTTGAAATCCGGATCTATCTCTTTTGCAGCATTAAAAATCGTGCCTCTATCAAAGGCACTATCCGGAAGGTATTCTGCAACTTTTTCTTTAACAACAAAAGCCATAATATCTCCTATAACCTCTTTGTCAATTTTTTATAAATTTGCCATAGCGGTTAGACATATTATAAGCTTTTTATGGACAATGTCAATTACCTCTTTAGCCCTATTCTTGAAGTTTGCTCTATCTACAAACTCATCTGTATACTTATCTGCAAACCCAATCATTCACCCTAACAAATCTAGCCTCGGCATAATACTATCTTCTACCTCGCAACTCCTCCTGCCTTTTCTTCCAATTATCCTTAATGAACCGCTTTAGGTCGTATCTCCTATACTCTTCTAGCCGCTAAGTTTCTGATCAGCCATGTCTTACCTCCCCCGCCATTTTCTCCAATGCTAAATAATCTACCTTCCCAATTTTTGTTCTCGGAAACTCGTCAATAAAGTAATATTCCTTTGGCAAATAGAACTCTCCCAGTTCATCCTTTATTCGAGCATCAAGCTTATTTCGAAGTGTTTCTCTCTCCTCTGGCTTTACATCAGCATCTATAAAAACTACCGGAACTGATTGTTCGATGGGATCTGCCTGTGGAACAACTGCAACGTTTGTGATTTCTGGTTCAACAAGCAACACTTTTTCGATATCTAGACTAAAAACTTTTTTAAATATTCCTTGAGTAAGCCTATTCAAGTATCGCTTGTATCTTCCTGAAATAAAGCAGAATCCATCTTCGTCTATATATCCTGCATCACCGGAATGAATCCAGTAGCTTCCATCTGCATGTTTTTTTATAATGTTCTTTGTTTCTTCTGGCTCTCCAAGATATTCATTCATAATAGAAGGAGTCAGTATACATATTTCCCCTACTTCCCCATACGTTAGCTCCATGCCGGATTCTGGATCGAATATTGCGATCGTGTTTTTTACAAATGGAATTCCTATACTTCCTTCGCGATGTGCGTGAGAAAAGTTAACACTGACAGCAGCGCCTACTTCTGTCATCCCATATCCATTTAGAAGCGGATATTTGCAATTGTGTGTAGATAAATAATCATTAACCTTCTTTTCAATGGAGGGGCGTAGCGCTTCTCCTCCTGAAATAGGTGCCCTCAAAGATGACATATCTAAATCTACATTATCATCAGCCAGCTGTTCCCAGATGCCTGGTCCGTGCACTATGTGATTTGGTTTTCGTTTCTTGCACAACTCAGCAATTGATTCCGATAGTACAATTCGAATCACCATCGTCATCCCTACAATCATGGGTATGAGCATAGTACAAGCTACTCCAAATGCTATAAAAAGCGGAAGCAATTCAGCCCATGTGCTATTGCGTTGAAGCGTTTTTTCTCCTAAGATGTACTGACAAGCGACAGCAAGTATTGCTTTATTTGACAATACAACTCCTTTTGAGCCGCCAGTTGTCCCACCGGTATACGTAATAACCGCAGGCAGGTTGCCATCATCGATTACCTCAATCGAATTTGGGTCGCAGCTTTCATAAGACTGGTAAAACGATTTCCATGAAACTACTTGTGGCGCATTGGCCAGCGGAAGTGGCTTAAGTTTTTGAATAAATCTGGACGCGACTTTGAGCGTTAGTGGCATAGATTCTGTCAACGTAGATACAACAATTCTTTCCAGGCCACATTCCTGCGAGAGATTCACAAATGATTCCTGAAACAAGTCCAGTGTGAATACAAATCTAGTTTTTGTATTTATCAGTTCTTTTTTCAGCTCTTTTTCAGATCCTCCACCATAGATCATATTGGCTACAGCCCCCAGTCTGTTTAAGGCAAGAATGAGGCAAATTGCTTCGGGTTGATTAATTGTGCAGACAGTTACGATTTCCCCCTTTCGTACGCCAAGTATCGCGAGAGATCTTGTGATTTGCTCGACTTTTTTAAATAACTGTTGATATGTAACCTTTGTCCCATAGTACTCAATCGCAATATGGGATAGATTGTCCTGGTTGCACTTGTAGACATACTCATAAATTGAACACTCCGGAAGTTCTGCATTAATTGCTTCTTCTGAGTAGTATTTCAACCAAGGTTTATCGATGGATGGATAGCCGGTTAGTTTCTGATCAGCCATGACTTACCTCCCCCGCCATTTTTTCCAGAGTGCGATAATCTACTTTTCCAATAGCAGTAAGCTGAAGATTCTCCTGGAAGTGCCATCTTATCGGCTGTGCATATTCCGGCAACTCCTTCCTGCAGAGTTCTTCTAGTTCTTCCCTAAGTTCATCCAAGGATGCATTCTGAGATTTAGGAACCACAAAGACCACAGGGAGTTTCCCTTGTACCTGTTTATCATCCTTAATTCCTACAGCGCAGCACTGCTTTACCTCAGGATGAGTCGAAACCACGGATTCTATCAGAGACGGGAATACTTTAAATCCATCATGCCTTACTATCATCCGTTTAATTCTCCCTCTCACGAATATGCAGCCATCTTCGTCTATATAGCCAAGATCTCCGGAGTGAAGCCAGACTGACCCATCTTGATGGGTTCTCAACACTTTGCTCGTCTCTTCTTGGTTGTTGTGATATCCCAGCATAATATGCGGTCCTTGCATGCATATTTCACCTTCTTGTCCATAAGTCATTTCTTCTCCTGTTTCCGGGTCAAATATAGAAACTACTGAATGGCTAAAAGGAATTCCGACACTGCCAAGCTTGTTATATTCCATTCTTGACGTAGCACATACCGCCGCACATATTTCGGTCATCCCATAACCCTTTATTAAATTGGTTGGGCAATTACGGCTATTCAAGAAATCATTAACCTGCTGTTCGTAGGTAGTATCCATTCCATCCCCTCCTACAACAGGAGATAGCAGAAACGACATGTCTAAATTGGTCAGCTTCCTGCTATGAATTACACTGTCATAATGAGAAGGAACTCCTGCCATATGTGCGGGCTTATACTTTAATAACAAGGAATCATATTTCTTAGGATCGAACATTGGAATCAAGATTAACTCCATACCAATGCACAACGGAAAATGCATGCCGTTTCCTATACCATAGGCAATAAATGGTGGCATAATATTAAGCCACTTGTCTTTTCTATGAATATTGAAACCACTTAGTGCAACTTGGATAACAGTAGAATTAAGATTATAGTCAGAAAGCATTACACCTTTAGGTGTTCCGGTAGTTCCCCCTGTATGTACAATAACCGCACAATCATCTCTGCTGTACTCTCGTTTGGGGATAGTGATTGCAGACTTGATGTCTTGGAATGATTTCCATGTATAGAATCGAGAATCCGTCGTTCTATAGGGGCGTTCCTTTATTTGATAAGCAAATCTCTTTAAGGGTGATAAAGAATCCGCCGGAGAAAGTAAAACTATTTTTGAAATATCTGTATCGATAACGATTCCTTCGGCCTTGGAGCCTAATGCGTCAATGGCTAGCATATACTTAGCGTTTGATTCTTTCGCGTAATGCTGGATTCCCTCCACACTTGTACGAGGATCCACCATATTGGCTATCGCCCCTAGCCTGTTCAGTGCGTAAATGGAATATATAACTTCGGGCAATGTAACAGAGACTATTAAAACACTATCTCCATGGTTAACCCCTATAGACGCAAATGCCTGCGTCGTTTTTTCAATATTCTCGAACAGCTCTCTGTACCCTATCTTCCTGTCGAAATAGTTTATTGCAATGTCATCAAGATTATCTTTGTTGCATTCCCAAAGATAATCAAACATTGTGCAATCCGGCAGTTCTGCGTGAATTGCATCGTCTGAGTAATACTTTAACCATGGTTTATCGACAGACGGGTGGCCTGTTAGGCCATCATTTGGCATTAACAACCTCCTCTATTGTGAACCTTATCTACAGCTCAGATCCCAACTTGTGCATAAATCATTTTTACGAGATCTGTCATCAAGCATTAGCCGATTATGGCTAATATCAATATTAGCATAATACGGCTAACATCACAATGTAAGTTTATTGGAAAGGAGGCCGGTTATGATTATTTACGATAAGCTTTGGAAGACAATGAAAGAAAAATGGATTTTCCAATATAAGCTGATTAACGAGCACCACATCAGCGCCGGTCAACTATCAAGAATCCGAGCAAATGCTTATATTAGCACTCATACTATAGATACACTTTGAAAAATATTAGACTGTGCGGTAGAAGATATAGTTACGTATGTTAAGTACTCATGATACCTTAAGCAATTTATCCACCCCTTAGAATCGAAAGTTTTTCAAAACAGGCGCCTAAAATGCCTGTTTTTTTTGAGGGGTACATATACTTTCGTATTGTTTTTTAAGACTTACGACATAGAGAGATACTCGCCTTTCTTGTAGTATCTTTCTTGTCCATTTATTGTCACAGAGATACCCGAGAGACCAGTGTGCAACGAGATAAAAAGAATATACAGGATTATTATGATTTTGCAGCACATTTGTAGCACATAAGTTATCGATAGAGGGCAAAAAGCAACCTAAAATAACAAAAGAAAATTTATAGTTCCAGAACCTATCAAATATTGTAATTTCAATGGTTGTCGCTTGTATTCGAGTCATTTCAACGATTCTATGGTTTTGCCTAAAACTGTCCGGAGGTCGAAGATTCAAATCCTTTCCTCGCAACCAAAAAACCTGTAGTTGGAATAACTACAGGCTTTTCAATTTTCGTTTTCCTCTATATTTATATTCTGAAATTTCTCAACCCACTATTCCGCCTACAGATCAATCAATATCTATATTCGATCAATATCTATTATTAGGTTTTCGGAGTATTTTTGTTTTTTTGGGCTTTCGCTCCGGAGTATTTTTGATTTTTGATGCCAATACTCCGAAATTCTTCCTCGAGCCGACAGATTTCGGAGTATTTTTGATTTTTGATGACAATACTCCGAAATTCTGATCAAAGGTTTCGATCCAGAATTTTGGTCAATGGGCTCCGCTCTGGACTTTGCTCCATATAGCTCATTCTTGCTCGACTTTGCTCCATATAGTTCATTCTTGCTCGACTTTGCTCATTCTTGCTCACACTTGCTCGCCGCAACTCTCATCAGTACCAGTCGTGCTTCTCGTTTCTATCAAGCTCACCAATCCTGCGCATTTCGTCATCCGTTATGCTGAACCCGAAAAGATCAAGGTTTTCCTTTATGTGTTCAGGATTGCTTGAGCCGGGAATCACTACAATTCCTCTTTGCAAATCCCAGCGAAGAATCACCTGCGCCGAAGAAACATCATGCGCCTCGGCGATTTCCTTGATGGTTTCGTTGCCCAGCAACTCCGCCGTGTAGCCTCTGCCTCCCAAAGGATACCAGCACTGAACAACAATCCCCTTCTCCTGAATGAACGGAACCACATCTTTCTCCTGGTAGTAAGGATGAATTTCGTTCTGCACCAGTGCCGGTGTAATGTTTACCTTAGTAAGAAATTCTGTCAGCTCCTCCACATACCAATTCGATAAACCGAGAGACCTGATTTTACCCTGCTCCACATACTTCTCCATTGCAAGATATGCATCCACGTCATGCGTGCCCGGATGGTGTAATAGCATCATATCAATGTACTCTATATCCAGCTTCTCTAATGCCATTTCGATTGCAGACTCGGGATCCCCAAACTGACTCGGATAGATTTTTGTTATAACAAAAATTTCTTCGCGAGGTATATTATATTCCTCCATAGCCTGTCGAACGCCCTCACCGACGGCATCTTCATTGCCGTACATATAGGCCGTATCAATCAGTCTACCGCCATTTTCAAGCAGAGTTTTAACAGAATTCACACAAGTATCGTAGTCAAGAGAATAAGTCCCAAGTCCCATGATTGGCATCTCGTACCCGCTGTTTAGTAGCACTGTCTTCTCCTCATAATCAAATTCACCAACAGCGCGATTCGTTGATGAGCCACTATCAAGAGAAAAAGTCACTGTAACGTCTCCATCACCCAAAGCATCTTTAAGCTCATCTTGCGAAAGATTCTTAATCTTTCCAAGCCTTGTGAAATCCCAGGTATTTGTGTCATAGTAAATGGTGATTTGATTTCCTTGATATAGAATTACGTCTCCGGGTTCCGTTGTAATTCGTTCATCATTCCTTGGAAGGTTGCTACCGAGTGATCCAACCTTTTCAAAATTCCCATAGTCATGCATATCGACAGTGAGTGCGCCCGATTCGAGCAAAGCCATAAATGCTTCCGCCGACGTATTTTCAGCCGGTTCTATTTCAAGAATCTTTTTTCCAGTGTCCGCATAAATCATCTTGATGCCCCGTCCCTCCTGTTCAGATTTCTTATCTTCATTTTGCTCACCCGACGCGTCTTCCTCTCTGTTTTCCGATTCCGTCTCAGCATCCGACTCATTACCGAGTGACTCACCCGACGCGTCTTCCTCTGAAATCTCAGTTTGCTGATTCGCACTCTCACTCGGAGTATTCTCCTCCGAGCATGCCGATAATACTATCAGCAAGGTAAATCCCAGAACAAATGCAATTATCCTCTTCATTTTTACTTCAAATACTCCTTAAAGAAGTCCTCCAGTTTATCAAACGGAATTGCGTCCTTGCCACCGCCATCGTACAGGTCAGTGTGAACAGCATCCGGAATTATTAATAGTTCCTTGTTGTCGGTATACTTACTGTCCTTAGTCATCGCTTCAAAAGCATCCTTTGAGAAATAGCATGAATGTGCCTTTTCACCATGAATCAGAAGGACCGCACTTCTAATCTCGTTTGAATACTGAAGTATCGGCTGGTTCATGAACGACTCGCAACCTATAACATTCCAACCACCGTTGGAATTGAGGGATCTGGCATGATATCCGCGGTCGGTCTTGTAATAGCTATGATAGTCCTTTACGAAGAACGGTGCATCCTCCGGAAGCGGATCCACCACACCGCCACCAAGCTTGTACTCCCCGTTCTTAAGGTCCTCCAACCTCTGCGCACACATGGCTCTCCTCTTTTCGTAGCGCGCTTCCTCACTTGCCTCACTATCAAAATAACCATTCGCGTTTACTCTCGTCATGTCATACATCGTGGATGCAACAGTTGCCTTGATGCGCGTGTCGAGTGCAGCTACATTGACTGCCATTCCTCCCCACCCGCAAATTCCGATGACGCCAATTCGCTCGGGGTCAACCTTGTCGCAGAGTGACAGAAAATCAACCGCTGCCATAAAATCCTCTGTATTGATATCAGGTGATGCCATGTATCTCACGTTGCCGCCGCTCTCACCTGTAAACGAAGGATCAAAAGCGATTGTGAGGAATCCTCTCTCCGCCATATTTTGAGCGTAAAGACCGGAGCACTGCTCCTTGACGGCACCAAACGGACCACAGACTGCGATGGCCGGAAGCTTACCCTCTGCATCCTTCGGAACATACATATCTGCAGCAAGAGTAATTCCATAGCGATTTACAAACGTCACCTTGCTATGATCCACTTTTTCGCTTTTCGGAAAAGTCTTATCCCACTCAATTGCCAACACAAGTTCTTCTTTCTTAATCATTTTAGATACCTCCGTATTTACTAATTTCTTTTTCTGTTTCACGTATTAGGTAATCCAGGCAATCAACCTTTCTCCCCTTTTCATGCAATTCCTCCATGAGTCTGCACCTGTTTTTCTTCATCATATGCAGCGCTTCTCTCATATTGCCGCCACTACACATCCTTACAATGTAATCAGAATCATCGGTATTGCATCCGGAATCAGCAAGATTGATTTTTAGTTTCTCAATATCCATAGCATTCCTTTGTTCTATCGTACTTCTTTCACACTTCTTTCTTACTTCCTATATCATATCATAGGCGTTTTTACCAGACTTCGCTAATGGTTATAACGAATATCATACTATTCCATTTCGGAATATCATGTGGGATCAAATAAACATACAGAGTCTCACCATTTCATGCTATACTATTGTTGAATAATTGATTAGGGGAACAGAAATATGCTCTATGTGAGAAACGCGTCTACGGACGATTTTGATAGAATAATGGAGATATATAGTTACGCTCGGGACTTCATGATAAGATCCGGAAACCCTACTCAGTGGGGACATTCCCATCCAAACCCTGAACTAATCAAAGCAGACATAGACGAAGGAATATGCCGAGTAATCTGCGAGTCTTGTGCGAACCCGAATGCAAGCCCCGGCGATTCCAATCCCACGGCTGACTGTAAAGTTGAAACAAGCATGCCCAATGGTATCGATTCCATACATGGTGTATTTGCTGTCGTTTCCGGAATTGACCCAACATACCTACGAATCTATGACGGCGAATGGCTAAACGATGACCCCTATGTCACGATTCATCGTCTGGCAGGCGATGGGAAAGCACACGGCTTGTTCCGATGTGCTTTTGATTATTGCAAAGGCCTATCATCAAACGTCAGAGTCGACACACACGAAAACAATCACGTTATGCAAAGACTAATTAAAAAGAACGGATTTATCAAATGCGGTACGATTTATATTTCCGATGGTTCGCCAAGAATTGCATATCATTGGTCCGACAGTATTTGAACGACGATATGAATGACGATATGAAAGTCGATATGTAGTAATTTAAAAGAAGGGAAAGTGAATAAAGTTATGAACAATGAAACAAATAAGATGTATCAAGTGTCTACGTTGCAGGCACTTGCAATGGGTTATTCGCGCGGCATCGTGACCGTCGAAGAGTTATTGAATCACGGAAGCATAGGTCTTGGGACCTTTGAAAATGTCGATGGTGAGATGATTACTGTGGACGGTAGATGTTTCCGCGCGTTGGAGGATGGTGCAGTTGTTAAGGCGGACCCAAGCATGGGTGTCCCCTTTGCCGCAGTTGCATCCGCCAGCCAAACCACTTCCTTTGAAATCGATAAGATGCAAAACATCGACGCACTTAAAACCTTGATGACTCTTAAGATTGAAGAGGACTTTGGTCTTAACAGTATGCATGTCATCAGAATCGACGGCTATTTTAACAAGGTATGCGCTCGCTCGGAATCGGCATACGAATCCCAGCATGTTGAGCTAAAAGATATTCTATCAAAGACGCAGAAGGACTTCATTTTTAATAATATCGATGGTACTTTGGTTTGTGTTTACTTCCCGGATTACATGGACGGAATCAATGCTCCCGGATGGCATCTCCACTTCCTTTCAAGTGACCACACGAAAGGCGGCCATGTATTCGACATTGAAATGGAAAGCGGAAACGCGAAGCTCGCTAAGATAAGCCTCATCGAAATTCAGATGCCGACGGAACCTTCTTTTGATACCTATGCTCTCAAAGAGGCCTCAGGAAGCGATATTAAGAAGATCGAGCAAGGCAAATAACAAAGCAAGCACCCGCGAAATGTAAAAACAAAAATCAAATATCGTCTAACCCTTGAATTTTCAAAAGATTCGAAGTATTATATCAACAGTAGGAAATTTTTTCACATTTCTTGGAGGGAAAAACCATGGGAAAATTCGTTATCAAAAAAGGAAAAAAAGGTTTTAGATTTGATCTAAAAGCAGTAAACGGATTAATCGTTGCATCTGGCGACGACTTCTTTGCAGATGAAGCGGCAGCAAAGAAAGCAATCGCAGCATGGCAGAAAAACGTTGCAGCTGCAAAGATTGAAGACCAGACAGTTGAAGGCTTTAAGAAAGCAAAAGGCTCAAAATTTGAAATTTTCAAGGATGAAAGAGGCGCTTTCCGCTTCCGTCTAAAGAGCGGCAATGGTCAGGTTCTCGCAGTTAGCGAAGCTTACAAGAGAAAACCATCGGCAGTTAACGGAATCAACTCTGTAATCAAGAACAGCGCAAAGGCAGATGTTGAGTTAGAGGGAGCAAAGAAGGCAGCTAAACCGGCAGCAAAGAAGGTAGCCAAACCGGCAGCAAAGAAGGCAGCCAAGCCGGCAGCAAAGAAGGCAACCAAACCAGCAGCAAAGAAAGCAGCCAAGCCGGCAGCAAAGAAAGCAGCTAAGCCTGCAGCAAAGAAAGCAGCTAAGCCGGCAGCAAAGAAAGCAGCTAAACCGGCAGCAAAGAAAGCAGCTAAGCCGGCAGCAAAGAAAGCAGCAAAGAAATAGTAAACTCTATAGTAGACCCAATAGCAGATTGAGTATAGGGTCAATAAAAAGATAGATATTAAAAGGACGGTTTTCTCTCTGTTGAAGCAGAAGCAACCGTCCTTTTTCATTCAGTAATTATGCTGCAAATCTATATCGATCCCTTGAAGGCTTCCAATCCTGCATCCCCCACAATGCGCACCCTAGGTAGCGCCGACGGGTCGTCCCCTACTCTAACCCAATCGTACTCCGTAGTAAACGAGCAGAGTATACCTGCTTCCAAGACAGCCGCTCGTGCTTCATCAGTATAATCACCATAAGGATAGGCGAAAGCCGCTGATGAGCCAAGAACATCGATAGCAGTCTTTAAATCATCTACAATTTCCGCTCGACTAAGCGCACTAATTATTCCACCATGTCCTATGTTGCCACCCGCGCGATGCATGTCGTACGAGTGAGACTCGTAACTGATATACTCACTTGGATTTGATGTCATAATTCCTTCGGCCTCTTTGCTCACTATCAAAAATGAAACCGCCGGTATTTCGTATTTTTCCAAGAGAGGAATTCCATATTTTAAAAATCCCTTTTGACCATCGTCAAACGTTAGTATGCAACTCTTCATAGGAAGGGATATCTCACCATCTACAAACGCCCTGAGTTCTGCAAAACTCGGATAGTAGAAATCATTCTCCTTAAGCCATTTAAGCTGCGCCTCCAGTTCGGAATCAAGAATATAGTTGCCGTTTAGATTCTCCGGAACATCATCTTCGGAATAGACATAGTGATACATGAATACAGCAACGCCATCGGTCTTGGTATCGAACTCGGTCGTAGGTAGTACACGTACAGTCCGCTCAATTCTCTTAATGGCATTATCTGATTCAAAGGTGTAATAAATCTTGTAATCGCCAGGCTGTGATGTATCAGCGGCTCCGTCAATCGAATAACTTTTGATGATTCCAGATCTATCATCAATACAAAATGCACCTGACTCTATATACGGATCACCCTGCTTCACCAGGGTAGGATTAGTCCCGTGAAGTCCAACCGTCAAGTGATGCGAATCAGGGAGCTCATCAATTGTGTTCTGACCTACTGAAGTGTCGCCGATATCAGAACCACCGCCGGTATGATCGGTTGTATCGTTGCTGCCATCTGTAGAGTCACCAGCATCGGCACTTGCATCGGTGCTGTCACCAGTGGAAGCACTCGCACCCGCAGCAGCAGAAGCGCTTCCGTCCGAGGCATCTTTAGAAGAATCATTTATCTGCGAATTCCGCGTGCGTCCAACAGTTATAAGAAAAACCTCTGCAGCAACCAGAATTGCGACAACTATTAATAGTACGATAAATCTTTTGTTCTGCATTCTCTTATAGTCCATCCGGAAAGCTTGTAAAAATAGAAGTCTCTTGCTCCGGCAATCCCGACCTTTCGGTTTCCGCCTTGATGGCTTTGATGAGAAAGGCCATATTGCGCCCGAGATTTCGCATTGTCTGAAGACCTTCCAAATCCTTCTTTACATCCTCTGCGGTAAAGCCGTGCACCTGATTCCAGTAGGTGCTGGATGCTATAGGCATTCCTGTGATTGTAAAATATTTATTGAGTACATCAAAGGACGCTGTATTACCTCCACGTCGACAGCTAACCACTGCTGCGCCGACCTTCATATGTTTGGAAAATGATGTGCTGTAGAAAAGCCTATCCATGAAAGCAAGCAATGTGCCGTTTGGCGATCCCCAATAAACCGGACTTCCTATTATGAGACCATCCGCAGCCTGCAATTTAGGAGCGACTTCATTTACCAGATCATCAAAGACGCACTTCCCAAGTTCCACACATCTATTACAGGCTACGCATCCTCGTATATCCTTATTTCCGACATGAATTTCCTCGGTCTCGATTCCCTCGGAATTCAAAGTCTTAACAACCTCTTCCAATGCGGTTCCTGTACAACCATTTTTGTTAGGGCTCCCGTTTATTACTAGTACCCTCATTTCATCCTCCCCTATTATTTCATTATTTAAAACAAGAAAAACATAGTAATTGCAAACAATTATATCACAAGAAATTGATTGGGGGGGGTAATTTCCTCCATTCTCCCTCCCTACCCCCGCAATATCAACAGCATTCGAGGACGCATTCGTTTAAACCCACTAATACGTTTGAGTTAATGTAGTGAGGTCGAAAACTCCAAAAGCATTTGCTGCTCGAATTGCTGTATATCTAAATCCAACGCCTTGGACTCTTCCATAGAATTGATATCGTCTTCTAATCATAGTTGACCCTACAAACTGGAATTTAGCGAGCGGACAGCTTCAAGAATTTTGCTTCGTTCATCTGCTCGTTTGTCAGGTATTCTCCGTTGTAAAACAACGCGTAGGTCGTGATCGGTGTAGGCGCATTCTGCGCATCTTCTTTTCTCTCTATATGGATCGCCTTGAAAGCAATACCATGTTCTTTTGCGGTTTGTTCAACAACGGGTACGTATTTTGCGTTGAACGGGCATTGACTCGTATAGAAAAGAACGTAGCCGGATTCATTAACGTGAGGATGCCTTGCGCATTCTTTGAATTTCGGGATTATCTCTTTGGACGTGAAAGGCAAATACCAGAGCTGTATCCCATTATCCGCTTCGTCACATACCGAAAAACCCTTATGCGTTAAATACTTCGGATCGGCGAGAAACGGCTTTTTCTTTGCGGAGCTCAGAATGCAAAGTCCTTTTTTGCCTTTTTCTTTGCTGTCCTCGATACAGGCAGCTAAAAGATCGTTTGAATATCCGTGTCCTTTGAACGAGCCAGATACCCACAGGCAATCGATATACATATACCCATCTGCATCTATCGGATTCCATGCATTCTCTGCAGGAATGTACTCTATAAAGCATTTGCCTCGTTCCACGCTTTTCAGAAACACAAGCCCCTCGTCGAACCGATCTGCGAGCCATGCTTTTTTTGATGAAACCTGTATATCCTTGTTATTGGAGATGGCGCAGCAGATATGCTCTTTTCCCATATTCTCTTTTGTTACTTTGATAAATTCCATTTGATTAACCTCCGCTAATCCCGATTTGCGGGGAGCACTTGGTCCTCCCCGCATCGCATCCATATATTACTGGTTATTAGAAAATCTGGCCCGGCAGCCTCAGCTTTTCTTTTGGCGGAAAATCTTTGTCGAATTCTTCCACATCCTCATCTTTAACATAATAGCCTGCCGGTGTCTGATATACACCGGTTATGCCCTCAAGGTACCCGGGTACAAGTTCTTTACAAAGGAAAAAAGAATCATCTGCCTCTGCAGGCAGATCATGATATCTAATCCCATACTCCCGGGCATAGGTAAAGCCGCAATTGCCATAGAAGTCAATGTTGCCTTCAAAGAGCACGGCACCAAAACCCATTTCCAAGGCTTTCTCCAAAGAATAATCAAGCAGGATTTTACCATATCCCTTACGCTTAAGTTCTGGTGTGATACATATCGGCCCCATTGTAAGCACTTCAATATCCCTGCCATCGTCAGAGTCGATAACGGTCCTCATGAACATGTTCTGGCCTATCAGCTTGCCGTTCTGCTTCATCACAAAATCGAGTTCCTTCACAAACGCCGGATCATTGCGAAGTACATGGATCACATAATGCTCACTGCATCCTGGCTTATAAACGTTCCAGAACGACTCTCTTATGAGGTCCTCAACCTCTCTGTGTTCTTCTTTTTTCTCTATACGAATCGTAACGTCATTTTTATTCATTGTTTTTCCTCCTGAAAATTGTTGACTTCAATTGCAATTAAAGCGGGAGGTTTGTCTTGATTGTCTGCAAACCTCCCGGTCAGCCGACAATCTCCATTGTGTTATGAAGTTTTCTCAAACAACACACTCCTTATAATAGATTTCTTATGTCAAAAGGATCTTCTCCTTGAAACACACAAACTTGAATCTATAGATCAAACCTAAAAATACATTTTTCGGTATCGCCATCGTTGACCCTCATGT
>CAMYVY010000029.1 GCA_947302715.1 uncultured Clostridia bacterium
ACCTATACTGAGTTAGGCTTAACCGGTATCCGGCATCCAGGGTGAAATGCCCTGGGTGCAAATTTTTTTGAAAAAATTATTAGTCCCTACTTGACAGAAGCGGGAGGAACATCATCCGGAAAAACGACATTTTTAAATGCACTTTCTGACCTGATCCCCAAAACCGAAAGAGTGATAACGATAGAGGATTCTGCGGAACTACAGATGACCGGAATAGAAAACCTTGTTCGCATGGAATGTAGGAATACCAATTCGTCAGGCAATGGATCGGTAACGATGGATATGCTTATCAGGTCAAGTTTAAGAATGAGACCGGACAGAATAATAGTGGGAGAGGTTCGTGGCCGCGAGGTTTCCGATATGCTTCAGGCGCTTAATACCGGACATAGCGGAATGTCCACCGGCCACGGAAACTCCATAAACGGAATGCTTAGAAGATTGGAAGCAATGTATATTTCAGGCAATGAAATGCCGATGGATGCAGTAAGAGCTCAAATAGTTGAGGCGATAGATATCATGGTTCAACTGGCAAGGCTTGGAGACGGATCGAGAAAAGTTCTCGAGATAAGCGAAATAAATGGGTTTAGCGATAATGAATATACAATCAACACACTCTATAAGGTTGACGAGGATTTGAAGTTAAAGAAAACAGGAAACAGCTTGATGAATAATACAAAACTTATACTTTCAAAAATAGGAAATAACAATTTAACGGACCATGAAGGATTACAGCATATATAAACTTAATATAAGGGAAATGATTATTCTCTTTATAATATGCGCATTTACGTGTCTGATTGGTGGTTGGCTTTTTTATGACACATTTTACGGAATAGCTTTATCTCCATTTGTTCTTTTGAAAGCAAGAAAGCCGGTGGAAAGCATATTGGCGGAGAGAAGGCAGATAGAGCTTAGGAATCAATTTCGAGATGTACTATACAGTTTTTCTTCTTCATTTGCTGCGGGAGCTCACATGGAAGAGGCTTTGGAGATTGCATACTATCAGGTTGCAGAGGTTTATGGTAAAGATTCGAATATGGCTAATGAGCTTCTTGCGATGATAAAGAAGATGAGAGATACAGCCGGAAGCGATGTGGAATTATGGAACGATTTAGGAAAGAGAAGCGGCCTTGAAGACATAGTGGACTTTGCAAGAGTGTTCTCCGCGTGCAGGGACTCAGGAGGCAATCTTGTTCAAGCCGTGGATAGAGCTGCAGTCCTGATCGTGGAAAAAATAAATATAGAAAATGAAATGAGAACGTTGTTTTCGCAGAAAAAAACGGAAGGTAGAATGGTAGGCATCATGCCAATAGCTATGATTCTATTCTTAAAAATATCTTCTCCCAATTATTTAAATCTCATGTATGAAAGTCTGGCAGGACGTATTTTGATGACGATTTCAGTCCTGGCAATGATTTATTCAATCTACATGACCGAGAAAACTACCAGAGTAACAATTTAGCGAGGTTCTGATGAAAGATTTCGTAGAGTTCTGTAAGAGCAAAAGAGTTTTTGCTTCTATGATTGCCCTTGTCTCAATATTCGCGGTTGTCGTTCTATATAGGGCTGCGGCAAGTAGGGACAGTGTATTCGTGATGGCCGGTGACAAGGTGACGGGAATAAGAAGCGAGTCGATGGACGAGGGAATTTCGCTATCCGTTAAGGCAACAGACGGAGATGTTTCGGTTGTACAGGATGTCCTTCTTAAACGAAGTAAAGCTATTTCCGATAATAAGGAGGAACTCTTGGCTCCAAGTCCGGAAGATGAAATCGCAACTGAAATAACAAGGCTGATTCGAGAAATAAATCAAAGTGAAGGAGATGTCCTCAGCCTTCCAAATCAAATAGGTGACAATTTGACTCTTGATTGGAATAAGTCCGAAACAAAGGGCACATGGCTTCTTCCTCTATTGTTTCCTCCTCTTCTCATGGTTTTTATGTATAGAGGCGAAAAGGACGAGATTAAACAAAAGGAGAAGCATGAAGTGGAGCTCATTATAAATGAGCTACCGTCTTTCAACAACAAGTTGGTGCTTCTTCTTGGGAGCGGACTTGTATATGAGGAAGCTCTTAGAAGGATTGCAGTGTTTAGTGAAGAAAAGGACAGTGCTCAGAGAAACATCTTATCCGTAAAGATAGGAGAAATAGTAAAAGATGCGGAAAGCACGAACCGCAATGCAACGCGTATGCTGAATGAATTCGCAAAGAGAAAGAAAATATCAGAATTGAAGAGGATAACAACAATTATTTTGGATAACCAAAAGAAGGGCACCGACCTTAGATCAAAACTCACATTGGAGGGTGAACTTTTATGGGATCGAAGGAAAAAACGCGCGGAGGAACAAGGACGAATATCCGAGAGCAAGCTTACGCTCCCGCTCGGAATAATGCTGATTGCATTATTGATAATAACGGCAGGACCTGCACTCATGCAGATGTAGTTATAGATTTATTGTTTAAAAGTATAGGAGGTTTTATCGATGGTAAAAAAGACTTTGGAAAAGATTACAGGAATGAGAATATTGAGAAACAAGAGCGGTATGGAAATGGTTCAAGTTGCTATTCTTATAGCTCTTGCCATAACACTTGGTTTAATATTCAGAACTCAAATCACACAATTTGTAAACACGACATTTGCGGATCTAAATGCCTGATGAATAAGCGTGGGAATGAGATAGTTGAGGCTGCAATAGTTTTACCGATTTTTATTTTGATTGTATTGTCTCTAATCGGTGCCATGGTTTTTCAGTTTTCGGCGATTCAAAATGAATCAGAAGTTCAAAGGCAACTTACCGATACGATTCGAGAAGATAATTCTTTGGTCAAGAGAATGAGCGGTAGTACCGGAACAACAGTTGAAACCGGAGGCTGGTACGCCGGTTCTTTGTCCAAGGATTATAACGCTTATGCGTATTCAATCGATGAGGCTAAATTGGTCAGGCTACAGGGGGAATTCCTTATGTAATTGTTTAATGAGGTTTGGGATGATGGATTGGAAAAGAAAAATTAAAGGGAATAAGAAGGGGTCCATGACAGTCTATGTTCTACTTTTTGCAACCACTCTAATTATTCTTGTTTCTTTTTATATAGTAGCAGCCGAAAACGAAATGGTTAAGGCGAGTGCATATTCGTTGGGGGATCTTTGGGCGGATTCGATTCTGGGTGAATACGATTCCGAACTGTATTCAAAGTATGGGATATTTGCTTATTATGGAGATGAAAGCCTTGTAGCCGCTAAAGTGCAGTTCCTGGTTGACTATACATTTAAGCATAAGAACTATGCAAGCTGTAATGTTGAAGATGTAATCATATATGACTACACGCTGGCAAAAACGGACAATCTTCTTGAACAGATAAGAGAGGTATCTGCAATTGACAGCGTGTCGGAAAGTGTATCCACATCGGAAACCGGACTTGTCAGATATGACGACGGAACGGGTCAATCGGGAGAACCAAGGGTTATTTCAAACCAGAGCACAATTAATTCCCTTCCGTCAACAGGACGCACGAATAATGGGCTTCTCGATAGAGCGGGGGAGTTTCTAAAATCACTTACTTCGGTAAAGGACATCATTAGAACGGGGACTGATGAATTTTTGATAAACAAATATATCCAGAATTACTTCAGAAATTCATATTATACAAAACCGAATCTTGATGGGTTTTTATATGCCGAACAGGAATACATTATAGCAGGGCGATATTCCGATGAGCAGAACAGGAAGGCTGTACGCAACAGAATCATAGCCATGAGAGAGGTGATGAATACATTGTATTTGGAAAGCGATGCTGAAAAACAAGAGCTGATTCTTGCTGCAGCCACCGTTATTACCGGTGGCACAGCGCCTGAGGAAGCTGCACTTGCGATATCGGCAGCATGGGCACTCGCGGAGAGCGTGAATGATTATGAGCTGCTTATCAGGGGGAAACCGGTTCCCGTTATGAAGACTAAGGAATCCTGGGCAGTCAGCATTGAAAACGTTATCGATAACATCGGCTCGGGATGTATAGATACGGGAAATCAAAGCGGTGATGACTATAACGATTATATAGTCTATATGCTCTGTCTAATGGACGACAATACAAAACTGCTCAGAATAATGGATTTGATACAAATAAATATGCGGCTTAGGTATCGAGACGATTTTCTCATTTCGGATCACTATGTCGGGGTGGGTTACGCTTTGAATGCAAATGGAGAGGTGTATGAATTTAATGCAAAATATAAGGAATAAAAAAGGAACCTACATTTTGGAAGCATCTCTTGTAGTGCCGCCGCTAATCCTGGTCATGGCGCTCTTGATTTCTGTCGTCTCCATGATAGGAGCGGCGGGTAGAGCACTTTTTTCAATAGGTGATGAACTAAAAATGGCGGACATAAAAGCTGCTTTTGTAAGCGACCCTGTTTCAACACCGATTTTGATCAGAAAAAGAGTATTGGAGGAGAGCAAGATTATTGATAGCGTACATATATCTGACTACGGATACCTTCATGAAGAAATGGGGATGAAGGACTTGATATCCGTAGGAATCAGAATGAATTATTCGGGATTAAACCCCCTTGGTGGGATGAGCCTTCTGAGTATCGAGCAAAGGGTTAGATCAAGGGCGTTTACCGGACTGGATAGATCCGGCGAATCGGGAGAGCATGCTCTTTCGGGATATGAGTATTCGGAAATAGTATATATATTTCCGAATAGAGGAGAAAAATATCACAACAGAAACTGTCCATTTTTGAATCCTGCGTGCGAGAAGGTATTTCTAACCGGAAGTATAAAGTCGAGATTTAAAGCTTGTTCAAATTGTGGAAGCGGTACTGCATCACAAGGGGATATAGTATTTTGCTTTTTTACGGATGGAAAGGTGTATCACCTTGGAAACTGCAGTGCAGTCGACAAGTATTATGTGGAAATAGAGAAAAAGGATGCGGAAGCAAGAGGCTATTCTTCTTGTGCAACCTGTGGAGGTTAATGATGAGCTTGAAAGATATCATATGTAAAGAATATAGTTATGAAGAGGTAATTCCGTATCAGTTGAATACGATATCTCATGGGAAAATTGATTTTTTCGTCCCTTTGACTTACGAGTGCCTAGATGAAGAGAATATAAAGCTTTGCTACAATGTTTCGGAGATGGATCGCATTATTACTCTTTCGAATGAGGGAAGTAGTGCTCCCTACATAGCTTTTGAGATTATTGAAGGCATGAAGAAAGCTATGGATTATTATATACTACCGTCTCATTATCTGATAAAAGAAAAACTTACTTACATTTGTAGGGACGGAAGAATAAGGGTGGCCTATGTCCCCGATGTTTTTGGCGCCGTTTCCCCGAACGATCCGGCGAAGCTAATTAGACAAATGACCTTTTCGCTATTGCAGGAAATATATAGCACGAATAGAATGGGTAAACTGAGTAATGACAGTACGGTATCGATGCCCGAAGTAGTGGAAGAAACCATGGGAATCCTTTCGGATAATACCATAGGGATGGATACATGCATGAGAAAACTTGATAAGTCAAAGGAAAAACCCTTTTTAAGGGAGGAACTGATTACAGGCGATTTGGCAAGAAAAAGTATGAAGCCCGGACGACTTGATTTGTTGAGCAAATTCAGATAGGATAGGTCAGTAGTAATATATGTATAGATTGAAGGAGAATTAATGGAAATCGTAAGGGCGGATAATTCGGGCTTTTGTTTTGGTGTCAAGAGGGCACTTGAGATAGCCGAAAAAGAAATAGCACAGTTTGACAAATCAAATATGGATGCTCACATTTATACATGTGGTCCCTTGATTCATAATAATCAAGTTACATCAAGTTTGGAAGAAAGGGGCTGTCGCATCATTAATTCTCTTGATGAGGCATCCTCAATGGATACCGTTATTATCCGTTCTCACGGGGAACCCAAGGAATTCTACGATAAAGCCAAAGAGCTTAAGATAAAGCTGACGGATACGACATGTCCCTTTGTATCCAGAATTCATGAATTGGTTAAGAATGCGTATAACGAAGGACGCAAAATAATCATTATTGGTGATAAAGAGCATCAGGAAGTAATTGCGACAAACGGATGGTGCAATTACGAGGGGATTATTATTGGAACTACGGATGATGCCAAAGATTTTGTTCAGGAAAGCGCTCAAAACCATTTAAAAGGCGATAGTTTCCTTGTGGTTTGTCAAACCACAATCAGGAAGGAATTGATGGAAGATATCATAGATGTTTTGCAAAAGAACGATATCGAGTTCGACCTGCACAACACTATTTGCAATGCTACAACATTAAGACAGGACAGCTGCTCCAAGTTGGCAAAGGAATCCGATGCCATGATTATCATTGGAGGCCGACACAGTTCGAATACTCAGAAATTGTTCGAAATTTCCAAAAGGAATTGTGATGATTCTTATTTTGTAGAAAATATTGAAGATTTACCATTGAAAGAAATGAAAAAATATAATAAAATAGGAATTGCCGCGGGTGCCTCGACGCCCGAAAGCGCAATTAAGGAGGTTATTGCCAAAATGAGCGAAGTTATCACTAACGAAAACATGACAACAGAAGAAGTTAAAACCGAAGAAATCACCACTGAAGAAGCTAAGGCAGAGGTAGTCGAAACTGAAGAAGTAAAAGAAGAAGTTGCGACCGAAGAAGCAAAGGTGGATGAGCCCAAGCCTGAACCAAAGTCGGAAGAGACCATGACTATGGCAGACTTTATGGATGAAATTGAAGCTTCTACAAGATTGCCCAGAAATGGTGAAATCGTCACAGGAACAGTACATCAAGTTACTGACAAAGAGGTCATTGTAAACCTTGGTTGCAAGAAGGACGGTATTCTTCCAGCAGATGAGGTTACTCTTGATGAAGGAGAAACATTGACCAGCGTATTTAAGCCGGATGACGAAATTCAGGCAAAGGTTATCAAGACAGATGATGGTGATGGCAGTATCCTGCTTTCCAAGAAGCGTCTTGAAATCAGTGAGCACTGGACAGAAATTAATGAAGCTCACGAAAACAAAGACATTATCAATGTAAAGGTAATTAGAGCTGTTAACGGTGGCGTGATTGCTGCCTATAAGGAGGTTACCGGTTTCATTCCGATGTCACAGCTTTCTGACAGATTTGTAGAAGCTGACAAGGCTGAAGAGTATATTGGAAAGACAATGGATGTAAGAGTCACCAGAGTCGACCCAAGAAGAAACAGAGCGGTTTTCTCTCATAAAGCTGTGATTATGGACGAGAAACAGAAGCAAATCGCAAATATCTGGGAGAATCTCTCCGTTGGAGATGTTGTTGAGGGTACCGTGATGAGATTTACGGATTACGGTGCATTTGTAGATATCGGCGGACTGGATGGACTACTCCACATCTCGGAGATTTCTTGGGGTAAACTAAGACATCCGGAAGAAGTTCTCTCCATAGGCGAGACTGTAAATGTAAAGATTCTTTCCATGAATCAGGAAAAGAACAAGATTTCCTTGGGTCTCAAGCAGATCACACCTGAACCATGGAGCGTAATAAACGAGAAATATCAAATCGGATCTATTGTACCTGGTAAGGTTGTCCAGATAAAGGAATACGGTGCATTTGTCGAACTTGAACCCGGCATGGACGGACTTGTTCATATTTCCGAAGTTGCCAACAAGAGAGTTGCTGACATTTCCGATGAACTAAAGGTTGGTCAGGAAGTTTTGACAAAGATTCTTGATATCGATACTGAAAGAAAACGCATCAGCTTGAGCATCAAGGCTACTATGGATGATGCTGAGGGAGAGACTCAGGATGAATCTTCCGAGCCGAAAGAAGAAACAGCACCTGCAGAGGAAGTAGCTGAAGAAGCAGCACCTGTAGAGACTGTAGAAGAAGCGGTAGAGGAAGTAGCTGATGAGGCTGCACCTGCTGAAGCTGCAGAGGAAGCCGAAGAAGTTCCTGCTGAATAAGCGAAAGCATTAAGGTTGTATTTTGGAGACGGTTCTCTTTAGGGGACCGTCTCTTGCTTGCTTAAAACTTTGATATTGAATTATACCTATGAATAATGATAAGAATTACGACATTAAAATAGTTGGACTCGATTTGGACGGAACCACGCTATCAGAAGACAGCAGATTAACAGATCATACTCTTGATGTGCTTGAAAGAACCATAGAGAGTGGCGTGGAGGTTGTAATAGCTACAGGAAGAGCTGAAAATTCCTTACCCGCGGATATATTCAAGATTCGAGGATTAAGGCATGTGATTACAGCAAATGGCGCGCGCGTTATCGATATCATTGACAAAAAGACGGTATACGAAAACTTTATAGATGAAGCCAAGATACCGGAGATTCATAAACTCTTAATCGAAAAGGATGCGGATATTGAGGTCTTCTTTGATGGTAATGCTTATATAGGACGAAGAGAGTATGATTCTATCGTGAGCGGAGAAAACAAGACCCGGCGTAGAGAATACATCATGGAATCCCGAACTCCCGTTGATGATATTTACACGCTTCTATATGAAAACAAAGATCGAATAGAAAACATTAATGTAAACTATAGGACGATTGACAAAAAACCGGCTATGCAGGAAGAACTTCTTAAAATCAAGGGCGTTGAGATAACGTCATCCGTACCTCTAAATAACGAGATTGGTGGCGAGACTACCAGCAAGGCTGATGCTTTAAGATTTCTTTTAGAGAAGGCCGGGCTTAGCCGCGATAACCTTATGGCTTGTGGAGATAACCCCAACGACTTGGAAATGATTCGCTTTGCACGACTTGGTGTTGCAATGGGAAATGCCGAAGAAATCGTAAAAGAGAAGGCCGATTTTGTTACACTTCCCAATTACGAGAATGGCGTAGCCTATGCAATCGAGAAATTTGTTTTATAGCTTTGGTAAAGGATAAGCCTTGTAAAATGAACGATTAGAAGCTTTTCCCTTTTGATTCCCGGGGGAATCTTTGGGGAAAGTAAGAGAATTCTATGGTAAAGATTGACATTTATAATCGCGATATGTATCATCGTGGTAATAAATGTCATTTTTATTTGATTCTGAGAGAGGAGGAGCTAATGAACAAAAAATTATTTGGCAAGGCCGGAGAAAAGATGGCGGCTAATTACCTTATATCAAGGGGACATAGAATTCTTGAACAAGGATATAGGAGCAAAACCGGTGAAATAGATATCATTTCAATAGAGGGAGAGAGGGTCCACTTTATAGAGGTTAAGACAAGAAGCAGCATCAAATACGGTATGCCAAAGGAAGCTGTTACAGCTGACAAACTAAGGCATATTAAGAATACCGCCGAAGTATATATAAAGGCTTTAAAAGGCCACCACGCAAATTGCGAATGCTGCATGCCTGACTTCTCGTACTCCATAGATGTGATTGAAATCCTTGTAAATCATATTGAGGGGGTGGAGTGATGCTTTCCAGGGTGAGAACAGCGTCGATAGACGGTATGGATGCGAGGATTGTTGATGTTGAAACGGACATAGCGAGAGGACTTCCGAATGTGAGCATAATTGGTCTTGGTGATGCGGCGGTAAAGGAAGCTGGAGCAAGGATTCGATCCTCCATAGCTGCAACAAAGCTCGAATTCCCGAGTGATAGGATAACCATCAATCTTGCTCCGGCATGGCTAAGAAAAAGAGGGAGCCATTTTGATATGGCCATGAGCATCGGTGTATTAATTTCATCGGGACAGGTTTCCCCGGCTAATATACGGGACTCAGCCTTCCTTGGAGAACTATCTTTAAACGGGCATATTAACAGATGTAGAGGCGTTATGCCAATGGTAAAGGTGCTTAGAAATGCGGGCCTAAAAAGGGTGATAGTTCCCATTGGTAATTTGGAGGAGGCTTCGCTTGTGGATGGAATTGAGGTCCTTGGAGCGGAGACTCTTGCTGATGTGGTGAATTATTTAAATGATTCCGAGTTTAATCCACTAAAGCAGAATCATGGAAGCGGAGGTGAGAGCGATAGCCTCGTTGAAAGCTGGGATGAAAGGGCGCCTCTTGATTATATCGACATCAAAGGTCAGGAGCACGCCAAAAGAGCCGTGACAATAGCTGCGGCAGGAGGCCATGGAATCCTGATGACGGGAAGCCCCGGGACAGGAAAAACGATGATTGCCGAAAGACTCCCGTATATAATGCCGCCACTTAGCAATGAAGAAATACTTGAACTTACTTCGATTTATTCTGTTGCAGGTCTTCTTGATGAAGAAACCAAGATCATTAAAACGAGGCCGTTCAGGAATCCGGGAATGAGCATAACAATCCCTGCGATGCTGGGAAGTGGGGTTCCTCCGAGACCGGGCGAGGTTACTTTGTCGCATAAGGGTGTCCTGTTTTTGGACGAACTCGGAGAACGGGGCAGGGACCTTATTGATTGCCTCAGGATTCCGATGGAGAGCAAGACGATAATCATAAATAGGATGGGGGACACATATAAATATCCTGCCGATTTCATGCTTGTCGCAGCCACCAATCCCTGTAAATGCGGGCATTACGGAGATCCGAGAAAGGAGTGCACCTGCACTCCGGGAGAATTACAATCCTATAGATCAAGGCTCTCAGGTCCCATGCTCGGAAGGATAGATATCCATGTTGAGCTCGTGAGTCCGGAATATTTGGAAATGGAGAGCAAGGAGGGCAAAGGGAGTAAAGAAATGAGGAGTGAAATAATACGAGCAAGATATATTCAAGAAAGACGGTTTTCGGGGAGGAAGATAAGATTAAACAGCGAACTTGACGATGCAATGATGGATGAAGTCTGCATTTTGGAGAAGGATGCAAGGCTTCTTCTTGAAGATGCATATGACAGGATGTCGCTGGACCCAAGGAGTATGTCGAAGGTCAAGAAAATATCCAGAACGATTGCCGATATAGAGGGGGCGGAAACGATTAATGCCGTGCATTTGGCAGAGGCGCTTCAGTATAGAGAAAGGAGGAGATGATTTGAGAATCGAAATAGGAGACGAAAAATATCCGCGCAAATTCGATTTCTTTGTGAAAGACAGAAAACCGATTTACTATAAGGGGAATCTCGATCTTTGTGAAATGACAAGCGTTGGAATCGTGGGAAGCAGGAGATGTACGAGGTACGGAATGGCCGTCGCCAAAGAAATAGCAAAGCGTGCAGCCCGAAATAATGTTGTTGTGATAAGTGGATTGGCTCGAGGAATAGATTCTGTTGCGCATAGGGCAGTATTGGAAATGGGAGGTAAGACGATTGGAGTACTTGGAAGTGGGATAGATGTCGTATTTCCGAGTTCGAATGCGGATCTTTATGAGACGATAGGAAGGGAAGGTTTGTTGATATCCGAGTATCCGCCTGGATACCCGGCGATGAAAGGGAATTTTCCCGTCAGGAATAGACTTATAAGTGCGCTTTCCGATGCGCTTGTGGTTGTGGAGGCGGCTACTCGTTCCGGTTCCCTTATAACAGCGGAATGCGCAATCGAACAAGGAAAAGAAGTTTTCGCGGTTCCGGGGAACATCACAAATGCTTACAGCATGGGAACCAACAAGCTCATTAGAGACGGAGCGAGACCTCTCGTGATAATTGACGATTTGTTCGCTTCTCTCGGAAGAAAAAGAATGCCGGAAGACACTCTTCCCATGCTCGGCACGGATGAAAGAAGAGTGTTTAATTTGATTTCGGGAAGTGGAGAGGTTCCACTTACGGAAATATATCAAAAACTTGCCATTCCTACAAAAAATGCCGATGGACTCAGAATATCGGAAATCAATGGAATTATAACGATTTTGGAGATAAAAGGCCTTGTTTATTGCGAGATGGGAAAAGTTATGGTTGCAAATTTCACATAAGGATTATAGAATAAACACTTGTAGGTGACAATAAACTTACTACTTTATTATATGCAATACAAAAAACTGCAAGAAAATATAATTGATTGAGAGGTTTAGAAGGAATGAGTGCTGCAACTGCAAAGAAAAAAACCGGTACCAAGGCTGCGAAAAAGACATCTGCCGAAAAAGGGAAAATCCTTGTAATAGTGGAATCGCCATCGAAGGCAAAAACCATAGGCAAGTATCTCGGTTCAAAATACAAGGTTGTTGCGTCGGTTGGTCACGTAAGAGATTTGCCGAAAAGCAAACTGGGTATCGACAAGGAGAACAATTTCGAACCGCAGTATATACCTATCCGTGGAAAAGGCGCATTGATAAAGGAACTAAAGAAAGAAGCATCAAGAGCATCTGCGGTTTATCTTGCAACTGACCCTGATAGAGAAGGAGAGGCCATCTCATGGCATTTGGCATATCTGCTCGGAATAGATCCCTCAACCCCATGCAGAATTGAATTCCATGAAATCACGAAAAACACCATCAAGGAAGCCATCAAGAACCCGAGACCGATTAATTTGGGATTGGTTGATGCCCAGCAGGCCAGACGCGAACTTGACAGACTGGTGGGATACGAAATCAGTCCGCTTCTCTGGCGCAAGGTCAGGAAGGGCCTGTCAGCGGGAAGAGTTCAGTCTGCCGCATTAAAGATAATCTGCGATAGGGAAAGAGAAATAGCAGCATTTGTTCCACAGGAATTTTGGAATATAAACGTACTTTTTAAGAAGGACAGCAAGTTTACCGCGAAGCTAATAGAAAAGAACGGAAGCAAGATTACTGTATCGAATCAAGAAGAGAACGATGCAATCATCAAAGAACTCAATTCCGGAGTTTTCCGTGTATCCAGTGTAACGGAAAAGGAAAGAGTAATAAAGCCTGCACCGCCATTTACGACAAGCAGCATGCAGCAAGAAGCAGGTAACAGACTTAATTTCAATGCGAGAAAAACCATGATGATTGCACAGCAGCTCTATGAAGGCGTTGAGATAAAAGGCCGCGGAGCCATGGGTTTGATTACCTATCTGAGAACGGACTCCGTCAGGGTCTCAGAGATTGCAAGAGATGCAGCAAAAACCTTTATTGAGGGAAGATATGGTGCTCAATACTACGGAAACAATGTATACACCAACAAGAAAAAGGACATTCAGGATGCACATGAAGCCATTCGTCCGGCCGATGTTGAACTCACGCCTGCATCCATAAAGGATTCCCTGACATCGGATCAGTTTAAGCTCTATAACTTAATCTGGACCAGATTTGTTGCAAGCCAGATGTCTTCAGCAAGATATAACAGCATGCAGGTTAATATAGCAAACGGTCCTTATGGATTGAGAGCAAACGGCTCAGAACTCTTATTCGAGGGCTTCAGAAAAGTATATAAATTGGCGTCGGATGATGACGAGAACAGAATTCTTCCTAAGCTTGAACAAGGTGAGGAACTTAATGCAGAAGAAATAACCGGAGAACAGGCCTTTACTCAGCCACCCTCCAGATATACGGAAGCAAGCTTGGTAAGGGAATTGGAAGAAAAGAATATAGGAAGACCAAGTACATATGCTCCTATAGTAAGTACCTTGTCGGAAAGAAGGTACGTCAGCAAGGAAAAGAAATCTCTTAAGGCTACAGAACTTGGCTTTGTGGTTAATGACATGATGGAAGAGCATTTCAAGGATATAGTTGATGTGAACTTCACCGCCGAAATGGAGGACAAGCTGGACTTAATTGAAATGCAGGGCATCGAGTGGAAGAAGGTCGTCGGAGACTTTTACGGTCCATTTTCCCGCGAGCTTGAAGCTGCAGACAAGGTGATTGAAAGAGTAAAGCTTGAAGACCAACCCACAGGAGAAATGTGCGAAATCTGCGGAAAGCCCCTTGTTATAAAGACGGGACGATTCGGCGATTTCATAGCTTGCAGCGGATATCCGGAGTGCAAAAACACCAAGCCTATAGTTGAAAAGGTTGGAGTTAAGTGTCCGTCCTGCGGAAGCGAGCTTGTTGCAAGGAGAAGCAAAAGGGGAAGAATATTCTACGGTTGCAGCGGATATCCTGATTGTAAAATGGTATTTTGGAATAAGCCTGTCGACAAGAAATGCCCTCGTTGCGGAAGCATTATGACGGAGAAGAACGGAAAGAACAAACAGCTTGTTTGTTCCAACAGTGAATGTGGGTATACAGAATAAAACAGAATTTACGGATGGAGGAATATATGATTCAATTTCACGCAACAACAATTTGCGCTGTACGACGTGGACCTAACGATGTTGCCATAGGAGGCGACGGTCAGGTAACTATGGGTGAAACATCCATAATGAAGAACAGTGCAAAGAAAGTCAAAAAGATTTATGGAGGAAATGTTCTCACAGGTTTTGCCGGAACGGTATCGGATGCCTTTTCATTAACCGAGAAGTTTGAAAAGAAGCTTGAGGAGCACGGCGGAAATCTTAAGCGTGCTGCGGTTGACCTTGCTCAGATGTGGCGCTCGGACCATGGCATGAGAAATCTGGAAGCTCTAATGATTGTTGCAGATCAAGATGATCTATTGGTGATTTCGGGCACCGGCGAGGTAATCAGACCTGACCAGGATGTTGTGGCAATCGGTTCCGGTGGTAATTACGCATATTCCGCTGCCTCGGCCCTATTTAATCATACGGAAATGACGGCCGAAGAAATCGTAAGAGAATCCCTCTCGATTGCAGCATCTATTTGCGTCTATACAAATGACCATATTACTGTTGAGAAATTGGAAGATCAGTCAAAGGAGGCAGAAGATGGCGAATAGAATCCAGGAAATGACTCCAAAGGAAATAGTGGCGGAGCTTGATAAATATATTATCGGTCAAGACGAAGCCAAGAAAATGGTGGCTATAGCGCTGAGAAACAGATACAGAAGATCCCTTCTTTCAGATGAAATGAGGGAGGAAATAACCCCGAAGAATATCCTCATGATGGGTCCGACGGGATGCGGAAAGACGGAAATCGCAAGACGTCTCGCCAAGCTTATGGATGCACCGTTTGTTAAGGTTGAGGCAACCAAGTTCACCGAGGTCGGATATGTTGGTCGCGACGTTGATTCCATGGTTAGGGATCTTGCCGAGGCCTCCGTCAGAATTACAAAGCAATCCAAGTTAAAGGAAAAATACGATATAGCAGACAGCATTGCAGAGGAAAAGATAATAGAAGCCATAATCCCGGGAAAGAATACCAAGGATACCGGGAATGCTCCCAATCCCAATAATCCGTTTTCAATCATTCTAAATGGATTCCCCATGCAGCTCGGGCAGCAGAACCAAGATACGTCTCAGCCTCAGCAGGACATCAGAGAAACAAGCGATATAGAGATGGCCAGAGAGCAGGTCAGACAGCAACTTAGGCAGGGACTCTTGGAGGAGCAATTCATCGAAATAGATGTGACCGATACTCCAAAAGGCAATCAGCTTGACATGAGTAATGAAGGAATGAGCATAGCCATTGGAAATATCTTTGGCGACATGATGCCGAAGCGCACCAAGAAGAAGAGAGTGCGCGTCAGCGAAGCCAGAAAGATCCTTCGTGAACAAGAGGCGCAAAACCTGATTGATATGGACCAAGTTACAGACGAGGCTATGCAGAATGCAGAGCAAAACGGCATTATCTTTATAGATGAGATAGATAAGATTGCATCCGGCTCCAATTACAGAGTCGGGGCCGATGTATCAAGAGAGGGCGTGCAGAGGGATATCCTGCCCATAGTTGAAGGCAGCGTGGTAAATACAAAATACGGCCCGGTTAAGACAGACCATATCTTGTTTATCGGCGCAGGAGCATTCCATACAGCAAAACCCACCGACCTTATCCCGGAACTCCAGGGTAGATTCCCGATAAGGGTTGAGTTAAGCAGCCTGGACAAGGAAACTTTTGCAAAGATATTAACAGTTCCCGAGAACGCAATCATAAAGCAAAATCAGGCACTTCTCGCCACTGAAAATATAAAGTTAGAATTTTCTGAAGATGCTATTGACGAAATCGCCGGAATGGCTTATCTTATGAATGAGCAGACCGAAAATATCGGAGCCAGAAGACTGTATACGATTATGGAAAAATTATTGGAGGATATTTCCTACGAAGTTCCTGAAACCGGTGATGAACCTTTAGTCATTGACAGAGAATATGTTCGCGATAAGTTTAGCGACACCATTGACAAGGACGACGTAGATAAATACATCCTCTAGGAAGAGATGGTGAGAAATGCGAGAAGACATACTGACTAGAATTAGAAAACTCAACTGGGTCCTTACAGAAAGTACGACGGGATATATTTCCTTTGATGAAATCTGCAATCTGATGTATGAGCTTGTGGATGCAAATGTTTACATCATGAACAAGAGGGGGAAGGTCCTTGCGGCCAAATTCGATAAAGGTGAGGAAGCACCACTGGTGTTTGACGATGAAACTGGTAAGTATGTTCTTCCGAAGAAATATCACGATAAGTATTTGGAAGTCAATGAGACTAAAGAAAATCTGTCAGGTGACGCCATAAAGGAATTCTATGGTAAAGACTATTCAATGGCTGATAAATACCATACCTTGGTTCCGGTTATCTTTGGAGGAAAGAGGGTTGTGACTATGCTCTTTGTAAGAGCAAGTGAAGCTTTTACCGATGAAGATGTTGCAATATGCGAGTATGGAGCCACCGTGGTCGGTATCGAAGTCAGTCGCGGAATCGCTCTTGAGGAGGAAGAGGACAACAGACACAAAAATGCTGTTGTAAATGCACTTGAAACCTTGTCCTATTCCGAGATGGGCGCCGTAAGCAGGATTTTCGAAGAACTTGATGGCGATGAAGGCCTTCTCGTAGCCAGCAAAATTGCAGACAAGTCTGGAATCACGCGTTCCGTGATTGTAAATGCGTTAAGAAAGCTGGAGAGTGCAGGAGTGATTGAGTCCAGATCTCTCGGAATGAAGGGTACGCGAATTAAAATCACAAACGAATACCTTAGAGATCAGATAGCAAAAATCGACATCTAACATAATCGTGCTGAACACACATCCTTATTTGCCAAATCTCGAGATTACAATGGCAACTGTAAAACGAAAAGCATACCTTGGGAGTTGTGTCGGGGGTCCCCAGCCCACGACCCAACTCCAACAAGGTATTTTTCCGTTTTACAGGCCATTGTATTAATCTCTCGATAGCAAATAAGGATGTGCATTCGGCAGTATATGTTGGATGCAGACTGCAACTATATAAAGATGGAGGCCGACTTTTGGAGTATATTTATAAAACAGTACTTAAGAAGGCAAGAACTGAACTCACAATAGAAAAATCGCGGTTCATAACCACGATTAAACCCTGCGAAACAAGGGAGGAAGTGGATGCATTTTTCGCTGAAATAAGAAGCGAATTCAAGGATGCAACCCACAACGTTCCCGCCTTTGTTCTTGGGAACAAGATGGAACTAAAATGGGCTTCGGATGACGGTGAACCTCAGGGAACGTCCGGACCTCCTATACTTAAGGTTCTTGAATCAAAGGGTTTAACCAATTTGGCGCTCGTTGTCACGAGATATTTTGGTGGAGTCAAGCTTGGAACGGGTGGTTTGGTTAGAGCCTACAGCAAGAGCGCCGAGCAGGCAATATTGGAGAGTGGAATTGCAGGAGCTGCGCTTTTCAGAAGTCAAAGGATGGCATTGGATTATTCCGATTACAATAGATTCGTTTCCTATAAATTTCCCGAGGATATTCGAAACGGGATGATCCTTGGGGAGCCTGCTTTTACGGATAAAGTAGAGCTTGATATTTCATGTCATGAGAGCATCTTGGATGATGTAAAACGAATCGTTTCCGACATCACAAATGGGGGAACGATACTTGATGAAGGAGAGGAGAAAGTCATGAGGTTCGCCTTGACAATAACCACCTGATGTGATAAATTCATATAGCTGGATTTTTGGAAACCAGCCGTAAAAAACGATAAATAATCCTTGACAAAAGGCCTTCATTAATTTAGAATTTATGAGTACGCCACTTGTCAATGAAGACGTGGAGTGAGGAATGCGGCCTGGTAGTTCAGTTGGTTAGAATGCCAGCCTGTCACGCTGGAGGTCGACGGTTCGAGCCCGTTCCAGGTCGCCAAATTAATAACATGCTGGCGTGGCTCAACGGTAGAGCAGCTGATTTGTAATCAGCAGGTTGGGGGTTCGATTCCCTCCGCCAGCTCCAGAAAAATAAGACTCGTCAAGGCGAGTCGGTTGGGGACAATTTAATATCAGATTAGGTCGTCGAGGGATTCCCGAGTGGCCAAAGGGGGCGGACTGTAAATCCGTTAGCTGAGCTTTCGATGGTTCGAATCCATCTCCCTCGACCAATTCTTCTTAAAGCCTAATCGAAACTGTATGCGGAAGTGGCTCAGGGGTAGAGCATCGCCTTGCCAAGGCGAGGGTCGCGAG
>CAMYVY010000030.1 GCA_947302715.1 uncultured Clostridia bacterium
TTGTTTTTCATTTCTTCACTCATGACTGTACCTCCCTTCTACGAGAACCTTACACGCGGGTCAACTACAGCATATAAAATATCCGTAATAAGGTTGCCCGCTAATGTGAGAATCGCCATGAATACCATGTAGAACATGGTGAATGGTATGTCACCACCTACCATGGCTTGATAACTTGTAAATCCTATTCCGGGTAACGAGAACAAAGTCTCCGTAATAAGTGCACCGGAAAAGAGTCCCGGAAGCGATCCACCTACTATGGTTACCAGCGGAATAAGTGTATTTCTAAAAGCGTGGTGATAAACCACCTTTCTTTCATCTAAACCCTTTGCTCTGGCCGTTCTAATGTAGTCAGCGTTTAGTACCTCGAGCATATTGGTTCTGGTATAACGCATCAAACTACCAATAGAGATTATGGTCAGAGTAGCTATTGGAAGGACCAAGTGATATGCCTTATCCAAGAACTGATGGAAAGGATCCATGAGCGCATAGTCTCTACTTATCAAGCCTGAGATGTCGAACCATCCAAGCTTGACTGAAAAAACAAATTTGAGTAATGCCGCCAGGAAGAATGTCGGCAGTGATATTCCTGCTAAAGCTAAAACTGTAACGGCATAGTCTGTTCTACTGTACTGCTTTCTTGCGGCCAGGATTCCGAGCGGTATAGCGATTACGAGCTCCAGAATCAATACAATAACACCCATAATGAATGACAGCCATATAACCTTGTTGAACTGCTCCGTTACGGGAACTGTATAATACCATGAATCACCAAAATCAAGGTGAATGGCATTACCGAGCCATGCGAAAAATCCCGCTACAATGCCTTTGTCCATACCATAGGCTGCAGAGAGCTGGGCTAACCATTCTTCATATGATTTTGATCCGGGGATTTGAGACTTCTGAATGGCCAGCATTTCGACGTAGCTGGTTGGAAGAAGTCTGATAACAAAATAAATAAGAAATGCTACAAAAAACAGCAGTACAAAAGATATTATAAGACGCTTGATAATATAATTCCGCATCTTTGTGTACTCCTTTCAAAGCTAGTGAGTACGAGACAAATCGCTCTATCGCTTTAACGCGGTGTATTGTCTCATAACGCAGAAGAATGCGGAGGGGTTACCCCCGCATTCTTCGTGAAAACTATCTCGGAACTCTACTATTATCTGAGTTCTGTGTTCTCGATTTCTGCCATCCATCCATAGAATGTTGTGATGTCAGGTGTTACTGTATCGATGTTTACACGTTCAGTACTGATTGTTGTGCAGTCCTGTCTCTGATATACAGGTACTTCTACTGCCCAGTCAACAACGATATCGAGAGCTGCCTTGTAAAGACGTTTTCTATAGCTCTGATCAAGAGATTTTCTTGCATCCATGATGAGCTGGTCAAGCTCTTCGTCCTGGATAGCATAAGCGGATGCGTTGGATCCACCTGCGTTTGCTCCGCCATTAGCGATGTCGGAGTAGTAAATCTGATACATATCCGGGTCAACAGTTGCAGACCATGCCATACACCACATTGGGAGCTGACGGGATTTCTGCTTGTTCTGCATCTCGGACCAGTCAGCATAGTCGCCGATGATCAGGTTGATTCCCAATTCAGCAAGAGCTTCCTTGGAGAGTGTCAGCATCATGAAGGATGGGTGGTCACCGGAACCGGATCCGCCGATACCTACTTCGTATTCGAGTGGCTTGCCGTCCGGGCCAGCTGTTACCTTACCGTCTGCTACTGTGCATCCAGCTGCTTCGAAGTATTCGAGAGCTGCTGCCTTAGCTGCTGCATAACGAGCTTCGTCATCCATGTCGGATGTGTAGATATCTGTTCCATCCAGCTTCTTGGAGAATGCTACTTCGTAGTCAGAATCTGTCTTCTGAGGAGCAGCCCAAGATGTGTTGGAGATTGGATAGTTGATAACTGCAGCTCTGTCTCCATAGTAGGAGTTTACTGTGATGTCACGATATACGGAGAAGATTGTTGCGAATCCCTTTCTGAGGTTCTTGGAAGCCTCGGATCCTCTTTCGCCGTTTACGTTAACCTGGTCAGCACCGATACCTACATAGCCGTAGCCGAGTGTATCGTTTGTGATTGTTGTGATTACGTTTCCTGTAAGTTCACCACCGTTTGCATCAGTGATTTCTTTGATCTTATCATCGGAGAAGGAAGGATCGGATACGTCGATAGTTCCTGTGATGATAGCATTTACCTTATCAGGATCGGATGTTTCTCTGAACTGAATGTGCGGAATCTTCGGTGCGCCCTTGAAATATGTTTCGTTAGCATCAAAGCTTACAACACCATTTTCAAAGCTTACAAACTTGTATGGGCCAGCACCCATTGGCTTTGTTGTTACGGAACGAACGTGGGAAAGGTCACCCTTGTCGAATCCGAACTTGTTGTTATCATAGTCGTATTTGTCCTTCTCACCATAGTAGTGCATCGGAGCAATGGATACGCCCAGCTGATAGATAGCTGTTGCATCTACTTCTGTAAGCTTAACATTGAGTTCTGTATCGCTTACCTTGGTGATACCTGTAATGTTAGGAGCGGATGTACCTGTTTCGATACCCTTACCATACTTGTCAGCATAGCCAGGAATCAGGTCTTCCAAAGTGGAGCCAGCGCTCTCTGTGGAAATCAGGTCTGTCAGGTTGTTATCATATGCTTCAAGCATCTGATAGAATACATCCTGGTTTGTTGCATCTGCAGGAACTTCGAATCCCCAGTTAGCCATCTTCTTGTCGATGGTGTCACCTTCTTCGTTGTATCCGGCTGCTACGATGTAGTCAAGGATTTCCTGAACGAATTTGTCACCAGCGCCATCAAGTGCTGTCCAGAATTCTGTCTGAGTTGCTTCGTCCCAATTATCAAAGTTTGTGTTGTCCTTGCCAGCTGCGATAATTGCACTACCGAGTGCTGCCATACCGGAACGATACTCTGCCATACCTTCGATTGGAAGTGCGAAGAATGTGCTGGAACCATCGTAAGTCGGGTCTGCAAGAACATACATTGAGAAGATAACGTCGTCAGCTGTGAGCTTTTCTCCATCGGAGAATACGAGGTCGTCTCTCAGCTTAAAGTTATAATCTACTGTTCCATCGGAATTCTCTGTGATTGTTAGATCTGCAGGGCCCTTGTAGGTGTAGTCAGTACCATTGTACTCACGAACTTCACCTTCGATACCCTTTTCAACAACTGCACCCTGACGGTCAGATGGCAGAAGACCAATCTGTGTCATGGTGTATACATCTGTGTCATATGCTGTCTCGGAGAAGAACGGTGAGAACTTGCTGTTAAAGTTGGTATAACCAACTACCAGAATGCCTTCTTCTCTTTCCACTGTTTCTTCTGCAGGTTCTTCTTCCTCTGTTGTAGCTTCTTCTTCTGTAGCTTCTTCTTCAGTGGTTTCTTCCTCTGCAGGTTGTTCGTTGCTGTTATTGTTGTTGCTGCAGCCTGTCAGTGCTACTGAGAACACCATCACCAGGACGAGAAGCAATGCTAACAGCACTTTTGCCTTTTTCATGTAATAATTCCTCCTTCAACAAATTAACTACTAACATACGAAACTAATAACAACAATGATTTCGCATCTATATTATCATATACTTTTACGACCCCAATGTCAATGTAAAACACAGAATTGTCACATAACTATCAACCTTAGTTTTTGGCTATTTTCAGCCACTTTACTGTATTATAGCGATACAGCAAAAGACCTCCGCACATTGCATTTACAAGGACTAATATGATGAGCAGAAGCGCTCCTCCGAAATGATTTCCTTTCCCGTTAATAGCAAGGTGCATAATTTCAGTAACTACGGTTATGACAGCGGTCGCAAGCATTACCTTGGTCATTGGCATGAGCCTCGGCCAAGTCTTTTCATAAATATATTCCCGAACAAGGCCTTTTCCGTCCTTGTCGTATATGGGATTGCTCCCGAATACAAACTCTTCCCCTTCACCCCCGATGGCTTCCCCATTTTCGGACTCACCAATTGTTTCGTTTTGAACGGGGCGAAGATTGTGAACACTGCTTGCTTCTCTTGACAGCAAGGCCTTTGTGAGCTTTGCCAGATGATAGAGGATTACGCAAGCCATAGCGATTGTGATTCCAAATGGTAATATCACATACCAGGTATCCGTTGCTCCGGTAGCCGGGAACATGCCTGCAATTCCAACCGAGAGGAGCGACAAAATCCCCAGTATCCAAATAGGAAGAATTAGATTAACGATTTCATTAGGTGTTTCGTCTTTTGTTCCATTTATGGCAAAGAAAGCACCCCGGTAATTGTAATCACCGGAGTCTTCCAAGCTAAAATTACTTAGGTGGTCATTCCAATGCTTCTTCGCCATGTCATTCGGATTTATGCAATTCCTGTAAGATCAAAATCATCAAGATAAGCCTTCGCCTTTTCGCATACGCCGCGCAGCGTGTTTTCGTCGAAGGGACTCTCAAGATTGGCATTTTTAAGAAGCTCGGTGAATACTCTGCTTCCTCCCTGCTTTGTATAAGCCATATAGTGATCCCATGCATTCTTTCTGTCTTCTTGGATTAGTGCCCATATTTCCAAAGCAACCGTCTGAGCCAGACAATAGTCTATATAATAGAAAGGTCTTCCATATATATGAAGCTGTCTCTGCCAGCCTTCTCCGTCGGAATAGAACGGAATCTCTCCATCAAGTCTCATCCACGGCATGTAAGTTCCGAGAAGTTCCTTCCAAGTATCATGGCGTTCTCTGGGAGTCATCTCAGGCTTTTCGTAAACCAGGTGTTGGAAGTGGTCAACCATAGTTCCATACGGAATAAACGCGATTGATGAAGCTAAATGGCTGTAGAGGAATTTCTTTGCATCCTTTCCAAAGAAACCTTCAGCCCAGTGCTCACCAAAGAATTCCATGGACATGCTGTGCACCTCTGCACCCTCCATACCCGGCCAGATATTATCCGATGGAACCCTGTCTCTATTCATCCAATAAGCAAAGGCATGGCCGGCCTCGTGAGTCACGACCTCAATGTCGTGCTGGGTACCATTGAAATTTGCAAATATGAATGGAACCTCATAATCCTGAATTCCGGTGCAATATCCACCTGCCTGTTTTCCTTCCGTCGACAAAACATCCAACAGTTCGTTTTCTCTCATCGTGCGGAAGAATTCGCTGGTTTCGGGACTCAGGTCATCATAGAACTTGTCCCCTTCCTTTAGGATATATTCCGGGTCTCCGGCTGGTCTCGGGTTACCGCTTCTAAATTCGAGCGCATTGTCTGCGAAGCTCATAGGATATGTTTTCCCGAGTCTCTCAGCCTGCTTCTTGTAAATTGTTTCAGCGACAGGAACCAGGTATTTAACTACTGCGGCTCTAAACTTTTCTACGTCCTCTTTTCTATAGCAATTTCTCTCCATTCTGTCATAGCCGAGTGGGATATAGTTTTCGTATCCCAGAAGCTTGCCTGCCTCGTCTCTGACATGAACAAGTTCATCATAGATTCTGTCGAGCTCTGCCTGGTTGTCCTTGTACCACTGTCCTTCTGCCTTCCATGCAGCAAGCCGCACGTCATCATCAGCGTCCGTCTTGAACGGCGACAACTGCGAAATGGTGTAAACGCCTCCCTGGAACGGAATCTGAGCGGATGCAATAAGCTTGTCGTACTGTGAAGAAAGTTCATTTTCCTTCTGCATAAGCGGAATTAATTCAGGCTTAAAGGAACGCGCTCTTAGCTCTGCATTGATAAAGCTCACGTTTCCGTACTCTTCTTCAAAGTTTTTCCTGAACGGTGACTTCAGCATGGCTTCCGCCCACTTAACGCCATACTCCGAGATCTCCGGTCCCTTCTCATCGATAAAGTCGTTTTCCTTGTCATAGAACTCATCTCTCGTGTCGATGGAGTGTCTAATCGACGCCAATGTAAACATAGTATTCACATGGGCATTCAATCCTTCCATCTCCAGGAAGACCTCTCTGGCTGTTTTGTAGTCCTTGGCCTGCTCCAGCCTTTCGATATGGCTCTGCATCTCGGCCTTTATCACCTCAATGTCAGGGCGCTCATACTTCATGTCTTTAAATTTCATAATAGTCCTCCAACTATCAAAATATATACGCGCAGATCTGCGCAAACTTAAATTAATAAACTTTGATTATTATACCACGCTTCGTGTTCTAAAAATACCACTTTAAAGTAGTATAGCAAACTCTGCCGAAAGAAGAGTAGCCTGTAACTAAGGAGTATTTGCCGAGTAATGTAGAAATAATCCGAAATGGAAGAAGACTTTCGCTTGGAGTGTGATGCTGTTTGAGCCTGAAGGCGAGTTCATCACACTCCCGAAAGTCCTTTTTCCATTGAGGCTATTATTTCACATTATGAGGCCTACTCCTTAGTTACAGGCTACTCTCCTTTCGGCGGATATTTACTGTACCGTGCAGTGGAAACAGTTGTAAGTTTTTTTCGCATAATGTAAAATATATGTGTTAATTCCGATAAGAAAGGAAAAATAAAATGGCAGATGTAAAACTCGTAGGTATCAAGAAAATATATCCGAATATGGAGAAAAAGAAAAAGAAAGACATAGTAGATACCGAGAATCAAGTTAATTTACAGATTACCGAGGAAGGCGTGATTGCAGTCCAGGAATTTGATTTGGACATCAAAGACAAGGAATTCATCGTCCTTGTTGGTCCTTCGGGTTGCGGAAAATCCACAACGCTAAGAATGATTGCCGGATTGGAAGAGATATCGGCCGGCGAACTCTATATAGATGGAAAACTCATGAACGACGTTCAGCCGAAGGACCGCGACATCGCAATGGTATTTCAAAACTACGCGCTCTATCCGCACATGACAGTTTTTGATAATATGGCCTTCTCTTTAAAAATGCACAAAGTTCCGAAGGACGAAATCAAGAGAAAGGTCGAAGAGGCCGCCGCGATTCTGGATATTACTCAGTATCTGGATCGAAGACCAAAGGCTCTCTCCGGCGGTCAAAGACAGCGTGTGGCAATTGGTCGCGCGATCGTTCGTGAGCCAAAGGTTCTTTTGATGGATGAACCTCTCTCCAATTTGGATGCAAAGCTCCGTAACCAGATGCGCGCTGAAATTCTAAAATTGAGAGAAAGAATTAACACTACCTTTGTTTACGTAACCCACGACCAAACGGAAGCGATGACGCTTGGCGACAGAATCGTTATAATGCGCGACGGTTTCATTCAGCAAATCGGAACACCGCAAGAAGTATTCCTGCATCCGGTAAATCTCTTTGTTGCCGGATTTATCGGAACGCCGCAGATGAACTTCTTCCATGATGCCAAGCTGGTGCGTAGCGGTGATAAATATTCGGTCGAAATATTCGGGCATAATACCGATTTGACAGACGAACAAAACAAGAAGCTCCTCGATAATGACGTTCAGTCTCAGGATGTTATTGCCGGTGTTCGTCCTGTGCACATCGTCCCCGGAAACGGAATCAAGGCAATCGTAGACGTATTCGAAATGATGGGTTCTGAACTGCATCTGCATTTGGATGTCGATGATACGGACGTTGTTGCTGTCGTTCCGGTGAACGAAGATACTATGACCATTCGAAACGATGCGGAGATTCAGTTCACCTTTGATGCCAAGAACCTGCAGATCTTCGATAAGGAAACCGAAAGCAGCTTGCTCTAAGCTCGGCACAGGATTAGAACAGGCAAGACGAAACTGGAACGAGCGACACCAAACTAGAACGAGCGACACTAAACCGGAATAGAAAGGGCAAAACAAAATAGAAAGGAAGCCAAGTATTTAACTTAGCTATTGGTTAGTTCAAATTATATGGAAACTGTACTTAATTCATTTAGCCTTAATGGAAATCCTATTTCTTGTGAAAGATACGGAGAGGGACACATCAATCAAACATATCTGGTCGTGACGGACACCGGAAAGCGTTATATCATGCAGCGCCTGAATCAGGTCGTATTCAAGGACCCGAAGGGGCTGATGGAAAACGTCCACGCCGTCACTTCTTTTTTGGCAAATAAATATGACGACCCGAGGAGAAGTCTTCACCTGGTCCCGACCAAAGACGGCGCAAGCTGGCTCGTTGACGAAGAGGGCCATTACTGGCGAGTCTATGATTTTGTTGAAGACACAGTCTGCCTTCAGAAGGCGCGCTCTCCGGAGGATTTCAGAAACAGCGCTTCGGCATTCGGAGATTTCCAGGCTGCGCTCTTGGACTTCCCTGCCGACAGCCTCACGGAGACGATTCCAAACTTCCACAATACGCCCTCCAGATACGTTCAATTTAAAGAGTCCCTCGATAAGAATCCATTGAGCCGCGCGGAAGAAGTTAAGGAAGAAATAGAATTCATCTTGTCCAGAGAGGCCGATGCTTCTTATCTTCAGAGCAGACTCGAAGGAGGGGTGCTCCCTCTCAGGGTTACGCATAATGACACCAAGCTAAATAATATTCTCTTCGATGCCAAGTCGGAGGACGCTCTCTGCATAATAGATTTGGACACGGTTATGCCGGGACTCGTCGCCTATGACTTCGGCGACAGCATCAGGTTCGGAGCCTCAACCGGTGCGGAGGACGAAAAGGATTTGTCCAAGGTTAATTTCGACATGGAGCTCTACAAGGTCTTTGCCGATGGATTTATCAAGGCTTGCCCGGGACTGAGCGCCGAAGAAATTCGTTCACTCCCTTATGGTGCGAAGATCATCACGCTCGAAAATGCGCTTAGGTTCCTCATGGATTATATCGACGGGGATCCGTATTATCAAATAGCGTACCCTGATCATAATTTGGATAGGGCGCGAACTCAGATAAAACTCGTCTCCGATATGGAAGACCAATTCGAAGAGATGAAGGCTGTCTGCGAAGCATATATCTAGTCGAGAATGATTAGGAAAACAGAAATGGCTGCGAGCATGTCGCAGCCATTTTTTTAGCCTTTGACGCCTCCGGAGGTAAGTCCCGCCGTGAGGTGTTTTTCTATTGACATAAAGAGTATTACGACCGGTATTGTAGCAAGCAGCGACGCCGCAAACAGGTACTGCCATTCAATCATATTGAACGACGAGAACTGCGTGATTCCGACGGTGATCGGTCTATATTCCGCGGTTGAAATCAGGACCGTCGAAATCGTGTATTCGTTCCACGCATTGATAAATACGAAGATGAGCGCCGTAACTATTCCGGGTGCCGCCATCGGTACGAGTACCTTGGTTAGGGCCGAGACAGTTCCGCATCCATCAATCATCGAGGCCTCCTCCATCTCCGGAGATATTGCAACAAAGGTACCTCTCAGAAGCCATACGGCAAACGCCTGGTTAAACGCCGCATTTATGAGCATCAGTCCCAGCAGGGAGTTGTTCAGATGCAGCGTATTCATGAGCTGCGATATTCCTATCAGGAGAACTACCGGCGAGAACATCTGGCTAACGATTACGAAACCAAGGAATACGTTCTTGCCTTTAAAGTTCATTCTGGCGAGTGCATAGGCTGCCGGCACTCCGCAGAGCATTGCGATTATGGTCGCTCCTCCGGCAACGATCAGCGAGTTGAGAAGATATCTGGCAACTCCGCGATTCAGGATGTCGACGAGGTTCTGCCACATCCACTTTGTCGGTAGGATGTGAAGGAAGTGCATGTCCAGGGTCTCGGCGTTCGAACGAAGACCCGTAACCAGCATCACAAAATATGGATATATCGTGACCAGCGAAACGATTATTACAAAGACGTAGAGGAGCATCCTAAGAAGCGTATTTTTGAGGGCTCCGTGTCTGATCATTATCGCTGCGATTATCATGATTCCAAGCGTCAGGAGCATGAAGTAGAGCATTCCCGATTGATGGACATCCACTTTTCCGAGCATACTTTCAATGCTGTCTCCGGCAGTACCATCGAAAAAGAATTTGTCCATCGAGGCAAAATACTTATCTTTTCCTTCTTCGAGCTGGCCGTTCAGATATAGGCCGAGCCTTCTGGAGAAGGTCAAATTATTGGCCATTGTTATAACTGGAACCAATAGGAATGCCAGAACCGATGCTACGACCGAAAGTCCGCGGAGGAATTTCGACCGGGGGTCGAGGTCTTTGTTCAGCGTATTCCATGATCCCGTTGTCCCGACAAATGCGCTTATCAGCGCGAGGACAGCCAGTATGATTATGGCGAGGAAAATATAGCCGGCGACAAGCCCCGTTCCGATAAAGCTCCACAGGGATTTACCCTGCGTCTGCGCGATGGTGAATGCGACAAGGCTGGTCTTCTCGCCCTTTGATGTTGTACGCTCGGTTACTTCCTCTTGGATTTCCACCTCGAGGCCCTGCGCGCGATATTCCTCTGCAACCTTCTCTACCTCGGCCTTTACCTCGTTATATGTCGCATCGCCGACAAAGGTATTCGGAGACTTCTTGGTATAGACTCCGGCCTGGAATGTGTAGAGCGGCATGCTGGCTATGGCGACGGTGAGGATGAGCCCCACCAGGAGAATGATTAAAGATATACGGTTCTTTTTCCTTAGCTCCGTCATCCGTTGTTCTCCTCCTTTCTGAGCACACCGAACATGTATATGCTGGCACATACCAGGAGGATCAGGAATCCTATCACCGATAGTGCCGATGCAGGGCCCTTCCTTCGTTCATAGAAACTGAGCATGTATAGATACGTAATAAGCGTGTCGGTTTTGTTCGCCGGAGCACCCTTGGTCATGGTGTAAATGATCGGGAATGAATTGAATACGTAGATTATATTCAGCACCGTGCTTACAGTAAGCGCCGGTTTGACGAGCGGTATAGTTATGTTCTTTAGTTTGCTCCAGAACCCTGCGCCATCGACAGTCGCCGCTTCGTAGAGCGAAAGGTCGATGGACTGAAGTCCGGACAAAATGCAGAATGTTACGAATGGTACAGTAACAAAGATACCTACCGCGCATTCCCAGATGAATTCAACCTGGTACGAGGTTCTCCAGTTGATGGCCTCGTTTATTACGCCTGTATTCAAAAGGATATTGTTTAGGCTTCCGTATTCGTATTTGATTATGTAGTTCCATACGGAGGCCTGAATTACGAGCGAGGTCGCCCACGGAAGAATCAGGACGGACCTTGCGATTTTTCGTCCTCGGAATTTTTGATTCAGGACCATTGCGATTATGAATCCGAGAATTGTTGAAATTCCAACGACGGAAAGCACCCAAAACAGAGTGTTCCGCATTACGATGCCGAAGGCGGGAAGTTTAATTGCGTCTATATAATTCTGAAAGCCAATAAAGTCGCCGACTACACCGGATTTAGAGATCTCGCTGAACGAGAGCTTGAATACTATTAGTATTGGAAATATTACAAAGATAGCTACGAGCAGTATGCTTGGGAGCAACCACACATACGGTTCCCATTTAGTACGGTTCATATTTATATCCTTTAATAATAACGCGGAGCCGAAAGATATCGGCTCCGCAATTTAGTCATTGATATAGACCTTACTTCGTAAGTTCAGCCTGTAGTGCATCAAGTCCTTCTTTTACGCTTGCGCCGGAGAGAGCATCCTGCTCAACCTTGATAACGCCCTGCTTTACCTGGTCCCATTCAGCCTTTGCTGTCGGATAGAACTGGCAGGAATCGAGTACTCCGAGCCATGCTTCGAAGGATGGATCGGAAGCAACGAGTGCTTCTACTGCGGAGTTAACTGCCGGCAGGAATCCTTCCATGCTTACCCAACCAACATAGTTTTCCGGGTCATAGAAGAACTTCAGGAATTTGCCAATAGCTTCGTTACGTGCTGCCTGGTCAGGAGCGGATTCGTCCTTGAATGCCATGATACGGTCCATAACGCCTACGGAAGAACCGGTCTTGCCTTCTGCTGCAGGAATAGCTGCTGTTGCCATGTTGATTGTGCCGCCCTTGTCAGCTACGTATGTCGGGAGCTGGTTCGGTGCGATAACCATGGCCATCTTGCCTGCTGCGAACATATCCTGGAGGTCATAACGAGTCTCTGTTGCAGGATTCGGATTTGTGTATCCGTCCTTGATCAGGGAAAGTGCATATTCGATAGCTTCTACGTTTGCATCGGAGTTTACAGCCCATTCGCCGTTCTCGTCAACAAAGCCACCGCCATTGCCCCATGTGTAGTAAGCAAATGCTGCCTGACCTTCGTCTGTTGTCATGTCGATTCCCCATGGATAAACTTCGCCATCATAGAAGTCTACGATTGCCTGAGAAACGTCTCTTAATTCATCCCATGTCTTTGGAACTTCTACGCCAACTTCCTTTAGCATGTCTACGTTGTAGAACAGTGCACGTGCGCTTGCGAGGTCTGGAACTGCCCAAACTGTTCCATCGATTACAGACTGATCGATGAAGGATGGGAAGAAGTCGCTAAGAAGGTCTTCCGGACAATAATCGCTTACCGGCATCAGAAGTCCGTCATTTGCATAGTTTGCAAATACGTCGATGTTCAGGATGTCAGGAGCGTTGTTGTTTGCGATTCTGGTATCTACTACTGTGTAAACATCGTTCCAGGATACAACTTCCAGATTAAGCTTAACATCCGGGTTAGCTGCGTGGAATTTGTCAACAAAGTTTGATCCGTCCATTCCTGTTCCCAGGAACCAGTCATTTGTGTTAGGACCATACTGGCAGATGATTACGTCGAGTTCAACCTGGTCGCCTGTTGCTTCCTCAGTTGTAGCCTCTTCAGTAGTTTCCTCTGTCGCTTCTTCTGTTGCTTCTTCTGTTGCCGCTTCTTCGGTCTCAGCCGGCTTGGAGCAAGCTACTAGGCTTATTGTCATAATAGCAATAAGCAGAATTGCAATAACTTTTTTCATTTTTCTCCTCCTACAATTTATTGCTTTAAATTGACCCTATTATTATACTACTATCGTATTCATTCTTCAAATTTTTTCTTTTTTGAGGTCTCAGTTTAAATCATGAGTCGCACATAGCGCCTGCTATATCGTGAGTTGAATATATAATTAAAGTCGTCATTGCTGAATTCAATGTTGATGACGCTTAGTTCCCCTTCCTTCATCAAGCTTGTATTTTTTGACCGTTTATGAATACAGCTTTGACGTTCAGGGCTTTGTCGAGAAGTACCATGTCGGCATATAGTCCTTCTTGGATGGAGCCGAGTTCATTTTCGAGTTTTGCTGAAATTGCTGCTCGGGTTGAAGCTGCATAGACTGCGTCCTCCAGTGAAATTCCGAATTTGACCGCGCGTCTGACGCCGTCCATCAGGTGAATTGCGGATCCTGCGATGGTGTCGGTTCCGGTGATCGTAGCCTTTCCGTCCTTTAGGGTGAACTGGAGTCCGCCAAGCTCGTAGTCGCCATCCGGCATTCCTGCACATCTGATAGAATCCGAAATCAAAATCAGATTTTCTCCAAACAATTTATGTGCAAGCCTTACCATTGCGGGATGCGAATGAATGCCGTCGGTAATAATTTCTGCCTCTGCACCAAAGTCAACTCCGGCTGCAATCAGTCCTGGGGCCCTGTGAAGGAGCGACGGCATCGCATTATATAGATGAGTCAGGTGAGTTGCGCCCGCCTCGAAGCCTTTGATCGCAGTGTCATAATCGCAATTCGTATGACCAAGCGATACACAGCATGATTTGGACGCTTCTCTAATAAAGTCGATTGCGCCATTAACTTCCGGGGCCACGGTTATGAATTTTACCAAGCCTTCGCCGCAATCGACCAGCCTGTTGAAGAAGTCGATGTCCGGTTCTCTGATGTAGTCAGGGTTCTGGGCGCCGCGTTTTTCCATGTTGATGAACGGGCCCTCCAGGTGGATACCGCCGATTTTGGCGAGGGATGCACTCTTCTTTGGTTCCCGGTTAGATTCTTGACCGGATATTTGGTTGGTCGACCTATTCGATGTTTTCTCTCTAAGTTCTTTGGCCGTTAGTATCGCCTTGGTCAGTTGATCTTCGGGAAGGGTTAGTGTCGTCGGAAAGAAGGTCGTAACGCCTCCCTTGGCATAATATTCGGCCATGCGAGCAAGGCCATCCAAATCGCCATCGCTGGCGTCCGCCCCCATCGCCGCATGAGTATGCACGTCGATGAGACCGGGAATCAGATAGCCTTCCTCTGCATCCATAATTTCTTCTTGCGTTTGTGTCGCTTGTGCCCCCGATTTTTTCTCGGATTCTGCATCGGATTTTCCTTCGGTATTTCCCTCGGATTTTCCCTCGAATTTTTTTATGCTCAATATTTTTTCATCAAAGCTAACGCTTCCTTTGACGAAGGTTTTTCCGAGGAGTAGTTTGGCGTTTTCGATTTTCATAATTTCTCCTGTTTTACTTCAAGAATGCAGAATCGAAGCCTGTTGTTTCCAGTATTTCTCTTACAGCATCATTTACATTGGTTAATTTGAAGTTGTTTTTGTTCTTAAGTCCCTTGTACATTATCAAGAGCACTCTGAGTCCGGCGGAAGAAACATATTCCAAATTTTCAAAGTCAAGCTCTATGCTGTTAATGTTGCCGTCCGCCGATGCTTCCTGATATGACTTAAGAAGGTCAGGTGAAGTGAGCGTATCCAAGCGTCCCGACAATGTCATCTTCAGTAAATCATTTTCCTTGAGGGCGTCCACGGAGAAGGCTTTGCTGCCGCTGTGATATGATTGCTTGACGACCTCTTGGCCGCTTCCGGTATCTTTCGCTCCTTCGGAAACGCTGAGCTCCCAGAAGAACATCTTCTTGAAGGCTTCCCTTACGGCCTCGTCCGCACCCGGATTTCCGTCGAGAGCTCCAAGATGTTCAGGCAGGTAATCTCCCATGCAGACTTCATTAAGATCAAAGCCTTTGCTCTTGACATATTCCCTTACCTTTGCGTCATCCGAATCAAAGAAGACATTGTCGTCGAAATTGACGTCGGCGGCGGAGCCTGCGGCCGCGCCTGTGATTGCGGAATACATGGCCATCAGAATTGGATTGTGATTGAGCGCTGCCACTGCAACTTCTTTGTCATGGAGCGAATAGGCCCTGTCGGTAATTACCCAGCTTCCGCCGTATTTGGAAAGAAGGCTATGGATATTCGAAAATACCTCATCAAGCTCAGACTGCGTAAAATACATCAGAAGACCTTCTGTGGTAACCAGAATATTGCTGCTGCCCTCCGGAATTGCAGCTTCCAAGGACGAAAGGTTGGTGGCATCTGTGGCATGATAAGAAACGTTTGGGTTGTCTCCTATAATTGATTTGACCGCAGGCAGAAGTTCATCGATAACCGCCGGAAGGTCCAGGCCGATATATCTTCTGCCTTGTTTGGATAGTCTGATTCCTCGCGAGGTATATCCGCACGGAAGGTCCAGAACCTGCATGTCCTTGCGGCTGTCAATCAGGTTGTTCGTCATCTGAAAACGACCCTCAACCAAAATCATATATGCCGGAAGCAGCTTCAACACCTGGTTAACCACTATCTTGGGAATTCGTTTGGAGGTGATATGAGAACCAAAGGAATCAAAGCCCAGGGCCTCGAGCAAACGAATTGAGTCTTCTTCTCCCGCTTCTGCATTTAGCTGAATGCATGATTTTGCAGTGTTAAAGACTGGGTTCACCACTTCTCTTAATTCTTGTTCATTAATATTTTCCATGACGCTCTCATATGATTCCTGAAATATAAATCTAAATCGAAATCATACTCTCCTTTCCATTTTTATATGTTGAGATAACATATTTTCTGGTCCGTCCGTTGGTGTTCGTTATTTATTAATTACCGGCAGGCCGGTTCTGTTTGATGTTTGTCTATTGTTGGCTGGCCCGCTGCTGTTTGTTTTTTGTCGATTGTTGACAGGCCTGGTGCTGTTTGTTTTTTGTCGATTGTTGACCGGCCTGGTGCTGTTTGTTTTTTGTCGATTGTTGACAGGCCTGGTGCTGTTGCTATTTCTTGACTACCGGCAGGCCTGGTGCTGTTGCTATTTCTTGATTACCGGCAGGCCGGCTGCTGCCGCCGATTGTCCGACTCTGCGGAATTTCTCGTCAGGAAGCTGGACATTTATCTTTGCTGCGACTTCCGGATATTCCGAATCGAGCACTTCCTTGGCAGTCTTTAGAATCAGGTCGCCGCCCTTACCGCTCATTACGCGGCCCAGTAGCAGGACATGCTTCATTCCATATAGGTCGTAATAATATGGGAGGGTATGACCCAGATAGACGCCGATGCTTTCGTATATATTGGCTGCTCTCTCGTCGCCATCTTCCATAAGTGCTTGGACTACCTTTAGCTTTTCTGCGGGGGTAAGTTCCCCTTCAAGGTCAATACCGGACGCGGGCGCAAGCTTGATTACAGAGTCCTGTGAAAAATATTTTACACCACATCCGATGTCTCCGCTCCATTCGTCTATCATGGCATTTTCAGATGCATCCACAGGAACAAAGGCGAGCTCATTTAGCCAGCCGGTGATGCATCCATCTCCATCAACAAAGCCGGCGGCCTCGCTTGTTCCCATTGCAATTCCAAGGACTCCGGGCTCTCCGATGCTCATGACTCCAGCGACTGCGGAAACGTCGCCGTCATTCGCAACCTCGATAGGTATATCACCAAAGACATCGTGAACCGCATCGATATAGATGTCGTTCACGTGCTCCTTCCAAAGTTCTCTGGGAACTTTGTTAAAGAGAGATGCCTGCATAATCCTGTTGTTTATTACGATGCCTGCAGTCGAAACTCCTACCGCATCGACTCTTGGCATGTGGGCAGCCGCTTCTCGAAGCGCCGCTGTGATTCCCTCGTAATGATACGACGGATCCTCCGTCACCTTGGGGTGCCACACCGTCTCCTCCGAATAAACGCTCTCGCCGTCAATCACAGCGGAGACCTTGCGGTCGCTGCCCCCGGCGTCAAATCCTATTCGGCAACCATCGGTATGCCCGCCAACATGCTTTCTGTTGTCCTTTGCCTTCGGAAGCTCGCCGCTTTCGACATATAGAACCTCGAAACTTTGGCTATATGTCGTTCCCATGAATTCGTAATCGAATGCGCGGCTTCCAGCCGGGCTATATGCTTCCTTTAGATATTCGTAGATATCGCGGTTTCCCGAAACGTAGATCCGGAAGCCGCCCTTCATCCAGAGCATGGTCTTGGAAAGCCTCTCAATATAATAGCAATCGGCTTCCTTCATTTCATCGGTTCCATGAATATAGGTATTAACTACTTCTATCTGCCCGTCCTCGGATTCGACAGCTATCCCAACTGGATTCTTCGTTCCAGCCGAAGAGATAAAGCTACGATTAAACAAATGAATCGGAATGAATCCGTCATCCAATCGTGGTCTCCTATACTCCAGAATTTCAATACCAAATATGTTCATAATAAATAAGTCTCCTGATTACAAATCGACATTCTTTTTTTGTTAATTATACCATAATCCTTTTCGGAGTATTCTTGTTTTTTTGCTCTTTCGCTCCGGAGTATTTTTGTTTTTTGATGCTGATACTCCGAAATTCTTCCCTGGGCCGGTGGATTTCGGAGTATTTTTGTTTTTTTGCTCTTTCGCTCCGGAGTATTTTTGTTTTTTGATGCTGATACTCCGAAATTCTTCCCTGGGCCGGTGGATTTCGGAGTATTTTTGTTTTTTTGCCCTTTCGCTCCGGAGCATTTTTGATTTTTGATGCTGATACTCCGAAATTCTTCCCTGGGCCGGTGGATTTCGGAGTATTTTTGTTTTTTTGC
>CAMYVY010000031.1 GCA_947302715.1 uncultured Clostridia bacterium
TCTATTCATAGCCTTTGTTCGGGAATCGATGTCTTTTGTCGAATTATGCATTCGGGAAATCAGTAAAAATACAATTTCCCGAACAAAGTCGCTCTATTCATAGCCTTTGTTCGGGAATCGAGGTTTTTTGTCGAATTATGTATTCGGAAAATCAACAATAATTCAATTTCCCGAACAGCAGCCAAAAAGCGTACATAGTATGCGGCAGGAGCTGCGGGCGCACTTGGTCGATGCTTGCGAGCCCACTTTGCCGATGGTCGATGGCTACGAGTACTGACTATTGCAGCCAGTCGATGGCTGCCGGTGCCGATGGTTTATTTTAGCGGCGGTCTGTTCTGCCAGCCACGATTCACTATTTCGGTTGCTATATAGCTCATGACGTGCTCCGCATATGTGTGTGGTCCGAAGCCCGCATCATAGCCGAGTTCCTGTGCAAGCTCATGAGAAATACGAGGACCGCCACAAAGCAGAAGCACCTTGTCGCGGATTCCTTCCGCTTCCACAAGCTCGACCATGTTGGTCAAATTCATTATATGGATGTCCTTTTGCGTAACAGTTTGTGAAACCAAAATCGCATCCGCATTTACTTCCTTCGCCTTCGCTATGAGTTCTTCATTCGGAACCTGAGAACCAAGGTTATATGCCTCAACATTTTTAAAGCGCTCCAAACCGAAATGTCCATGGAATCCCTTCATGTTGATTATGGCATCAATTCCCACGGTATGCGCGTCGGAACCGGTTGATGCACCAACTACTACGACATCACGTCCGATATTGTCGCCGATGTATTCGCCGCATTCAACACGATCCATCACATCGACCTCAACCTTGACAACTTTGATCTTGGTGTAATCAACAGTGTGCTGGCATTTACCATAGACGACGAAATATGTATAACCATTTCCCATGTCGTGTGAATATGTTACGTTTGGTTCTTCCCAGCCCATCTTCTTTACAAGCTGACGAGCGGCCTCATTCGCTTCCTCACCATATGGTACGGGGAGAGTGAACATGGTCTGCATCATTCCGTCATTTAAGGTATCACCATACGGCTTCACCTTGGTCAAGTCAACAACCGAAGTCGCATTTGATGTTGCGGAACCCGCTTCTTCGGGAACAGCTGCCTCGAAGGCTTCTCTTTCTTGATTTGCTCCGGAGCCGCTTGCTTCGGGTGACATCAAAATATTCTTCTTTAGCATTATTCCTCACCTCCCAGCATCAATGGAATAAACGGGTTAAAGTATTCATCATCCTTGGTGCACACACCTTCCAGGCCCTTGCCTCCGTCCTTGGGACGCTTCACTCCGCCGAATTTACCTTGCTCGATTGTGCTGAAAAGTCCATCCTTCTCTACTTCGGCAAGAAGTTCATCCGCCTTCTTAAGAACGGTCTGTGCTCTCGTCTGTATTATTCCGCCCTCTTTGAACTCGACTTCTTCACCGAGGTCGCGGCAGTTATTGAATATATAGTTTGCATTTTCGATTGAAAGATATCTATCCTGCATGTGCGGAGTATGAACCGCCTCGGTAAGCATTCCGAGAAGCTGCAGGCTCTGTCCGGACCAAACCGCAACCAGGTTAAACAGTGCATCCTGGATATGACCCTTATAAATATTTCCTGTCATGAACTTTGTAGGAGGCATGTATTTGAGCGATGCGTTGGGGAAGATTTCCCTTGCCATCACAGCCTGCGCAAGCTCATAGAGGAAGCCGTTTTCAATATCCGGATCCATTTCGAAAGCATGGCCGAGTCCCATCTGCCATTCCTGAATATTTGCAAGAACAGCGAATTGCTCGTTTATAAATTGAGATGCTGTTACGGTGTGCGCCGCTTCATACGCGTCGTCGGTTGTCAGATAGTTATCTTCGCCGGAGTTAAATATAATTCCGCAGTAGCCAATTATCACACGGCTCATGTACTGGTCTACGATGGTTCTTTGCATATTGATATCTCTGAACAAGATTCCGTAGATGGCATCGTTAAGCATAACGTCCAGTCTTTCAAGCGCTCCCATGGCTGCGATTTCAGGCATACACATTCCGGAAGAATAATTGCAGAGTCTGATGTAACGACCTACTTCCTCGCCTACTTCATCAAGAGCTTTTCTCATAATCTTGAAGTTCTCCTGGGTCGCCCATGTTCCGCCAAAGCCCTCTGTTGTAGGACCATACGGCACGTGGTCAAGAAGCGACTGCGCGGTGGATCTGATAACGGCGATGATGTCCGCACCCTGTCTTGCTGCAGCCTGCGCCTGGATTACGTCCTCGTAGATATTACCGGTAGCGACGATTACATAGAGGTATGGCTGGCGTCCTTCTCCAAGACGAGCAAGGTACTCCTCTCTTTTCTTCGTCTGCTCCTTGATTCTGTGAAGTGAAGCATGAACCGCAGGCATGATTGCTTCCTTCGCTTCCTCGGGAGAAGCTGTATCAAGCTTCGTTATGTCCAATTCTCCTTGGGCAATCTTCTCTGCAATTTCCTGTGGCTGAAGCCCCGTCTGGATCATCGCATTTCCAATCCAGTAAGCGACGCCTCTGGGAAGTGCGCCTGCGTCCTTGATGTGATCGACCACCACATTCGGAAGCGGTGTTTCAACATCATCAACCCCATCAACACCAAGCAGTCTCAAAATCGTTCGTTCCGTGCTAACAGTGGTGTGTCTGTCGATAAAGTCCTGCATATCACGCGCAATATTACGCGCATGATTTCTCGCACTTTCGACGACCTTTGGATCCAAATTAAGTTTGCTTTTCATTCTGCATCTCCTATATTATTCCAAATACTAATTATTTCAATTCAGCACTTACAATTGACATCGCATTTTCAACAATCTCTGATGGCAGTCCCAAAATTCGAGCGATATTAATCGCATCCTTCGGAACAGTCATCCCCGGTTCAACCGGTTCCAATCTGTAATCCATATACTTTCCGATTATTTCGATTCGCTGTCTTCTGTTTGCCAGGCTCAGCTCGCTGTTAAGCTTCCTGAAATCCGCATCGGCAAGACCTCTAACCTGGAGATTCCTGACTCTTGTATCACTTGTAACCGTCTCATAATGAGTCGTAATGAGAGTTATATACGGCTTATCCAAAAGGTATTCCGTGATGCTCTTCGTGAGAGCAAGTCCCTCCACCGGGTTCGTACCGCTCGCAATTTCATCTATTAGGATGAGCGACCTTTCACGAGCTCGGTCGAGTATCTCCTTTAGTTCCTCCATCTCGCTGCCAAAGCTTGATAATCCTCTTTCAACAGACTGGCTGTCACCTATCAAAATCTGTATAAAATTCGAAAGACCGATTTCAGCCTCTTCGCAGGGAACGAAGAATCCGTACTGAGCCATTATGGGAACAAGGCCGGCAAGCTTAAGACTTATGGTCTTCCCTCCCATATTCGCACCTGTTATGCATGTCACACCTTCACTGAGGCGTATGCTCACAGGCGTATAATCTTTTTTCTGTCTCTTTAATATATCCTCAACCTGGAGCTGACGACCTGAATCAATTCTTAATTTGTGTTCCGTAATTATTCGGGGTCTCTTTAGACTCCATTCGTATGCAAAGATGGCTTTTGAAAGAACGTAATCCAAGCGTCCGATTTTGTTGCAATTACTAAGCAGGTCTTCCCTATATTCGCCTATTTTCTTGGAGAGTTCCGCTCGAACTACATCCTCCTCTTCCTCAATTTTTTGATTCAGGTCCTCTCTTTCCTTTATCAGTTCCTCCGTCTCTGCTATCATGGCGAGAGCGAAAGTAATAGAACTATAATCTTCTGCTATCTGCTCCAGTTCCTGTATTTCTTTTGCAATCTCAATCTTCTCCGATGACTTTGGTATGACTATGTCGAACTTCGGGGTGAGATTGATTCCGTGTTTTTCTTTTATTCTATCCTTCTCAATTTTTTGAAGCTTTCTTATCTCAACATCAAGTTCTTTTTTCCTCACTCTGAATGTCGCAAGCTTCTTTGAATAATCATCATAAATATAGAATGTGTTTATGCGATCCTTTTTGGGGTCAAGAATGTTTAAAAGGGTAGTCGTATCCAAAGGAACAAACTCATCGGGTATCTTGACTCCGTCGGGACGATTGTCCGAACTGTCGCCCAAACGATCGTCCAAAAGAAGATTCCTTAAACTCTCCGAATAAAGAAGGAGCGACTTCACTTCATAGAGTTCAACCATGGTAAGCGTATCGCGTCCGGCCCTCTCTATCGACGACGTGATGTCCTTTAGACAATGAAGAATCTCATGTATCTTGTCTACATTCTTGCGCTCTTCCTCATAGAGACATTTCAGCGCCTCTACCTTATCCAATTCTTCCTCGAGCAAGGTTTCCTCGCCGGGGAAAAACGGCCTTGCTTCCTTCTGCGCATTCTTCCCCAAAGGTGTGACGATATTAAGCTTTGAGCAAGCAAAATCAAAACCCGTTTCGGTCAGAGTCTTGTTATTGGCCAATGTACGTTTTGCTTCCTGTTTCATAATATCATCGTCGCAGTATTATCTTCTCACATCTATTACCGGTATGTCAGGAAGCGCCTCCTGAACTTCACCTGCTAACAATCCGCTATCAAAGGAATACCCTTCAGGGGAAAATGGATTCACCGTTACGGCGCAGACCTTGATGTTTTTAAGAACCTTGATCTTCATTCCCCTCTTCTTCATTTGTTTCCAAAGAATCGCATCCATAAAGATTCGCGTTGGATCCTTTAATACAAAAACAACATTCTTAAACTTGGCAGGATCGATATCATTAATAATGCTTCCGGTGAAAGCGCCCGGTATATAAACATATTTTACTGTTTCGTCTATCGCTTCGTTGATGTATCTTCCCGAACCCAGACCGGTCTTTAAATCAAGAGTCTCAGCCGTAAGATTGCTTTCTTCCGTACTACCGCTCGATGTTTTTACGAGCAGTATCTTATTCTCTTCGATATGCTCCGAGATAAGCTTTCTAACCAAGGTTTCTTCGGTCACATCATCGACTCCATCACACTGACCTTGACCTTTACCAAGCTCCGGCAAATTATAAAGTTCGACAACATGCGAAGTTTCCCGTACAACCTTCTTGATGTCCCTCGAAAGAACAGCGCCGGTAGATAGAATAACTGCATCCGACGATTCAGGCGCAGCCACCGACTTTCTGTCTATCGCGCCATCTATCAAAATCAGATCAACGCCTTGATTAAACATTTCATCGCACATTCTGCGTGTATCCGCAGCGGCTACAGGACCTGCAATTTGAACGTATCCGGCGTCTACCACTCTGCATAGATAGAGTTCGCCAAGCGAAGTTCTGTACTTTGTCGTGGACAAAATCTCGAGCCCGGCCTCAGCCAAATCGAAAAGCTGAGATGGCACCGACACGATAGTGTCCTCGTAGAGATACACCTTTGGTTTTTCGGTTTCAGTAACGAGGTCGACGGTTTCTCCATCTCTACCCGTAGAGGTAATGCCAAGAATAATACCTTCTTCATATGCCTCTTCTATCAAAAAATTCAGGGCCGTTGTCTTCCCCGCATTTTTTGCCATACCTATTATGGATACAGTCCTATATTCCTCTGACAAACTTGATAGAAGTCCCATACTCTTCCTTAATTGCATTAGGGACGGTCCCATGTTTGAAACCGTCCCCAACAGTCCTAAGCCCTTTTAAGATTCTTGATTAAACTGTGCTCCTACCCAAAGCACGTTCAAAGCAAATCGCTCTACAAGAGGTCTCATGTTTGGCCTGTAAAATTGCTTATTCGTGATGTTCGTTTCTCTTATGTCTCTCCAGTCCGGCAGGTTCCATGGATTTAATCTCAAGTCCTTCACCAAGAGCGGATACGCCTTGATAGAATGATTTCTTCTTTCCTGTGCAATAGTCGCACTTGCATGGAAGATCCGGAAGTCTCGGCTGCGTGTATGTTGTGATAACGCCCTCGTAGTTTCTCAGAATCACCTTGTCCGGTGTTTCAGAAATTACATAGTTCGGCATTACCGGAGTTTTTCCGCCACCGCCCGGTGCGTCGACAACAAAGGTAGGTACGCAGTATCCGGAAGTATGTCCACGGAGACCTTCGATGATTTCTACACCCTTTGATACCGGAGTTCTGAAGTGCTCAATACCTACGGACAAATCGCAGATGTAGATATAGTACGGTCTAACTCTGTTCATTACGAGTTCGTGTACCAAATCCATCATGATGAATTTGCAGTCGTTTACTCCGCGAAGAAGTACGCTCTGATTTCCAAGAGGAATTCCGGCATCAGCGAGCTTTCTGCATGCTTCTCTTGCTTCCGGAGTCATTTCCTTCGGATGATTGAAGTGCGTGTTCAGCCAAATCGGATGATACTTCTTCAGCATGTTCACAAGATTATCGGTTATACGCATCGGCATTACAACCGGTGTTCTGGAACCAAGCCTTACGATTTCAACGTGCGGAATCTTTCTGAGTTCGCTGATGATGTATTCCAGCGTATCGTCCTCTACGAGGAGCGCATCACCGCCGGAGAGAAGAACGTCTCTTACCTGAGGTGTCTTTCTGATGTATTCGAGACATGCTTCGATGTCTTCCTTGGACCTTGCTCCGTCAGTTTCGCCGGCAAGTCTTCTTCTGGTGCAGTGGCGGCAATACATGGAGCACTGATCCGTAATCAGGAACAGAACTCTGTCCGGGTATCTGTGAGTAAGTCCGGGTGCAGGAGAATCCGCATCTTCGTGAAGCGGGTCCGCATCATCGGCTTCCGATCTATGCATTTCTGCAAGAGTCGGAACAGCTTGCATTCTCACCGGATCTCTCGGATCGTCCGGATCCATGAGTGATGCATAGTACGGTGTGATTCCTACTCTGAATCCGCCGATTACCTTTTCGATGTCCGCTTTTTCCTGATCCGTAAGGTTTACGACCTGAGCAATTTCCTCAACTGTCGACAGTCTGTGGGAAACTTGCCAATGCCAGTCGTTCCACTGTTCATCTGTCACATCCTTAAACAGCGGGATGTCCTTCCAATTTCTGATTGCCATGTCATTCTCCTATTCTTAATATATGTATTTTGCGTTATTATGCATACATTTCTTCGAAGAGTGCCTTGATGCCTTCATGCTCTCTGAGAACCTGAAGTGTAATCTCTGCATGCCCCTTTGTATAGCCATTACCAACGATCATTTCAACATCCTTGCCAACGCCTTCTGCACCAAGAGCTGCCTTGGTGAAGCTTGTTGCCATGGAGAAGAAATAAACTCTTCCGCCATCCTTGGTGCAGAGAATTGAAGCCATCTCTGTGTTCTCTATATTTACGCAATTGATTACCAAATCGCAGAGTTCGCCATTTGTGAGTTCCATAACTTTTTCATACATGCCAACAGCATCGGTTGCATCGTGATGGAAATAATCATCTGCGAGGTCGAGGCTTCTTGCTCTGTCTTCGGATTTCTGTGAACCCGCTGCGCAGATAACCTGACCAGTTACTCCGGCTCTCTTCTTTGCTTCATAGAGGCAGAGGAGTCCTGACTTTCCGCCGCCACCGATTACCATTACCTTCATTCCCGGCTGTACAAGCTTTGCTGCCTGTGCAGGTGCTCCTGCAACGTCAAGTGCAGAAAGAGCAAGACCTTCAGGCATGTCATCAGGAAGCTTTGCATAGATTCCGCTCTGGAAGAGAATTGCGTGTCCCTTGATGTCAACCTGGTCGATAGCCGGTCTCATTGCGATGATTTCGTCGATTACGAGAGGTGTAAGAGAGAGGGAAACCAATGTTGCAATCTTATCTCCAACCTTGAGATCACCTTTCCATTCAGGTCCGATTTCTTCGACTTCACCTATAAGCATTCCGCCGGAACCTGTCCATGGGTTCTTATGCTTACCTGCCTTGGCAACAATGCCCAGCATGGTTTCTTTGATCGCCTCGATATCAGCATCTGTCAAATCGTCTGTCGGCTTCTTTCCACAAGCGTGATCTACTACGGAAGTGAAAGATGCAGAGTCAATGTTGAGTGTCTTTACATTAATCTTTAATTCATTGTCATAAATCTCCATATCGTTATCGATAACGTCTGCCGGCTGTGGCAGTACACCTTTTGGTGAGATGACTCTGTGTGTTCCGTATGGGTTTCCTCCCTTTTTCATAGCTTCTTCCTCCTATAATTTGTTTGGTTCTGTTCCTACAAATTGCAAGCAGTCCTTCATGCAATTTAGTACAAAATAATAACTTTAGTCCTGGGTAAATTATAATGTCTCGGAGGTCTTTTCGTCCATATGACAAAGTCCGCAATTGTTCATTTTTTCACAAAAAATAATAGTGAACCCAAATAGGTTCACTACAACGAATGTGCGATTTAAAATCGGTTCAACAAGGAATTGCAATCCGAGATTCGAGCCCGCAATCAAATCCCGTATTTGTTTTTCTTTCGAACAAGCTGCGTCTGGCTTATCCCTATCGCTTTTGCCGCCTTTCTCGTCGATCCGTACTTTTCCAGCGCATGGCGAATTATATTTTTCTCGAAGTTTTCGACCATGGTTTCCATGCTTATTTCTTCGATGTTTTCATCAAGCTCCTCTGATACACCCACCATGTTTACATCAAAGACATCGCTGTGCATTTCTTTCATAACGTCCGTCAAGCTTATCACTTCGCTCGATGCATTAATCATAAGACGCTGAACCACGTTTTCCAATTCCCTTACGTTCCCCGGCCAATCCGACTGGCAAAGATAATCCACGGCATCATCACTTATTCCTCTTCTGATTCCGAATTTGCTTCCGTAGAAGTCTAGGAAATGCGATATGAGTCCGGGTATATCCGCTCTTCGTTCTCTCAACGCCGGTATTTTTATTTTAACAACATTCAAGTGATAGTAAAGGTCGCGCCTAAATGCACCCGCATCAATCAAATCCTCCAATTCCTTCGTTGTCGAAGAAACTATCTTGGCATTCATTTTGACAGCGGTCGAACCATTCTGTCTAAAGAATTCGCCGTCCTGAATTGCTCTAAGCAGCTTTATCTGCATGTCCGGAGGAAGCGCTTCGATATCGTCCATGAAAAGCGTACCGTTCTCCGCTTGCTCTATATAGCCTTTTTCCTGGCCCCTTCCATGGCTTCCTTCTTTCCCGAAAAGCTTCGCTTCAAACTGCTCCGCATCAATAGCTCCGCAGTTGACCTTGATATAAGGTTGAAGCTTCCTCTCTCCATTTTTATAAATGATGCTCGCGATTTTTTCCTTGCCCGTTCCGCCTTCTCCTGTGATCAAAACATTGCAATCGTATTTCGAAACCGTAAGCACTTCGTCCATCACCTTTTGCATGGCATTGCTATCGTGAATGAAGTCGTCCATTTCACTGAGTCTGGAACCGGCGGTTTTCATCATACGACTTTTCTTACTGATCGGATACGCCGGATCGTTTCCAAGAACGGTAACCGTCTCCTTGGCGTCTTCGATATACGGAATCAAGTCTCTTACGATTTCAAAGTCGAATGAATCATACGCTTCCAAATAACCGTCGGCGCACCTTATGTCCAATTGCCTTGAAATGGCCTCAGTAATGTAGAGTGCAATATTGTAGTTGTTTATAAGGTTGGCAAAGACGACGGTGCCCCCGCTCTTGGTTGCAAGAATATTGATCGTCTCAGCGCCTGTAATATCAACGCAGTTCACCGACAAATCAAACAGTCCTTCACTCTCGATTTTCTCTATGCATTCGAGCGGTCTCAAAATGTTGACGTAGTGAACTTCCGTAAACACTTCCTTTGTCAGCCTGTCTATGCTCTCGCCCTTTAAAACCGCGTCGGTGTTTTTGTCCAAAAGACAAACAATCTGTGCATCGTCTCTCGCTACTTTTCTTATGGCAAGACCAAAGAGCAGGTTGGACAAAAGATTGTTTCCGACAACCAGGAAGCGCTTCTTCCCAATCGCGCTGGTGCTTATTCTGTATATTGTTCCAGATTCATCAAGAGTATACATGAGCAGCTTAAGCGGAAGATCTTCCGGTTTCTTAAGTACCGGCATTTCCGCAGCAATGATGGCATGCCCTTCCACTTCAATCTGTCCGTATGCCCTATCGATGAATGTTATTTCCTGAAGGTCAAGAGGAACTGATGCGAGCGACGCATTACAAATCACCTCATCACCGACCTTTAGATTTTTCGCGTTCGGATATTCAAGACCAATTTCCGACACGACACCATACAGAAGACCACCGGTATCGGTAACCGGATTGTGAAGTTTCCCTCGGTGAATAACTATGTCCATGATTTTCTCTTTGATCTTCTGATCGTTATCGCCACCCTCCAAGCAAAATTCCTTGAAGCTGGTTCCCTCGATATGAATTCTTTTAACATCAAGGCGCAGCTCCCCGGGATATAGGTACCTGCTGTTATCCAACTTCCATGCCGAAGTTGGCAAAACATGCTTTGGTTCAAGAACGCGCTCCGTTCCATAAGTTCTGATTTTGTTGCCCATCTTTCTACTTCTCTGCTTCTCTTCCTTCGTTTTCTTCGCTTCGCTATCGGTTCATCAAAAACTGTCTCGAACACAAATCGGTTCATCCGTCTCTAATTGAATATTAAACCTAAAATCCATAAATTGCAACTTTAATCACGCCATATTCATGTGCTACAATCCATTTGAACAAATCTAATACCAATTAGTTAGTTATTAAACAGTATTAATATGGTGAAAGTATTAATATGATGATTGAAGGGAGAATAAAAATGAGTGACAAAATCACATCAACGATCAGACTGAGAATGTCAGCAAAGGATGCTCACTACGGTGGTAATTTGGTAGACGGAGCACACATGGTTCACCTCTTTGGTGACGTGGCAACCGAACTCCTTATCAAGTGCGACGGAGACGAGGGACTATTCTGCGCTTATGATAATATCGAATTCCTGGCACCTGTATATGCCGGAGACTACATCGAAGCATATGGCGAAATCACCAACATAGGAAACACCTCCCGTAAGATGTGCTTCGAGGCTCGCAAGGTTATTGCAACACGCCCCGACATCAGCGCATCTGCAGCAGACTTGCTCGATGAACCTATAGTCGTATGCCGCGCAACAGGAACCTGCGTAACACCAAAGGAATGTAAACGCAAATAATGCGCCAGCTGATACACACTCCGGGATTCGCGATTCCGCAGAGATTATTACAATAACCCGAAAAATAAACAAGACCTTCGTTTGGAATGTGGGGGTGTTTGAGCCCGGAGGGCGAGTTTTCCACATTCCCGAAGGTCCTTGTTTATTTTGCGGTTGTTATTGTTAATCTCGAGGACCAGCTAATCCCGGAGTGTGTATCAGCTGGCGCCATGTATGTGTTTAGAGATCGTCAACCAGAGCGGAGCTCTTAGCGTATGCAGTTGAACGAGCTTCGAAGAAGTCCGTCTTTACCAGATTTGCATTCGCATACTGGCTCACCCACTTCATGCTTTCCGGTTCATCCTCATAGCCTTCATAGAGAGTGCCGAGTCCGAGGTTCGAATAGCGAAGATTCCCGAGGTATTTGATGTAGTCGGTAACCATCTGCTTGTTTAAGCCTTCGATATCGTCTCCGATTACATAGTGACCCCATTCGATTTCCTGGCGAACACCCTCCTCTATCATCTCCTTGATCATCTGATCAACCTCCGGAGTGAAGAGTTCAGGCTCCTCTTTTCTGAGCTCAATCAAGATATTTCTGAATAACCAAAGATGTGTATTCTCATCTCTGTTGATGTATCTGATTTCCTGAACCGAACCGGGCATACGTCCGTTTCTTCCCAAATTGTAGAAGAACATAAAACCACTGTAGAAATATATTCCCTCGAGGATATAGTTTGCAATCAGGACGCGAAGGAAATTGTGCATGCTCTTCTCTTCCTGGAATGCGTTGTACTGATCACCGATGAAAGTATTTCTGCGAAGAAGATGCTCGTCATCCTTCCACTGGAAAAGTATCTCGTTTCTCTCGTGCGGATTGCAGATAGTGTCAAGCATATAGCTGTAGCTCTGGGAGTGAATGCACTCCTGGAAGGTCTGGATGCACAAGCAGAGATTGACTTCGTTTGCAGTGATATATTCCGCAACATTCGGAAGGTTGGCGCTCTGAAGTGAATCCAGGAAGACCAGGAAGCTCAGAATCTTGTCATAGGCTCTTCTCTCGGGTTTATCCAAAATCGGATAGTCCTTGATATCCTTATCCATATTTATTTCTTCCGGCACCCAGAAATTGTTCATCGCCTGACGATACCAATCGCTTACCCAAGGATATTTCATATTGTTGAAGTCATTCAGGTTTGTCGTATTACCGCCGATCATTCGACGATTCACAACATCCGTATCCCCTTCGGGATTAAAAAGCGGTCTTCTAATTAATTCAGCCATTATATATCTCCTTTTTTATAATACGCAGGACTGCGCAGCTGACACAGTCATAGACAAAAAAGACAAGTATTAACTTGCGCAGGATTCGCACTCTTCTACCTCTAAAGCCTTGCTCCTGACATAATATATCGTCTTCATTCCGGCCTTCCAGGCATCAAGATACAGGTTTAATACCTGCCTTAGCGAAAAGTCGTTTGTGATATATAGGTTGACGCTCTGCGCTTGATCGATATGGCGCTGACGGATTCCGGCAGCCTTTACGGTCCACTCTTGATCGATGGTATGAGCGCTCTTGTAGTACCAATAGGTGTCCATATTCAGGTCAGGCGCAACTCTCGGAAGTATCGCACCCTTCTTCTCTTCCAGGAAGAATTTATGCATGATGGGATCAAGTCCTGCGGATGTTCCGACCAAGATCGACGTCGAGCTTGTAGGCGCAACAGCAATGAGATAAGCGTTTCTCATTCCATCCTTTGCAACCTTTTCAGCAAGAGCCTTCCATTTGTCGGATGTATATCCGCGCTTCTCAAAGAAAGCTCCACTCTGCCAATCGCTTCCCTCGAAGAAACTGTATGAACCTTTTTCCTTCGCATTGTCCGAGCTCGCTTTGATGGCTGCATATGAAATTCTTTCAAAGACATCATCCACGAATTTGAGATGCTCGTCCGATTCCCAACTTATCTTGCGGGTTGCAAGCATATGATGATAGCCGGACACACCCAAGCCCACGCTCCTGTACTTGGCATTTGTAATCTCGGCATAAGGCACAGGATAATAATTCAAGTCAATTACATTATCAAGAGCTCGCATGGCCGACGTCACAACTTCCTCTACGGCTTCGTCGCTTTCAACCTCGATTCGACCAAGGTTGAGGCTTGCCAGGTTACATACCACGAAGTCTCCGGGCTTGGTGACCGTAACAACAACTGGATCCCCGGATTCCTCAGTTTCTATGGTTCTGCTCTCCAATTCTATTCCGGACATATTCTGAGCTATCTCGGTGCATAGATTCGAGCAGTATATTATTCCCTTATGATGGTTCGGATTCATTCTGTTGACCGTATCGCGATTGAATGTAAACGGAGTACCGGTTTCGACAACGGACTTAAGTATCAAGCGGATAAGGTCCTTTAGCTTAATCTCGCGCTTAAGGATTCTGTTATCCCTTACGCAATCCAAATACCTTTCTTCCCATTCTTCTCCCCAGGAATCTTCAAGTGAATATCCCTTCACCCTAAGCACTTCATGCGGATCCAGGAGGTACCAGCTTTGCTCCATGTCCTCATCAACCATCTTCCAAAAGAGGTCAGGATAGCAAACCGCGGGGAAAACGTCGTGCGCCTTCATTCGGTCGTCACCGTTGTTGGTTCTAAGTTGCAGGAATTCCGGAAGATCCTTATGCCATGCATCAAGATAGACTGCAACGGCTCCCTGTCTCATACCGAGCTGATCAACAGCAACAGCCGTGTCGTTCACCAACTTTATCCAACGGATTACACCGCCTGCAGCACCTTCAAATCCCCTAATGGTTCCTCCGGTTGCTCTTACCTTTCCGAAGTAAAGCCCCATGCCTCCTCCGAATTTACTGACCTTGGCAAAGTTATCGATGCTGCGGTAGATTCCATCAAGAGAATCAGGAACAGTATCAATGAAGCAGCTCGAAAGCTGATGATAGGGTTTTCTGGAATTCGACAAGGTTGGCGTTGCCATGGTTACCTTCTGAAGCGATAGCATGTCATAGAAGCGCTTAACCCACTCGTCTCTTCCCTCTTTCTCGTTCATCGCAAGGTGCATGGCTATCCCGAGGTACATCTCCTGAGGAGACTCCAACTGCACATGGCGTCTGTCGTGAATGACATAACGTGAAAGCAGGAGGTCAAGCCCCGCATAAGTATAGAGCGTATTTCTGTCATCAACGATATACTTTTCGTATTTGCTGATTTCGTCTCGGCTGTATTTTTCCAATATGTACGCACCATACAGGTTTTCGTCTACCAAGTATTTAATCTTCTCGTAGAGTCCGGATATTCCGCGCTTTTCTTCCTCCTGACGTAAATTCAGACGGAACTGATGATACAGAAGACGCGCAGCAATCATTTCCCATTTCGGTTCCTCGTTGCCCGTAAGCTCGACAGCCGCCTTGATGAGTGCATTCATCTCCTCGTCCGGAGTCATATTCTCCTTCTTGAAGGATTCATATTTTGCATCAAGCCTGGAGAGGTCATAACCCTTTTCCGGAAAATCCCTCTGTATATCCGTTAAACAAGATTCTATCTGCGGAATATGAAGAGATTCAGTAAGATGCAGCCTTGATACTCTAAGCTGGGCGCGCCTCTCTCTATAGAGAATATAGCTTTTGGCAACCTTAAAATAGCCACCCTCCATCAAGGCTTGCTCTACGCAGTCCTGGATTTCTTCGACCTGTGGTTGGTCCTTATCCTCGATCAGCTTTTCTACTCGCTCTAAAATCTTATTAAGAGCTTTTTCTTCTATTTCTTCCTTTTCATCAATAAAGGCCTTCCGCATAGCATCCACTATCTTCCGGCCTTGATATTCCTCTTTTTCACCGTTTCTCTTTGTTACATTTACTCCCATTTTACATCCTTCTTATTACTTCATCTTGTGCTATTTTCAGAAAATTCGACAGAATTCAATACTATATATTGTGTTTTGCTGCCCTAATATTTTATTAAAATATACCCCCTGTGTCAACTGCAAATACCACTTTTGAAGCAATTATTTTAGGTCATGGATTTTGGTACATATGCTTTTATAAATGTTCCATTATCCTGATACTCCTCGCTTATTATCTGTCCATATTTTCTTATCTTTGCGAGCTTTGATGAATCGCTGTATGGGATTAATGTTTCGATGTATTTTCTGTTTTCTTTTAGGACCTCCTCGATTGCGTTGAATAATTCGTTCAGTCCATAGCCCATCTTGGCACTTATCTCTACTGTCTTTGTCGCAGATGAATCACGGAGAGAAAGCTCCAAGTCGCTGTCTTCATTTCTCATCAAATGGTAGTCGTCAATTTTATTGAAGGCTGTAATAATTGGTTTATTCTTAATCCCCAGTTCAGCAAGAGTCTTATATACAACCTCCATATGAAGTTCCATGTCGGAAGATGTGGAATCAACCAAATGTAAAATGGCATCCGCATATTTCGCTTCTTCCAGAGTACTCCTAAACGCGTCGATAAGCTGGTGCGGAAGCTTATTTATAAAGCCTACGGTATCAGTCAAAAGTATTTCCTGTCCTCCCGGAAGCTTGCATACTCTCGTTGTCGGGTCCAGCGTTGCAAACAGCTTGTCTTCAGCAAGGATTTCTGCTGACGTGAGTTTATTAAGAAGGGTTGACTTACCGGCGTTTGTATATCCAACAATTGCAACCACCGGCGTTTTCCCTAAGTTTCTCTTCTTGCGGGTAGTTTCCCTCACCCTCTCCATATTGCTTATTTCTCTTTTTAAAGTATCCACTCTGCGCTGGATGGCACGCCTGTCGGTTTCCAATTTGGTTTCACCGGGGCCCCTCGTTCCTATTCCTCCTCCGAGTCTTGAAAGCGCGGTTCCCTTACCTGTGAGCCTGGATGCACGATACTTTAATTGCGCCATCTCCACTTGTATTTTTCCTTCACAAGTTGTGGCGCGTCCCGCGAAGATGTCCAATATCAGCATGGTTCGATCTACAACCTTTGCGTTTAATAAGTCAGCCAGATTCCTATGCTGAGCAGGCGTAAGTTCATCATCGCATAGTATTGCGTCCGCCTCCAGATACTCCATCAAGTCGCTAATCTCCAGAGCTTTCCCCTTGCCTACATATGTGCTTCTGTCGGGAACGCTTAAATTCTGTATAACAAAACCAACGGAGACTCCGCCGGCTGTTTCGAGGAGGTCCTCCAATTCCATAATGGACCTCTCCGCCTTAGCTTCGTCTCCGCAGGATACAGATATCAAAATATACTTTTCTTTCTCAACCATTAAGCATCAATCGTCATAATCATCGTCATAATCATCATCGTAATCATCATGATCATCATAGTCGTCGTCCCAGCTATCGTCATAATCGTTCCAATCATCATTTGTAGCAAGGCTCTCATAGTCATAGCTCAGAACAGCTCCGGAATAAGCATCGATTTCCAGATCATATTCCATCTGTCCCGGAACATAGAACTCTATATCATATACCATAGTTCCACCCTCTTTTTCAAGCTTTGCTTTTTCAAGAACTGCAGAACCGCCGGATACTCCCGCATAGCTGAATGCTATTGACTTTGCCTGATCGACGCTTATTGTGCTCGGCGCAGGTGCCGGTGCAGGTGTGGATGCAGCGGCAGAGCTTGATGAACTGCTTGAGCTGCTTGTGCTGCTTGTTGTCGCAGGCTTGCTGCTGGAGCTGCTCGTGCTGCTTGTTGTCGCAGGCTTGCTGCTGGAGCTGCTTGTGCTGCTCGTTGTCGCAGGCTT
>CAMYVY010000032.1 GCA_947302715.1 uncultured Clostridia bacterium
GGAACACATAACATGCCTTTCCAAAGAGGAATGGCAGTCTGTCAGATAACTTCAAAGATGTAGAGGAAGGATAACTATGAAAGATAAAAAAGATGGTGGAAACAAAGGATCAACCGGTATGGTTTTAGGTATGGCTATAGGCATGAGCCTGGGAACAGCCTTAGGTGCGGCAACAGGTAATATAAATACGTATATGCCAATAGGTCTTTCAGTAGGAATGGCCCTTGGTCTTGTAATAGGAAGCACTGTAAAAAAAGATGAGGATGACGACGATGAATAACTAAATTCATGTTTCTAGAGGTATTGAATGAAGAATGAATTATCAAGACTTAGGATGTATAATGAACATAGCAGTAATCAACTAGACATGGAGGAAAAAATGAAAATCAGTACTTTTAATCCGCAGATTATTACAAGTGATGCCGAATCAATCGTCAATATTTTCGAAACACTTGGTTTTGAGAGACGACATCAGCAAGAGGGGATAGGCGATCTTGATGTGACGGGAATTAGAATGAAAGACAGCAACGGCAATTATGTTGATATTTCTGAAGTGGATATTGGCCTAAAGGAAGACATGCTAGCAATTCGCATGAATGTCGATAACTTCGACGAAGCTTATGAAAAACTGGAGGCGCTGGGATTTAAGAATATATACGGTGAGCACCAGGTAGATACCAAGACTGCGAAATCCGCAATGATGATTTCCTCGGGCGGATTTGGAATCAACTTGGTAGAACATAAAAAATAAGCGGTGCAGGAATTAAACATGAAAGCAATTCCGGTGCTACTAGTATAAACAGCGGACGGCTTGGTCACAGCAAAGACATGATTAATTCTATGTGGGGTGGTCAATACTATGGCGATACCTATAGCTATGAGATATGGGTTAAGAAAAAAGATCTTGAAAGAGCGAAGGAGATTATGAATGGCGTGTTCTAAAGGCGAATCACCCATTATTATTTAGCTATAACCGTCAGCTTTAACGATCTTAAAGTGGGTGGCGCTTTTCGATTGGAATACGAATTATACAAATTCAAATTTGCGTAGATATAATGATTAGAAAACGATTACAATTTTACGGCCGAGTGCAAGGCGTGGGCTTTAGATATACAGCGATTCGCGCAGCAAATGGACTGGGCGTTGCCGGCTGGGTTAGAAATGAAAGAGATGGCAGTGTCACGATTGAGGCACAAGGAAGCGAATCTGCTATCGAAAGAATGATTACGACCATAAGTAATGGCTCGTATATTCATATAGATAATATTGTGAAAACAGAGCTTACAATTATAGAAGGCGACAAAGGATTTGAAGTTAGATACTAAGACAGTGATGACTTGTAACCTATTGAAGATGATATACACTGGAATACTGTAGAAACTGAATGTGCCCTTTGGGATGCGCCGTGGGAAATGGAAAAGTTGTACTTTTTTCCAACATTTTCAATAGAGGCGGGCCAGAAAGATTGAAAGAAACCAAAAGCTATGGTATGATGACCTTAGTTAACAATTGATACAAATTAGCAGGAGGTAAAGAGGAGTGAGAATCAGGTAAAAGGAAACTCGTTATAGCTATAATCAAAAGCTTATCTTTTCGTGTTTCCGATTACCTGTGCAGACCCTACCTCCGTTTTTATTTCAAGCAATTATTGTTTGCTGCCGAGGTTATTACCGATTTGCATAATTGCAAATCTAAGTACCAAAGGGATTGGAATGCATAGGCCGCTTCGGAAAGGGAGCGGCTTTTGATTTGTGCAGCGCCAAAAGGATGGTGATTTGATTATGCAGATAAGGAATCTAAAGCTTACGCATCACAGGGACTATAGAGTTTTGATAGATAACCTCTCCTTTGCGGTTAATCCCGGAGATAAAATCGTTATTATCGGTGAAGAGGGTGAAGGAAAGTCGACACTTCTTAAATGGATTTACGATCCGAGGCTGATAGAGGATTACGCAGAGGCTCTGGGAGATAGAATAATCCAGGGAGATAAAATTGGATATCTCCCCCAGGAGCTGCCGCAGGATGAGCTTGAAGAAACGGTATATGAATTTATGTGCAGAGAACCGGGCTTTCAGGAAATGAATCCCGGGGAATTAAGCGCCCTTACGAAAACACTGGGACTGCCCTTGGATTTTCTGTTTGAGAATCGGAAGATGAAGACGCTATCTGGCGGGGAAAAGATAAAGGTGCAGCTTGCAAGAATACTTTCAGCCAGGCCCACGGTTTTGCTCTTGGATGAACCCTCCAACGACATTGACATAGAAACATTGGAGTGGCTGGAAGGGTATATCGTAAAGAGCAAGGAGGGAGTCCTCTTTGTTTCCCATGATGAGACTTTGATTGAGAGGACAGCCAATCGGGTGATTCACATAGAGCAGCTTAGTCACAAGACCCTGCCAAGGCACACAGTAGCCAATATGCGCTATAGGGAATATGTGGAGAAGAGGTTGCACGGGTTTGAGCTGCAGGAATCCCAGGCGAAAATGGAGCGACGGCATCAAAGGATTGCGGAGGAGAAATGGCGCAAGATTTATCAAAGAGTAGAGCACGAACAAAATGTGATATCCAGGGGAGACCCCTCCACCGGGCGGCTCCTCAAGAAAAAGATGCATTCGGTAAAGGCTCAGGGGAAGAGGCTGGAAAAGCAGCGGCAGGCGATGACGGAAGAACCCCAGTATGAGAGAGAAATCAATCTGGTCTTTGATTATGTCCCCGACATTCATTCGGGGAAGGAGGTTATTAATCTGAAGCTCCCTTTGCTGCTTAAGCCAAGTGCAGCCGGTGCAGACTGCGGAAGGGTGCTGGCTAAGGGAATCGATCTTCAGGTATATGGAAGAGACAAGATTTGCATAACCGGGAGAAACGGTGCAGGGAAGACAACGCTACTTAAGGAGATAAAAAAGGAGATTTCCCGCCGGAAGGGTATCAGCTACGCGTATATGCCACAGAATTACGAAGAGCTGTTGGACCTTGAAAAAACGCCTCTTGAATTTCTGGAGCGCGATGGAAGCAAGGAAGAGCGAGTCCTCATAAATAACAGGTTGGCATCTCTCAGGTTTACTCCTGATGATATGAAGAGAAAAATCAAAGAACTCTCCGGCGGTCAGAAGGGTAAACTGATACTCCTATCGCTAACTCTTTCCGGAGCGGATGTTTTGATTCTCGATGAACCTACAAGAAACTTCTCGCCTCTGTCAGGTCCGGTGATAAGAAAGATGTTGGCGGAATTTGGTGGAGCCATAATAAGCGTCTCGCATGACAGAAAATATATAGACGAGGTTGCTAATAAAGTGTATAAATTGGAAGAGGGAGGATTGAGACAGGTTGACCAGCCTTTTTTATGTGATTAAGTCACGGTCTTTTTTCTTTCATTATAATAGCATTCCCATAAATCAAAGTGTGCCCGGATAAGTTTGAAAAAAATAAAGAAATGAGGTGCCATCATGGGAAAGGAAAAAAGAAAAACTGTAATCATAGGCGGAGTTGCAGGCGGTGCCAGCTGTGCTGCTAGGCTAAGGAGACTGGATGGGGAAAGAGAAATAATAATCATGGAACGGGGAGACTATATTTCTTATGCCAACTGCGGTCTTCCTTATTACGTGGGTGATGTGATTCAAAACAGAGATGCTCTTCTTCTTATGACTCCAGAACTGATGGACGGTCGTTTTAAGATTGACGTAAGAGTGAAAAACGAAGTGCTCTCCATCGACAGAGCTACCAAGACCATCAAAGTCAAAAACCTAAATGATGGCACGGAGTACCAAGAGTCCTATGATGATCTGGTTATAGCCACCGGATCTTCACCCTTGAGACCTCCCATTCCGGGGATTGAGTCTCCTAGGATTCGCACACTTTGGACGGTCCCGGATACAGACGAACTGAGAAGGATGGTTCTTTCGGAGGGAACAAAGAGCGCTGCGGTAATCGGCGGCGGATTCATCGGCCTGGAGATGGCCGAGAATCTCCATCACGCAGGACTAAAAGTCTCCATAATCGAAGCTCTGGATCAGGTGATGGCACCTCTAGACATGGAAATGGCCAATTTGCTTCACGAGAACATCAGAGATAACGGTGTTGAACTTCTCTTAAATAACGGCGTTGACTCATTTGATGACAATGGAAGGGAAGTTACGGTCAATCTAAAAAGCGGAGATAAGGTTTCGGCGGACCTGGTTATTCTATCCATAGGAGTTAGGCCTAACAGCCAGATTGCAAAGGATGCCGGCCTCAGTCTAAATGAAAGAGGCGGAATCCTGGTGGATGACCACATGCGGACAGAGGACCCTGCCATATATGCAGTGGGAGATGCCGTGGAGGTCGAGGACTTTATCTTCAAAGATAGAACCATGATTCCTCTTGCAGGTCCGGCCAACAAACAGGGAAGAATCGCCGCAGACAATCTGGCGGGAAGAGACAGTGTATACAAGGGAACACAAGGCTCCTCCGTGGCAAAGGTATTTGACCTTACTGCAGCTTCCACAGGAGCCAACGAAAAAACACTGAAGAGACGTGGCCTGGAAAAAGAAAAGGATTATAAAAGTCTAATCATTACTCAGAATTCTCATGCGGGATACTATCCCGGGGCTCTTCCCCTAACGATGAAAGTTATCTTTAGTCCTGATGGGACTAAGATTTTCGGAGCTCAGATTGTGGGCTGGGATGGAGTAGATAAGAGAATAGATACTTTGGGGACAGCCATAAGGTTGGGGGCTTCTGTCCATGACCTTAAGGAATTGGAGCTTGCCTACGCTCCTCCCTATTCTTCGGCAAAGGACCCGGTGAACATGGCAGGGTTTGTTGCGGAAAACATTATGACGGGTTTGGTTGAGATTGCAGACTGGGACGAACCGGATAGGGACCCGGAAACTATTATTGTGGATGTAAGAGATGAAGAAGAAGTGATGGCATACGAGGTCCCGGGGGCAATCAATATTCCTCTGGAGACTTTGAGGGACAGAATCGGGGAACTTGACCCGAAGAAAAAATATAATATTATGTGCGCTATCGGCGTTAGGGCATATAACGGCGTAAGAATTCTAAAGCAGCATGGGTTTGAAAATGTAAAAGTATATCCCGGAGGCGCAAGGTTCTACGAAGCTAATCACCCGGAGGCATCTAGCCCTGGCAGAGGGCCAGGAGGTGGCGGCACTAACGGGGAAAGCGGCAGCGGATCGGGAGGCGGCGAGTCCGCCTTAGTCCAAGGAATCACAAGAATAAGATTGAACTGCAGCGGTCTTCAGTGCCCGGGCCCCATCATGGAAGTTTTTAAGTCCATGAAGGACATGAACCAAGGAGATATGGTGGAGGTTACAGCTTCTGACCCGGGATTTGCCAAGGACATAGTTTCCTGGTGCAAGAGAACAGACAATACCCTTATTTCAAATGAGGCTAGGAATGGAGAGTTCGTTGCTGTTATAATGAAGGGGACCGGACAGATCGCCAATTCTCAAGGAACTCTCAGGGGACCTGCTCTAAATCTTCCTCAAGGACCAAAAGGAAAAACAATAATTGTCTTTGATGGTGATATGGACAAGGTCCTTGCCAGTTTCGTAATTGCAAATGGCGCTTTGGCCATGGGTAGGCCTGTTACCATGTTTTTCACCTTCTGGGGGCTGACGGCTTTGAGAAGGGATCAAAAGGTAAGCATTAGGAAGTCCTTTATGGAAAAAATGTTTGGAGTCATGCTTCCTAGAGGAACCGGTAAACTGAAGCTTTCCAAAATGAATATGGCGGGAATGGGAACTGCCATGATGAAGTCCATTATGAAGGATAAGAATGTTGACTCTCTGGAAACTATGATGAAGAAGGCCATGGAAAACGGAGTGAAGATAATCGCTTGCTCTATGAGTATGGACGTCATGGGGATTCATCGAGAGGAGTTAATTGACGGCGTGGAAATCGGCGGAGTGGGTACATACTTAGGAGACGCCGAAGAAGCAGATGTAAATCTATTCATTTAGATACTTAAATAATGAGGATGCAAAATGAGTAATACAGGTTTCGAAACAAAAGTGCCTTTCTGGAACAATCTCACTAAGGGTGAGAAGGACATTGTCAAGAGATTTGCTCATACCAGGTGTTATGAGGCGGGAAGTGTAATCCACTCCAAGGAGCAAGAATGTCTCGGACTTATCCAGGTGATTTCCGGAAAGGTGCGAGCCTTCATGCTTTCTGAAGAAGGAAGAGAAATCACTCTCTATGAAATGAAAGAGGACGACATAGATCTTCTTTCCGCTTCATGTGTGGTTAGCCAGATAACCTTCGAAACTCAGCTTGTTGCAGATACCGACTGCGAGGTTTTTATAATCCCTGCAGTTTGTATGGCAGAATTAAAAGAAAAGAACCTAGCGGTGCGCTGCTGTATATTCGAGAAGCTGGGGGAACGTTTTTCCGATGCAATGCACGTGATGCAGGACATACTCTTTGTTAAATTGGACAGAAGAATTGCTCAATACGTTCTTTCCCAAGCAAAGGGCGACTCCATCAAAACCACCCACGAAGAAATAGCTGCTAAGATCAATTCCTCCAGGGAAGTTGTTTCCCGCATGCTAAAAGAAATGGAGAAGGAGGGAATAATCAAGTTAGGCCGCGGCCAGATAGACATCAAAGACCGAAAGAAGCTGATGGGGATATAAATGAAGGGCGAGGCATTTAAGCCCCGCCCGCAGGCCTGCCGGAGCACCGAAGCGCCCCGACGCATGAACTACTATTTGCTCTTCTTGAAGCAGAGGAACCAGTCTAAGCAGTATTGCTCGTCAGATTGATTCTCCATACGCTCCTTTGCCACACCGCAGGAGCCTGCTGTTGGTACGATTACATCATCTCCCGGTCTCCAATCTGCAGGAGTTGCGCAGGCATCAGAGTCTGCCTTCTGAAGAGCGATGATGATTCTTTTGATTTCATCAAAATTCCTTCCTGTGGAAAGGGGATAGTAGAGAATTGTTCTTATCTTTCCATTTGGATCGATTATGAATACTGCTCTCACAGCCTGAGTATTGGATGCTCCCGGTTGAATCATTCCATATTTATTGGCAACTTCCATTCTAATGTCTTCGATAAGGGGGAACTTGACTTCTATATTCTTCATTCCGTTCCACTCTATATCCTGAATCTTTCTAAGCCATGCGATGTGGGAGTAGAGGGAGTCGACGGATAGACCGATCAGCTCTGTGTTAAGCTCTTTGAATTCGTCCATCATTCTTCCAAAGGTCATAAACTCAGTAGTACATACGGGAGTAAAGTCGGCTGGATGTGAGAATAGAATTACCCATTTGCCTTTGTAATCCTGAGGAAAGTGAATTTCTCCCTGAGTTGTAACTGCATCAAATGCTGGTGCGTCTTCGCCGATTAGCGGCATTGTGTAAGTTTTATTATCTTCCATTTTTATTCTCCTTTAATTATATATAATTGACTATGCCATTCTGGCCTTGCTTGTATTAGTATTATATTGTACAATACTAAATAAATCTTGAAGAATATTACATAAAATTAGGATAATATTCTACAAAAGGAGAAAAGATGCAAGAGATATATTTTCAGGAAGGGAAGCTCCCAATCTATACCTGCAGGGAATGTCTAAAAACTCATGACGTGCACAGCGAAATAACTCATCTTCATCAGGATGTGGAACTCGTGTCAGTGCTTTCAGGAAATCTAAGCTGCCAAACCGGAGCATCTGAGTTTGAACTTAAGAAGGGGGACATTTGCTTCATAAACAGAAAACAGATTCATGCCCTAAGGCCTCTTGAGAATGACCGCAGTCGCCACAGAGTGCTGGTTATTGGAACCAAGCTTCTTACTCAGATACCTGCAGTTTACGAGAAATATATAAGAGATTTGATTGAAGACGTGAGATTTAGCCATGTGCGTTTCCGTGGTAGGAACAGTCATGCAGGGGAGATAAATGCTTTGATGGATAGAATAGAGGTTTTGACTAAGGAAGAAAGCTCCGGATATGAGCTTGAGCTTCTTTCAATTCTATACAGAATACTTTGGCTGCTTCATGAGGCATATATTGGAGAGGGGAAAATGGACCCTGTTGACGGAAATTTAATCACCGTGGAAAAGATGACGGAATATATATATGAAAACTATGGGGAGCCATTAACCCTGGATGACATAGCAAAGGCAGGAAACGTCAGCAGAAGCCAGTGTTCCAAACTATTTAAGGAATACACCAAAATGTCACCGGTGGCCCTACTTAATCATCATAGGCTGGAGAAGAGCTGTGATTTTCTAAGAAGTACATCCAAAAGTGTGGCGGAAATCGCTGCAGAATGCGGCTATTCCGATCAAAGCTATTTCAGCAGGGCCTTCCAGAAGCAATACGGAACCACGCCTCTTGAGTACAGAAAGGCGGGGCTGTCAGGATTAAAAGCTGGATAGAGATTCCGGATATATTGTTTTATGGGTCACCAACAGGTCTGGAGCATCAATAGCTCCAGACTTTTAGATTTCTTGTACTTTTATCTTTGCCCGCGAATGACATCAAAGGACTCTCTCAAGTTTTGGTGCTTTATGGCTGTTGTTAGTATTCCGATAGCTATTCTGCCGGCAATGTGATGCTTATTACGTTAAGGTGGTAAGCGTAGCTATACAGAATCTTATCGGCGATCTTCTGGGCCATAACTACACCTATCTTCGAGAAGCTTTCGTCTTCAACGTCATTATCGTCTATGATCAGCGGATTATATGGCACGTCATAATTCTTCAATATAATTTCTATCTTCTCCGGGTCGCGGAAGGCCTTGATATCCATGTAGGCCTCTTTCTCAGAAAGGCCGGATTTTTTTCTGTAGGCGATATAATCCGCGGCAAGCTCCTCGGTGCAAAGTGAGGAGATATATGCGATCCTAGGTGACGTCCCTTTTTCGAGGAAGAAGTTTTGAAGTTGCTCGGATACGAAGCAGATGTTATCTGCTTCGGCGGGGATGCTTATATCAAGCACCGTATCACGGTTCTCGTAGCGCTTTAACAGGAGCAGCCGATCAAGCGGAACGACGGACTTCTTGTTGATCAAAGCAAATACAAGATAAAACACTATGAAAAATGGTATGAAAGAGAATCCCATTGCCAGCCATATTCCGGTGACGCCGATGGTTTTTCCGCTTAGGACGACAAAGAGCGGATACAGCACGCTATCCGGGATTACAGCCACTACAAGCGCCATCATAAGATGTCCTGTTGACTCGTATACAGCGTTAAAGAGATATGGAAGCGCCCAGAGTCCTGCGCTTAGGGCAACGATGATAAGACCTATGTGGGCATCTGTGTTTTCCGTAAGCCCGTAGAAGTCGAGGAGAGGATTTTGAAGAATAATTATCACTGCCGATACGATGATGCCAAAGATGAAGCCTCTTTTTAGTGTAGCCTTAAAGACGCTCTGTATGCCTTCCGGATCGCGTTCGCCATGGAGGATGCCATAGAGAGGTTCCGAGGAATATAGGCAGCCCCATCCGATGTTTTTCACGAAGGTCAAAACCGTGTGAATCATTGCAACCAGAGCAAGCACGGATGTCCCATTAGCAAAGGAAGCAAGAATTATATTATTGATAATTGAGGTACTTACAGAATCAAGGGTGGTATCTATTGAAGATGGAGCGCCCATGCGGATGCAATCAAGTGAGTCGATCACGTTCGCTTTTGTTGGTGGATATATACGGAAATGCACCTGCAGTTTGCGACGCTTTATCATTACGAATGCAACAATGGCCATGGAGATCATTCCTAAAGCAGAGCCGATGCCAAGACCTGCGATTTTATACGGTTCGGGGAGAAATGCCATTGCAAGGATTGACATAACGATGTTAACTACTACATTGACAACTATGCCTATAAGAAGATCCGGCAAGTAGCCGTTAGTCATTAGGACCAGTTGAAAAACAGTGGCGAGGATATAGAACATAATCATAAGGCATCCTGTGCGAAGGTAGAGGCGCGAGAGCCCTGCTACCTCAGGTGCAGCGTTTGCACCGCCTGTCAGACCGAGCACAGCGTCCGTGCCAAACATGCATATGCCAATAAATATTAGGTCAACAATGGTGGAGAAAATAAGCATTAGTGAGTATATTCTGTCGTAGCCGTCCATATCGCTTACACCCATGCGGCCAAGCATTTTCAAATAGCCACCCTGAAGTATCATCGAGGTGAAGGAAGCCATAATGGCCATACCCGGAAGGCCTATGGCAACTGCGGCCACTGCCTCTTCGTTAAGAAAGTGACCTGCCAAAATGGTGTCCACCATCATAATCATAGATTGCGCGATGGCATAGATTATGCCTATTGGAATGGTCTTTAGAGCTATGTTTACGGATAAGACGTCTTGTCGTTGTTTCTGGTTCATATTGTCGACTCCCCCTAAAAAAACTACGAGGCCAGAAGCAAAAGATTTCAGCAATAACATTGACCTCTATAATAATTATAAACCCTGAATCCTGCTGATATCAATACCGATCAGGCAACGTGTTAATCTATAAAACTTCTTTTTCATTTTCACAATTTAGGTTATAATTTGCATTGGTAATAAAACGGTATTTATATCATTTTTGCCGGATTCTCTTCGCCGCTATCGACGATACAGATTCTGTGGGTCAACTTATTTACAGACACTGCACCGTCGCTGGCTCTTGGAATAGACGCAGGTTCAGATTCCGTAATGAACGAAAAACCGAGAAACGTAAAGAGCGGAATTCTAAATAGAAGCGATTTCCTTGGCAAAGGAAAGGCTTGATATCAAGAGAGAAAGAAATCTATAAAAAAGCCGTTATTATCTGCTCATTACGGAAATAAACCTCTCCGCAATTGGAGTGAGAACTTGATATTTATTCCATACAAGATACAGTTTGGTCGTAAGAGTTGGCTTAAGTGGACGAAAGACGAGTCCGCTTTCTTCAGATGTATTCACAAGCCCGTCGAATGTCAGAAGGTACCCCAGACCCTCTTTTGTAAATAGAGATGCGTTATATGAAAGACGGAATGACCCCTCCAATGTCAAGTCCTTCATATCTTCACCTGCCCATGACGAAATATCGTGAATCCATCCTTGACCTGAGCAAAAGAGTGGAAGGCCTTTGAGGTCGCTAACACGAATTGCTTTTTTCTTTGCGAGCGGGTCATCCGCACGCATGACCAACCCCCAAATATCGGGAATGGGAAATTCTATAGAATTGTATTTTTGATCATCCGGCGTCTCCGCAAGAACAGCAAAATCCAAAAGACCACGATTGAGTTTATCCGCGACTTGCTCGGTATCACCACTTGTAATGTGGTAATGAAGGTTTGGATAACGCTCCTTCAAATCCTTGATTCGGCTCGCGAGGAAGCGAATCTGACATGACTCGGCAAGTCCGAGATATAGTTCGCCGCCCGTGATATCATCGAGAGAAACAAATTCTTTTTCTATCTTATCCGCCATATCAACAAGGTGTTCTGCACGGTCGCGTAAAAGAACACCCTCTTCAGTCAGACGAATGGAAAAACTTTTTCTCGTAAAAAGTTTTTTGCCGAGTTCCGCTTCGAGGGACTTTAACGCCTTCGACAACGTTGGTTGTGTCACATGCAAGGTTTCGGCAGCATGAGACATGTTCTCTTCTCTTGCAACAGCGAGAAAGTAGCGAAGTGTACGGATTTCCATTGGCACAACCTCCTGAGCGATATTCCCAATTGGAATAGTTTGATGTAAATTATAACCATTGGTGAATTGGGATGCAAGTTGTTACAATGAAACAGTTTTTATGGCACTGCTCAAGATTTCAGAAACTCCAGCATCAGCGCTCTATAGTCAGGAGCGATGTCATATGCTGCATGTCCATAACCACTATACATATGCAGCCGGTAATTCTGTTTATCCTTCAAGTAGATGTCAAAGTTATGTATTTCGTCGGAGCCCAAGACTTGATCGTCTTCGTCACCGATGACCAGAAGGGGGCAGGCGATTTTGTTGACGACATTTCGGATGTCGTAGTTCAGCAAGCACCTTGTCATGATTATAAAGCGACTTAAATCTTTGCTGGTCACGGTGGATGCGGCGTCAATCAACAGTTGGCGTGATTGTTCAAAGACAGACTTAGGATACAGTGTTTCTCCAAAATCCAAACTCAGTGCCACGGGATCTTGAGTCTCTGCCAATGCGATCCATCTGCGAAAAACCTTCTTTGCTCTGTCGTCAACCAGGGCAGCAGATGACCCTATAATCAGCTTGTCTACCAGCTCAGGGGCATCGAGAGCGATATTCATGGCAATCATACCTCCCTGAGAAGCCCCGAAGATGCTGATTTTTTCGAGGCCTAGCGCTCGGATAGCTTTTTCCGTATCTTTGGCCATACCCGGTATGTCATAATCATCCGGCATTTCCCTGCGTCGGTCAAACACATAGATGGTGAATTCGTCCGTCAGCAAAGCATATGCCTCTGCTACGAGATCGGCGGAAAGCATCACGCTTTGTAGAGAAACGCCCGGTATAATGATGAGAACTCTTTTGCCATTACCGAATTTAAAATAGTCCATATCGAATTCGGCAGTGTGGATGGTTTGAATCAACAATTTGTCAACCTCCTCCGTTTCCTAGCCTATGTTCAGCCTACAGGTAGAGTATAATCCAAGATATATTATAAGTACAATACTATTATATTTAAGTCACATCAAGAATATGTATCTTAAAATTGGGCTCGAGATAGCAGATAAGATTTATGATCATTCTTGCCCGCATTCTATCCAAAAAGCCTTGCTGTGGCGATGCACCATTGATTTTTTGCTAATCTGCGGGCAAAGCGTCCAATTGGGATGACATATACCCCATATTTTTTTACTTGACATATATATCGAGATACGATATAGTGCGATTACGATATATCGGATTCCGATATATTGGCGATTATTTAAGGAGGAGGTAATCATATGCAAGAAGGCATTGCGTTAACAGAAGCAACCTATTACATCTTGCTTGCATTATATAAACCGCAACACGGCTACGGAATTATGCAGGAAGTAGAGGCCAGGTCCAACGGAAGAGTTAGGCTCGCGGCAGGAACCCTGTATGGCGTTCTGTCATCCATGGTGGACAAGCATTGGATAGTTCAGCTTCCGATTGATCCAGGAAGCAGAAAAAAGAATTACCAAATAACCGAATTGGGATTAACCGTACTGCAAAATGAAGTAGAAAGGCTCAGAGAACTCGTCGTAAATGGCGACAATGTGTTGGGAGGCAAATAAAATGGCAGAAAGAAAGACGATATACAGATGGTGGTTTGTCTGGGATTATGACAAAGAAGAAAAATGGCTAAACGATATGGCTAGTCAAGGATGGGTGCTCGTCTCTGTTGGTTTCCTCAGATACACTTTTGAAAGATGCGAACCTGAAGAATATATTATTCGCTTAGAAATGCGCATAGGTGATAATGATTATATTTCCTTTATGGAAGAAACGGGCGCGGAATATATCGGAAGATGTTTCCAGTGGATGTTTTTTAGAAGGAGAAGCGAGTACGGCGCCTTTGATATCATGTCTGATATCGATTCTAAGCTAACCCATTTAAGCCGAATCTATAAAATGCTTATCGCCATCGGCGTGCTAAACCTATTCATTGGAATGATGGATTCTATAAATCTTGCCGGGCGTTATGGTTGGATTAACTTACTGTGCTCCACTTTGCTTATGTATGCAGCGGGTAGAATCAAAGGAAGAATAGATTATTTGGAAAACGAAAGAATGCTAAGAGAGTAAAGTAGAATTCCGCTATTCTTCAATGATTTCAGGACTTGCGTAGGCTTCAATCTCAGCGCCACATACAGATTCAATTACTTTTCGAGGATTGCCATTGAAAAAGATACCAGAAATAACTACGTTAGTATCAATGACAATTTTCATTATTTATCCTCCTGCTTTTTTGCTCGTTTCTCTGCTCTGTATTCTTTTATGATGTCGCTAACCTGAGCTTCCTTTAGTCCGCTTGCTGATGCCCACTCTGAAGCTTCATCTAGCCACATCTTAAACTCTTCTTCGGAAGGGACTTTTAGGGGTTTAAGCATGATGACTTTGCCATCTTCGTAAGCTGCAAACTTATCTCCTTGGTTAATTGACATTCTCTTTCTCATTCCGGCCGGAAGAGCGATTTGGCCTTTGGAAGATACTGTAATTACTTCAATGCTCATAGTATTACCTCCTTGTAAGATTATCTTACATTGATTATATCACCCTACGTCCAATAAACTTATTGATTTATTGAACTCTTGGGTGTCCAGAGGGCATGTGCCCTTTGGCCCACTGGCACTTTGCAGCGTGGAGCGATGAAAGTGTCATAGTGGGTTACACACTTTGAAAAAGTTGTGTAACTCTACGCGCATACCCTATGATAAAATAATGCTGCAGGTTAAGTTCACAAATCGGGATTTGTCGAGCTGTTTGCTATATAAAAGACATTGGCAAATTCTAGTTTGTCGGGATGTCGATAAATCGGGAGTTGAATGAAAAACCAAATGGCAAAAAAGGAAGTAAAGAAGAACTATTTAATACTATACCTGAGCATATGTGTAGTATGCCTATTCTTTGTGATTTGTAGGTGGATTAGCACAATCAATCCCAGTTTGACTATTTTGCCAGAAATAATCGATATTCATGTGACCAACTTTTCTTTATCACTGATGCTTTCTATATTTACAGGATTCACAGTATTGATTTCTGGTGGAAAAATGAAGATCATTAGAATAATTTCAATCATTATCGTCTTCATCAACTTGGTATACGAAGTCTTTGTTCCAATACTTAATACTCCAGACTTCGTTGATGCACTGGCGGGAATTATTGGAGTTGTAATATCATACCTGTATTTATCAAGACTTAACCGGAACGGTCTAATAGATAAATAACTTCCAACTTGTAAGGGGTCTCTTATGATTGAATATAAAAAGATAAAAGTTTCCGGAAAGGATAAATATATAGACGAATTACTAAAACTATCAAAGGCGTGGGCCGATGAAAACTCCTGTCCTGCATACTATCCAAATGAACCGAGTGACTTTATAGATCGTGAAGTTTACATTGCAACTGAAAGCAATCAAGTAGTCGCATATGCTATAGGTGATATAAAAGTATTGGAAGAAAAGACATCTTACAACGATGTGGGCGAAAAGGCATTTGAACTGGATGAACTATATGTGGATGCGAACTATCGAGATAAAGGAATTGGTAAGGCGCTATACAAATACATCGAAAGCGATGTCTTCGATAAAGTGGATGTGATCGGTGTAATTGCAACATCTTATGAGTATAAGCGGCTTCTTAAATTTTATGTTGAAGAGTTGAACATGAACTTCAACCACGCACTGTTGGTAAAACGAGCAAATCGGTAAATTCAGCTCACGGAGGAGAGTATGACAATTCGCATAATGGCAATTGAAGATTATGAAGGCGTATATGATTTGTGGATGTCCTGCGCGGGAATGGGACTAAACAATTTAGATGACTCAAAAGAAGGGATTGAAAAGTTTCTTTGTAGAAATCCCGAGACTTGCTTTATTGCTGAAGAAGATAATGAAGTAGTTGGCGTTATACTTGCCGGAAATGATGGACGTAGAGGCTATATATATCATACTGCAGTTAACCCCAGCCTTAGAAATCAGGGAATAGGCACTGCTCTTGTCCAAGCTGCGATGGAAGCGCTACATTCATTAGGCATAAACAAAGTCGCCTTAGTTGTATTCTCAAAGAATGA
>CAMYVY010000033.1 GCA_947302715.1 uncultured Clostridia bacterium
GGACCCCGGCTGTTTACCGGAGTCCCTTCTGCTCTGCATAAGTTCGACAACGGAAATCATAGATTTCCTGTCTCACTTATCTTAAGCTTCTTTAGCCAGAAGTTCCTTCATCCCTGTCCGTAGATCCAGAAGCGTGTACTTCTTCATTTCCGCTTCCATCGCATTCTGGATCGCCTTCAGCTTATCATCCAGAAGCGCATGAATGTTCCTTCCAACCGGACAGTCCGGATTTGGTGCTTCATGAAATCGGAACAGTTCGCCGTCTTCCACAGGTTCGATCGCTTCATATACATCAAAGAAGGTAATCTCTGATAAATCTCTTGTAAGTTCGATTCCGCCGGTTCCCCTGGCCACATTGATCAGTCCGGCACTCTTCAGCTGTGTGAGTATCTTGCGAATGATGACAGGATTGGTATTGATGCTCGATGCCAGAAAGTCACTGGTCACCTTGTAATCATCCTTGAATGTATCCACACAGGTGAAAATATGCAATGCTACTGTAAATCTACTTGAAATCTGCATTCTTCCACCTCCAATATTCCTGCCATCATTCTACCGCGAACTTGTTGTAATTTCAATAGTTACATTAAAACTTGCCGTTCTGATTCTGCCAGGTATCCTCGTCCGCAAGTGTCTCCATTACATCCCAGTGCTCAGCAATAAAACCGTTTTCTACACGGAAAAGATCATAGTAGGTTGTCGGCACCCCGCCAAACGTTCCTTCACTGCAGGCAAGACCATAATCACCATCAGCAAGAACCATATGCGTCTTATTATAGACCATTGTAATGCCCTGCTCTGCCATAGCGGCAAGCGCGGCTCCAAGTCCGGAAAGACCATCTGCTATCGCCGTGTTGTGCTGGATATACTTATCTCCGTCATAGTAAGAAGTCAACTTATCAGGATTCTCTCCACGAAGCACATCGCCTACAAATCCTGCAACCACCTTGCAAGTCTCTTCTTTATCAGCATCCTTCTTTTCAAGTGTTCCATCGATCTGGGTATGTCCGGACGGATTCGGCTCTGCCTTTGCTGCCAGGTTGTCCCAATGCTCTGCGATCTTTCCGTCTTCATCAAAACGGAAGATATCGAACGCGACCTGCTCGCCTGCCCCTGCGAAATTGTAAACAGTCTGCAGGAATACCTTGTCTCCGTCCTCGAAAGCTCGGATATTGTTGACTGTTGTTTTTACCGGTGCCTGAGCGAGGCCTGCAACAGCAGCTACGAATGCATCAGCGCCTGTACCGAATGCCAGATTATGCTGGATATAACCGGGTGCCAGAAGCTCCTTCGCTTTCTCTGTATCTCCGGTTGTAAAAGTATTGATAAGTGCCAGTGCCTTTTCTTTGTTTGTCATGATCAGATCCTCCTGTTAATCTTTGATTTAGTTTTGATGTAACCATTATGGTTTCATCTGTTGATGGTAATATAGCACCACCATGATGTAATGTCAATAGTTACATCAAATTTTTTTAAAATATTAGCGACCCTGGTTTTTGCAAGATCGCTATAAATCAATCTATTCAGTTTATGCTGCAAGGTTATCCTCAGAGAAAAACTTGTCAACAGCACTTACTTGGTTGGGAAACTTTTCGTCAACAACACTCTATTTTTTCCGAATATCTACGGGGATGGTTACCTGGCCTTTAGATGTTATTTTAGCTAATTCCATATTAATTCTCCTTTTTCTTTGATTTCTTACTTTTCGTACAATCATTACAATCCTTTATAATGTTTTTTGCAATGCTGAGAATCAAATCAGTGGCTGCTTTTTAATCATATCACGAATAAAAGAGACCTCTCTCGATAGGTATTTATACATCAGTTGATGTTTGGTATACTATTGGCATACTATTTAACAATGCGCAATCTGCTCGATTTTGTTCAGCAAATCGCAAGTTGTAGAGCTGATTCACATAAAATGATGTCGGCAAATTCAAGTTTGACGAGGTAATTATTATGATAAAAACACTGAAAAAATTGTTCGGCGGGATAAATCTGACGTGGCCGAAATTGATTGTATCCGCAATAGTTGCGGGAATTCTGACCGCAGTGATTGCGATGATTCCGGAACTTCACTATACTTCCTTCAATGCGATTACGGTAACACTTGAAGTATGGATACTGTTTGGCATCATTATTATCATGAACAGCAAATCCAATATCGATTCCGCACTGAAATGTTTTGTGTTTTTCCTGATCTCCCAACCGCTTGTTTATCTGATTCAGGTGCCATTCAATTCGTATGGATGGGGAATATTCACCTATTACAGATACTGGTTCATCTTGACGCTTCTTTGTCTTCCGATGGGTTATATCGGTTATTACATGAAAAAGGGAAAATGGTGGGGCTATCTCATCCTGTTGCCGATGATTGTACTGACAGGATATTCCTACCAGACTTATTTTTCGGATTTTCTGTTTAATGTACCAAGGTATATCCTTATTTGCCTGTTCTGTGCCTGCATGATGATCATGTATCCTGTGCTGATATTTGAAGACAAGAGGATTAAAACACCCGGAGCAGTGATTGGCGGAATCGCCGTCATTGTACTGACGGTTATCGGTCTTTTAAACCCGCCTGTATACAGTACGGAGATCCTGGTCAACAGTGAAGATCATGTATTTGATGATACCTATCAGGTTTCCCTCGCAGACGAAACATACGGCAATGTAAAAATATTATATATAGATAGCGTAGAAGACTATTTCGTGCACGCCGATTTAAAGAAGGCCGGCAAGACCGTTCTCGTACTGGAGTCGCCGAGTGGAGAGAAAAAAGAATTTGATCTTTCTATTAAGAAGGACACATATGAAATAACACAGAAATAAGGATGCGGATCATCGGAGACAATTGATCAATTCCTGTTTGTAGAGGTAAACTATGCCGATAGGAAGACTTAGTTAGCATAATTATTGTATTCATAATAGCAGGCATACTTGCTTTGCTCAGCTTTAGAAGCTTTCAGGAAAAGGGCTTCTTATTTAACAATGCCTATATATATGCCAATAAAGAAGAAAGAAAGGCAATCAACAAAAAGCCGTGGTATAGACAATCGGCCATTGTTTTTTGCCTTCTAAGCATAGCTTTCATTATGGCTGGGCTGGACATGATTTTTGATAAGCAGGTTTTTAGAATACTTGAGTTTTCTATCATCATCGGAGCAGTATTATACGCCATTATATCTTCGGTTGTGATTATTAAAAACACCAAATGATTATAAGTGAAGGAATAACCATGATTATAATTGAAGTCATAGAAAACAATAATGAAAAGAAACGTATTTCAAGAGCTGTTTTGGAATCACTTCCCGAATGGTTTGGAATAGAGAGTGCTCGAGAAAAGTATATTGAGGATAGTGCCGAGCAAACAATGATTGCTGCTTTTGATGGAGAGAAGGAAGTAGGTTTTATTTGTTTAAATGAAACTGGAAGTGATACAGTAGAACTTCATGTTCTCGGTGTTTTAAAAGAATACCATCATAAAGGTATAGGCAGTAAGTTATTTAAAAAAGCAAGGAAAATAGCAGCAGCAAGCGGTTATTCATTTATCCAGGTTAAGACTGTTGCTATGGGGAAATATCCGGAGTACGATGCCACCAATAAATTCTACTTGAACCTCGGCTTTAAAGAGTTTGAAGTAATTCCGGAACTATGGGGCAAAGAAAACCCATGTCAGATCTATGTTATGTTGTGCACTCCATCTGGTAGTGTGCAGCTTTAATCGATCAAGGGTAAATGCCCATCATACCAGAAAAACGGTCCTGATTACTCAGAACCGTTTCTTCTTTTTACTCATCGAACCACACTGAAACTCTTTATTTGCAATAGCTACACGGCAAGGTGTCACACGGGGTACCACAACATAAATGCAATCGTTGTTGTAAGCTATGCCGATAAATACAATTATCGACATAGTTGATACTGTAACTCTCTACGAACGCTGAAAATTAGCCGTTTTACGAGTATGCTTTTTTCGGTTATGAATATCTCATTTTGCATTTTATACGTCATTATGCACATTTGCCCTCATTTATGCATGTTTTTCTGCGTTTTCTATGCATTTTTGATATTTTAGTTAGATCCTACAATCTCGATTAATGCATCCTGTAATACCCTTGAAAAGTTTATTCCCTGTCTCTCTGCTTTCTCATTTAACCAGCCGGGAATGGTACAGTTCTTTTTAACAGATTTGTTTAAAACCCTTCTTCGATATTCGTCTGTATCAATATCTACATAGGTCAGTATTCCATCTGAGAAGTCAACAATACCTTCAGCTTCTTTCTTTGCCTTTTGTATCGCTTTCTCTCCCGTCGATGGCTTAGGTAGATTATCATTATTTGCATTTTCCCCTGTGCACCACAAACCTATCGCATCTCTAGCCATTTCTATCGCATTACAAAAGTCTTTTCCTTCCGTGTTTATCTCTAAATCAGGAATGTAAACAACATAATCTTTGCCACTTTTTTTTATAAGTGTTGGATATACCGCTTTCATAAAACCTCCTATTAAAGCCCTCGCCTCTTAATAATCGCTTGAGCAGTTAGCTCATTAATTTCTTTATGCCTCGGAACCATCTCTATCTCATCCCCTCGTTTATATTTATCATGGTTTCCTTTTGTACTTACAAGTACAAATCCGGCTTTTTCTAATTTCTTTATTAAGTCTCTCCGCTTCATTGTCTATCCCTCTCTTTGGGCATTTTTATAAGCATCGTCTAACTCCTTCCCTTGCTAGTAATTATACGTATTTTACACGTATTGTCAATTGATTGTTAAAACAACAAAAGGGGCTATATCAGAGGCACAAAAACAGCCTTGTCTGATAGATTGGTTCCGATTCCTGATTCTTTATACCAGCTCATTAAAAAAACGCCTAAAAAGGTACCACAACTGTTTAGGAAAAATACATCTCAAAAGGTGACTTTTGCACCGAACCGAAGGCACGAAAAAACCCTTGAAGATATTGAAATTTCAAGGGTTTTTCTATGGTGCGCCACGCGGGACTCGAACCCACAACCTACTGATTCGTAGTCAGGCACTCTATCCAATTGAGCTAGTGGCGCTGAATGCCACGTTTCAGCGTGCCTAAATATTTTACTAAAAAGATGGGTATTTGTAAAGACCCAATTCTGCAGTCACTGTCGCAGTAATTATCGCTCTTTAATGATTCCTTTTCTGTAAGCATCAATCAAAGCCTTTAGCGCATCGACCTGTTCGAGCAGCATGCTTCCCCTGTCCGTATCAGAAATCAACATGCGCTTCGGAAGCGTGTAGACGGTCTTGATTACAGGGTTAAAGAACTCCTGGGTTCCGTCTGGCCTAAGCGGGCTGTACGGCTTGTGCTCCGAAAGCGCCATGAACCTGGAATTAAAGATGAATGTGTAGCCGGCTATTCCCGTCTGCTTCTGATATGCCTTGGAAATACCTCCGTCGATAACGTAAAGCAGGCCATCACCCTTGATCGGACTTTCTCCATCCTTGATTTTCACAGGAACATGTCCATTTAGAATCTTGCCGCCATTTTCCGGGTCAAGGCCGAACTCGCGCAGAATTCTCTCGCAAGGTTCCTTCTCTTTGATGAATTTGTAGTAGGGTCTGGTGTGTTCCTTGTGGGTCGTCTTGTCGTCAACAAAGACACGTTCAAACGTAGTCATCTTCGCCTTTCCAAATAGCGGCGAATCCTTGGCAAGCCACAGATACCACATGAGTTCTCCCGGTTCACCATATTCCGCTACGGACTCCGGATAAAAATAAGACGCACGAATCATCTCATCAAGATGATCCATGAGGGCTTTGCCGGAAAGCTTCTTTCCGTAAATATCGACCTCCTGGAACTCACCATCCTCAGTCATCGGAAGGCATCCATGGAACAGAAGGTTTCCATTTACGCACATGTAGAGCGCACCGTGGCTAAACATATATCTGATGTGCTTCTGAAGTTTTTCGGAATGAAGAATCGATGCCTCCAGGCTGTTCATAACTTCGATCTCATCCTCAGTAAGAGCGTACGGATTTTCTGGATCAAGCGTCGGGAAATTTGTATCGTTTAACGGCCACTCGACACCTTCAATTTCAACCACACCCTTCTCCAAATTAATCTTATCCAAGAGCAACCTATGGTCCAAATTGAATTCAGGATGCTTCTTGATAATCTGACCCTCAAGTTTAAACTGAATGATTGCGATAGCCTTATGCATTTTGGCTTCCAAAGCATTATCTATAGGATCAAAGCGATTCTCCTCCAGAACGTGAGGCCAGAACTTCTTGCACTCGTCGTCGCGATATGTTTCGGATGCGAAGGTTGTTAATCTTCTCAAATTGATTCCGTAGCCAACCTCAAGCATGTCCATATTGTTGTAGCTTATGTTCATTCGGATTATGTTGGCAATGCACGCCCAATTCCCGGCGGCGGCACCCATCCATACAACGTCGTGATTTCCCCATTGAAAATCAACGTCATGAAAATCCATCAGATAATCCATGATGTAATCGGGGTGCGCTCCACGATCAAAGATGTCTCCGATGATGTGAAGTTGATCCACAGCAAGTCTGCTTATCGAATCTGCCATCTCGCAGATAAAGGTCTCACCCATTCCCTCCTGAACGATGGAGTTAATTATCTGCTCGTAATAATTGGCGCGATTCTCTTCATCATCCGCATGAAGCAGCTCATCCATCGCATAGTCCAAATGCTTTGGAAGTCTGGAACGAACCCTGTACCTGGTGTACTTGGTCGAAACCGATTTGCAAACAATCACGAGCCTGTAGATAACCGTGACGCACCAATCATCAAAATTCTTTTCCGACTTCTTTCTTCTTTCGATCTCGGCTTGAGGATTATAAATTAAAGCGGCGAGGTCATTTCTGTCCTCGTCGCTCAGTATTCCACCAAAGTGCTCATCTATCTTGTTTTTGATGGTACCCGAAGCACTCCTAATCATATGAACAAAGGCTTCGTATTCCCCGTGAAGATCGCTTAAAAAATATTCTGTTCCCTTCGGCAAAGCCAGCACGGCCTTTAGATTAATCAAAGCCGATGAAGCCGCAAGCGTATTAGGATAATTGTTTGCCAAAAGTTCCAGATACTTTATATCAGCCATAGCAGATTCCTCTCTATTCTTCTATCCTGAGGATGTTTGCACCAAGTGCGCGGAATTTTTCAACAAAGTCCTCGTATCCACGTTCGACATGATAAATCGAAGAGATCTCTGTTGTCCCCTTTGCAACCAATCCTGCAAGCACCATTGCTGCGCCTGCTCTTAAATCGGTCGCCGCAACACGCGCTCCCTCCAATTCTTTTCCACCCTGAATCATGGCGCGGTTGCCTTTGGTCCTTATGTTGGCGCCCATGCGATTGAGCTCTGCAACGTGCATGAATCGGTTCTCAAATACCGTCTCAATCACTGTGCTCGACCCATCAACCGTTGTCAAAAACGCCATAAACGGGGATTGTATATCCGTCGGGAATCCGGGATACGGCAAAGTCTTGATGTCCGTCGCCGTAAGAGGATTCATTCCTCCGTTGACATAGAGGCCCTCATCGGTAAGCTCGACAACGACTCCGCATTCACGAAGCTTCGCAGCGATTGATCTAACGTGGTCGGGAACTATATTTTTAATCATTAGCTCACCCCTTGTAATTGCGGCGGCAAGCATGTAAGTTCCTGTTTCGATTCTGTCAGGTATAACAGTGTGAGCGGTACCTTTAAGTTTATTAACGCCTTCTATTTTTATGGTGTCGGTTCCTGCACCTTTGATGCTGGCTCCCATTTTGTTTAGGAAGTTTGCAAGGTCAACTATCTCTGGTTCCTCTGCAGCATTCTCTATATACGTCACGCCATCAGCAAGAACCGCAGCCATCATAATGTTTTCGGTCGCGCCTACACTTGGGAAGTCCAAGTATATGCTCGCACCTATTAAGCCATCGGGACCTGCAGTTGCTTCGACACAGTTTTCCTTTACGATTACCTCCGCACCAAGAGCTTCAAACCCTTTCAAATGAAGGTCAACCGGTCTTTCACCAATCGTGCACCCTCCGGGCATATAGACCTTCACCTTGCCTTTTTTCGCAAGCAGCGGACCCATAACAATGAACGACGCCCTCATCTTGCTGGCAAGTTCCCAACCGACCTCGGCGCTATTCATCGCGCTCATGTCGATATCTAAGGTTCCGTCGTCCTGAAGCTTGACGGTTCCTCCCAATGACTTTAGGATGTCCTCCATTACAGTTACATCCAAAAGCTTCGGCACGTCTCGAATCGTGCACGGTTCACCCGGTAAAATTGCTGCGGCCATCAAAGGCAGCACCGAATTCTTCGCACCGCTAATATGAACCTCACCATAAAGCGGTTCGCTTTTTTGAACTAAAAACTTAGCCACAGTAAGCTGCCTCCGAATTACAGTTTCTTCATTTCAGCTATGCAGCTTCCACAAACGTTTCTTCCATGAACCTGCTTTATATCATCATTGCTTCCGCAGAATATGCATGCCGGCTCATATTTCTTAAGCATAATGTAATTATCATCAACAAAAATCTCAAGCGAATCATCTGTATTAATCGCCATATTTCTGCGTAATTCAATAGGAATAACCACTCTTCCAAGCGCGTCCATCGGTCTTACAATACCTGTAGCTTTCATCTCTTTACTCCTTTCAATTCCAATATCTCTATTTGTTGTTTCTTATAATATTAACCATCGAACTCAATGATTTCGCCAAATTAGAGAGCGATGCGATATTCGTCTCATTTCCCTTCAGGCCATTCGCGAATCCAACAATTGCACTCGACAAATCGTCCACTACCGGCTTGGTTTCCTTCGCCTTCTCATTCACAATAGCAGTTACAGTCTGAGTATCATCCAGAATCACATTGACCTTCTTTAGTGTTGTAGTGAGATTGGATATCATGATAATCAAAAATACCACCAGCACTATAATAGCCACGAGCAGCAGCGCGATTAGCAATGCGTTTAAATCCACCATCATTTTGACTTTCCTCCTATCTTTGTTTCACCTAATAACCGTTAGTCCTTCATCAAGGCTTCCATCTCGGCTTTATACTCTTCGTCTACCTCATCAAGAATATCTATTTCATTCTCTATATCCACATCAATGTCGTATCCATTATTTTTTCTGTCGTCTTTTCCACGTCTACGACCATCGGATTTGCCTGCCTGCTTATTCCTCTTGTTCCCGAGGCGCTTGATGTCATTTTTACAATAGGTAAATGTTTCGGAGGAAAGCTTCTCGCTTCCGTCCTCTTCAAGTTCTCCCGTGAGCAGCCTTGCCTTAATTCTGCAGCAAAGAAGGTTTGTGTCTACAACTTTCGCTTTGCCGTCACTTGTCTCGATTATCTCGCCAACATCCGGCATTCCTTTTCTTAAATCTACATAAACATCGTTTTCATATTTCAGGCAGCACATCAGCCTTCCGCAGATTCCGGATATCTTTGTAGGATTAAGGGATAGATTCTGGGTCTTGGCCATCTTGATGGAAACCGGCTGAAAATCGACCATCCACGTAGCGCAGCAAAGTCCTTTACCGCAGGGGCCACAACCTCCCAAAAGCTTGGCTTCGTCTCTCACTCCGACCTGCCTTAGCTCAATCCTCATCCTAAATACTCCGGCAAGGTCCTTTACAAGTTCTCTGAAGTCTACTCTTCCGTCAGCCGTGAAATAGAACACGATTTTGGTATTGTCGAAAGTGTATTCAACATCGATCAATTTCATTTCCAAACCGTGCTTATCTATTTTTTCCTGGCAGAGTCTGAGCGCTTCGTCTCTCTTTGCGTCGTTTTCTTCCTTTTTTTCAATGTCCTCAGGAGTTGCTATTCTGATAATCGGTTTGAGCGGTTTAACAACATTGTTATCATCGATATCGGTGGGTTCCATGGATATATTTCCGAATTCGAGTCCTCTTGCTGTTTCTACAATTACTCCCGTTCCTATATTAAGTTCGGTTTGGTCTCCCGGGGCAAAGTAATAAACCTTTCCGGCATTTCTAAATTTAACCCCCACAACCTTAGTCATCTATTTCATCCTCCAATTTTAAGAAGCAAATCGCATAATGCGTATTTCTCTCTCACATTATATCTAATGTCTTTTCTCGCGCCTTCCACAGCTTCAATTCCGCGCTTCAAAAATAAAATGTCTTCGGTAGCGGAATCGGAATTTGCTACAGAAAGCATATCGTTTCTGAACTCCCTTTCCAGTGCATCAAGAATCCCTAAGGCGGAGTCTCTTCCTTTCAGATTCTCTTCAATTATTCTTTTCCCTTCGAAAAAGTATGCCTTTCGTTTATTTCGGCCACTAAACATATCTATTATGGCTCTTGCAATACTTCTATAATTCTCGTCGTAATCCAAGTCTGTCTCATAGAGATGAATCTTTTGGCATCTCGATTTAATCGTGGGAAGAAGGCTTTCATCATTTTCCGAAAGGAGCATGATTACTGTACCGGGCTGAGGTTCCTCAAGCGACTTAAGGAATCTGTTCTGAGCCCTTGTTGTCATAGTGTCTGCGCTTTCTACTATGGCAATATTTCTGCCGCCATCATCTACTCCCATCTCAATCGGGAGTTTCGCAAGTCGCTCCTGAAGCTCCTCTATATCCTTATCCTTTACCGACCTTTCATCCTTGGTTACAAGATATATATCCCTGTACGTTCCTTCGGAAATCATTCGGCAGGTTTTGCATTCACCGCATCCTATGCCCGGATCAACTTTACAAAGTATCGCCTTTGCGAAATCAATTGCAAACTTTGTTTTCTCCGTTAATTCGTCTCCCTCGATTATATATGCATGCGAGAGCCTGTTCCCCTTGATAGCTTTGGTTATTCTTTCGGGTATTCTGCTTTCTGCTTTCTTTCCAGCCATTCGTCCAATATACCTTTGATTTCTTCCCAAACTCCTTCGGGCGATTTGCTTGCATCCACAGAAACAATCCTATTCATTTTGTCGGATTCAATAATCTTCCGATAGCCCTCATAAATCCTTTTGTGGAGTTCCAACGCCTCACGCTCAAGCCTGTCGTGGCCGCGCTCTGCGATTCTTGCCATCGCATCTTCCGGGGTAATGTCGAGAAATATCGTAACATCCGGCATGCATCCGTTAACCGCCGGACTGTTGATTTCTTTTACAACCTCACCCAGTCCTCTTCCGTATCCCTGATACGCGATACTGGAATCGACGAACCTGTCGCAGAGGACCGTAATACCATTCTCCAATGCAGGTCTAATCTTCTCCGCAACGTGTTGTGCTCTGGATGCCGCAAATAAGAGAGCCTCTGTGATGTCTGCCATTTCGGCGTTTTCAGGATCAAGGATGATTCCGCGAATTTTTTCGCTTATCTCTGTTCCACCCGGCTCTCTGGTAAAGATATTCTTTATTCCCTTTTCATCGAGGTAGTTTTTGATGTTCTTTAGTTGCGTGGTTTTACCGGAGCCATCGCCTCCTTCCACAGAAATAAACAGGCCTCTCATCTCTACCTCTTCTTAAGTATGACATCCATAAGTCTACTAAATAAGTAAATCGCTATGTAAGCCATCGGTAAGCAAAGCAAAATAGCGAATATTATCTTTAAAAACAACACAATAATCTCTCCCCAAATACTCTTTTTCACATACAGGGAAATTATACCATAAACAGCTACTGCCATGCAAGAAAAACTGCAAAATACCCGGCATACGCCAGTCATTATTAAGGAATATTACTATAATAATTCTCAAGCTCTTTTCTGTGATGTCATTCCTCGCTTAAATCTTCCATTACCTCCTTTAAGAGTTCAAATACGTCTGACTTTCCAACAATATTTCCCGTCACGCTCATAATTTGAGTACGTCCAATGAATTCACATTTCCCCTCACATTTATTAGCCATGGATTTGTATCCGTCATGCCTCATCAATAATCATGGAACAGTGATACACCCTATATCTCGTGTTTGCATTTATACTGCAAACACATTTTATATTCATTATATATATTATTTGGTTTTACTGGAGCTTTTGACATCATTTTGACATCACTGTATGTTTTCACATTATCACAAATGAAGTCGGCTGTTAGTCGTGACGGACGCGAAAGCGTCCTATAACATAGAGAGTTGTGCGAGTAGGCGAAACGACTACGAAAATACATTTTACCAGTAAAAAAAGTATGTATTTGTAGGAAAACCGAACGTCACTGAAAGTTGCAGGTTCCAATCCTGTGGTTCTATAGCCTTAGGCCTTAGGCCAAAAGGTGGGGTAGGGTGCCAAGGGTAGCTCCCGGAAGCACGGTCCTATCTCGGACGTGGACGAATATGGCAAGTATGTGGATATGGTACGGGGAACCGAGAGGGACCCGGGCATAAAAGTAAATGTAGAAGAGATGAGGATGTTAATGGACAGTCTTTTTCTTTTCCTGTTATTAGCTGTTAATGAGATTAACTATCTCCTCCGGAAATGAAGTAGCATCTTCTTTTTTACTAAACTTCGCACGCACACTACCTGCTCCATATAATAGATCGACGGCATATACATTTTGCTCTTTAATTGGAAACAGTTCCATACTTATTAGAGCGTCTTTCTTGAAGTAGACAATATCTTCTTTTACATCTTGAGTGATTTTAATAAATTCCTTTGAGTTTTCGATGTAATACTTGCTTCTCATAACTTTTCCCTTCTTTTAACGTATAGAAATATCTATATTGCCAATTTATCACACTATAGATATATCCTGCAAACCGTTGAAAATACTTGACTGGGGGGGGTAGTACGGTATTATGAATGTGGGATTTAGAAGTTGTTTATAATGCTTTAGGAAGGAACTATTCATGAAAAAGAAGGAAATAAAACGAATTACAATAGTGATAGTAGTATTAATTCTATCTATTACAATTTTTAATGGCTGTACGTCAACAGCAGATGTTGTGGGAAAATATGAGGGAGATCCGCATTTTAGAGCTGTTCTACAGCTTAATAGTGATAAAACGGGTTCATTAAGTGATGGCTTTATATATGCTAATCTTACATGGCGAGTATCTGGCAATACTTTATATATTGATGTCACAGATGCAAAAGAAGCATTTGGAGAAGAAATGACACTATATGCTGATCTGTCCGGAGGTACAGATAGAATTATTTTAAAGTCGGAATCTAATTACTGGGAAGAAGGGGCATATAAAAAGATATCATAATAGTTTAATTGTATAGCATATGGAGTATTTGAGATGAAAAATAGGATAATTATTATTTTTGTCTGCATATTAGCATTAATTGGTTCTTCTTGTAGTAATGTAAGTAATGTTATTTCAGTAGAATCAGAGGAAGAGGATGCTGAGTGGGTAGTATATAAGAAGACAATACTAAAAAACAGAAACCCGGAGTTAGAGGGGATCGTAACAAAATATGATTACAATTTAAATGGAGATCTTGTATTAGCCATAGATTATGATAAAAATGAGAAAATGATAGGATATTATATTTGGGATAACGAATATGACGAAAATAGTCGAATTATACAGAAAAAAAGAATAGCGGATAATAAAGATATTATGATTGAGAACTATAAGTATTTAGAGGATGGAAGTTATATTCATGAAGGGTATAGTAGCGATGGAGATAGAGAAGATACGTATTACAGTCAGGAAGGAATTATAGTAAAGAGTATTACATATCCAGAGAATGTAAACACTGAGAATGAGTATTATATTTACGATGTGTATTATTCGAATTTGCTTTATCCAATATTCAGAGATATAGGCATATGGTGCAAAGAGGATTATGTATATGTAGATGGTCACGTCATAGAAGAAAATGATAATGGACTTGTTATGAAATACTATGTTGATGGCACTCTTAGAGAAAAACATTTAATAGAAATAGATAGAGATAGAATTATTAAAATTACAGAATACGAAATTAATAATGGAGAAGAGAGTGTTATAGGATACATTAAAAATATCCAGTATAATAAAATAGGGAATATAGTTTCATATGAATGGTATAATAAAAATGAAGAGTTTGAGTCGGAAGTGGGGTTTGAAGTTGATGAAGGTGGATATTATACAGAAAGCGCCAACTACCGTTACACTAGAGAGTATGACGAGGCTGGGAATTTGCTAAACCGCAAAAGCTATTGGTATGAAATGCCCGATGTTTTAGTAAATGAAGACTACTATGATGAAAACGGTAATAGAATTGAGTTTATTATGTATGAGGATGGGCTGCCCGTTTACCAGGAAAAATACGAATATCTGAATTTAAATAATAACCATTCAGACTGAATCATATAGATTCAGATTAAATAGTATAGAGAGTACTTTGCATAATATGTAAAAGGGGAACCTTTTGTACTATGAGATCACGCTCTTTCCATCGCTAATATAGTAGGTTTTCTATGGCAATTATGAAAATCAGAATTATAAGCAGACGGCTAAACAGCTGTCTGTTTTTCTTTTGTATGACGGGCATGCCGTCAATCTGTGGTGAAAGTCCACAAGGGGCGTAGCCAACGACGAACCCCAAAGCGACTCCCAAGATTCAAATCGTGAGGTTTGGGCGAGAAGAAGGGATAGCGAAATCGTAGCCTGACGAACAGAAACCTAATACAGAGGCGCATACGGTGGATAAGCGGGCGATAAGCCGTGAAGTCCAAAAGTTGGTCGTAACCCGTATGTGTAGATTAGGCAGGTAGACGAGGAAAGATTGCAGGCTTATCCCGTGAGGTCTCACGGACGGAGAAATCCGCAGTAACAACGAACCGTGAGAAGTCAGCCAAGGTCATAGTAGTGATGAAGTCCCTGTAATGGGGATGGAGCGAAGGACCGAACAATCCAATAGTCAAATGGAACTCTCAAGGCAAGTATCCGTATCCGACGAGAGCCGTAGTAGCAAAGACGTAACGGAGCGAACGGCTCACAGGAGGCAGGAGTAAGGATACGAGAGCGAAAGAAGGAAAGGAGACAAATCTATGTCTAAGCTCTTAGAGGAGATACTCTCAAGGGACAACATGATGCGAGCGTACAAGCGAGTAGTCGCGAACAAAGGCGCAAGCGGAGTGG
>CAMYVY010000034.1 GCA_947302715.1 uncultured Clostridia bacterium
CACCCTGCGTGGTACATAGACTTCCTTGTTTTCACCAGATTCTGTGTACCAGAGCCTTGATTTTGGTAGCTTTGGTACACAGATTTCCATCAAAATCCCTTGCGTGGTACACAGAGACCTATTGAAGATTCTCATTAGCCGCCTCTCAACCCAACCTAAGAGGCTATTACGGCGGAGAGGCTATTACGGCAGAGACGATATAACAATATGAGTTACATGAAAATTGCTATGTTTCTCCCGAGATTATTGAGGTATAATACCTTTGATGTAACATATCATATTTGATATTGGATATTGGATATTAAATATTGGAAATTTGGTATTGGATACTGGATACTGAATACTGAATGTTGAATATTAGATATCGCGCATCTATTAAGCAGTTTGAAATTAATGTATTATAAACAAAGGAGAATTGAGATGTCATTACAAATCACAAAAGCAAATTTTGAAGCAGAAGTACAGAATTCAGATATTCCTGTAGTTGTTGATTTCTGGGCACCTTGGTGTGGACCATGCAGAATGACAGGTCCTATCGTTGAGGAGCTTTCCGAAGAAATGGCAGGCACCGTCAAGGTCGGCAAGATCAATGTTGACGAGGAACCCGAACTTGCTCAGAAGTACGGAGTTATGAGCATTCCGACAATCGTCAAAATCGTTGGCGGAGAAGAACAGGCTCGCGCAGTTGGTCACATGCCAAAGGATCTTCTAAAGCAGCAGCTCGGAATCTAATCGATTGTCGGGAGCAAGCGAACGCGAGACAAGTACTACACGGTGAACGCCTCCGCAGAACAATAGAAATGTCCCAATAAAGAAAAAAGACTTTTGCCCGGAGTTGGATATATTTGAGCCGTCAAGCGAGTTTATCCAATTCTCAAAAGTCCTTTTTTATTGAGATTGTTATCTCATTGTTCGAGGAGCAGCTCTCAGCTTGCAGTACCATTCTCGCTTTCTATGAATCTGTAGTTAAAGTCAGTATCCGGAATCTGTACTTAGAGTCAATAACTAGAATCTATAGTTGGAATCAGTAGTTACGTGCTGTGCTTATAGTCGTCTTTGATTATCTGATTGCGTTTTAGCTTGAATCAGTAGTCACGTGCTGTGCTTACTGTCGCTTTTGGTTTATCTGATTGCGTTCTGGCTGGAATCGCGAAGTATGACGTCGTGGGCACCACCCTCGACAATCGAAGTCGCCGACACCAGCGTAAGCTTTGCTTTTTCCTGAAGCTCCGGAATCGAAAGAACTCCGCAGTTGCACATAGTTGACTTTACCTTGTTCAAGCTGAGCTGAACATTATCGTGAAGCGGCCCGGCGTAAGGCACATAGGAATCCACGCCCTCTTCGAACTTCATCTTCGGATCTCCACCAAGGTCATAGCGCTGCCAATTGCGCGCACGGTTGGAACCCTCACCCCAGTATTCCTTGACGTAATTTCCGTTTATGTTGAGCCTATTTGTAGGCGATTCATCAAATCGAGCAAAGTACCTTCCAAGCATAATGAAATCCGCACCCATGGCAAGCGCAAGCGTCATATGATAATCGTATACGATTCCACCGTCAGAGCAGATTGGGACGTAGATGCCCGTCTCTTCGAAATACTTCTTTCTCGCTTCTGCGACTTCTATTACGGCTGACGCCTGACCTCGGCCTATTCCCTTTTGTTCACGGGTAATACAGATGGAGCCACCGCCGATTCCTATCTTTACGAAATCAGCGCCCGCACCCACCAGGTAACGGAAGCCCTCCGCATCGACGACATTTCCGGCACCGACCTTGACGGAATCGCCGTATTTACTGCGAATCCAGTCAATCGTGTCCTTTTGCCACTCGGAATAACCCTCCGATGAATCGATACAGAGAATGTCGGCGCCTGCGTCAACAAGAGCGGGCACGCGCTCTTCATAATCACGGCTGTTGATTCCGGCCCCTACGACGTAGCGCTTTCCTTCATCAAGAAGTTCAGAGGGGTTCGATTTATGGTTGTCATAGTCCTTTCGGAAAACAAAATGCGTCAGCCTCTGGTTTTTGTCTATAATCGGAAGAGCGTTCAACTTGTAGTCCCAGAGTATGTCATTCGCTTCAGAAAGCGTAACGCCTTCTTCTGCATATATAAGCTTATCAAATGGAGTCATGAATTCGCTTATCTTGGTCGACGGATCCATACGGCTCACTCTGTAATCGCGGCTCGTAACCAGGCCCACGATTTTGCCCTCGGCAGTGCCATCCTCTGTGATTGCAATTGTTGAATGGCCGCTCCTCTTCTTTAAATCGAGCACATCCTGCATTGTCTGATCCGGTCTTAAGTTGCTGTCGCTCTTGACAAAACCCGCCTTGTAGGATTTAACACGGCGAATCATCTCGGCCTGGCTTTCAATTGGTTGCGATGCAAAGATAAAAGAAATCCCACCTTCCTTGGCCAGCGCAACAGCCATCCTATCATCGGAAACTGCCTGCATAACCGCAGAAACAAGTGGGATATTCGCACAAAGCGTGGGTTCCTCGCCTTTTTTAAATTTTACAATCGGGGTCTTTAGGCTGACATTTTCAACCGTGCAGTCCTTCCCCGTATAGCCAGGAAGCAGCAGATACTCGTTAAACGTTCTTGATGGTTCATTTATGAATTGTGCCATATCGATTCTCCTCTATAAGCTTTGCAGATATTGTAACTGACTGTTACATGATATATAACCTTTTTGATAATTGGTAATATAATAATACAGTTAAGTGGATTAATCAATTGCAAAATCGCATTTAGTGAATCTAATTTTGACGATTGTTTTGGGCGGCGAATCCGCGGCGGATTTGCTTGAATAAAGAATACTCCAGAGTTATAATTGTCGATATGAATATCAAAAACGCTTCATCAACAAAATCATATACGCTCACAGTTACAGCACTCATGGCTGCTGCAACCGCCATCATGGCTCAAATTGCAATTCCAATGCCTGCGGGCGTCCCGATGACTCTCCAGACCTTTGCTGTTACACTGGCCGGAATTGTCCTCGGACCGAAACTCGGCGCGCTCTCGATGCTTGTCTATGTTCTTATGGGCGGAGTTGGACTCCCTGTATTTGCAAGCTTCCGCGGCGGACTGAATATGCTCATTGGTCCCACCGGAGGATTCCTGCTCTCCTTCCCTTTGATGGCCTTGATTATCGGCCTCGGCGTTAAGTATATAAAAGAAAAGCCCATTTTATTCTGGACTTTTCTCATTCTCGGAACTGTTTTAAACTACGTCGTCGGGACCGCGATGTTTTGCCTCTCAACAGGTTCGTCGGTTTCCGCGGGGCTCGCCGCCTGCGTCATCCCCTTCATTCCGACAACCATCATCAAAGCCATCCTCGGAGGAATCCTCGGCATTAGACTCCGCACCGCCCTCCCGAAGGTTGGGTAGATTAAGGTTCTACTGTAAACGTATCGTCAACAAAGTATTCTGCTGAATAATCATCATAGTCTCTTACTTTAATATGTAATTCAATTGACTCAACCTCTTCGATTTTATTATCCTCAAAAGTCGATTTTGTCCATGAAATATCACTGTATTCCACTTTCCCCGGCATCACACTTGTACCCCAGAACGGATCAGCCATGAACCCATTTATGGACCCTTCATCTATGCTGAAAAGCAGTTTCTTGTCACTTTTGTTCTCAAGATAAGTTTTAACTTCATAACCAAAGATATCATCTTCTTCAAATCCGATGATAGTCATTTTACAATCGTCATTTTCGAACAAGACCAAATCATCAGGGCTTGATGTTCTAACTACATTCATTGCATTTTCTTCACCAAGCGGATATATCGTGAAGACGTCATTCACCAAGTCATCTGCACTGTAATCATCACTATCATATACCCTCAGAATAAACTCTATCGCAGTTACAGCTTCTATACCGGCCTCCTTAAATGAGGTAGAGGACCATGATATCGACTCATTGCTTTTCTTTCCGGGTGCGACTTCCGATGCCCAGAACGGATCTGACATCACTCCATTTACTGAAGCCTCATCAATCGCAAACATTAATGTTTTATCGGTATTGTTTTCAAGATAAACATTGGCTGTATATCCCCAGAAATCGTCCGGATCTATCCCTGTAATTTCAAATTTCACTCCATCTGCATCAATTACCGTCTGCGTAAAATCCTTTGCTGCTTCGTTATCAACAGTACCTGCTGACTCTTCATTATTATCATTGGATTCTTCCTCCGCTTCCGATTCAGTAGCTTCTGAGCTACTCGCACTCTCACTGCTATTATTACTGCTATTGGAATCGTTTCCGGAATTTCCACCACAGCCTACTAAAGCTAATACGAAAGCCACAGTGATTATAGCAAAGACTATTTTATGAAATTTTTTCATTTTTCCCACCTTCTTTTTTGTTAATCAAAATACTTACTACAGCCATTATTGCCAAAATAACGCACCATGCAGACCATACCTTAAGATCGCTATAGCTTCCTGCTCCCGTAAATCCGAGCACTGCAGCAATTAGACATAGAACAATGATTGCAATGTTTCCACCTTTAGAATTTGAATTTCTAATCACTATCGAAACAATTCCTGATGTTAGGAGCATAACAGAAACAATCAATCCTGCAGACCCACCGGCTTCACCATTTTCAGAGAGGGTGTTTGATAGCCCGGCAATACTTGATTGAAACAATACAAATGCCGCCATAATAATAGACAATATCCCCGATACCAGTTTCCAAATTTTCATAAGTCATCTCCATTTCTATAATTCAGTCTTCTCAAAATAAGATTTATTTATTGCAATTATATTCCTTTGTCTTTACACTTTGTCGTGCTGGCAGCACGATTTTGATATTCGCATCATACATCAAGAGGTTCTAAGCCCTTTGATTCGAGCATGATGTTTACTTTTAGGACGTCGCCGACTTTGTTGTTTAGGCAAGCTGCTATTCGTACATCGCGTTCACGCCGGAAATATAGACCTCCGACACCCGCAATCAGAAGCATTTCCTGCGTTTCCCGCACTGTCAGTTTTGCTGCAATTGAAATAGCCAGAACTTTGTCACGACTTGGATTTTTCCGCCGCCCATTTATGATGTTGTAGCCGTAATTCCTGTTAATTCGACTATCCTTCATGAGGTCAGCCAAGGAAATCTCCTTCTCGGCAATCAGCGTTCTAACTGCGCTGTGAAGGGCTATTTCCCCGCCACACCACTTTTCTATAAATTCCTCGACTTCGCTTTCAGACATCAAGTCGTTTAATTCATTTTCCGGAGTTTTGGATTCCATTCCTAACCTCGCGATTCGTAATTGTCACTTTTTTTCAGCTTGTTGCTGCTTGTTACGCTCTGTTAGGAAAATGATACTTGAAGTCCAAACGGTTTTGTTGTGCTCACAGCACGAAAAAACAAGGGTCAATTACAGGACGACTTTCTTGTCGCCGCTCACCCTTGTTCTTGGATAAACTAATTGTTATTTGGGTTGTTAGATATTAGTCATTGATTATCGTCTGCTGTTTGCCAGTTAGCAATTATTGAAATGTGTTGTTTACCGATTATTCCTCGCTGTTTACGGCCGCTCATCTAAAGCTTAATAAGCGGCAGGCCCTCTTCCTCCAGCTCAAGATTGATCTTGGTGATATCACATAGGCCTCTGTTAATGCACGATGCAATATAAATGTCTCTCGGGTTCTTGGGGTACAGTGAATTATGGCCCGCAATTTTAAGCGCTCTATTCACCTCCGTTAGGTTCATACCGGCTGCAATGCTAAGCGCAATAACCTTGTCCCTTCCGGGCATTTTGGTGTCGCCGTTCAATATGTTATATACATAGTTTTTGGAGACACCGCTTCTTTCAATCACATCGCCCAGAACCAAGTCATGCTCGGCAATATATGAATTCAAATACTCGTGAAAAAATCGCTCTTCGACTCCGTGTTCATTCAGAAAGCGCTCTGCCTCAGCCTTGGTTTTGATGGTTTGAATCGTCTGCTCGAGGCGGCTCGTCGTTTCTTCTTTCATAGTTTCCCCATTTGATTTTCGGTGCTATACTGTACTTGGATTTAGTTTACCTGATTTAGGCACAAATTATCAAGATAAAAAAATCGGCGCCAGCCAGGCGCATTGACTATGCCGGACGAATTAACTGTGCCGGACGCATTGACTATGTCGGACGAATTGACTGTGCCGGACGAATTGACTATATGGAATACGATGAACTTTACACATTAAATAATACGGGAACTGTCACGCTCGTAAAGGACAAAACCACCGGCGAGCTTTTTGTTCGAAAACTTCTAAAGGTCTATGACCTTTCGATTTATGATTTTCTAACAAAAACCAAGCCGCCCGGAATCCCGCTTGTTCGGAGTTTTGATGAAGTTCCGGACGGTTTGCTTGTCGTTGAAGAGTACGTGAACGGGCGAACTCTTGCAAACATCATCGAAGATGAAGGTCCGCCTGACTTTGATGTTGCCATTGATTATCTCATACGCCTATGCCAAATCCTGGAGCCACTTCATTCCAACACGCCGCCCATCGTTCATCGCGACATCAAGCCGTCAAACATCTTGATAACCAATCAAGATGAAGTTTATCTTTTGGATTTCAACGCTGCGACCAGGTTCAACGACGACAAAGACCGCGACACGGTTCTCATCGGCACTACGGGATACGCCGCTCCCGAACAATACGGATTCAAGGCATCCGACCCAAGTGCAGACGTCTACGCCTTGGGCCGCACCGCTCAAGAACTCTTTACAGGCGAAAAATCATTCCCCGAATCATACGACGGACCTCTCTCCGAAATAATCAAAAAATGCTTGGAATTAAGCCCTTCCGACAGGTTTCATGATGCGTCGGATTTGCTCCGGGCGATTAAAAAACAGACACGAAAGCCAAGGTTCCTGAGGTCCTCCCTCGGCTCTGTCTCCAGCCAATCCGCCATCAAGAAGGTTCATGCGGCTTCTTGGCTCCCTCCGGGTTACAGAACCAGGACGCCTTGGAAAATGCTCCTCGCAACGCTCTACTATCTCTTTTGGATCTTGGCTATTTTTAGCAGCGCCGAAAGACGCGGTGCTTCAAACACTCCAGCCGACGTATTTGGCGATGTTGTGGTTGTACTGTATATCATCCTCGAGACATTCTTCTTCCTTGATTACAAAGGAATTAAGTCCAAACTCCCCTTGACGCGCTCCCCGGAATTACTTAGCCGCGTAATTGGCCATGTTCTCTACTTCTTTTTAATATACGCCTTTACGGTCTTGCTCTATAATTTCGTTAAGCTATCTGTAACTATTGGCTGACAGGCCGTACCGCAGTCTTCAGATTTAGGTGCTGCTTCGAGCTATACCGAATTATTAGTTTCTTCTCACGCTATCGGTTTATCTTCAGATTTTGATCCTGGTTCGTGGTGTACCGCATCCTTACTCTCCTCTCACAATAATAGTTTATGGTCGGACCTCAATCCTTCTTCGAGGTGGGCCGCATCCTTACTCTCCTCTCACAATAATAGTTTATGCTCGGATTTCAGTCCTGCTTTGTAGTGTGTCGCATCCTTAGCTGTGGAATGATAAGATTCTCGAACAGTATCTTTGATGTATATGCGTTGATGTTTCCATAAACATCATCAGCAGTTAAGAAAAGCGTCTCATTCAAAGCATACCCATTCATAATGTACAGGCGAATTTTGTGAAAAGAATTTTCCAAATAGTCCTCCTTACTAAGCATTCCTAAATGCTCAATAAGAATATTACTACCGTTAGCTGAAGGTATTACAAAGTCAACATTCTTATATACTTTTTCGTTGTTTTCATTTCGGAGGTTCACATCAACATCATACTTAAAAGGTATCCCTAAAAACGTCAGCAAGTCATAAATGATGACTTCAGATTTTGATCTAACTTTTGTCCCATCGACAGCAATATTGGATTTTTCAGGGATCTTGTAACCATTCCGCCGAAAAGGTTTTTTCATCCAATCATCGTATGTCATAAAAACAGTATTCTTATTAACTAATCCAGTATCATCGCGATACACTTCAGGGAGTGCCGCATCAATATCATTAACACTGTTTTTCTCAATGCATTTAATAGCCTCAATAATTGTCTTCTTTTCAGTTTCCAACACTTCCAACAACTTCTGGTTATATTTTTCTTGCTTAATTTTAATGACGTCAGGATGTCTTGCATCACCAATTTGCTTAATAACTCTTTTACCACTGGTCGAGTCGCGTGTTCTTTCATAATACATCTTTCCATTTGTGGTTACTCTATATGAGAGTCTCGTTTCAGTCTGGTCTGTAAGCGCATCCTTCAACTTATTAATGGAATAATCAAGTAATTGAAGCTCATTAATCATCATAGTTTTTAAATCATAAAACATCTTCGTCTCCTTTCTACATTTTCAATATGAATAATGTTTGGAATCATTTTAAAACTTAGGGTCCGGGTATTTTCATGTACCACGGGCTTGATTATTGGGGCTATGTTACATGGAACGTCGTATTTTTCGGAAAATGGTACATGAAAGCATTGGGTTCGGGGTGCTTTCATGTACCATGGGCTTGATTATCGGGGTAATGGTACATGGATTCCGGGTTATTTCGGAAAATGGTACATGAAAGCATTGGGTTCCGGGTGTTTTCATGTACCACGGCTTTGATTATCGGGGCTATGGTACATGGAATGTCGCATTTTGTGGAAAATGGTACATGAAAGCATTGGGTTCTGGGTGCTTTCATGTACCACGGCCTTGATTATCAGAGCTATGGTACATGGAACGTCGCATTTTTCGGAAAATGGCACATGAAAGCATTGAGTTCTGGGTGCTTTCATGTACCACGGCTTTGATTATTGGGGCTATGGTACATGGAACGTCGTATTTTTCGGAAAATGGTACATTGATTGCAACTTAATTGGCTCAGTGGTACATGACCAGTCGCTCTCTTCTGAGCTCCTGGGGTCTGCATAACCGATTGCGTTCTCCCAACAGCTGTCCACGAGCCCTACCGGAGGGGCTCGGGCAGCGGAGACGCAATCGTAGCAGACCGTTACTAGGTATTTTTTGTTCTCCAGAGTTCCCTTTCTTTTCTACTTACTGTTAGATTTATTTTTTACTATTAGATTTTAATTTCCCCATACTTTTACCTTACAATTGCAACAGAAAACCCCGCCTAAGCGGGGTTCACTAGTAAGTCGTATTTGTTTTTGAGTATCATTAAATCTCGCATATATTATTTCCGGGCAGCCGGAGTCGTGTGTTAATTCCAGGCAGCCAGAGTTGTGTGTTGTTTCCGGGCAGCCAGAGTTGTGTGTTATTTCCAGGCAGCCGGAGTTGTGTGTTGTTTCCGGGCAGCCGGAGTTGTGTGTTGTTTCCGGGTGGCCGTACCCGTGAGATTACTTCTGGGCGGCGGCCTGCTGGGCAGCTACTTCTGCAGCAAAGTCCTCTTCCTTCTTTTCGATGCCTTCGCCTACTTCAAATCTGATAGCCTTAGTAAGTTTGAGATTTCCATCTACTGTCTTTAGATACTCTCCGACGGTTTGCTTTCCGTCTTCTGCTCTTACATAGGTCTGATCCATCAGGCACATATCTTTAAGCTCTTTTTTAACACGGCCATCAACAAGACCTGTGAAAATCTTGTTGTCTGCGATTTCCATCTTAGCGGCAATTGCAAGACCTGCGAGTTTTGTCTTTGCATCATCAGAAAGGAAGTTAGGCAGATAGTTGAAGTTGAAGCTCTTATCTTCTCTCTTTTCCTTTAGGATGTCTATATCGCCGATATCCCATACACCATCAACCTTGTCGAGCAGGTCGTTCAGAATCTGCTTAGGAAGTGTGAATGGATCATTTAATGCACTTTCCAGAGTGATCTTTCTAAGATTGCTGATTTCATCATCAGAAATCTCTTCTCTGCTTACATACTGCGGATTCATTGCTGCAACCTGCATTGCAATGTTTTTAAGTGCAGCTCTGTTTGCATCGTTATCTTCACCACTTGCAGTGACAATAACACCTATATTTCCCTCGCCATGAGTATATGTAGCCAAAACATCTCCAGAAGCCTTTTCAATTCTTCTGATGGAGAGATTCTCGCCTATCTTTGCAATCTTAGCAACCAGTGTTTCTTCTACAGTGGAGCCTTCAAAAGGCATTGCCTTGAATGCTTCTATATCATTGCTTTCAGCTTCGAGAGCAAGTCTGGACAGTCCTTCTACGAAACTGATAAACTCATCGTTCTTGGCAACAAAGTCTGTTTCCGAGTTTACTTCTACGATTGCAGCTGTTTTGTTATCATCAGAGAGTGCTACTCTGACCAGTCCCATTGCTGCAATTCTTCCGGCCTTTTTGGCTGCCTTTGACAGACCTTTTTCTCTCAAGATTTCAACTGCCTGATCAAGATTACCTTCAGCTTCCTCAAGAGCCTTTTTGCAATCCATCATACCTGCGCCTGTCATTTCACGCAGTTCCTTAACCATTTGAGCGGTTACCTGAGCCATTTCTATTCCTCCATTCTTAGTCAGAACCAAATATCTTCACTTTAGTCCCCAGATTATTATTCCTAAACAATTCACTTAATCGTATCAATGCATCAAGATCTTAAAACAACGAGTATTATTCACGATCCATATAAATTCATCTCTTTAATCACTAATCAATGCATTGAGAAGCGATGAGCATTTGCTCATCGCAACTTGATTCGGTTTGTATTTATTCCTGCTATTATTCTGCTTCCTCAGCAACCACTTCTTCGATGTCCTGTGGTTCATCAGCCTTTGCTTCAGCCTCAGCCATAACCTCGGCTTCGAGAGCATCCTGGTCCGGACCCTCATCAAAGCTCTCACCCTGGTGACCCTCAATAACAGCATCGGCCATCTTGCTGGCGATAAGCTTGACTGCTCTGATAGCGTCGTCGTTACCCGGAATGATGTAATCAACATCATCAGGGTCACAGTTTGTATCTACGATTCCTACGATTGGAATTCCAAGGATTCTTGCTTCCTTAACAGCGATTCTCTCCTTGCGAGGATCGACGATGAACATTGCGCCCGGCATTCCTCTCATGTCCTTGATTCCGCCAAGGTTCTTTTCGAGCTTTTCGCGCTCTCCACGGAGCTTGATAACTTCCTTCTTGGAAAGCTTTTCAAATGTGCCGTCTTCTTCCATCTTGTCGATGTCGTTCAGTCTCTTGATACGAGCGCTGATGGTCTTGTAGTTTGTGAGCATTCCGCCGAGCCATCTCTCGCTAACGTAGTATTCGCCGCATCTGAGAGCTTCGTCGCGAATCGCGTTCTGTGCCTGCTTCTTTGTTCCAACAAAGAGAATAGGTCTACCTGTCTCGGCAACGCTCTTGATGAAGTCATATGCTTCATCTACTTTGCCCACGGTCTGCTGCAGGTCAATGATGTGAATGTTGTTTCTCTGTGTGAAGATGTACTGTTCCATCTTGGGGTTCCATCTTCTGGTCTGATGTCCAAAGTGGACGCCTGCTTCGAGCAGTTGTTTCATTGAAATTACTGACATGTTTTTTCCTCCTGGTTTTTCTTCCACTCGGAGATAGGCATTTGCCGAAACCTTGCGGTGCATTCATCAAGACTCGCAAAGCACCATTGGCAGAGCACTCCGGGTGTGCAAATTGGTTAAAAATAAACATCGGCTACTAATTGAGCCGACGTATATTATATGATATAGTTAGCTAAATATCAAGGCTTTTTTGCAATTTTTATTGGCAAAAACGGTGATATTTGGCTATTTGTAGCTTGACATGACAGTTTGGGTTGTTAACTGTCCATGATAATTGGCTATTTGTAACTGTACATGACAGTTTGAGTTGATAAATGTCCAAGATAATTGATTATGTGTAACCGGGTGAGCTATTTTGCGGACTCGTCCCTGGTATAGGTCACCAGGTCGTCATTGATTTCGTAGGCAGCTACTGAAACCGGCTTTTCGAATTCGTCAACTTCATCGGTCAAGATTGGCTGACCGTCAACGATGTCGCGTGCGCGCTTTGCCGCCATAATTACCAGTGTGTATCTGCTATCTACCTTTTTTCTGATTTCATTTATCGATGGATAAAGCATTATTCCTGTTCCTCCTCATATATCTCTAGCATTTCGAGTCCGTGGTCCTGAACTCTGACATGCTCAGCATCAACTATTGATTCTACCAGTTCAACCGCGGTTTCCAAGTCGTCATTTACAACAAAGTAATCGTAGGTGAACATTTCTTTGATTTCTTCCATGGCCATCGAAAGCCTTTTTTCAATGACTTCCGCTGAATCCTTTCCGCGCTTAACCAGCCTGTTTCTAAGTTCTTTGAGCGACGGCGGAAGGATAAATATGAATATTCCTTCCGGATAGGCTTCCTTGACCTTGGCCGCTCCCTGAACGTCGATTTCCAAAAGGACATCTATTCCATTGGCCAGTTTCTCTTCGACAGGCTTTCTGGGCGTTCCGTAGTAATTCCCAAAGACTTCCGCATACTCCAGGAAGCCACCATCTTCAATTTGATTTAAGAATTCTTCCTTCTCAAGGAAGAAATAGTTTACTCCATCGACTTCGCCTTCTCTGGGTTGCCTTGTTGTCGCAGAGACAGAAAGTTCAAAGTCCTGTGCGTCTTCGAGCAGTTTGGAGCAAATCGTTCCTTTGCCTACCCCCGATGGTCCGGAGATTATAAATAATTCCCCGGGGTGATTTTCAAATTTTACTTTAACCGCCAAAGGTATGTCCTTTCTCTTATCTAAATCAATCGGCAAAATAGTATATCACAGATTCAATAATTATTCAACATTTTGAACCTGTTCGCGGATTTTTTCGACCTCGGCCTTTATCTTTAGCATGAGCTCCGTAACCCCCAAGTCGTTTGCCTTGGAGCCAATGGTGTTCGCTTCTCTATTCATCTCCTGAACAAGGAAATCAAGGCGCTTTCCGTCCGGCTGACCGGTCTCTCCAATAATCGCTTCCATCTGATCCATATGGCTATGAAGCCTGGTGAGTTCTTCAGCAATGCTGCATTTATCAGCAAAAATGGCAGCTTCCAGGACGATTCTATCCTCCGGAACCTCAGCGCTATTCCCGATGAGTTCTTTGATCCTCGCTCTGAGTTTTTCCATGTATGCCTTCGGGACCTCAGGTGCGACCTTCTCTATTTCGGATACAAGACCCTTTATTTCGTTTCCTCTGGAGATAAGGTCTTCTGCAAGTTTCTCGCCTTCGATTATTCTCATCTCGTCGAGTTTTTTGGTTGCTTCTCGGACCGGAGCAAGAATCGCCTTTATCATCTCGGCTTCATCTTCCACGTCAGGAACAACCTTCAGAACATCCGGAAGAGATGCAAGAAACTGAAGGGATACGCTTGCATCGCCATCGACCGGAACTTCCTTCTGGAGTTCACGGAGGCTTTCGATATACTGCTTGGCAACCATCGGATTTAGCCTGATATTGACGTCGTTTTCCGTTACGTTTTCAACCATTATTGAAACATCAAGCTTGCCACGGTTTACGGTTTCTTTGATAGCGGCTTTTATCTTTTCTTCAGCAAAAGAATATCGCCTCGGCATCTTGACGTTGATATCACAATATCTGTGATTCACCGACCTGATTTCGCAGACGATATTTCTTTTTCCATCAGAAGATTCGGCCCTGCCGAATCCTGTCATACTCTTAATCATGCGACCTCTTTTCCGTGATGCGTACACGGATACTCTCCACCCATGAGCCACATCACTATTTTTGATTAACGATTATCTTGGTCGCGGATGCGTTGCGGTTATAC
>CAMYVY010000035.1 GCA_947302715.1 uncultured Clostridia bacterium
AATTGTTGGAGATAATAGATGAGCGTTTTATCCAAGGAATGGCCAAGAATAAAGAGGATTATTCTCTTTTATTGAAGTCATTAAGAGATGAATTGCTAGAAGATAATTAGTCATGCCTGATTTCAATACCCCACATAAGGTTTTTTTACGGGAAAGATTTGATAAATCATTAATTCACTTTCTCAAAAAGAATTTTGGAGTTAAGATAATCTATTATGGCCTGCCTTCTCCAGAAGCCGCAGATATCTATTGCTGGAAAGAGTATATCGACTATGTTGTCGCTTTTCAATGTCGCAATTATCCGGAGCCATCATCACCAGATCAATCTACTGAGGATATAGATGCGCTATACCAAAAACTAAGTGAATTAGAGGCGTCCGGTGAAATCGAGGGGTTCGATCTTTATGATGGATATATGGAAGAAGTCCTTTTTAGAGGGATTGATAATTCAGCTTCTGGTTCAATTAAATACCGCCATGACGAGTTTGTAACCTTATTCAATCTTGATTTTTGCAACAAAATCACTTCTCCACAAAAGTATACTGATTTGGAGGGGCATACTGTTTCAAAATACAAGTTCGAATTGATAGATAAGATTCTAGAGTATCAAGATACAGTTACAAAAGAAGGTGATAAATTTGTTTTATTCCTGACTCTTAAGTGCTCCTTTTCTGATGACGAGCTGAACACCTACAAAGGAACTCATCTAAAAGAACTCCAACTGTATCTTTCATCGCAACAAAAAAAGAGCATAAAGAAACGTTATATTCTAAAGCATTTTGTAGAGTCGCATTTAGCAGAAAAGATTCGTTCAAAGAACTATGTCTATTACTTCATGCCGACAGTGTTTTATAATGGGATAAACGATATTGAAATGATGCATCTCGCGATTTTCTGCATCCGACCTAAAGATAATACAAAGGAAGCTGGAGTTTTCCTCGAGACCCAAAGTCTTGATGAAGTAACCTATCAGTTACCTATTACGCCTAATGATGGCTGTGATGGCGTAAAACAGTTTGAGCCTGCCATCCCTGATTTGCACATTCCTGTGTTAGACGGGTTAAGTGCTTTTGTAAACTCTAGCACCTTTAAAAAGTATTGGAAAACAGAATAGCTTTAGATTCTACTTTTTTCGGTTGTGTAGCTTTGCAACTATTGTAGGTGCCTCGTCGTACTTCTTTTTCATCATGAACAAATCTGTATCCTTCTCTACAATATCTTTTCGATAATTGCTGTAGTAGGAAAGAAGCCTGCGTGCCTCTACGTTCAGGAAACGACCATCGATGTCTTCAAAATCGTTTCTGTGAATCGTGTCATTCACGCGCTCCCAGATTTCTGGAGAAAGCGTCTCTTTACAGTGGTTGTAAAGTTGCCACCAAGAGTCAGTAGAGCTTTCGCAAATTAGGTCGTTTCCGAAGAGGTCTATAGCGGCAGCATGCGCCGCATCCGAACTCATCCACTCGAAAAACAGCCGATAAATAATCATTGTTTCGGGCATTTCGAGCAGTTTGAAGTACTCATCAAGATTCCGTCCGAAGGCCTTTTCGAAGAAAGGCGTTCCTTTACCTATTTTCCCCTTTGTGCTATTTAGAACGGCCTGAACGGCACGGATGTACTTTCGATTCCAGTGTTTGCCGATATAGTCTCTGTTATGAGAATAATCCTGGTCCATCTCATCCGTTTTTCGGATTGGATGATATTTCATAGGGAAGGAATAAATGCTGACCTGAAGCTCGTCGCACAGGTCAACATTAATGCGAAGGCGCAAATAGAGATCCTCCGGGTGGTCCTCAAAATTGTACAGGAGGTAGTTTGAAAAATCCTTCAGACCACCAGCCACACTCATCCGAATAGCTTCGCAGTATTTCTTTTCCGTCTTTAAATCATCGAAAGCGATTCGAAGCGGGCGGATGGCAATTCTGCTCAGGAGTTCCACCTTCTCTGGTGTAAACAACCGTGCATCGACTCCTTGGTTGAAGTCCACATAGCGTTGAACTCCTTTGCCGGGTTTATGATGCTTAGTGTAGAGGTCTTTTAGTTCCTCATATGCCGCCAATAAATTATCCTTAGTTGATGTTAGGAACTTGTCAATGTGATACTTCTCACGTATGCAATATACCTTGTAAGACTCTTCACCTTTGAGAGAGTCATAGAACTCATCAATAAGCTTCCATGTCTTGCGGATATAAGCTCTGTCATTGATGCTATTCCGAAGGTTTCTTACTGAAATTTCCAGACGATTAGGCTGTTTGAACAGAGCACCACGTTGGAATCCACAGTCAACAATCTCTTGTATTATCCGGGGAAAATCTTTTGATGCGAGGACGTTGTTGTCCATCAGCAGCAGATCCTTCTGAGGCCCATATAATTCATCAACTCGTTGAAGTCGTGCTTTGAGAGGAATGAATGTCTGATATATCGGTTCCAGAGTGGGGACTGCACAGAACTTGCAATGCCTGATACATCCACGAGTTGTATATCGGTAGTAGGCATTGTCCATCTGATAGTGATAATCGATCTCATCCAAGATGGAATAGTCCAGTTCAAGTTCATCGATATTCTGGCAATCTCCTTCATGGATGCCGCCCGGACGTAAAATGCCTACATGCGGCTTGATTCCCGTTGCTTCTTCTATTTCTTTAGGCTGGATGGAGGCTAATACGCCACCAACCATAAGATTCTTCTGGTCCTTTACAAGCTTCTTGGCGAAGTTAATAGTTTCAATGGTCTTGTCCCAGTAAAAGGTGAAAAGCGTAGTGACACCAACCCAGTCCCATTCGGGCTCTTGTTCCCAGGTTCCTTTCCAGAAAAAGTCTTTGGCATCTTCTACATATTGAAACTGAAGCATGTTCAGACCAGTTTCGTCCTGTGGGAGCTTCTCAAGATGAAGTCTCTTCCTGGTCTTCACATAATCTGTCAGAATATCCTTGTAAATATGCCAATTAGTGCCATTTACATCATTCGCATTGAGATTTTCAACAAGGTGATCAACGATACGCTCAATAACGAATGCTTTTAGATCCCCTTTGTAGAACACGACCTCCCAACCACCTAAATTCCGGAAATAGGTGGCTATTTTCATCAAACCGACTGGCGGGAATTTATTCGAGTAGTCAGGTTCTATTAACAGGGCTTTCGGCATGCTACTCGTTCTTCAGGTCGTTAAGCACAGCCGATTTGATGGAGGAAACGACTTCTTTGCTTCGAGTAGGGGTATGGCGATCTATTAGATTGAAAACTTTCTTCAACATCCCGACTCCTTCACTTCCATACTTGTCTGTCATGGCTTCCATCTCTTCAGTTACTGTTGGCTTAGGCATTGGCCAATCAGTTCTACCGGAGCCATATGGAACTGTCGGTTCTTCGAGGATATGAGCCTCTGCGTCCTCGCGTATTTGTTCCATTTTTTGCTGATATACCCCGAGCATGGCTTTGACGCCTATTTTTTTAGCCCGAGGGGCATCGAACTGTTTGCGAATCTCTTCTGAGGCTTTTTCTTGCTCTTTCTGAGCATCGGATATTCTTTTAGCAAGCTCAGAAGACGCACTCGGTCCGGGAATTCCAGAAGGACTTGAATACGTAGATGATATTATCCCTGTAGCAGCCTCGTATCTTTCAAGTTGTTTCTTCACTTTGTTCGCAGTCTGATAAACATCCTGCATCTCATAATTGAAGAATTCACGAATCTTCTCTTTGAATTCCAGGGCCTCTGCAGTCGGTGCTAAATCAGAACGGTCGGTTGTCGGCTTTATGCGCGGGTGGATTATATGGATTTCGCCATTGAAGTACTTATTGCTCCTGGCCTGTTTGAAATACCCTGTGCCGTCAAAGAAGTTTTGATTCCCAATTTGAATATTATGTATACGCAACCGCATACCCCTCGTCAAAACCAGATTGTTATTGTTCGGGTCTTTGTCCGGTATTTGCGTTGAGAACTCTGTAATTGCGTACCAGCCCCAAGCGAGGGTTTCATGCTTATCACTATTGATAGTGAAGAATCGAAGCTCATAAATCTGATCATCGGTACCATCGATACGCAAACCGTATGGCTTCCTGATATCGACATAATCGTTTAGGCTCACCTTGACACGATTCATTTCGTTATACAAGGGAAGATACTCGTCGCCGTTTTCTGATATGCTGGGTTTAATAAGGCTATTTTTAAACTCGGCGAGATAATCAATCGGAGCGATTTGCTTTAAATAATCCCGGATGTAAGCTTCATCCAGCAACTCTGGATACTCAACTAATATGTCATTAAGCAGTACACGGAAGTAATGGTCTTCTTCATTTGCAGGAGCCTGAGCGAAAACGGTCGCGGCGTCGATAACCTCCGCAGCGCCCATGTCATTCTCATCATCCTCCAGAATTTCACGGATCTTGTCTACGTCAAAGGTTATTTTTGACTCCACGGACTCTCCCTTCGCAGAAGTCTCGAAAATGAGTTGACGGCAGTAACCGGCTCCTACGAGTCGCCCAATCCCATAGTAACCAGCCAGATAGTCTTTCTTTCTTTTGGGTGTTTTCGCTATGTCTTTAAAGGTGCTTTCGGCAGAATCAGCAGAAATACCTATCCCGTTATCTTGTATAACAACAGAGTGTTTAGACTGATTAATCCGGATGGATATATGTCCATCATCCATTGAATCCAGAACACCGGCATCACAGGCCTCACGTATCGCATCCGTGGCGTTCTGCAAATATTCACGATAGATGGTTTCCGCTTCAGGGTAGAGCGAAAACATCAACATCTCAAGGATATCTTTTCCGATTTCTGTCTTGTGAGCCATTAATACTATCCGTTAGGGAACTGTTTATAGGTGTTGTAAGGGAACTTAATATTAATCAACGAACGAAGCGCCGGATTCGAAATGATATATTCACCAGCAGGCAATCTTGTCATCATATTCTGATATACCTTAGGGATATATCGATAATCCGGCTTGGAAACTTCGATTGCATTGGTCCGTCCATATGCTGATGTCGCGCAATTACCTTTCACTCGATCATGAATGGCACTACGGAATTGTTCGACAGAAAAGAGTATGATACCAAGAGAGCGACCTCGTTCCGTGATATCTAAGAGCTGGTGGAGAATGGGTGAGTTTTTAGGCGTATCATTAGATGCATACTTATTTAACTCATCCACGAAAATGATAACCTTCTTTGGAACATTATCTCTTTCAGTGTCAAATTTCATTTCCCAAACAGCCTTTGCGACGCTACCGAAAACAAAACTCTGGGCGAGGTCATCGAGAAGAGTCATATCAACAACCATCACCTGACCACCTACAAGGTTATTCTTGATTTCAAGAGAAAGGTCAGTCTCAGTATCCGCAAGGTTATCATTGAAAATTCCATTCGGGTCAATCACCTTATTAATGATTCTGAGGAACTTTTTCCAGGAGGCCGGGAGGATTTCATTCTGTTTTCCGGTTGCCTGTTTGTCTGCATAGGATTTGATAACATCCTTCAGAGTCTCCCAAGTAGAAACATTCCTAAAATCTCCTTGTCTGTTGATGATGTAATTGACGCAACTCTCCATTGTTCCTGTTGCATCATCTTCATTGGCAAGAATCAAATCCAGTTTGTCGAAAGAACTATCAAGAGGGAATTTGTAGGTAAACGCTTTTCCTTTACGTCTTTGCTTGTTTACGTCTTTCGGGTCAGCGTTAGTCATCACTCCCTTTAAACTATAGAAGGGGTAGTAATACTTGACGTTTTTGAATGGCTTGGGCTCAAGTCCTAACTCGTTATACAACTGTTTATCTTCGTCTTTCAAGTCCAAATTGGGCTCGTCAATAGCTAACAGATCCCTGCCCTTAACATTGAAGAAGACGAAAGCAACATCGTCAGAGGCGTGGAACTTCTGCTGGATGGCATTGAGTAGGAACATTGAATACGATGTCTTGGCGGCGAGACCGGAAATACCAGAAACGTTCAAATGCGCACCTTCTGGGCCAATCAAGAAATTAGCATTCAACTCCACCTTGATTTTGAGCGCTTCGTCACCTTTGTACATCTGAAGATAGCCACATACAATAGGATTCTTAACCTTGTCAAGGCCCAGAGCTGTGCGAACGTCATCAGCGCTGCACAAGGATACCTGTTTTCCGTCCAGGACGGGAGTATAAATATTACCCGTATTGCTTACCACCTTGGCCTTAACATAGTTCATTCCAAGTCTGTTCATATTCCCAACCTTAGCTTCAGTAGAACCGAAATCACTGGAGATGTAACTGGTGAAATGGCTTGGAGCATCGGTGACATGGTTAATTTCCTCGATAATCCCGTAAGTGATAGTCGAGTCATTGGGAAGATGCTTAACCTTAACGATGTCGAAAGGGCTAAGAATCTCTCCTTTGTCAGTCCAAAAGAAGAAATCGTCTGTTGTTGACGGATTCTTCTCAGTTGCTGAAACCTTGCCAATAATTCTCTCTGAACTCATACTTAAAACAGGCTTAAAAATATGTTGCTATCAATGTATTGCGATTTACAATATGTTTCTGTGAGGTAAACAGGATAAATGTGATTTCCCCAGCGAACATCGGAACCAAAACATACAGGGTAAGCTTCTCTGATGAGGTTGGCGCTGATGGCGTCAATCGTACTGCTCTTGATAGGTTCTGCAGGATTGAACATTATCATTTCACACTTGACCACATCGGAGAAGTGGGTCTCGCGGAATCCATGTTCTTTCCTAAAGCGAAGATACCAAACAGCAAAGGTCATCCCATTCGAATGCTCGGAGGTGTACTTGTAGGCCTTTGTCCTTTCAAATGGCTTGAGATTCGCAATCGTTGAAGAAAGCTTACGTCCTTCAAAATTCTTGATTAGATCTGGATCAAACGATTTTGAAACGCCCACCACATTCTTGTAGTTCGAACGCATATTATTCCATTCGGCAAAGTTGAATGATGAAAAGCGGGGATTATACTGTAATGACCCATCCTTAATCAGCCAATTCTCGTCGTTTAGTTTCTTTTGATTGCATAAATCCTTGACAAGCAGTTGCTCATCATCGGTCATTGCGTTCTGAATTCGCGCAATTGCACTGTTCTTGAATCTGTTCTTATCGCTTGCGTCACCAACCGAAGGACCGTCTGTGGGGTAAAACACAATCTGGCTCACTCCAATGCCACGGGCTGCGATATAACGGTTGTGTGTCCTCAGATACTCGTTTAGGCGTTCACAATAGAGGCGCGCATAATCCTCAGCTTTCCCGCCAACATGAAATTGCTTTGGCAAAGAAAGAATAATTTGAGTTCTAAGGTCAGCCATTTTAAATGTATCCCTGTCTGGGCGGTGACAACAACCGACAATGACCTGACCAGCGACAATAGGGAAGATTTTTGACCCAATTGAGATGTCGTCGACTTTATATGTATGGCGAGAACCGTCCAAGAAATACGTGAACCACGGTTGTGTGGATTCAATTAAATGCCGGGAAATCCTTACGGTATGAACTCTGCGAGCATCATCCTCTGCAATTTTACCGCTCGTATCCATCGGAATGGTGTCAGTATCTGAATTCTCGCTGGTGATTGACTCATAGTCTGCATCGTCCAATGTCAATTTCCTCGTTTTGTAACAGTGGACATTGACTTGGTTATTGTTTTCGATGTAGTCTAAAATTGCTCCCATTATACCAAATTTGAGCAAATTTAATGATTTTTCTTCTAATCATTGAGTAATATCGGAATAAAATGAAAATGAGCCCCTTTGAAGAGGCTCATCTAAAGAACGGAAAAACGTGCTCTCGTATAGTTTGGTTGCTGATTGGCTACTTGTCAGAATTACAAGAAGGTTGTCCACTGGTTAGGAAGTCACTGCCGTGCTCCTTGTACAACTCTCGAAATGCCTTTGCAAAATCATCGTCTGAATGAAGAAGGTATTCTTTCATCACTTCTCCTAAAAGGACCGGTTCATCCATGGTAACCTCCTTGTTTTCGATGTGACCACTTTTTCTTTGAACCCTCCTTCATGGGATTTATACACGAGGCATTGTCCTTAATCCAGGCATCTATTTCCGAGCGCAGGAAACGAGCGGAACAACTGACTGCTGACCGTGACCGCTTTTCCTTATAAGTGCGGTGGGTGCGAGTCTGCGGGAGCAGTCTCGCTGCGCGGGGGCCAATGGAGCGGAGGGCGTCCGCAAGTCTGTGGCAGGCTTGCCCTGACACAGTCTTGCTGCGAAGGGTGGCAATGAAGGTTGCATTTCTGGGCGGCCCTGCCGTCCCAGAAGGGCAAGTACCGCTTTCTTTATCGGCCCTGGCAAAGCACCGCCGCCGGATCAGGGCACCATCGGCCCGGATCATCGGCATCGGCAAATGTCAATATTCGGGTGTCGCAGGCACCACTTCATTTCTGCCTTCTACGGCACTGTGGGCATGATTCGCCGACTTGACATTCCCGCCTTGGGCCTGCCGTCCACTTTGTCCACCGGTGGACGGAGTGGACAGGGTGGACAGTGGTGGACAGCGTGTGGTATCAGGAAGGAGGATTGCGATGATGTCGCTGAAAATGATTATATTTACACTATTAAATCTGACTTTATGGCTTCTAATCCTGATTTTGTACAATACATCACGGACCAGTGTGCTGGGGCCGGAGAAATCGCTGTTAAGAAGATGATGGGAGACTATTTCTATATCAGTGATGTGGACGACAGGGATTATTTGGTCGCTCTGATTAAGGCTACACTTCCTGCATTACCCAGGTCCAAGTCGAAGAAGAGTCCGATGAAGTAATTGATTTGCTATGAAAACAATGATTGCCATCTGTGGCCTTGACTGCGAAAAGTGTGACGCATATATCGCTACGAAGAATGACGACCAGGCGTTGCGGGAAAAGACGGCAAAGCTATGGTCGGAATTGAACAATGCTCCCATTCAGCCGGAGCATATCAACTGCGACGGCTGTCGTATGAATGGACGTAAAACTGTATTCTGTGACCGCTTGTGTCCGGTCCGTCAGTGTGCGTTAAGCAAAGGCATTGAGACTTGTGGTGATTGTCCGGAGAAGGATACTTGTCCAAAGGTCTGCGCCATCTGGCAGCACAATCCGAAAGCTAAGGAGAACCTTAAAAGCTAAACTTTTTTCATTTTTCTCTTGACTCGTACCCTACGTCACGCATTACCTTTGCTGCAGATAACAAAAGTGCACAGTTGTTATGATGACAAACAGATTAAAAATCGGGGAGTTTTCACGCCTTTGCCGCGTTACGGTACGGACGCTCCGGCACTATGAGCAGATTGACCTGTTGGTTCCGGAGATTGTGGACCAGTTTACCGGGTACCGGTATTACAGCATTGAGCAATTGCAGAAGATGCAGAGCATACTACAGTTCAAGGGAATGGGTTTCAGTCTGGAAGAGATACGCGAGCTCTATGAAGATGATACTCATGTTCCCGGCATCGATGCCCTGGAGGAAAAGATTCGCGTTTGCGAGAATGAACTCAGGCTGCTGAGAGCCCGTAAGACACAACTGCAGGCGATGGTGACTACCCAAAAGAAACTCAAGAAAATGGAAAAGATTACTA
>CAMYVY010000036.1 GCA_947302715.1 uncultured Clostridia bacterium
CAGCCTGTGATCAGCGGTCAGTCCCGGTAGAAAGATCAGGCTTGGTCCGTTGCCGGCCATGCTGCTAATCCAATAATGTATCGGACCCTTTTCTGTTTGATATATCTTTTCCGTCATACTCATGTTCTTCACTCTTTCCGGCCGAAAACGTTGATGCGCTTTCCATATCTATAACAAGCAACCCGACAAATCCGAAGTTATTCAATCCTTACATTTACCATTGTAACTGTTATTTCTCCTGCCGCCTCTACTCTATACCACTTACCTCGTTCGAGTTTTATAGTTTCATACATTCCAGGAGTAATATATCCTATTTGAAATCTATTATCCGGATTTTCAACATCAATGAACCAAACGTCTGTATCCTGCGTTCCAGATACCCTAATAGTACCCCAAATAGGTTGTATCTCTTCTGCCTGAAGATCAGTCAGAGTAAACGTATGAGAACTTCTGTATTGGAAAAAGAAACCTACTCCAATTATTATAATTACTATAGCGACTATTATCGGCAGATACTTCTTCATCTTATTCCTCGTCATCCTCATCGCTTTTGATAGTGCTTCCCACCGCGAGTCCTAGGCACATACCAACAGAAAGACCTATCGGCATATACATAATTTCCTCTGGAAACTGGAAGTTATCGCGCTCTACATGTAACGGTCTACGGCATAATTCTACCATAGACCTAAGACTTAAGGAATAAGCAAGGAACGGTCTCTATTGCGTTAAGTATTAATATACTTGCTGCTGTTTGGTATACTAAAGAAAAAAACGACCATGGACGGTTGGCCTTACTAAGGGAAATTATGAAGAGAAGGATGGAATTGAGGAGAATTGATTTTATAACGATATCGACTTATAACACGGAGTAAATAATGTGATGTTTGAATATATGAACTTACAGAGATTCTCATTCCTCAACATCAATATCTGGTTCAGGCTTAAAGAGAGACAGAGTAATATGAACCTCCTTTCCATTGAAAGAGCAGGTGTAGGTATTTTTAACTGTGAGATCTGAGCCTTCCACCAACGGCTGTAGCTGGTGACGTCTTGCGTAGGCTTTCATTCTCCCTGAGGGCAAAAATACCGGCTTATCTGTCACAGGCGTTTTTTTGCAGGCGGAGCTGTAGAGGTTAATGAACTTCTTAAGCTCCACTCTGAGCTCGTCCCTGCTGTCCTTTCTTTTTACCAGTTCGTCTGCGTCTAAATTCGGCTCGTCTACCTCGGCATGATTGATTTGATTCCTCAAGTTTCCGATTCTGTAATAACCAAGGAGAAGCTCAAACAGCATATCGTCATTGCCAAGTTCAGAGTAAGCGGGCAAAATATTGTCCGTCCTTCCGTGAAGAGCGTCGATTTTAAGTCTCGCAAAATCGCGGGCAACTGCATCCGGCTTCTGCCTGAAATCAAGGAATGACCGACCATAGGACTTGATGAAATAGTATTCAATATCTCCAAAAGCCCAACGCATTTTGGAGGATTCATTCCAGTACAGATAATTAAACTCCTTCATGAGCGTGCGAATATCCTCCTCGGATCTCGCGTAATAGTAAATTCCGCGCCTTACCATATCAGTAGGTACCTTGGATTCAATTATCGTAAGTGTCTGCTGGAAAAAATCTTTTCTGAGACTCCATTTCAACAGTTCGGGTATGGAGAGCTCGTCGCCTTGAAGAAGCTGTCCAAAGTCCGATATGATAGCATTCAATGTAATCTGCATGTATATACTGCGATCCTCTGCCCTAGTGCGTGGATTTCTTATTGTGTTTCGTATGATGTTAATTCCGCACTCGATAAGATCGACGTTACAGAGGGTTATGCCTTCATCAACACAGTCCATGCCGTAAAAAAGCCTGTCTGCATCAGCCGCGTCTGCCTTGAAGAAATTCTCTAACGACTTAAGCATGCTTACCTTGCCATAATTTAGGAATAGATCGATTCCCGTTATAAGTTTCTGTATCTCATAATGCTTGATCATGTTGGAAACTTTGCCGAAAAATTTTCCGTATGGTAGGCTCGAATTAATCAGTCCGCATACATTACAGCTATAGTTAGTCCTATTGTTCATTAAAAGGAATGTTGAAATCAGAGTGTTCCCATCAACTAATCCCATTCCTTGCACATCCATATAAAGATTGATGTCGCTTTGTGCATCATCAAAAGTGCGTCTGACAATCAGATTGATAGTATCGATAGACAGCGTTGATTCAGAAGGGATGGAAACAAAGCGAATGACGACTGGCTTTTCCCTGTTATTGATATGCATTTTATAGAAGGAATCCATCTGATGATAAACCTGGTGCTTGACCCATCTTTTTTCTTCTGGTGACAGGTTATTTAACAAATCCTCCACGAAACGGTTCTCAAACGCCTCATCTGAAGTGAGTTTTGAGAAGAACTCAAGGTTGCTGAGTCCGCGGGCATTCCCGGACTTGAAGTCTTCAATCAAGGCACCAAGCTCCACCTGGCGATTTTCAGGAACTGACTCACCTATGTCGATAATCTCAAAGTCAAGCTGATCGATAAACTCCATTATTCGATAAGTGACAAACATGAATTCATCGGAGGTGTCAATGCTGCCGTTTCCGGATGCCGCAAGATCCGATAATGAGATAACACGTTCCTCCATGGCAGGCACGACATTGCTGGTGCCAATCATAACAATCTCATCGATATCATATTGGGAGAGCATATATTTGATTCCGGCTTCGGCTATAGATATACCCGTAGTGCAGATTGATGCACCGGTGGGGGATTCGCACATATAATAATTAACATCAAGCTTGTTTTTGGTTTCCGACAGCGTTGTAAGGAAAACGTTTTTTTCTTTCTTCATTGAGACCTCCGCTCTAAAAAAAGACAACCACCGGAGTGCTCCGATGGTTCCCTTTAATAAACGCATATATACGAGTAGTTATACATCTACGAACGTCTACGAATATATCCGTATCTATCTATACGAGCATCTCTCCGTATCTATCTATACGAGTATCTCTCCGTATTTATCGGCACGTATCTCTATATCTACAAATACATATATATATATCTACGCCTATCTGTAACAGAATGATAACACTTTTTCGTGACGCTGTCAACATGATTTTATAAGTTTTACGATTAAATAGATAACTAATATATCGAAACTTTTTTTCTGTGGTACAATAGTCTCAATCCATGATAATTACTAATAAGGTCGAACAAGTATGAATAAATACCAAGAATTGTTAAAAATCACTATTCCGGCAGTGCTTGAAAGTATGGTCACCGTGATCATCTCTACAATAGATACACAGATGATATCTGTGCTTGGGAGCAATGCCATTTCGGCAATCTCCTTTACTACGCAACCTAGGCTTATTTTTCTTTCGATTTTCTTTGCATTAGGAACAACGGTAAGTATGTTTGTTGCCCAGGCATACGGTCGGAAAGATAAAAATGAAGCAAACAGCTGCTTTATCTTGGTACTGAAGATAAGCTTGATACTGTCGGTGGTTTTAGGCATTCTTCTATATGTATTTGCAGATGAGATAATGCTGCTATGCAACAGACAGAAGTCAACTCTCGAATTGTCGGTTATCTACTTTAAGATTATCATGGGTGCTATGATTTTCCAGACAACGCTGACGATTCTTAACGCAGCACTGAGAGGAATTGGAAACACAAGGGTTACCTTAATCTCAAACATAGCGCTGGGACTTATCGATATTGTTTTCAACTATTTGCTTATTGAGGGACATTTCGGGTTCCCGGCGCTTGGCGTTGCCGGCGATGCCATCGCAACGGTAATGGGAACCATTGCCGCCTGTATGGTCAGTCTGTATGTCCTTGTATCACATTCTGATTTCCTAAGCCTGAAAGGGTTTTTCAACACACGCTTTAAAGAATACAGGGCCCTACTTAGTGATATCTATCAGAAGGCAGGCAACACTGTTATAGAGAATGTAATGATGAGAGTGGGGTTCCTTGTCAGTAGTGTAATCGTGTCGTTGATGAATCCCACCGATACTGCGTTGTATTCAGTGGGAATGATTGTATTAAACTATTCTTTTGCCTTTGGGGACGGTATGCAGAGTGGCGTGCTGGCTTTGACCGGAAGGAGCATGGGAGAGAAAAACTATCGTGACCTTCGGGAATATATCAGAGTTGCCATGATTACCGGTATCGTATGTGCGATTTTGCTGACTGTAATATACCTTCTTTCTGCCAGGTGGTTCTTCGGACTGTACTTTGATGATGAATACTCGAAGGGAGCAGGGGTGGTGATTGCCGGCATTGTCGCCGGTATAACGCTGTTCCAGATGACCCGAATGGTAAATGTAGGCGCGATTAGAGGAATGGGAGATTCCAGAATACCGAAAAGAATCGCAATCATCTCCACGTTGTTTATAAGTCCCGCAGTAGCATATTTGCTTGCCGTATTGCTTGACTTTCAGATATGGGGAATATGGGCTGCAGCATTTGTGACGCAATCAGTCTGGTCACTGCTTGCCTTTGTCAGCCGCAAAAAACTCACAAATCAGCTGGAATAAGCAATCATGTACTTAGACTGTATATCCCAAAAGCAGCTTTAGTGTATTCTCCGCGCCGTCCCTATGGCTTCGTTCATATCCGTGCGATGCGTAGACCCCAGGGCCGATCAACCCATGCATAATATCATGTCCGGCTCTTAGAGTTGCTTCGACGTCAGAGCCGTAGAACGGATAGATATCGACCGCATAATCAGCTCCGGATTTCTTTGCTGCTTCTTCGAGTGCCTTCACAACCTCATAGCTATAGGGGCCGCCGCTGTCCTTTGCGCAGATTGAAACCTGTCGTTCTGTGCAGGAGAGGCCTTCTCCGACACAGCCCATATCCACGGAAATACCTTCGGTGATTCCTTCAGGCACAGAGCTGCTTCCGCCATGACCTACCTCTTCATATACTGTTATGTATGCCCAGACAGGCCTATCTGTTTCAACGCCTGTTTCCTTTAGATATTTTGCATATCCAAGCAGGATTGCAACACTTAGCTTATCGTCAAGAAATCTACTCTTGATATATCCGCTCTTTGTGATTTTTGTTCTTGGATCAAAGCAAACAATGTCGCCGACTCCAACGCCGAGTTTCAGAGCGTCCTTATCTGACTTAATGTCTTCATCCAGCACGATTTCCATGGCAGACCACTCGCGCTTGGTATCGTTATATTTTCCGTTTACGTGGATTGATGCGTTCACAAGCTGGCAGGTGCCTTCGAGTATTCCCTTGAACTTTGTGACTACTCTGACGTTCTCTGCTTCCGCATTGTTTGCATTCATCCCCCCGAGGTTGGTTATCTCGAGCCTGCCATCGGGTTTAATCTTGCTAACCATTGCACCTAATGTATCTGCATGCGCCTCAAGTAGAAGGCCGCCTTTTTTCTCTGCTTTCTTTCCGACTTTGCTCTTTGCTCCATTTTTGGCTCCATCGACTCCATCGGAAAGTTTTACTAGAACCCCACCTTTTACGGTTTTTTCAGGCTTGAATCCCAAATCCGAAAACTCCTTCATTACGAGTTTTGCAATATTTTCTGTATAGCCTGTGGGAGAATCCACTGCAAGAAGCTTCTCTGCTTCAGCCGTTATATAGTCAACGTATTTCTTCAAATTGGTCTTTTTCATTTTTCCTCCATATGCTTAAATCCGTAAAGATTAACATCAGTCATCGTTCTATAAGTCAAACATCGTACAATAAATCTGCTTTCCGGTTTCAGTCCTAAAGACGTTTTTAAGCATAGCCCGCTTTGCATCGTCTGACTTATCTTTCTCGTACATATTCACACAGGCATCTGCTTCCAAAAGTATCCTGAAATCAAGCCCTTCAATATCCGCATTATATGTATGGTGTTTCCCAACTATCATACTAATGCGGTCTATATCAACTTTATCAAAGCCAAGTCGCACAAGCATTTCTTTGGCAGCGGGTTCCCCATATAATTCCTGAGTTTTCCCATTATATTTTCCGTGCTTCTCTTCTGCGATTTTGATTCCAATATCGTGGATATATCCCAACGCCTCTAAAATGAACATGGTATCTTCATCTACCTTCTCACCCTTTGCTATTGCAACTGCAAATTCATGCACCTTTAAAAAATGCTGAATCCTTTTGGGGCATCCACGTTCCCATTCGATCATTTCTCTCTCTAGCTTATATAGTTTTTCTTCGTTTTTCATTATTCTTACCTAAACTTCGTTTTGACGTTCTCTACATGTAACGGTCTACGGCATAATTCTACCATAGACCATTCCAGGTAGGAACATATAACCCAATTGATGTTTTATATTTATAAGAAATTGAATACAAAAAAATATTAAAAACGGGATATATACCCGAAAAACACCCCCTTTTTGGTGACTTTTTCGTGGGTAATGTTTGCACCCTATGGCAAGTATACCATAGGGTGCAGTTCCGTCATTCTATATTTATTATATATATAATCTGTGCTTCTATATTGCTTCCAGTATTTCGCCAATATCTCCGTCAATACAGATGCTTCTGTCTTCGATTTCTCCTGGGCAGAACGCCTCCCCATAGTTCAGGCAGGCATATACAGCATTTTTATTCGATAGTGTCATCTGCCAGAACGGATACTTTATGATCACGGGTGTGTTCGCCCCTACCCCAAGTTCCAGATACAGCACATGAAGTCCTTCATGCCTTCTTACAAAGTCCGAATATGCTGCTGAAGCCCTATGCCATCCCTCATCTTCCACAAAGGAATCGTCCGCCCTCAGATTCATGGCGACATCACTTCCGTCGTCCGGGCACTTCGGAATCAGTTCGGAGGGGATCCTCATATCGATCTTTTCATCCTTCGGCAGCGAAAAGGCGCCAGCTTCATCCTGAATAAAACCCTGGGCTTTCATCGCCTTCATGACCCATTCTTCATTATCATAGGTTTTTTTGATTGCGGGATCTACGCTCTGGAACAGGCCGTAATCTCCCTGTGTGTAAAACAACCTCTTTTTATCAAAACCTGCCTTCTGGAACTGATGGTCAACATTCGTTGTGACCACGAAATAATCCTTTCCTTTGACAAGTGCGAGCAGAATTTCGTACACCGGCTTCGGCGCATCTATATATCGGTTGAAATAGATATGCCTTGCCCACCACGCCCAACGTGTTTCTTCATCGGGAAAAGGATAGAACCCGCCGGAATACATATCCCGGATGCCGTACTTCCTTGCAAAGTCAAAGAAGTACCTTTCAAATCGCTCTCCGCTATAGGTCAGTCCGGCGGATGTGGAAAGTCCGGCTCCTGCTCCGATGACTACTGCATCCGCTGTTTCAATCTCTTTTTTTAGCTTGGCAATCCGATCTTCCCTTGTACCATTCCCATAGGAAGTTTTCCGGTTAAAATATCTCACGGCATTTAGCCCCTTATTGATTGTCTCCTGATACCCGTTTGGCATATCAGCGTAACTGTTCTTCATAATACGCTTTGTCCTCATCCTTAAAAACATTGAAGATCACCCTTTCCATGGCTTCCGGATGTTGATCCATCCATTCCGTCACGGTCTGAACTGCGATCTGAGCAGCCCTCTTATTCGGAAAATTAAATACCCCGGTGGAAATGCAGCAGAAAGCCACAGTTTTTAATCCGTTCTCTTTGCACATATCCAGTGTATTCCGATAACAATCTGCCAGATCGTTTTCAAGCGCCGGTGTCAGTTTATATTGCGACGCGAAGCTAGTCCCCTGGGAGACAATCGGACCAACGATGTGAATTACCTTCTTTGCCGGAAGGTTATATCCATCTGTCAGCATAGGAACCGCAGTCGGCTGTTCGTAGTCCCTGCCATATCTGATCCTCAACTGATTCATCTGCCTGCTGCACTCTGCCCTGAGCTGTACGCCGGCGTAGGTATGAATGCAATTATCAATACAGGTATGCATCGGCACAAAGCATCCAAGCATCTGCGAGTTCGCCGCATTTACGATTGCGTCCACGGCAAGCCTTGTGATATCGCCCTGCCAGATGGAAAGACCGTTCCTGATTTCCGGTATATCTGATAATGTAACGATTCCTTTCTCTTCACTGCGTCCTTTCAGATATTCATCCTGCACCCGGAGCGCATCGGGCGAAATATTCCGCGGCATCCGGATGTTCATGAGCGATCTGAGGATCCTCCTTTTACCTTCCGCATCCTTTGGCGTTTCGATATCCTTATATTCCCCGGAATCCGTCTTAAACGCTTCCACCAGATAATCCAGGCGTTCTTCCTGCGTTATATTCTTCATGTCGATCATCTCCTAACCACCGCTCCCACCGGACAGGCCGTCATACAATTTCCACAATGCAGGCAATGTTCCTGCTCGATCCTAAACGGAATGCTGTCCTGTCTGATGCAGTCCTGCGGACATACTGCCACACAGCTTCCGCATCCGATACAGCTGTCCGTAATGAAATATCCTTCAGCCTTCTTATCTGCTCCGCCAAATGTAAAAGAAGCCCGCTCTATCGGTTTTCTGGAAAGATCAAACCACTCCCCGCTTCCTTCATAGATCTGAAATACAGTGAGCGCCTTCATGGATTCCTCTGTCGGATAGATCTGATGCATATAAGGATTCTTCTCAAACAGTTCCGGGATTCTGTCATAACCAAGTTCACGAACCTTGCCTCTGATGGATACGGCAACAGTGGACATGGTATCCTCTCCCTTCATTGCAGTAAAAGCCAGAAACTGTCTTCTGATCAGCCTGTCATAAAAACCTTTTCCCTTCGCAGTAAGAAAGTAAAGGCTGTTATCATCGCAGTCCATCATATCGATTGCCGCAGTGACCGGAAGACCTTCATCATCTACTGTCGCTACTATTGTCCTGTGTATCTCATGAACTACATAGTTAAGATAGTCCTTTGTCTCCATCCTCTTCTCCTTCT
>CAMYVY010000037.1 GCA_947302715.1 uncultured Clostridia bacterium
GAGTGCGAAGCTTCTTGCTGTCGCGCATATATGCGACGAACTCCGTCAGGGTGGCTTCCGTCAGGTCGGAGAACTTGATGTTCTTCTTGAAAGTGGTCAGATCGACGCGCATCGCCTCCATCTTCTCGAAGGTGGCTTCCGTCCAGGCGTTCTTCTCGCCGCACTCCTTCAGGAACATATCATAGACCTTGAAGAAGTCGTGTTCCTTGGGCTTGCGAACCTTCTTGGGCTCCGGGGCTGGCTTTTGGGGAACAGATCCGTTCAGCCGGTCCTCATACTTCTTCTGAAGCTGGGAAGGGGTGGGGATTTGATCGATGGCCTCAAAGAACATGAATGTGGATTCCATCTGGTCCTTGATGTTTCGGAGCTCGTTGTTGATGGATAGGGCGGTCTCACCTTTGGGGCCTTTGTAACCCGACTTGACCAGTTCTGCTTCTTCGTCCCAGGCAGATTTCTTATTGATCTGGCAACCGGTCTTGAGGTCCAGCCGCTGGGAATTGAACGTGGTGCGAAGCCTAATCTGGAAAAGGTCGTTATTCTTTCCGTAAGCCCTCAGTTTGAAACTGACATTTCTCTTGATCTTCATGGCGTCTCCTTGTTAAAAATCGTGGCCCAAAAATGGCCCAAAAATGCTCAAAGGTGAGCGAACCCGTTTGCAAAGATACGCAATAGAAAGCACTCCTGCAAGGGTTTACGAAGGGTGTTGTACTTGGTTTACGATTCTCGCTCTCTCCGCACTATTTTTGAACAAAAACCCCTTCTGAATACACTCAGAGGGGGTTTTCTTGTTTTTGAGCTTCAAAATAAATGCACCAAAAATGCACCAAAGTGAGACAAGGCCCTATTGGGTAGGTGCAGTGGAGAGGTTCTTTGTGCTTTTTGATGTCTCTGATTATCTATATCTCTTCTCTTTGTGCTTGATTAATAAAAGAATTGACAGCAGCATCCCTGCCAGAGGATAGGCCAATATAGCTACCAAGGAAGAGTACTGATGGGCAACATTTTCCCCCATATAATCATTCATAAAGGCTCCATACCAAACAGCAACAAACACAATGGGGATCAATAATAGTGACAGGATAATAAAGAAAACACTACTTATTTGTTTCAGTGTCTGGTTGCCAATCCACACACATACAACTGCTGCAACTACAAGGAGAGCAAAGAGTAGAAAAAAGATATCAGCACCAATATAACTGAATGGCTGGCTATACTGTGACCAGTGGGCAATAAATCTGCCAAGTGAGATAAACTCCCATACTATAACATACAGTGCAGGTAACCCCCATAGTAATGTGGCACATACAGACAAAACAATGCTATATCTTCTTTTATCAATCATTGATACAAAGATAGTTTATTTTACTTCTTTTCATACAGAAAAAGGGAAACAGCATTGGAGCCATTTTGGAGAATCCGCAGTAAAATGACCCACCTCATCACTTTCAGAGGGGACTTTCATAAGACCACGACCGGGTCACTTTGCGCAGGAAATTCCAAACTCACGTTATATTAAGAATTTGTTTTATTGGCGTAAAACGGAATTCTGCCGTGTGACGTTCCTTCGCCTTGCGGGGAACGTTTTTTTGTTTAACTTTGGAGCAATAAAAATGCGATAATACGATTTCGTGAGAAATCCTATTTGTTGACGGGCACACATCAAAACTGGCACTTTTGAATTTCACGCCACGCAACAAAGGGATTTCCCATGCCTACATAGCATGGGGAATCCCTTGGCGTGAAAGGTTGCCAGTACCTGATGTGTCAAGGGAGGAACCATGCTTTTTCATGCCCGTCAGTCCCGATAAACGAGCTGCCGGGAAATCCTCATCGTGTTTGAGATTATTAATTCATTTTCTTTTTCTCGGCAGCTTTTTTATCTTTGTATACCATTGCGATGATTTATGAAACCAAGGTTCCTGCTTTTTTTCATGCTAATCCTGACGTCTTGTGTTTCCAGCAAGACGAAATTCACATTGAGTCGAGCAGAATCATTGATGGCAGAATTCCCAGATAGTGCATTGACAATAGTCGCTGCTATCCCTCAAGAAGAATTAAAGACTCGCTCAATTCGAGCACGTCATGCTCTTTTGACCACAATGGCGCAAGATAAGTGCAATAAAGATGTGGAGGAAGATGCTACTATCCGCGAAGCGTTTAACTGGTATCAGAACCATGGTACAAGGATTGATCGTCTTAAGGCCACCTATTATTTGGGTGTTGTGCAACAGAACGCAGGGAATGACATTGATGCGGCAATTCTGTTTTCTTCGGCAGAATCATTGGGGGAAGAGTTGAAAGAACACCGCTGGCTTAGCCTTTGTTACCAACATTTAAGTACTATTTTTTCTCGTAATTATGACCGGGTAAGGGCGATGTTTTATGCTCGAAAGTCATTGCTTGAGGCAGAATTGGCAAAAGACTCTTTGATGGCGGATTTCTGTCGATTAGATATTGCGACGCAACACGTGGCATCGTCGCAACTTGATTCTGCAGAGTTATTGTTAAATCGGGTAGTCAGTAAGTGTGAGAACAAATACCTTTACTCATATGCGTCCCGATTATTGGCAAGGGTGTTTCTTTTCCATCAGGCGCCGGATTATGAAAAGGCGGGGATTCTTTACGATGAAATACAGAGTCAAGGCGCAATCCATCTTGTAAGCCAAGATTATGGGTATCTTGGATTAATATCTTACTCCCGAGGCGAGCAGGATCTTTCCGACTATTATTTCAGAAAGGCAGAACAATCAATGCTCTCTTCTATAGACAGTTCCGTTTATTACTCGGTTCTTGCCAATGTTTATGATTTAAAGGGTGTTTATAGGGAATCAAATGATTTCTTTAGTAAGGCGATGGCCATTCAAGACCGAATTGTCAGCGAGCAACTGGAGCAGTCTATCACCCATGCTTTAGAGAATCACTATCAAAACCAGACAAATCTTGAGATTGCAAAAGGACGGTTTCGTTTTTCTTTGTTTCTTTTAATAGGGGCCTTGCTTGTCAGCGTCATTGTTTGGCTAATCGCAAGATTACGTCGGGCAAAACGGGAAATTGTTGAAAAGATGGCTCAAATACAAGATTTTAGTAGCGACCTGGAACACCTACAAATGAAAGACTCGGCCACTCGAGATCTTCTTAATCTTTATACGCAAGATAAGATCAAATCACTTAATTCTTTAGCAAACGCGTATTTTTCTTGGGACAGTGAGAATGTCAGACAAAAGGAAAAGCGTATTGGTGACCAAACAAAAGAAGAGTTGGTGGATTCTTTTCAAAAGCAGTTAGAGGGATTCAGAAAGAATGATGGTTTTTATTCTTCTTTAGAGAACGCGTTGAATGTATCTTATGATAATATCATGATTCGTGCGCGGGAAGAGCTAAAACAAGAAAAGAAAGTAAACATAGAATTGGTCATCCTTTACTTAAGTGGTTTTTCTGCAAAAAGCATCTGTTTCTTGAAGGATCTGACAGAGGCTACTGTCAGAATGAGAAAAACCCGGCTTAAGCAGTTTTTTGCCTCTTTACCCGATCATCGGGGGGATGAGTTCATAATGATGCTTGAGCGTAAGCAATAGCGTTATGCTCTGTTATGTTTGATTAAACACAAATTGCTGATTATCAGCAATTTGTGTTTAAAATTGTTATGTGTAGTTATCAACTTTCCGTATAGAAAAGATGTAGGTTTGGGATGAATTAGTAATCCCAAACGCTATGCGAAAAACACTTTTATTATTTCTGATCGGATGTATGTGTTTCTTCTCCGGTCATGCGTCAACTATCTTTAGCCTGGACGGAAGAACGACAACGACTCAGAAGGGAAGTAGCGGTGACACTTCTATCGGTCGCCCTCGCGCCCCTCGCTGCCGGGTTGCATCTTTCGATGTTTTTTATGACCAGGAGCAACTCGCCCTACACATTTGCTCTCCGACCGATGTCGGAATTGTGATGGGCGTCATTGAGAATCTCTCCACTGGCACATTCTTCATCTTCTCTTTCGACTCCTTGGCCTTGGAAGTCAAATTCATATCTATTCAAATAGAAGAAATTTGGACCAAACGTTTGCGACAACAATTCATGAATTGGCTCATGCTGCACATTGGGGTCTATATCAATCAGACTATAACCATGCGTCTGAGTTTGTAGTCGAGAGTTGGAGTCGGGGAGTTGAGTTGTTTTTAACACAAGATGTGTATCCGAAATATTATATATATGCATATTCGACAGTAGCATATACAGGTATAATCAGAGACCTAATGGATGGGGCAGGCTTAACCAAGAGAGCATACTACTATTATGAGAAAGATCAATTCCATCCATATACTATACCAAAGAGTTATACGGACTATGTGAGGGGGTATACAATGCCTCAGATTGAATCTAGTTTGGAAGGTGCGAGAACGGCAGACGATTGGAAGACAAACCTGAAAACAATGTATAAGAATGAAACAGAAAGTCAACTTGATGATGCTTTTACTTTTTGGAGTATTAAGTAGTTGTGGTAAAAATATTGATTGGACACAAGATGAGGAGCATGTCTATGTCAATCAAACAACGTCTGTTGTCAGAATCATCGGCTATTCGACTGATCCAGCGATAGATGGATCCGAATGGCAGATTGCTCCGCAATCATGCCTGACTATAATTACAAACTTGACAATGGGCGGCGGTGAGGCTTCTCCTCATTTCTGTGATTCAGTTATATTACTGTTCGACGACGGAAAAGAAATAAGGAATATAAGAGGGGAGGGGGTCTTGTCGGAAGGGGAAGTAGAAAAGGTTTCTGACCATCATAAGCGTTATACTCACTATATTACAACAGCAATGAAAGAATCAGCAAGGTGATATTCGTAAACCGGTCGCTGGGCAGTTTATGTATGCAGCAGTGAACGAAGGAATCTTCGGTGCGTTGAGGGTCGGAACAAAGTTTTAAATCTAACGTAGAGATGAAACGGATTGTATTATTGATAATTGTTGCGCTCAACGGAGTAATCCTGTCTGCGCAAGTAAGGACGGTTGGTCCGGTGGAATTTGAGATTAATCTTGGTGCGGGAATCGCCACGGACAAATTGGATTATGTCTGGCATTCCATGATGCAGGCATACGGGGTTGAGGTCCGATACAATTTCCCCGACGCCCGTTTCGATTTCGGAGGAGGAATCCGGGGAGGAGCGATGACCAGGTCGTCAGAGGACCTTTTTTACAAGACTTTCATTCCGGTACAATTCTATGGCGTTGTTGATTACAATTATGCCGTTTCGGATAGGTTGACCTTATTTGCAGGCTTGGCAGCGGGGGTAGCGTATCAATATGTACAGCCCTCGGCAATCTGTGACATGGCGTGGGCGGCAAATACTTACAATGGGAAGAAATGGTCTCCCTACATTTCTCCCCGTGTTGGAATGGAATGCTGGGACCGTTTGCGTGTCACGATGGCATACCACTGGATGGACCAGGGAAGCCGTTATACCGGCATCCATTTGGGATATGTGTTCGGGGGAAGGAAACGCTGATAGACTATACAGTTTGGAAGAGGCGTGTTACGGGGATGTTGGTAGCGCGCCTCTTTTGTAACAGTCACTCCAGCGGCATTGTTTTTGCCGTTGTAAAGAATAAAAGAACCTATTTGATGCGTACCCAATCCCTAATTACCCTCTTGTTGTGTTTGTGCCAAGCGTCCATCGCCCAAGAGAGAATCACTATCTGTGGGCTGATTACAGATGCCGCATCCGGGGAGACGCTGATAGGGGCGGGTGTAACTTCCGGTGAGGTTGGTGCTGTCTCCAATAATTTCGGGTTCTACTCGCTTTCTGTCCCGAAAAAGGTCGATAAGGTTGATATTACATATTCTTATGTTGGATATTCGACTCAGACCGTATCTATTACCGCACTCAAAGATACCACCATCAATGTGAAGTTAATCCCCGGCACTTCGCTGGATGAGGCCGTTGTGACAGCCCAGCGGGAGTCCGGCATCGCTTCGACCAAGATGAGTGCCATAGAAGTACCTGTCTCAGTCATCAAGAGCGCCCCAGCTCTCTTTGGAGAAGCTGATGTTCTGAAGACCATCCAGCTTCTGCCTGGTGTACAAGGCGGGACGGAAGGTTTCTCGGGCCTCTATGTCCGTGGAGGAGGTCCAGACGAAAACCTGCTCCTTTTGGACGGGATTCCCATCTACAATGCCGAACACATGCTAGGCATCTTCTCCGTTTTCCAACCGGAAGCCGTTAAAAAGGTGACACTGTACAAGGGGGCCTTCCCTGCCCGTTATGGTTGCCGTATTTCCAGCATCATCGACGTGCGGACTAACGACGGCAACCTCTACGAAACTCACGGGAGTTTCGGCGTTAGCATGATCAGCGACAAGTTGCATCTGGAAGGGACGATTTGGAAAGGTAAGACATCCTACTCCATCAGCGCCCGAGGGATGCACTCGCTCTTGTTGACCCCTGTCATCAAACTCGCCGGATTTGACGGGAACTATTTCTTCTACGACATCGACGCCAAACTCACGCATCGTTTCAGCGACCGGGACCGCCTATATTTCAATATCTACAACGGCCTGGACGACTTCTATTACCGGAACAAGGACAATTATGGTAACGGCATGACGGGCGGAACCATTTCGGACACCCAAAATCTGGGTGTCCGGTGGGGCAACACGGTGGCTGCACTTCGCTGGAATCACGTGATAACCCCCAAACTCTTTTCCAACACCACGGTTGCCTATAACCGTTACAAGATGAAGATGGAATCGGATTTGATATCCAAGGAGGTTATGATGGACGGGTCAGAAGAAAGCAATAAGTATCAGTTCAACTATCGTTCGGGGATGCGCGACTGGGTGGTGAAGGTGGATTTTGATTATACGCCAACTCCTTCCCAACAAGTCAGGTTCGGGGCGGATTATACTTTCCACACCTTTATTCCGGAGACCTTGACTACCTTTGCCCAGGAGACTTCGGGAGGAACAGCCCAGTTGGATACCACCATCAACATGAAGAGCAATGCCACTCAAATCGGTCACGAAGCCAGCTTGTATGTCGAAGATGACATTCGTTTGGGTGGCCATGTGACGCTGAATCCGGGCTTTCATGCATCTCTTTTCGGAACACAGGGAAAGACCTATTGGTCCCTGGAGCCGCGAATGAGCGCTAAGGTAAACTTCACGGAGGACTGGTCAGCCAAAGCCTCCTATTCCCGGATGTCACAATACGTGCATCTGCTGTCATCTTCCCAGCTTTCCCTTCCTGTCGATCTCTGGGTCCCCATCACGAAGGATATCCGTCCCGAAACATCGGATCAGTATTCGCTTGGTCTTTACTATAACGGCATCCCTGGCTGGGAATTCTCGTTGGAAGGCTACTTTAAGGCCATTAACAACGTTTTGGAGTATAAGGAAGGAGTGGCCTTCCTTTTCGATTCAAGCGGCTGGGAAAACAAGGTGGAAGTCGGTTCTGGCAGGGCTATGGGCTTGGAACTTTTCATCGAGAAGACGAGGGGTAAGACCACCGGTTGGTTAGGATACACGCTGGCCAAGAGTGACCGGCTGTTTCCGACTATTAACCACGGAGAGCGATTCCCTTACCGCTACGACCGTCGGCACACCGTTAATCTGGTGGTAAATCACAAATTCAATGAGAAATTCGATATCAGTGCAACCTGGAACTATGCTTCTGGCGGTGTGACCACTCTTCCTGAGCGTCGGATTGTGACGTCGTCCCCCTCAGGTGCCTATCGATACACCGACTTTGTTACCTCACGGAACAACTATCGCCTACCATCCAGCCACACTTTGAACCTGGGTTTCAACTTCCACAGGAAGCACAGCAGGGGCGATGGTATCTGGAACCTAAGCATATACAATGTGTACAATCACATGAACCCCACCTTGGTACTGAAAGAGAACGAGGAGCAAATCATTGGTCATTCCGAATCGGAGGGATCTGCGACCCAGTGGCAGCAAGTCTCCACAGTCCGGCT
>CAMYVY010000038.1 GCA_947302715.1 uncultured Clostridia bacterium
ACATCACTATTTTTGATTAACGATTATCTTGGTCGCGGATGCGTTGCGGTTATACTCCGGCACATCGACAACCAGATGCATTCTAACATACATGAGCATCGCACTTCAAGGTGAAATTTTGAGTCAAAGTCTGAACTAAGTGACTATTTCCATTTTGGAAACAGTTGCTTATTTGGCCCACTCGCCTTTTGCTACTAATTGACATTACAGTGCCTTATCCATAAAATAATAGCATGGCTTATGATGGAATTATTACAAATCGAATGGTTCAGGAATTGAGGCAGTGTCTTCTGATGGGCAAAATCGACAAGGTTCAGCAGCCCACTAAGGATGAGCTTGTTATTTCTGTGCACTCAAAAGCCGGGAACAAGAAGCTCTACGCTTCTGTCCTCAGTTCTTCTCCGAGGGTTCATCTGATCAATGAGGCGCCAGTCAGTCCACCTACCCCCTTTGCGTTCTGCATGCTCATGAGAAAGCACCTTGTTGGCGCGAGGATTCTTGACATTCAGCAGTATAATTCGGACCGAATAATCGAAATATCCATGGAGGCTCTTAATGAGCTCGGGTTTACGCTATCCAAAAAACTCATAATCGAGATTATGGGAAAGCACAGCAATATCATTCTTGTTGATATAGAATCCGGCAATGTTATCGATAGCATCAAGAGAGTTTCCTTTGATACAAGCAGGGTCAGACAAATCCTGCCCGGTATCAAGTATTCATATCCCCCATCCCAGAACAAAACCCCCTTCGACCAAATTACGAAAGAAGAGCTAGATGCACTTCCAGCAGATGGGAATATAATTCTTAAAAACGTGGGGGGAATTTCTCTTCAGGTTGCCGAGGAATTGGCAATTAGCAAGGATAGATTTGTACTAATCAAGGAACTGCTCGCAGCGGAAAATGTTCCAGGCATCAAGGATGTCGGGGATGCTGGGGATGTTCCTATCGACATTGCAGCTACTCATGAAAATTCAGGTAGTATACCAGATGCAGATACTAATTTAAAAAGCACTCAAGTCCAAGATCAGTGGTTGCTTACCCCGCACGTTTACCTTGATGCGGACGGGAACCCCTTGGAATTCCACATTGCGGACCTCTCGCAGTTCGAGGAATCCTGCAGCAGAAAGGACTTTGATACTCTGAGCGAGGCGATAGACTATTACTTCGAGCACAAGGATTCCACGAACAGGATGAAACAAGTGTCTCACGGATTGGCTCGGACCGTAGATGCTTTGATAGAAAAATCGAGGCTGAAACTTCAAAGGCTAAACGAGGACCTCCTTAAGGCCGAAGACTCCGAAAAATACAGGCTTTACGGCGAGCTGCTTACTGCGAATTTGCATGCGGTAAAGCATGGGGCGGAGTCCGCGACGGTCACAAGTTATTATGACGGTGAGAGTGTAACCATTCCGCTTGACCCAAAATACAGCCCATCAAAGAACGCGCAGAATTATTTTAAGAAATACGGCAAGTCGAAAACTGCAGTAAAAGAAAAGCAGATTCAAATTGAAGAAACGGGTAAAGACATCGAATACCTGGAATCCGTTGCGGCGGCGATTGACAATTTGAATCGTCCGGAAGAGATTGAACTTATAAGGTCAGAGTTGATAGAAACCGGATACATTCGCAAGAAAAAAACACACGAAATATTTCGGCGGTTCAAAGTCTCCCCAACCAAGTACACATCACCTTCCGGATTTGAAATTCTTGTTGGGAAAAATAATAAGGAAAACGACGAGCTGACTCTAAAAATCGCAGATAAACAGGACCTCTGGTTCCATACGAAAAACATCCCCGGCTCCCACGTAATTCTAAGGACCGCTGGAGAAGACGCATCTGCCGAAGACATTTATTTCACGGCAGCCATCGCCGCCTGGTTCAGCAAGGCCAGAAGCTCCGGTCAGGTTCCTGTGGATTACGTCAAAGTTCGCCACGTAAAAAAACCAGCCGGAGCAAAGCCCGGCATGGTTATATTCACTGACAATCGTACAGTCTATGTAGAGCCGAAAATCCCTTGATATATCAGCAGCAAATTATTTATGCTTTCGATTCAGCAAAATCTTCACGCCGCGTTTTGCCATGTTCGGCAGGATGGCTTTGAGTTTGCCGTTCTCTGCGGTATACATCTTCGAGCCGTCAGGAATATCTCTGGTAATCTTGATGGCGTCGAATTCGCAGCGAGTGGTGCAGAGTCCGCATCCAATGCAGCGGTTGGTATCCACGGTTGTGGCGCCGCACTTCAGGCAGCGGTTTGCCTCCGCCCTAATCTGCTCTTCCGTGAACGGGAGACGCAGGTCCTCATATGTGCGAGCCGCGTCACCCGGCTTCATTCCGGGCACCTGACGAGCAGCATTGTCATAGGACTCTACCTTGATATCGTCGCGGTCAAGCTCGATGAACTCTCTCCTGTCGCGTCCCAGCGTCAGGCTCTGTCCGTAATGAACGAATCTGTTGATTGAAACCATTCCTTCGCGTCCATCGGCAATGGCATCGATGGCGAACTTGGCGCCGTGGTAGATGTCTCCGCCCACGAACACGTCCGGCTCGCCCGTCTGAAGCGTGACAGAATCCGCGATGGCAGTTCCATTCGGTCTCGTCTCGACCTTGCTGCCATCAAGAAGGCCTCCCCAGACAGCGGCTTGTCCGATTGAAAGAATTACGTGATCGCACTCGACGGTCTTGGTCTCGTCCTCATCATATAACGGATTGAACTTTCCGTCTTTATCAAAGACTTGCGTGCACTGTTTAAGTACTATGCCAGTGACCTTGCCCCCCTTAACAAGGACTTCCTTCGGCCCCCAGCAGTTCTTGATCTTGATGCCCTCTTCGATGGCTTCTGCGATTTCATCCTTTGCTGCAGGCATCTCATCCGGACCTTCCAGGCAGTACATTTCAACTTCCGTAGCACCGGCTCTAAGCGCAGTTCTCGCAACGTCCATAGCCACGTTTCCACCACCAATAACGACGGTCTTTCCGGAGAGGATCTTGTCCTGCACCGCGTTGGCTTTTCTAAGGAAGTCGATTCCGCTCATTGCGGCCTCTTCTCCGGGAACACCGGCCATGCGGCCCGCTTGCATTCCGATTGCAACATAGAACGCCTTGTAACCCTGCGCCCTTAGTTCATCAAGAGTGATGTCCTTACCAACTTCTACTCCGCATTTGAATTCGGCACCCATCTGACGAATTACGTCAATTTCAGCATCAATTACACGTTTCTCGAGCCTAAAGGTTGGGATTCCATAGGTCAGCATACCGCCGGGCTTTTCTTCTTTTTCGAAGATAGTTACAGGATAGCCCTTTGTTCTTAGGTAATAGGCTGCAGACAAACCTGCCGGACCCGCACCGATTACGGCAATCTTATAGTCATCCCACTGCTCGCCGACATCGTTATAGCAGTCAGGGATATAACGCGTCTCTGCATTTAGTTCCTGAGCCGCAATGAATTTCTTGATTTCATCAATCGCAACCGGCTGGTCGATGGTTCCTCTGGTGCATCTGTCCTCGCAGCGGCGATTGCAGATAGCACCGCAGACCGCCGGAAGCGGATTGTCCTGCTTGATCAGCTTCAGCGCGTCCATATAGCGGCCTTCTCCGGCCATATTGATATAGCCTTGAACAGCCAGGTGCGCCGGGCACGCAGTCTTGCACGGCGAAGTTCCGGTGTCGTAGCAATTTATCTTTGCGTCATCACGGAAGTTCTTGTTCCACTTGTCCGGTCCCCATTTCTGAGCATCAGGAAGCTCGGTCTTCGGATAGACCACTTCCTCACCGGCAGCCGTACATAGCTTCTGTCCAAGCTTTGCTGCACCCACGGGGCAGACCTCCACGCACTTACCGCACGCCACGCATTTCTCTTTATCAACGTGGGCGCGATACGCGGATGCCGACATGTTCGGCGTATTGAAGAGCTGCGAGGTCCTGATGGCGTTACAGACTCCCGGTGAGCAGTTGCAGATTCCAACAATCTTGTCTTCACCATCAAGATTAGTAATCTGGTGAACAAAGCCTTTCTTCTCGGAACGCTCCAGAATCTCCATCACTTCATCGTATGTGATGTAGTAGGCGTCCTTCTTGGTTTCCACGACGTATTCCGCCATGTCACCAACCGCCAGGCACATGTATCCTTCGATGTCGCCGACGCCCTCTCCGCGCATCGCCTGCTGGCGGCGGCAAGAGCAAACGTCCACGCAGTATTTGTCGTATTTCTTCAGCCAGTGAGATAGGTGCTCCACGCTTACAGACCTGCTCTCGTGCTCGATTGCCTTCTCTACCGGGATAACGTGCATCCCCAGTCCGCCTCCTCCGGGAGGAACAAAACGCGCGACCTTTCCAACAGGATAGCTTGATGCATGGTGGAAGAAAGTCGCAACCTCAGGATGCTTCTCCAGCAGGTGCGAGGTCATCATCATGTATTCGCCGGAACCAACAACCCACTTGGGGATGAAGTACTGGCGACGGCCGTCTTCTCTTTCTCTATCAAATTCCATAAGGCCAATCTTGCAGATGTCCATTGCCATCTCTTCGGCCTCTTCGGGAGTCATTCCCTCGTTTCTTGCAGCCATTTCCTCAGGAACAAGCTTGACAACTCTCTTCTTTTTGAAGCTGAGCATGAACTTGATCTGCTCCTTTGTTAGAAGCCTATCCAAAATCCAGAAATCCGGATAGTCGGGGGTTATGTCCTTTGGCTTACGAAGTGAAATATCGTCTGTTATTATGCACGCCAATTCCTGAACAAGCTTATGCTTTTCGGGGTCGGTCATGACATAATCTTCATTGAAAAAATCGTTCTCATTGTAGGTATAGTGCTTATACCGTTCGGGAATTCTCGACATTGGCCTCCTCCTCATTTAATAACTGACGATCTCTATAATCAATTTTGAATACAAATGAAGACATCTATAATCGTTATTATTTTAACATAGATAGCGAATTGCCGCAATTCTATTCGCCGCCCTCGGCTTCAATTTCCTTGATTGTGCACTCATTTCCCGTTACAAGGAAGGTGTGCTCACTCCCGCAATTGGGGCAGATTCGCCCGTGCTTAACCGTCTCGTATTCACGCTTACAGTCCTCGCAGAAGGTCACAGCAGGTGTTATCTCGATCTTTAGTTCCGACTCAACAAGAAGCGGATGCTTTCTCTTAAAGTAGTTCCAGCAATCAACAAAATAGTCTGTGATGATTCCGGATACTTCCCCTACTTCGAGCGTCACCGAGCCAATCTTCGTTAATTTGTTTTCCTCGGCAATCTCGTCCAATGTTTTCGCTACGTGAGTTACTATGCTTAGTTCGTGCATGGTATATACCCTTCCTATTCTTGCCACTCCTTTAGCTTCTCGATTAGCCAGCTTTCGAGCGCCTCCATCCCCTCGCCGGTCTTTGCTGAAACGGGGAAAACACGGATATCGGGATTTAAAAACTTGACTCGCTCAATGAATTTGTCAGTATCAAAATCAAAATAAGGAAGTGCATCAATCTTGGAAATCACAAGTCCGTCGCTCTCCCTGAACATGAGCGGGTATTTCAGCGGTTTGTCGTCGCCCTCCGGAATCGCTGAAATCATGAGCTTTAGCGCGGCTCCGGTATCGTACTCCGCCGGGCATATCAAATTTCCGATGTTCTCGAGGAATACGAGGTCAATATCATCAAGCCCCATCTCCATCAAGCCTTCCCTCGTCATACCGGCATCCATGTGACACATGCCGTCTGTATGAACCTGAATAGAGCGAGCTCCCAATGCTTCAATTGTTTCAGCGTCCACTGAAGCCTCTATATCCGCTTCCAAAACAGCGATACGAATTTCCGCTCCGATGTCCCTTATGATTCTGCTTAATAGCGTAGTCTTACCTGAGCCGGCGGCCGACATGACGTTTACAAGGAGAACCCCCTTCTCCTTCAATTCTCTGCGAAGATTATCCGCATCCCTGTCGTTGGATTCCGTAACGGATTTATGTAATTCGATTACTCGCATATCGCTTCTCCTCTCAGCCAGTCAATCCAAGCATCAAAGCCTTCGCCGGTCTTCGCACTTAGATAAATAATAGGTGCGCGCTCGTTCTGTTTACGGACGTTCTTCTCGAATTCCTCCTCAGAAAAATCAAAAACCTCCTTCGTGTCGATTTTGTTCACGAGAATGATATCGCTCACCTGAAACATGAGCGGATATTTGAGGGGCTTGTCGTGACCCTCGGGGACGCTAAGAATCATAACGCGTTTGTTTGCGCCGACATCAAATTCCGCCGGGCAAACCAGGTTGCCGATGTTTTCAAGAACCAAGATGTCCGGCCATTTTTCATCAAGAATTCCGTCGCCAAGAAAGGCCTCAATTCCCCTTGCTGTCATATCCGCATCCATGTGGCAGAGCCCTCCGGAGTGGAGCTGAATCACATCTACTCCGAGCGCGCTGATTGCAGCTGCATCAACGTCCGAGTCAACATCGGCCTCCATGACAGCAAACTTAAGCTCATGACCGAGCTCCTCAATCGTTCTCTTTAACAAGGTGGTCTTTCCTGCGCCGGGCGATGCCATCAAATTGAAAAAGAATATGTTTCTTTCTTTTAGGAACTTTCTAAGGTCCGCGGCAACCTTGTCATTATCCGCAAGGACCCTTTCTTTTGTCTCAAGAATATCGTATTTCATATATTTAGCTCTCTTTATACATCTTAATTCAAAGAAATTATATCGCAATTCAGAGTTTTTGTCATTTAAACAAAATGTAATTACAGTATTCCAAGATAATTAAAGAGGCTGTACGGGTTTGCCGTACAGCCTCTCTTGTTGGTTAAGTTATCAATGTTGTCGTTTTGGTTTTTGGTCAATCCGACGACTGTTG
>CAMYVY010000039.1 GCA_947302715.1 uncultured Clostridia bacterium
GGTGTAAGAGCAAATCTATGTGACACCCCGATCCCTGTAAGCACCAACTCGGCGAGATGTGGGGAGCCTTCGGAGATAGGCGATGAGAGGATTGACGACTATATCTTGATACCGAAGGCAGTAGTCGGCACGCATCCGGAAATGTTTATACCTGTTCAAGGTGACTCGATGATTGATGCCGGCTATGAAGAAGGTGACTTGCTGAGGGTAAGATTCGGCATAACCGCTCACGATGGGCAGGACGTGCTGGCTCTGATTGATGGTGCATGCACCGTGAAGACCCTCTTTACCGACGAGGACGGACAGAGTTGGCTGGTGCCTCAGAATGAGGACTATTCGGCATTCCCACTGCGCGAAGATATGGACGTGAGGATCCTGGCTGTAGTAATGGGGGTTGAGAAGGATTCTCCCAGACACTCATCGGGGGCATGCATGAAGGCCATTCGCAAAGCCAAACAGCGCATGAAGGCGGTGAAAAGGCTGTCGGACGAACAGGTCGATGTCATTATCTGCGATATGGGTGAAGAGGTGCATCACGCTCGCCAATGGTTTGCGGTATACAGACCTTTATTGGATCATGAGTTGACGGAAAAGGGCGACTTCGACGGTTTCTGTAAGCGTGTACGCCGTCTGCTGCCCGAACACGAACACCTGCCGACAGCTAAAGAAATGTCGCGAATGGACGTTCAGAGCTTTTCTAAGCCTGTCGTGTTGTGGGATCGCAAGGACGCCCCCGTTAAGGGAGTCCGTTTTGACGATTATCTTCGTATAGCCCGACTGACCGACACCAAACTGACACAATAAAGGCGATAGGTAAAAAAACGCTCCCAAAACGCTCCCAAAATGGCTAGAACTCTCCCTAAAACTCTCCCCGAAAAACTGAAAATGAGCTAAAAAGGCCAGAACTCCCACCAAAACTCTCCCAAACTCCCGCCCGATGGAAATTCTCATCCATCGGGCTTTTTTTATGCCTAATTTTGCATCGAAAAAAAATTATCGTATGGAAAAAATTTATGTAGACCCAGCATCCAGATCGGAGCTCGTTAAGAAATACGGAGCAGTGAACGTATCGAAGGCGTTAAGCTTTAGTTCGAATAGCCAGATGTCTAAGGAAATCAGGCATGAAGCAATGAACACCTATCAAGGTTATATATTTAAATTTTAATCATTTTCAATTATGGAAATCAAAGCAAAAATCTGTAAAGTGATGCCCTCTGTAGAAGGAGAAGGCAGGAATGGCCATTACAAATTCACTCCGTTCATCATCGAATGGGATGAAATCGAGAATGGCAGGTCGTTTACTCAATCCGCGAAGGTGGATTTCAGCGAGAAGACTGTCAAGGTTGCTGACCTGGCTGCTCTGGTTGGAACCAGCGAACGCGTGTTGATGTCTCTCTCTATCAACGTAGTCAATGGCAAAGAAGCCCAGTTCACTCAAGTGACGGCTTTCTTACGTGACGATAAGTATCGCGTGCCAAGACAGTATTAAAACTGGTATTGTTATGGACGAAGAGAAGAAACTGGCTTCGATAGAATTGCCAGACTACACTATTGAAAAGCCAATGAATTTAGAGGTGGACGTTGTTTATCAAGGTTCATTCCGTTTGGCTAAGAATGGTATGATCATTGTGAAGCCCTATCAGTCAGGCACTAAGCCAAGTAATCTGAAAAAGGCAATAGATGGTGACCGACACGCCATCTATCTCTCGAAGAACCTCGTAAGAGTAGTCATTTCTCTTCACAAGGGTAGCTTGGATGATGTGATGAAAGACTTCAAAGAAGTTATTATAGAGTGTTATAAAGATTTATCAGAATTAGCATTATGAGTGTATTTCGTTACGCTGCAAACAGACTTGAAACAGAGACGAAGGAGCTGACCCCCGAAATCTTTGAGGCCATCACCAATGACCCACAAGTAGTGATGCATTGCGACCATGCCCGAGAGAATGTAGGCAATAAAAAGGTATACGAGGCAAACAAGTATGCGTTGCCAGTTGCCTTCTATTGCGGTTATAATAAAGACGGGAGGCGCGAGGCAGAGTATTTGACACCTACACAGATGTTCATGATTGATATCGATCACGCCAAGATGTCTGCCCGGGAAATCTGGGCAGACCTCTACAACGGCAAGATGATTTCGAAATTTGAGCTTATTAAGGAAGATGCAGAAGAGTGTGGGGCTAAGGTAGATGGACTTCATGGATCGGTCCTTGATTTTTTCGGAATCAAGATGGTGCATGAAACTCCATCTGGAGGTTTGCGTCTTATAGTTCAGTGTACCCGTGATTTCACGACACTGAAAGAGCATATCGAATGGTTTATGAATTATTTCGATCTCTCTGATTATGGCAAGCTCGATACTGTGGTCAACGACCTGTCAAGAGCTTCATTTATGGTAAAAAAGGATTGGATGATCTATATTGCAAAGGATTTCTTTGATTATACCCCTGCTGATCATCCTATTCTTCAACCAACCCTAACCACCAGCGTAGAAAAATCCAAGGGAGGAAAGGCGGGACTGCCAGAGATTACGGACGAAATGCGTAACATCAGTTATGGCGGCAAACATGTATCGGACATTGCAAAGGAATATATTATCGATCTTGGTGGAGTGCCGGAAGAAGGGCTTCGTCATGGTTTCTATAATGACCTTGTAAAGAATTTCAGGAATATCTGTGATAACGACCCGAGAATCGTATTTGCAGTCTTACCTTTATGCGAGGGCACACCTGAAAAAAGATGGTCGCAATGTACTTCGATATGCAAGTCGAATAATACCACCAAAATACCCAAGGATTTCTATTTCTGGCTGAAACGCAGGGGTTTGATCATTACCAAGAAAGACAGGGAGGCGATTGAATACATGGAAAGTGAAGCAGAGGAGCGCGAGCCGCTGCCGCCGCTGCCACCTGTATTCAGAGAGTTCTGTGCAATCTGCCCTCCCGACTTTATCTATCCTACGATTGTGGCGCTCCTCCCGGTCATGGGAACATTGACGAGCTACGTTAAGGCTGACTATATTGATCTGACTGAGCAGACTACAACTTTCTTCAGCTGCGTCTGGGCACCTCCTTCATGTGGTAAGAGCTTTGCAAAGAGAATCGTTGATCTGCTCATGAGAAAGATTAAGATCAGAGACGAAATCAATAATATTCGTGAGCAGCTTTGGTTGGTTGATGAAAGAACAAGAGCTAAGGATGATAAGGGTAACGACCTGCCGCATGTGATGGTCCGGATCATGCCCGCCATTAACTCTCTGCCTGAATTCCTGGAGAAAATGCGTGATAACCGAGGATTCCACATGTTTACCTTCGCTGAAGAGGTGGATACCTTCAAGAAAGGATCAAGCTCTGGAGGTTCAGATAAATCCGACTTGTTCAGAACTGCCTGGGATAATTCAGAATATGGTCAGTCGTTCAAGAGTGCGGCCACCTTTAAGGGTATGGTTAAGGTATATTATAACATCTTGCTGACAGGCACGCCCGGGGCTGTTCAGAAGTACTACAGCAACATTGAAGACGGTATGGTTACACGAATCAGCATCTGCGAGATTGAAAATCAGCAGTTCGCTAAATTCCAGGCATGGAAGCCCCTGACCAATCGACAGTTGGAAATCATCGACCGGTTCGTTGAGAGATGCGATGCCAACACCTACCAAGAGCCTGTTGACATGGATTCAGATGATATCCATTTGTATGATTCCTCATCCACTGAATTCGATAAGAACGTCAAATGGAAATTCAAACTTAGAGCCAAAACCAGGGTAGATATGAGCTGGATCAACAACACGATCCTGGCATGGCTGGAGAAAACCCGTATCAGTGCCTCTCTGGCTAATGATGCAGCCGCCGACGTTTTCAGACGTAGAGTTGCAGTAAAGGGTTTCAGGCTTGCGCTTGTATGTACCTGCTGCTGGTCGTCTATGAAGGAGCGGGAACGGAAGATAGTGAAAGATTTCGTTGTGTGGTTCATGAACCGGGACTTGCAGGAGAGCCTTAAGATGTTTGGAGAAAAGTACAATAAGCTTCAAAGCGAGGTTCAGACGGACGTCAAGCGCCATTCCGGCTTATTCGAAGCCCTCTCTGATGAATTCTCCAAGAACGATGTCATTGCACAGTGCATCAAGATGGGAATTCATAGCCGTATAAGCCAGATCCTCTGGAGATGGAAAAAGGATAAGGTTATTACCAAAATCAGTAACGACACCTACAAAAAAGCAAAAAGGAATGATAAAAATTAACTTGAAGAGAATAGAAGATAATCTCAGTGTGACCTTTGGAATACTATCTATCCCCCAGTTCAATTTCAAGTGCATGACACTTGAATTGGCTGATGGGAAGGGCCGTGTATTCATGCATAACTGCCGGATTCCAGAAGGTATCTATGACTTGGTTCCAGGCTTTGCCATGAGCCATAGCATGTTCCCGGTTTTCAAGAAAAAGATCAATGGCTTTGCCAAAAAGCCAAACTTTAATATCAAAGAATATAAGTACACCGATCTGCCAACAGGGGATATTGCACTTGGTACAAGCAAGAACGGCGATTTCGCCATTACCCCATCGCAAGAGGTAAACGATGTGTTTTGCGGAATCATGCGCGAGGCTTTTGTACAGAAAGAAAAGGTAGTGCTTGCGGTCTATAAGAAGCAGACCTTCACTCATACCGAATACTCTTACAAGAATTTCGTAACAGACTACAACAACAATACGTTTGTTGAAGATGATGATGATGACGAATCAGAGCCATGAACAGAGGAATATTCAAATGGAATACAACCAGTACTACAGACAGTAGGATGCTGTATCTGACTGTTATGCGCGACATGAGAAGTTATTGTGCCAGAGGTTATTGCGATATAGCTATTTGCCTATCCAGATTCCTCGTTATGCCTAACAGTCTGATGAAACGCATGCTGAAATCTCTGCCTTCTATTTACAGGAAAGATCATTTTATCGTTGATTGGTCTGACCTGGGAAGTGTTCGTTCTTTTTTTGATAACTTCTTTATCATCTTAACCCATTTAACTCACGTAGAGATTATCAGAGAAGATTATCAAAAAGCATTTGATGAGTTTACACAAAACATTACCAAAAAGAGTTCATATGCCACGAGGACCAATAGTTAATGGTGAGCTGTTTGACAAAGCTATGCTAAATAAAGAAGCAAAGGTATGATAATATTAGAAGAATACAATTTAGAGCAGTTTGCTAATCTATCGAAGAAAGAGCAAATTGACTGCTTTCTAAAGGCAAAAGAATTGGTTTTAGGGCGATTCAAGAAAATTGAAGGGGAAATGTTTGGTTTGGTAGTAAAAGATCATGGTCTATGTATAAACTGCCCGTCAGAGCCAATTTGCAGCCCGACAATTCGAACAATATGCATGATTGCAGATGATTTGATATATGATGCCTTTGATTTAGTTTCATGCTGTAGGGTAGTACAATGTTCTAAGCTTACTATGGAAGAGGCTGACCAAATAGAGGATAGGTATCAATTATCGTTTTGCAAGAAATAAGAGAAAAAGAGAGGCCAAAACCTCTCTTTTTCGTCTCCTCTGTCTCCCCAATCTCCCGTCTTTTTTGTCTCCCGTTCGTCACTTTGTTATAATCAACTTTACTGGGCAAGGAGGATTAGCTTGTCGGCCAACGCCTTCAGTTGGGCTTTTTGGTCGTCGGTGAGGGTTAAGCATTTAGTTATTGACGCCTATCTCGTCAAAGTTACAATCATTTACTAATAAATAGAATCTTTTCTTGATTATTTTTTGTTATTTCGCAAAATTTTCTTATTTTTGCAGCATCGTATGGCTTACAATCATAAAATCATTACAATATGAGAAAACTTTTACTAGCAACATTACTCATGAGTGCTCTCACAGCAGGAGCACAGGGTTTCATCACCCACAGGGCCAAGGTGGCCAAGCA
>CAMYVY010000040.1 GCA_947302715.1 uncultured Clostridia bacterium
ATTCGTGCGCGACCAAGAGGAAGAAAAGGCCCATCACCAGTTTCTGCACCAGGCAAAGTGATGCCCAATGAAGGCAGGCCCAGATAGCCCAGCCTAGGAAATAAAGGCCCAGAATATGTGTCGTATTCTTGGCCAAGAACAGTCCGAGTTTATTCATCACGCTAAATTACGATTTATGTAACTCTCAAAGGTAAGGATTTTTCCTTAATCTTCACTGAAGGGGGCGTCCGTCGATGCTATTGATTCTTGACCACGTTTTGACCACAACTTCCAACAATCGGCCACATTTGACCACATTTTTCGGGGATAGTTTTGATGGCTTCAATAAGAGTGGTAACCAATTGGGGTTCAAACCATTAATAGCCCCCAATAGACACACAACAATCCCCACCTGTCACCAACATCTTAGCTCCCGCCCGAGGCACTAAGGATGTCATTCTGTGGCATCCTATTTCCGTTAATTGCGTCATAGAGAGCCACTTGAGCCTCTTTCTATTGTGACATAAATAGGCACCGAATGCCATAGAAAGACATAAATGTTTCCCAAATGTTACACTAAACTACAGAATCGGAGTTAGTGCCTTTGGGAAAGACTCGAACCCGCAAATATCATTAATGACCTCACTCAAGTGAATCCGCAAATTGTTCGTGTGTCTATTAATAGAGTTTTGCTACGACTGACCATAACGAGCTACTATGTTTTTCAATAATTCGCTTGGTAAATTTGTAAAGTCAAATCCTTTTATTATATTTGCTCCGTAATTCTTGATGTTTAAGGTTAATCCTGTTGCAGAATTATGGAAACAAAGACAAAATGTAAGTTCGTCAGCCTGGATAAGGTGACGGTTGAAACGCCACAAGGTGACCGTTTCACGCTGGGGCTCTCCGGAGTAATCCCATTTGAAATGCAGGAGCAGCACTGCCAAATCATCGCTGCACTCTTCGACAAATACTACCAGGGCGACCCATCTGTCATTATGGGGCCGATTCTTCGTGGTATGTACCAATGCCGCTGCTGGGCCAGCATCTTCTGGTATGGCCCGGACCGCGAGAACGAACGTGAACGCATTGGGGCAAAAATCAAGAGCCTTCGGATGGAGCGCCGTATGGATGCTCAGGATGTGGCACAGCTTGCCGACATCGATGCTTCTAATTTGAGCCGAATCGAGAAGGGAAAGTATTCTGCCGGACTCGACATTCTTTGCCGTATCGCCGCCGCTATGGACTGTCACCTAGACATTGTCCCGAACAACAACCGAGTGAATATGGCCGGACACATCATCCCGGAAGACCATAAGAAATGGCTTATCACGGCTAAGCGTAGCACCTTCCGTCTGGCAGAATGCCTGGAGAAGTACGGCGAGTATCATTGGCAGCAGAGCCGATACAACGTCAATATAGGCGATACCATCTATGTCTACGTCTCTGAGGACCGGGAAATCAAATACCGGATGACCGTGGAGGCTGTCAACGTCCGCTACGACCAGTGGATGATTCACGAGGAAGAGTTCTGGGTCGACAAGGATCGTATCAACCAAGACGAGACGGATACAAAGTACGCTCTCCTTCGCCTTGAGGCCACCTCCAAATCCGGCAAACTCACGGAAGAGAATCTCACCAAACACGGCTTTCTCCGCGCCCCCCAGGGTACAAAAGAACTGGACGGAGAACTCCTTAGATACATCGAGAGGAGGTTCTAACTATGGGCGCATTCCTGACTTTTGCGCTGGATGAAGGCGGAGCCCTCGTCCACGTCGATGATGTTGCCAAAGGGGCCAATTGTAAATGTCATTGTCCTCATTGCGATGCTCCTCTTTATGCTAAAAACGGTGGTAGATGGCCTGAGCCAGGGACACGTATTCATCATTTTGCTCACGCTCACGGACATGAGTGTGAAGGAGCCTTCGAATCTTCGCTTCACTTTTTGGCAAAAGAAGTCCTTCAAGAAGCCGGGCAGATTATGCTTCCGACATCCAGTAACAGGACATTTCCCTCCGGTCTCGTAAGAATACATAATGTTGAAGTTGAGAAGTGGGATGAGCACTATGGCTTCCGTCCGGATGTGGAAGGCATCATGGATAATGGCGAACGACTGCTTATTGAATTCCTGGTCAGCCATAAGGTTGATGGCAAAAAACGTCAGACCATTGTCGATAATCACCTAAAGTGCATAGAAATCGACATTAATTACCAGGCTCTTGACCGGGCTGAGCTGAAGGAATTCCTGACCGGCTCAACAGAAGATAGGAAATGGATCGTATCGATGCCTCCACCGCCCAAGAAGGCCGGAGAATCCATCTCTTATGGCCGAAATCCCTTATATGAGAAGACCCGTGATGCTCTTAAGGAGATCTTCGACGAAAGAACGCTGCTGATTCACCCTTTCCAGTATTCCCTATCCCACCAAGACCAGCCGTTTGACCTTCGTAAATGGGGATATGATGTATGCGAAGTAAACACCAAGTATCGTGGCTTCAAGTCCGATTTGCTGCTCTATAGGAGCCAAAGAGAGAACAAAGAATACATCTCCATCAATATACGTGGCCGACGCCGTAGCGATGGCTATAAGCGTCCAAAAGGACTACGTATCATCGATGTCGTACTCGGATACGATACATCAAGCGGGGACATCAAGAAACGATGGGAAAGTGGCGACCTGGCCAGCACCTTCGGAATCACCGTCTATTACTCCGGCTTCAAAGAATAAGAGCGGTCTCCTCCAATGCAGGACGAGACCGCTCTGTCTGGTTTATTCGTAATACTATCCCTGAGTAGATAGGTTTGCATTCAATTGGTTCACGTCTATCATAGGAAGCGGATACTTGGAGAAGTTGGTTCCGGCGGTTTTAACGACCAGGATACCACGCATGGTACCTACAGCCACGCTTAAGAAATGCGGCATGATATGGTTAACCGTAATGCTTTGGTTATCATTGAATACAATGAACTGGCTGAGGTTCTTTACCTCAAATTCGAATTTGTACAGACTCTCCAGCACTACGTCCCCGTTAAGTTCATAGCGAGTACCGAAAATCAAGTTGAAGATATTGTTTTCGATATCAGGTTGAATCTGTGTCGAAAAGCCAATCTGGATTGTCTCCGGATTGACATTGTCCCCTACTTTTCCTGGAGACATCATAAAGCTTACCTCACTGACTGATGCAAGCCTCATTTGTATATTAACATTTTCTTCCGCCATAGTAAGTTAATTATTATACGTCATACTGAAATAGCTGCGGTTCTGGTTGTTATAAGCTCCATCATAAGATTCTGAAGGAGTCATAAAACCCTGAGCTGAGATAAATACATATTTCACTTCGGGAGCCTTTTTCACCTCTACCACAGGCTCGCCAAGCACGGCAGCAATCTTGGCCAAAGTTGTTGTTGTGAATCCATGAGAGCCAGTAAGCCATCTGGAAATCTCCGACTCACGTTTACCCATCTGCGCTGCAAACTCGCGCTGAGTCATCTTTCTCTTCTTGAGAAGATCATAAATGCGATTGGCAATGTCAACGTTAAGGCTGACCTCCTCCATCACCTCAGGAGCAACATTGGCAACACATTTATCAAATAAAGGGTTCTTTTTCATAACAGGTTTTATATGGTGATAGTTTCAATAATTGTTTTCACTCTCTGGTAATCTTCGTAATCCGAATGCGCCTTACGTGTCTCGATATATATTTGATGCTCAATAGAGCGAAGTTTATCAACTATATCCAGTAGAACGGGATCATCTTCATATTTCCTAACCTTCTTGATCCCGCCATTACCAATAACAAGAATCCTCTCCGAAATCCTGATGCAATACAAACGGAGAGTTCCGACTCCCCTCCTTCGTCTTTGTTCAATACAAAGCGGAATCGCTTTAATATTCTTCCCTTCCAGACGAAATAGATTCTCACGAGCACCGCAATCATCCACCATCTTTTTGATGATAGCGATGATGGCATCATAGTCTTTCTTTAATTGTGGATGTGGATAAGAACCATTGTCATACATGAATTTTTCGAACTCTGTCTGCGTCTCACCATCATATTTCGGTGAGTAAATACTGACATTATCGCTTTCTATGACGAGTTCGAGCTTCCCCATACAATTCATTGTTTGAGGGTGCAAAGATACAACATCTTTTTGAATTCCCAAATAAAACTTCACTTTTTTGTTAAGTTTTAGGGTTGGTTATCAAAGACGCTATGCGAAGAAGTCGATGGACGAGGAATAGATCCTTACTGACATAGGTTGACTTAGAAAGACACTAACGGACAGAAATGTTTCCCAAATGTTACCCTAAAAACAAAATGTGTTTGCCTAACTAATTTGTAGTGAGGCGTTTCTGCTAAATAGTTAGTGGTCCCGCCCGAGGCACAGCAAGACCTTGTAAATTGCTAATTTTCAAACACTTACAAGGTCTTAAATTATCTATCCCCAAAATTTGACCACATTTGGTCGCACCTACGACATCTGCAAACCCAGTCAGAAACAAATAATCAATGGGAAGACTTCACCGTCACTGAGAGAATTTCTGGTTTATTAAAGAAACGAGGCACTCTGGTACTTTCTTTGGCCAAGCCTCTGCTGATAAGCAACGATGTCCGACTGTTCAGCTCATGGATACCTGTAGTATACTTGGGGAAAAATCCTTGATCTGGTGCAAACAGGCCGCTATTCAACAAATAGGGTATCCTGACCTGGCCTCCGTGTGCGTGACCAGAGATGACAAGGTCAACGGGAATCGCTGAAAAGAGTTCCGTCAATTCCGGTCGATGGCTTAGCAATACTGAATAATGATTTGACGGAAAAAGAATGCTATTGGCCTGACTTTTCACAGCTTCCATTCCCAAATATGTCGGGTCATCTATGCCCCCTATGAATATCGTATCTTTACCGATATGAACTTCTTCCCCTGTGCCTTCAAGGACACGCACGCCATAACTGGTTACCATTGCTTTGATAGAATCGATTTGGCCGCTCCAGTACTCATGGTTTCCGCTCACATAATAGACCGGCCAAACCTCTGTTAGTTGCCTGACAAGGTCGTTTGACTTATCAAAAGGTAGTTTGTCATCGTATATGTCTCCGCAAAGAAGCACGACATCAGGATTCTCTTCTGATATGATTTGAAGTATCGGTTCACTATGTTCGCCATATCTGCACCCATGGAAATCAGCAACGACTACAATTTTAACGCTGCCTGTGATCTTATCGCTGTCAATAGTGTATCTCGTACAAACTATTCTGTTTGAGAAGCCTAAAGCCACCGTGATGATTATTGACAGAATAAACAGAACGAGTAGAGATTTCTTCAAAAGGCGCATGATCATAAGATAATATATCGTGAAGATGTTTAACCATAACAGCTCCTTACAAAAGTAATGCTATTTCACGCAATTATTTTCGCAGGAGGAAAACAAAATTACCTAGATATGTTCTTTTCAACAGCATCGACCACGTTTTGACCACCCTGTCATTTCCGGATTTAGGTTGACTCCGATTGGAGTCTATCCCTGATAGAAGTTG
>CAMYVY010000041.1 GCA_947302715.1 uncultured Clostridia bacterium
GGAATTTAGCAAACATTTATATTTATGGAAGATATTATCATTTATACCTCAGAACGGCTACGTACAACACCAAAAACAGCAAGTGTAGCAGAATCTATTTCTGCCGCTCTATCTAAGTTGAACGTAGAACACCGAGAGTTATCTAATACTCAAAATTATTGGTGTCGGGATTATATGCCAGTAATGATTTTCAGTGATGGCACTTACTCTAAATTCAGATATAATCCAGATTATTTAGTTGAATACAAGACGTACCAGAAGACTATAACCAATCAGGATGAAGTTTGTAAGGGTCTGCATCTATTTACTCCAACTAATATGAATATCATATTTGATGGAGGAAACTATGTGAGATGTGGCAATAAGGTTATTATGACGGATAAGATTTTCAGCGAAAATCCCCAATGGACGGCTCTTGAACTTTTGCAGCATCTAAAAGATTCCTTGTGTGCTGAAGAAATAATACTTTTACCCTGGGACATGAAAGACTTCTGCGGACACTCAGATGGAATGGTTGCACCTCTGGATGATAATCGAATACTTTTGAATGGATGTTGGAAAAACAAAGCCAAAGCATTTCATAACAGACTCTTAAAAATCCTTGAAGCTAAATTCGATGTTGTTCAACTCGATTTAGACTGTAAAGAAGATAAGGATTCATGGTGCTATCTGAATTTTTTAAGAGTGAGCAATGGTATATTACTTCCATGTCTTTCTGAAAATATAGATAGCGAGAGCGATATTGCAGCTTTGAATACTTTTGAAAAACTTTTCCCAGATTTGAAGATTATCCCCATTTATGCAAAACCTTTGATAAAAGAAGGCGGTGCACTGCATTGTGTAACATGGGAATATATCGCAAAAAAGAAGGAGATTTAATGAAAAGTAAATTCCAATTTATAGGATAGATTTATTATTGATAATGTGGAAGAATGATTGATTTTGATTCTATCTGGCGTACGCAGGACGAAATCAGAACGGTGGTGAATGCCGTTATGGGAGAGTGTATCTTTTCCTTGGCCTATTCCCAGGAAAAAATGGCCATTGAAATGGAACTGTCTGTTCACCTTGACGAGGATGCTATTTCTGACCTATGCTGTCAGTTCCCCGCCTCTGCTGATTACAATGGTGAAGGTACAGATGGCTCAAAGTTCGTATTCTTCCTTTAATGTGTCCTTTTCCTTTTTAAGTAAAAAGTTCTTTCTTGGCTCACGGCAAGCGTTTGTACTCTTGCCGTTTTTCTGCCATTCTCGGCTTTTATCTCTTCAGTGCTCATTTAATCAAAAGCTGAAGGACTGCCTCGTTCTTGCTGTTTCCTCTTAGTCAATGTTGACTGCTTGTTCTCCCTTTTGTCCTCTCTTACCTCTTGTAATAAAGTCAAGCAGCATCACTTGCTGAAACTTCATGGATGGCATCCCTTACTGGCTATCCTTACGCGATTGTTCTTGTCCGACTTCTTTCATATCTGCCTTTTCCTGTCGAAGCGAGTCACACTTACTTTTTCCGTCGCGAAGTTAGTGCAAGCCGCATCCTGCAAGTACCAGATGCCTTATTCCCTGGATTTTTTCAAAAACTTTTTGCCGACGGCCTTGCTGCCGGTAAAAACTTTTCCTTGCCCCACGGGTGAAATAATCCGGTAATTCCTTGCATCGCATGCTTTCCTTGCCAACTCTTATTGCAACGTAAAAAATAAATGTTTCACTTCTAAAAATTCAGAACAATGAAAAAGATCGAGAACAATTTCGCAGTGACAGGATTCGTAGGTAAGGACGCTGAAATCCGTCAGTTTTCAACAGCAAGCGTGGCCCGCTTCTCCCTCGCGGTAGGCCGTAACGAGAAGAACGGTGAGGAGACCACCCGCACGTCGGCCTTCATGAACATCGAGGCATGGCGCAAGAACGAGAACCGTGACTCCTTCGACTGCCTCACGAAAGGTGCCATGATCACGGTAGAGGGCTTCTTCAAGCCGGAGGAATGGACCGATCAGGACGGCGTGAAGCACAACCGAGTGGTGCTCGTGGCCAGCAGGTTCTACATGACTCCTGACAAGGAGAATCCGAAGGAGAAGGCTCAATAGGCCTTCTTCTTCCAGCAAACGCTGGGAACTTTAAGGGAAATAAAAACAACCATTCAACTTTCAATTACAGGTAACGGAGAGTGTAACCGGCTTTCCACAAATCATTTCAACTATGCTTTATACACACACTATCGGACGCATCGGCAAGGATTGCAAGGTGATTACCGGAGTACACGGGACTTTCATGGCGGTGGACATCGCCGTCGATGACTACTCCAAAGGACAGAACGTAACGACATGGGTAAGGGTACGCAGCAGCCGCGAGAACCACATCCGCCTCGCTGACTATCTCACCAAGGGAAGGCTGATTCTCGTGGAGGGAACGATCTCCACGTCTCAGTGGACGGACAGACAGGGCGAGAGCCATGTGCAGGTGAGCATCAACGCTGACAGCATCGCTTTCGTGAACGCCGGACGCAAGGACGAGCAGTCTGCCAACCCGAAGCAGGCTTCCAAGAAAGGGGCAAAGGCGAAGAAGAACACACCCGAACCGCCGAAGGACGCCCCCGAGGCCAAGGCTGATGACCTGCCGTTCTGATGATGGTCTGACCTTTAACCCTATAGGACTATGACTGTCAACGTTCGTATCGCCATCGCATCCCATCTTTCGGATGCACAGGAATATCTGGAGCTCGGCTTTCGCAAGAATGCCAGCTCCGAGATAAACCTCGCCAAGGCCATCCTGTTCAAGTACGTCAGCACTGACATGGAGGTGGAGGAGAGGGAGCTGAATGAGTTAGCACATGAGGTTTTCAACCGTCAAAGACAAACATCGACATGAGATACGCAAGATTACTGGAACCGTACAAGGGGTACTGGGATATTCAGGTGGACGAGGATAGCGCCACGGGTGGCTACCATGGCTATGAATATAACTGTACCGTCATCGGAAGCGGAAAGGAGATTACCTGCTGCAGGGATGAGTTTGAGTTTATTGACTAAGTACAAAGGTAACGGGCAGTCCAACCAGCTGCCCACATTTTTTGTGTCAGATTCGTAAACGGTCAATTATCGGCAATAAAACATAGATATTGCCGATAATTGACTCTTTATAAGTATAGGAAAAAATCAGCCGCTATCCCTCAGGTAATCAGGATAGCGGCCAGTCTTTATGACCTGAAAAGGTATTTCCACAGCTTCAGGATCCCGTTGAGCAGGTCATTGTTCTTCTCTGTAACCTCAAAACAGGGCGTACCATGGA
>CAMYVY010000042.1 GCA_947302715.1 uncultured Clostridia bacterium
GATTTCCCCTTGGGGTACTGTATTAATCACTCTGCGCCGGAGATATAGCAAGTTATACTAATTTAAAACAAAAAGCTTTAATAATGATTAACAGAGGAGTATAATAAATCTGGGTGATGAAGATGTCTACCAGATACAAATTTAGTGCCGAAGAAATAGCAGAAATTCAAGAAGCGCGAAGAAAGAATACAGACAAACGGGTGGAACGGCGCTTGAAAGCAATAGAGATGCGGGCGCTGGGGCAAAGCTTGGAAGACGTGGGGCACGCGTGCGAATACCATCCGAGCTACATTACGACCTTAGTGGCGAAATACCGTGATGGTGGATTGACAGCGATTGTAGACAATCATTATCGCGGGAACAGGCGTAATATGAGCGTAGAGGAAGAGGCAGCCATTCTAGAACCGTTCCGAAAAGAAGCGGAAGCAGGCAAGCTCGTAGAAATCTCTGAGATTAAAGCAGCGTATCAGAAAGCGGTAGATCATCCCATAAGTGAAGCACAAATCTATTACGTACTCCATCGTCAAGGATGGCGAAAAATCATGCCGCGTAGCCGGCACCCCAAGAAAGCGGATGAAGAGGTCATAGCGACCTCAAAAAAATTAACGCGGAGATCCAACAAATAAAGTTTTCCACAGGCAAAAAAGTCCATCTGATGTTTCAGGATGAAGCCGGTTTCGGAAGAATTAACAAACCGAAATACTGTTGGTGCAGGAAAGGGATTCGTCCTTCTGTCCCGTGTCACCATATCAGGGAGTACCGTTACGCATATGGTGCCGTGGAACCATTGACTGGTGACTCCTTCTTTCTCATTATGCCTTACTGCAATTCTGCTTGTATGAATATCTTCCTTGAGGAACTCTCGAATCAATACCTTGATGATGAAATTCTTCTTTGCTGTGATGGCGCTGCATGGCACAAGTCTGGCGCGCTTTTGATCCCAGAAAATATACATTTGTTTTTTATTCCGCCATACACTCCAGAGATGAACCCTATTGAGCAGATCTGGAAGGAGCTTCGCAAATTAGGCTTTCAAAATGAAGTCTTTGCTACTCTTGAAAAAGTTGTTGATCGTCTCTGTGATACTATTAACTCGTTATCTGCCGAGGTTATACACAGTATTACTGCGCGTTCTTGGATCATTAAATGTTTTAATTAGAAATTAGTATAAAACGTGCCCCCGGCACGTTTTCCTAACGCTTCGACAGTTCAGCAAGAGATAATCTTTCGAGATTTCAAAAGAACTTAAGGAGTTGTAAAAAGAAAAGATAGGTGTAAAGATCTGAATGATGCGATGAAGGTTATGCGATTAACCCATTGTAAATTTGAGACATTCCCCTTATTATTTAACCAAATGATAAGGGGATTTTTTTATGAAAGAGACTTTTGAAAAACAGGTAATAAGCATAGCGATACCGGTCGCACTTCAGTCAATGCTCCAGTCATCCTTTTCCATGATCGATCAGATAATGGTGGGACAGCTTGGGGAAAAGAGCATAGCCGCAGTAGAGATAGCAGGGAAGCCCGGATTTATCTATTCATTTGTTGTCGGAGCGATCTGTACGATAGCGGGTATCATGATATCCCAGTATATCGGGAAGAATGACAGGGAGTCCGAGGAAAGAAGTATCTGTGTGAATTTCCTTGTAATGATGCTCACAGGAATCGCGTTCTTTTTTCTCTCGGCGGTGTTTTCTTTACAGTTTATCAGGATGTTTACTGATGATGTGCGCGTCATAAATGAAGGGAGCGCGTATTTGGGAATCATAGGGTGGACATTCATTCCGCTCGGTATAAGCAATATTTTGGGTGCTGCCATAAGATGCAGAGGAAAATCGTCATGGCCGTTATATGCGGGTTTCATTTCTGCGATCCTCAATACAGGTCTCAACTATTGCCTGATATTCGGAAACTTTGGCATGCCGATGCTTGGCGTCAGGGGTGCCGCCTATGCCAGCGTAATCTCGCAGGTGGCAGGAGCTGTACTGCTCATCGTGATGTTTTTTGCGCTGTATGGCAGGATCCGTTATTCAGTTTCCCTTGGGAGAGAAAAATGTTGGCAGTATCTGACCATGCTTGTACCGGTTGTGATAAATGAATTTTTATGGGCTGTAGGTCAGAGTATCAATACCTTCGTATATGGGCATATGAGCACTGATGAACTTGCCGGGATGTCACTTACGGGGTCGGTTCAGGGACTCACCATCGGAGCCCTTGGCGGAATTGCTCAGGCGGCAGGAATACTGATCGGAAAACGTCTTGGTGAGGGGCAGTATGAGAAAGCCTATCAGGAATCAAAGAAACTGTGTGTGTATGGTTTTATCGGCAGCATCCTGTTGTCAGTAACAATATTGGGATTAGAAGCCCCTTATGTACATTTATTTAACGTATCTGATGATGTAAGGGCGATTGGTTCAGCGCTTCTGACAGCTTTTGCGGTACTTATGCCGATAAAGGTGCAGAACATGATACTTGGAGGAGGCATCATACGCAGCGGCGGCAGAACAAAATATATCATGATGATAGACATGCTTGGTACGTGGCTGATTGGCGTGCCGCTTGCTCTTTTGACAGGATTGATATTGAAGCTTCCTATTGTGTGGGTATATTTCATTCTGTCACAGGAAGAACTGGTAAGGTTCATAATTTCAATATTCATGTTCAGGAGCAGAAAATGGATGAATAC
>CAMYVY010000043.1 GCA_947302715.1 uncultured Clostridia bacterium
GATGGCCAGATGTAACACGCCAGGTTTCGACGTGGAATACTTCGACAAATCCTATGCCCTGCCACGTACAGGCAAGGACATCATCGTCACCACTTGGCATGAAAACGGCAAGAAGACCCAGAAGACGCTGAAATGGAACGGCAGCGGCTTCACCTATTAATGACAAAAACGACACAAAAGGGACAGACCCCTTTGTGTCATTACCAAATCTAAACACAATTATTTGCCTTTCACGACAGAATAATAGATCATGTAGGCCTTTTGTCGCATATCATGCAACCCGTCGCAACAAGTTGAAGAAGAAAACGGCAGATTATTTGGAATCTGCCTCAGAACTCCATATCTTTGCATCAGATTTTTGATTCATAAGTTCATAAGTTTTGTTTGAGTTAGTTGTTTGTTATTTCATTTGGGTTTAAAAGTTAGTAATGAAAAAAGTACGGGACTCGCAGTGATTGCGAGCCCCGCTTTCTTTATTATTACAAGTACGAAGCCCTACAGGCGCGTCCACCGCTATAATCGTCGATTATCCGAGAAGAACCAGATTTTGAAGATACCGAATTGCTGAGGCGCAACCTGTTCTCGAGTGTCATCATTCGCCGGTGAGGCCGCCATAAGATTTAGCAGCGACGAGGAGGGACTGTTCGGTGGTATAGCGTTCGTAGTAGGTGCAACGAGTGACGACGCACTGGTGAGAGGCGTGGCCGTCGATGATGCGGACGAGGCCGAAGCCAAGCATGGGGTCGGCGAAGATGTCGCCTACAAGGGCGAGAGTGCCGGATGGATTTTGGTAAGGTGTCAGGAGAGTTGAGGGGACGTTGACGAAGCGGACGGAGCCGATGTGCGGTATCTCAATGGGCTGGTCGGGGTCAACGGGGATGACCGTGATGCTGATACGGGGTGTTTCCTCGATGTATTGCTGAGTGTATATGTTCTGTTTCAGCACGTAGAGCAGCAGTGTGCCCTTGTAGGCTCCCGCCTTGGTGAGGTCGGTGAGCAGGGCTGGCATCGTGTCAGATGCATCGGCAGAGGAAGCAGGGCCGTATACCTCTCCGAGTTGATAGTCAATTGGTTGAAACGGCCCGTCGCAGAGTACCATCCCCGGCAGGAGCAGTGAGGCGAAGTTATGGTGCAGTTGTTTTGTGAGGAATACGTCCGGCACGTCTTGATTGATGGAACGGAATCGGTGGCAGGCATCGGTGTCGCCCTCGAAGAACACCTGTTTCGTATCCTGCAGTTTACGCCACAGGGCATTGTTGTGCATGAGCCGTTGGCGCATGATGAATTGCTTGCGGGTCATGCTTTTCGTTTTCTTTCTGTTATGTGCCGGTCGGACGATGATCTTGCCGCCCTTTTCATAGAATGACAGGCCCTCTATGCGTCCTTTCAGTTTGAGTAAATTGTTTAATAATTCTGCCATATCTGTTGTTGCTTGTTCGTTCTTTTAGTCCTTCGATGTTCTTTCGGTGGTGGAAGCCGAAAAGTAGTATGGAGGAAGAAGTATGTTTCGTTTGTTCTTCGTCTCTTTTTCGTCTTTTACTCGTTTGTCTTCAGTTTATCATCCATCTTTTTTCATATCTCAGAAGCCAAGGAACTCTTTAATGCCATGGTCATTTTCGAGATCTGCCTTGTTTACATAGAACGAACTGGGGGGAGCTAATTCGAGATACTTGTCAAGGAATTCTTCCCAAGGCAGCTTAAAATAGTCCACTGGAATATAAAACGACTTCGAAGCACCTGCCGAGCGGTTGCCAGCCTGTATATAGACGGAAAATCCTCCCAACTCACGCTTTTCTATCTTATAGATTTCCAGATCCCAGCCAGCACTACTTGCACGCGCCGGTCGCACGAAAAAGCTTTCCTTTACGGGGTTGTACCTTTCAGCAGTTCCTCCATTCATGTGGATGAAATGCTTCAAGAAACCCTCATAGTCCCATTCCTTCCAGACCGTACGGAATTTCTCTTCGCTACCAGGATCGTAATAGGTTACGTACTGATATCTCCCATCCTCGTCTTTCTCGATGGCGTACGTCCAATCTGGATTGAGCATCTCTTTCGTAACCCAGAAATAGACCTCCTTCATCTGCTCGAATGCTTTGTCGATATATTCATTCACATCATAGCCGTATGGGAATTTCTCGCTCATATTTCAAATTTTGTTTATATTGTGGGCAAAATTACAAATAATTGGCTAAAAATGAGTACATTTGGACTTAGATTTAATAAGTTTTAGAAAAACCATTTTCTCGTAGGCATTCTGAGATATTATGATTACAAGGCGATGAAGCCCTACATCGACGTTTGTGATGAGATCAAGGCAGAGGCGATGAAGAAATTCGATGACTTCTGAGTAATATAAACTAAAATTGAAAGAATAAACATAGTATGAACCAAAAAATAAGCATAAAAGTTGATTTTCTTCTCCAAAAATTTGGAGGAATCAACTTTTATGTTTATTTTTGCAAACAGAAAGTAAAGACATGGAAAGAAACTTATTGATTGAGTTATTGGAGGATGGTGACAAGATCACAGGAACAGAGTTGTTTGGTGAGCTGTCATTCACGATAGACGATGAACCAT